>CAJYXJ010000022.1 GCA_913778085.1 uncultured Chryseobacterium sp.
AGAATCCGTCTCACAACCACCAAGTGAGGCGGATTTTTATATTCATTAAATTCCGGCATTCTTTGGAAAAGAAAAAGTTGTCATCATCATGCAACCTTCTTTCTTAAATTATGGGCTAAAGCGTGTAATCCGAACTCCAGTTCTACCTTTTTCAAACCTTTAAGCGTAAAGCGCTTAAAATTATTGCAATGTTTGAGGTGGGCAAACACAGGTTCTACTTCAACCGAGCGTTGTTTACGTTTTTTGATGCCTTCTTCACTGTTTAAAAGTTTCCGGATTTTTTCTTTGTAATCCTCCAAATGATGGTTTCGCTCAATGCTCCGGTTTTCTTTGGAACTGTGGCAAACGCTTCGTATCGGGCATCCGTCGCAGTTTCCCGCCTGATAATGCGAGAGTATTTGAGGGTAACCGGTCTTGGTTTTACGGGTGCTTTCGTGAGTTTTCTCCATTTTTTGTCCCATCGGACAAACATAAAAATCTTCTTCCTTATTATAATGCAGATTTTCTTTGCTGAATGTTTTGTATTTCGCCTGATAATGGGCATCCTGCTCTTTATCGAAGGTGTTGTACTTTACAAACGCAGTGATTTGGTTTTGTTCCAGTAATTCATAGTTCTGCTCGCTTCCGTAACCCGCATCGGCAGTGAGCTCTTCTAATTTAGCCCATCTTTTTTCTCCATACAGTTTTTTGAAATTTCCCAAATGATGCTTCAAAGTATTTATGTCATTGGTCTCTTGATGAATTGTGTAATTTACAATAAACTGATTCTCGGTAGAAATCTGCGCATTATAAGCAGGTTTTAGCTGTCCGTTTTGCATATGGTCATCCTTCATTCTCATAAAAGTAGCATCTTCATCGGTCTTGCTATAAGAATTCCTCTCTGCCAAAATCGCCTCCTGAACTTCGTATTTACCGAGGTTTTTCTCAAAATTGTTTTTAATGTAATTCAGCTTCGCTTTGGCTTTTTTGTCGGAATCGGTTTTACCGTCGCTGCCTTTTAATTTAGCATTAATGCTTTCTACGGTCTGACGGATTTTTTCTTTGCTGATTTCTTTAAATTCCGGTGGTTCCGGGTCTTTGTCCTCTTCCCTTGCCACGCTTTGGGCATATTTCCAGAGTTCCTCCAGCTGGCGGAGCATTTTTTCTTTGTTGGTTTTGATGGCATTTGCCCATACAAAAGTGTAGCGGTTTGCCTGTGCTTCTATCTTGGTTCCGTCCACAAAAACCTGTCTCAAACTTACCAAACCTTCTTCGGCAAGAAGCAAAACCACTTGCGAGAAAATATCTTTAAAAGCCGCTTCAAGCTTGTGAGTGCGAAATCTGTTCACGGTATTATGATCCACGATGCTCATATTGGAGAGCCACATAAAGTTGATGTTCTCGCGAAGTGCTTTTTCGATTTTCCGAGAGGAATAAATGTTGTTCATATAGGCAAAAACCATCACCTTGAGCATCATCACGGGATGATAGCTGGGATTCCCCTCTTTGCTGTAGGCTTTTAGAAGCGGGTCTATATTGATCCTCTCCAAAATATCATTGACAATCCGAACAGGATGATTATCGGGAATCAACTCCTCAAAACTATACGGAAATAACACAGTCTGATTTTGGTTGTAATACTTGAAATTCATATATAAATACCTGATTGTCAGATGTAAATATACAAAAATCTAAAATAATAACCAAGAATAATCCGCCTCAGTTGTGAGACGGATTCTATCTTTTGGAATTATATGGGTTAGTTTAATTTCGGTTTGTATCCGGACTGGTTGAAGATTACCGTAGCATCCATTTTCAGGAAATCCTGAAGTTTGGTATCCGGTTTTTCTTTCAGGTATGCTTTACAGATCTGCCAGCCTGTAAAAATCCCGATCTGCGGAGAAGATTCATTATCTATTTCCGTATAAAATTTAGAGAATGGCCCCGGTGCGATGAAACGGTCTTCAAGCCTGTGATCATCCCCAAAAATCAGGTTATTCTCTACGAAATAATTCCAGATATTCGCTTCATTGGCGATTGCCCATTCATATTGCTTCTGGGTGTAGTTCATTTTCAGATATTCCGGATACGTAGGCAAAAAGGCATCCTTAAGGATCATAATTTTACCGTTAAGGATCATCATATCAATAAATTTCTGATGGTCTGGAGATTCTTTTACGAAACCTTCGGCGAAGAGCTGTGCTACTTTCGGTACGATATTATTCGGATTCATGGATTTCTGAAAATACATTTCCAGGCCTTTGTAATTGGGGTTGCCATCTCCCATAAAACCGGTAATATCGATGAACAGAAGGTTTTCCTGGCCATTGTAGAAAATAGGGTCCTGCACCATCTGTAAAGCCGACGAAAATAAAAATACTTTCGGGCTTTTAAAGGATGGGAAATAATATTTGATGTGCGAAAAAAGATCCTGAAGATCCGACTGCAGTTTTTTCTGGTCTATTTTGGTGACCGCCTCTTTATAGATCTTAATTTCTCCGGCGTCCGTTCTTCTTTTGGCAAAGTCGGCATCGCTTACGGTTCCCTGGAACCAAGGAAATTTAGCTTTAAACTGGTCCGAAGAAACACCCGGATTGTAAAGTTCTCGGGAAATATCGGTGATTTCCACTTTTTCGGCAGGCGCCTTAATCTCTACGTTCCACTGGTTCTGAGGTTCTTTCTTACAGGAATTCAGTGCTAAAACGAATCCCGCAGAAAGGGCAATAATTCTGAAAATCTTCATATTTTTACATGAAATTAAAGTGTACAAAAATAATGATTTAAACACAACCTGATGACGAAAAATAAAATTATTACCGCACTGTCATTTATTTTTTTCATACCCTCCTTCTCTTCCCAACAGCTTATTTTTAAGGATAAAAATTTTGAAAAAGCCGTTCTCGAAGATAACGACCTCAACAAAGATGGAAAAATAAGCGCGTCTGAGGCCGACGGTGTGGAAAATTTATTCCTGATGGGCAAAGGCATTACTTCTGCAGAAGATGTCTCTTATTTTAAAAACGTCCGGATGATTATTCTAGATCAGAACAATATTCGCCGGATATCACTGAAGGACATGGACAAAGTTCAGCTGATTTCCTGTGCAGGAAGCAAAGTTTCGGTTTTTACGGCAGAGAATCTGAAAAGCCTGACTTCATTATACCTGGATGGCAATCTTATTGAAAATATTTCCCTGAAATTGACCCCGAAAATTAACCAATTAACCGTATCTTTAAATAAAATTAAGACAATTGATGTGAGTCAACTTAAATATCTCAAGAAATTGAATCTGGAACATAATCTGATTGAACAGCTCGATATTTCTTCGAACATCAATCTTGAGTCTCTCAATATCATGAAAAATCCCATCAGGGAAAAAGATCTTAAGAAAGGGCCGGCAAATGTCACCATCTTCGGATTTGATCAACATTAAGCGCATGTACTTAGAAACAGAACGACTTATTTTAAGAAAACTTGAGGAAACGGATGCCGAACGCCTGTTTCTTCTTGACTCCAACCCGGACGTAATGAAATACATCGGGGTTCCTCCCATTTCAGATCCCAGCGAATCGAAAAAGATCATCGGCATCATCCGTCAGCAGTATCTTGATCACGGAATCGGAAGACTGGCCGTTATCGAAAAAGAGAGCGGACTTCTTATCGGATGGAGCGGGCTGAAACTGCTAACACAGGAAACCAACGGCTACAAAAACGTTTATGAGCTTGGCTACCGCTTCCTGCCGGAGTATTGGGGAAAGGGCTATGCTTCCGAATCGGTGCGTGCTTCGCTCGACTTTGGTTTCAACGATCTGAAAACGGATGGTCTTTATGCTTATGCCCATCGTGAAAATAAAAGCTCCCAACATATTCTGGAAAAATCAGGCTTTGTAAAAACAGGCGAATTCGACGAACCGGACGGAATTTGCTTTTGGTACGAACTTCGCCGAGAAAATTATCGTTAAACCCCATCAAAATTTTTAATTTTGAAATTCATAAATCATAACAGACTAAAAATATAAACAATGCAGACCCAAAAGATTATCGATCATATTGTAAACTGGCTGAAAGATTATGCGGTAAAAGCTAAAGTAAACGGATATGTCATCGGTGTTTCCGGCGGCGTGGATTCCGGAGTGGTTTCCACCCTTTGTGCCATGACGGGCCTTGAAGTTCTACTGCTGGAGATGCCGATCCGCCAGAAGGAAGACCAGGTAAACCGTGCCCAGGAACATATTGCCGATCTAAAGAAAAAATTCCCGAATGTGAAAGCACATACCGTAAACTTAACTCCTGTTTTTGAAACTTTCGAGCAGTCCGTCCATGAATATGCCGAAGGAAATCCTAATAAAAACCTGTCTTTGGCCAATACCAGATCGCGATTCAGAATGCTGAACCTGTATTATTTCGGCCAGCTTCAGGGGCTTTTGGTATGCGGAACCGGAAATAAAGTAGAGGATTTTGGTATCGGATTCTATACCAAGTACGGAGACGGCGGTGTGGACGTTTCCCCAATTGCCGATCTTTACAAAACCGAAGTCTATGAGCTTGCCAGAGGTTTGGATTTAATTGAAAGCATTCAGAATGCCATTCCTACGGACGGGCTTTGGGATGCGGAAAGGACGGATGAGGACCAGATTGGTGCTACCTATCCGGAACTCGAAAAAATCCAGAAAGAATACGGGACAAAAGCCGTTGAAGATTATGAAGGACGCGATAAGGAAGTTTTCATGATTTTCGACCGAATGCACAAGGCTGCAAAACATAAAATGGTCCCGATTCCGATCTGTGATGTTCCGGAAGAATGGAGAGCGTAATTAATGTAATGATGGATTAATATAGCAGTGTAACAATCGAGTGATTTGTACATTGATAAACTGTTATATTGCTATATTGGTACATTAAATTAAAGATATGAATAATAAAACGAGACCGCTGTTTTTTATTTGCCTTGGGCTTTTGTTCGGGATGTCGGTGATGTATGTTTACAAAAACTTTATTGCGGATACGAAACCGGTTTCTACGGAAAGGGTGAGTGAAGCAGGAGTAAACGATTCCCGGGATTCCTTTCAGCAATCGATCGATCAGCTGACGGAGGAGAAAACGGTCATCCACTATATTAAGCAAAACCATAAGCTTCCGGATTATTACATCACGAAAAACCAGGCCCGAAACCTTGGTTGGAATCCTTCAAAAGGAAATTTATGTGAGGTAGCACCGGGAAAAGCCATTGGTGGAGACCGGTTCGGCAACCGGGAAAAAATCCTGCCTGAAGATAAAGAATATTTTGAAGCTGACGTAAATTATCATTGCGGCAGCAGACAGGCAGACCGGATTGTCTTTACCAAAGACGGGGAAGTTTATCTTAGCAAAAACCATTATAAAAGTTTTGAAAAGCAATAGTCTTGGAGCATTGCTGTTCTGTTTTGCCTTTATTCTTTCCTGCTCGGAAAAAAAGCGGGATACGGGAAAGGATCAAAAAGCAATGACTATTCTGGTTCAGCCTTTTAAAGATATCCAATCGGAAAAGGTAAAACATCTTGCAGAGGAAATCAGAAAGGTGTATCCATATGTCCGTATTCTGGAACCTGTTGATTTCCCACCGAATGCGTATTACAAACCCCGCAACCGTTACCGGGCAGATTCTTCCATTGCTTTTCTGAGCAGGAATACAAGAGAGGGTTTTGTAACAATCGGTTTAACATCAAAAGACATCAGTGTTACGAAAGGGAAAATAAAAGATTTTGGTCTGTTCGGTCTTGGCTTCAGACCCGGAAACGCCTGTATCGCCTCAAGTTTCAGGCTGAGTAAAAAGAATTCCGATGAACAGCTTTTCAAGATCGCCATTCATGAGCTCGGCCATACCCAGGGCTTGCACCACTGTCCGGTAAAAACATGTTTCATGCGGGATGCTGAAGGGAAAAATCCCACCGACGAAGAAACTGATTTTTGTAAAAAATGCAAACAATTTTTAATGAATAAAAACTGGAAATTCAATTTAATATGAGTACTATATATATCGATTTTACAGACATAGGAGATTACGAAGACTTCTATGCCCAACTAAAGGAAAAGCTTCCGCTTCCGGAATATTTCGGAGACAATCTGGATGCTCTATCGGATGTGATCACAGGCGGGACGGAAATGCCGCTTCACCTCGAATTTGTTAATATGACCGTCGATCAGCTGGAAATCTTCGAAGATCTGCTGACAACCCTTGAAGATGCGGAAGACGAAGTGGAAGATTTCAGTTTCACCTATTTCCTCGAGCAATATGAGGATGATGAAGAAGATGCTGAAGAAAACTAGGTAAAAATATTACAGAGGCTGTCAAAAAATTTTGACAGCCTTTTTTTATTCTGAGAAAGAAACAGGTCCTCAAAACCGACTGTGTAGATTTCACCAGCTGCCTGTACAGATAGACAAGCTGCCGAAAGTTATAAATTTAAAGTCTTCATGCAAGAAACCGTACTGCAGGACTCAGCTTGAATGTCTCCTGTTCCCGTATATTATCCGCGTCCCAAAAACCTTTTATTTAACCAGAAATTTCAGCAAGGAGGATAAAAAGACTAAAAAGTCATCAGATAAAGCATTTCTGGGGCATCTATGTGGTATCTTTCGGTTTTCCGGCGATGGGTTATTTTATTAATTTTAGCTTCTACAATCAACTATTAAATATAATCTATGATCATCTCAGAAAACCTACTGTTTTCTCATGGAGCTGAACTGCAAAATTATCATTCCGGTGACTTTATCATCGAGGAAGGCAGCACCCCCAAATATTATTTTCAGATAAAATCCGGCACTGTAAAATTGAGCAGCTTTTTGGAAGACGGTAAAGAATTTATTTACGGGATTCCCTTTGATGGTTATTGTTTTGCGGAGACATATCTTTTTACGGACAAGAAATATGCGGTAAATGCCATTGCCATTACCGACTGTGAAATTATAAAGCTGGAAAAAATGAGGTTTATGGACCTGTTGCTGCAGCAGCCGCAGCTTATCCTCAACTTGTATTCTTTTACAGCAGACCGTATGCATTACCGCTTTGTAACATCAGCCCCTTTTTTCTTCAAAGACCCGGTAACGAAACTGCATATTCTGATGAGATACATCAAAGACCATTTCGGTTTCAAAGATCAGTTTTCTTTTCCCATTCCGTACACCCGGCAACAGCTTGCCTCTCTTACCGGAATGCGGATCGAAACCGTTATAAGGGCCATTAAAAAAATGGAAAAGCAGGATGTCGTGAAAATAGATAACAGCAAGATTTATATTTGAAATATGAACAGAAGGAAGAAACGTTATCAGTAGGCTGGAAATGAGATAATGGAAGCCTGTTGTACATCTCGTTGCAAAGTTCATGGTAAAACTTTTTAAACGGACTTTACAATAAAGTTAAATTTGCCATAAAAAAATCCTTAACCACTCAGGCGGTTAAGGATTTTGATTTTAAATGGATAAACCTATTTTCCAATCGCTTCACTAATCGGGTTTCCTACATTTCCGCTTGGGAACTGTATTTTCAGTAAAGAGGAAACCGTAGGCGCAATGTCGGTCATAAAATAAGGTTTATTGCTTTCACCGTGCTGAATCCCCCACCCCATAAAGATCAACGGAATGTGTGCGTCATAAGAGTTCCATACGCTGTGCGTGGTTCCCGTCTTCGAGTACGGAGGAAGCATGGAATCATGGGAAATCAGCTGGATATCCCCGCTTCTCTGCCTGTTGATCCCATTAATGATCCTCTGCTTGATCGGTTCCGGGATCGTTGCTTCCGAAACTTTTGTTACGGCTACGGCATACAGGTCAGAAGGATCGTTTTCTATTTCTTTCACCGTAAAATCTACAACATCTTCCAGCTTGATATTGTTATCTTTAAGCAATTTCCTATCGAAATAGATCTGGTAATTATCTACAGCATTGATCAATTTATCCACCCCGAATTTTTCTTTCAGCTTCTGGTTGACGTTTTTATCCATTCCGTCACCGAAGAATCCGGTGGTAATTTTATGCTCCTGTAAAAACCCTACCGAATGTGCGCCGCCATGGTCTGCCGAAAGAAAAACCGTGTACTGCCCTTTTCCGACTTTGGAATCCAGATAGCTGAAAAATTTAGCCAGATCCTGATCCAGCCTTAAATAAACATCTTCCACCTCAATGGAATTCGGACCGAATTTATGGCCGGCGTAATCGGTGGAAGCCAGGTTGATCGCCAGCATGTCCACTACATCGTCTCCGCCTAATTTCTCGCCTTCAACAGCAGCTTCCGCCAATTTCAGGGTTAAAGTATTTCCGAAAGGCGTGTAACGGATGTTATCTTTTTTAGCCTGATAATCAGCTGCCAGATTGCTGTATGGGAAAGTCGGTGTTTTTGCGCTCCCCAAAAGTCCTTCCCAGGCAGAATTGTCCGGTGCACTTTCCGTATACTGGTTAATCGGCAATAAGGTATTCCATCCGTTTGCTACCAGTTTTTCCGGCAGGTTCTGCGCATTTAAGGTTTTTACCCACTGCGGCAGATCATTCATGTACCAGGTGCTCGTAATGAAGTTCCCGGTAGAATCGTCGAACCAGAAAGCACCGTTCGGTGTGTGTCCTGCAGGCAAAATCGATGCCCGGTCTTTCAGCGAAACCCCGATTACTTTACCCTGGAAATTTGTAGCTAATTTAAGCTCATCGGTGATGGTGGTTGACCAAAGGTTTTTTGGAGAATGGCTCCCGGTTTTGGCGTTGGTGGTTCCCACAGGCTGTACGCTTTCGTCGGTAGTACAATAGACATTCTTTCCGGTTTCCTTATCCGTCCAGTCATTTCCGGCGATCCCGTGAATGGCAGGAACGGAACCTGTGTAAATGCAGGTATGCCCTAAAGCCGTAACGGTTGGTACATAAGGAATATGAACATTATTTAAAGAATAACCTGTATTCAAAAGCCTTTTGAAACCTTCATTACCGTATTTGTTATAAAAACGGTACAAATAGTCCCACCTCATCTGGTCCACCACCACACCTACGACCAGTTTTGGCCGCTCGAGGAGGGTATTTTTGTTCTTCTGTGCATTGATTGTGATTACAGAAAGGCCCATGGCCGCCGCAACCGAAATTTTCCTAAACATCCACTAAATTTTTATTGGATACAAATTTACGGGTTTTGTAAGTTTCAGTATATGAAGTTTTGATTAAATTTGATTTTCTTTTTTATGATAACCTAATGAAAAAACTGTTACTGTTAATTTTTTTCCTTTCTTTAAAAGTATCTGCACAGGATCATTTATCTGTAATACCCGACTGTGAGGATTTAAGCTTAACGATAGAATCCAATTCGAGAAATACTTTTTCTTTCATCAGTAAGGATGATTATTATTCAGAATTAAAAGACAGTTTGGAGAGGCCAAAAAAAAATTTACTGAAAGAAGATCAAATACTTTATGAAGAATTTCAGAAGCTATTTCCGGATCAGATTTCCACACACTGACAATATAGAAGAGGCGAGACGGAAGAGATTTCATACTGCAACAACAGGCAAAAAATAGTATTAATAGGCAAAGAGTACAGCTTCTATATTTTTAAGCTGGATGCATTTGAGATTGACTGCTACATTTTGTTCAATACCCTGGATAAAACCATCTATTTTACAGATAACGATCCAATGATTTATGATCATGGAAAAATTGTTTTTGACATCGGGTACGCTTATGGTGGTTTAAAGATTATCAATTATTATAAATTCCATGATAATGAAAAGACTGAATATTTTGAATTGACGTTACCGATGATCTATACTATTAAAGATTATAACGTTATCAAGTATCCAAAAATTCATCTTATTGCCGAACTTGAAAAATTAAGCACTTCAAAAAAATCTTTTGAAGGAACTAACGGTTGCAGGAAATTACTGATGATTAATTAATTCCGCAAAAAACATATGAATTGTTATCTGCACTATCCGATCTAAATTAAATAGAAGATGCTTTTACTGCATTAAAAAATCTTGACCTGTATTTTAAAAAATTTCATTCTTTCATAACAATGATTTTTATTTAAATTTGAATCAGCATAAAATAACAACATGCTCTAACTCCTAAACTCTGTATTCATGAATATCCTCGCCTCTTAAATATTAAATATGGAAATCAGAAAGCTGGAAAAACTTACCGGAAATCCTACACTTCTATGGGAAGCAGTGGGCTACCTTACCGATAAAATCTATGTGGTTTCCGCCATTGAAACCGGAAGTTCTTTTGAATTCAGTTTACGGGAAAAGGATCAGCCATATACGAAAACCTGGGAAGTAAATTCCGAATATATAGAAGATCTGAATACAGTCATAGAACAGGGACATTCTTTCGGGGCACTCCATGAAGATGAACTGATCGGTTGGGCGATCTGCGACTACAGAGCATCGAACAACAGCCTATTCATAAAAAATCTCATGGTAAGTGAGGCATTCAGGGGACAGAATATCGGCAGGATACTGATAAAGAATATCAACCGGAAAGCCCACGAACTGCAATGCCGGATCGTGGAAACCGAAACACAGAATACCCATTATTCCGCCATTCAGTTTTTCAGGAAAACAGGATTTGCAATTACCGGAATCAATACCAAAGCGTACAATGATTCCGCGGAAACTGCTCTTTTTATGAGCTTTGAGCTGATTTAAAAAAGGTTATTGATTTGTAAAGAAAAAATTAAAAGATCTTCGATTTTAATTTTTTCTTATCCAATTTCAAGGATAATATAAAATACTACCTATCCTGGAAACTACCGAGTTATCCACAACGGTTTAAAAGTTATCCACAAATTCTCCACTTTTATCCACAATCTGATTTCCCCAATTGGTAATGGCTTCCAGTACAGGGATGAAGGTCTTTCCGAAATCTGTGAGTTCATATTCTACCCGGATCGGAGGCTTATTGCCAAACACGGTTCTTAATACCAATCCGTCTTTTTCAAGCTGCTTCAGCTGAAGGCTCAGTGTCATTTCCGTTACCGAAAACAGTTCTTTCCTCAATTCGCTGTATCTTTTTTTGCCGCCTTTTAGGTGATACAGAATAACAGTTTTCCACTTTCCTCCCACTAGGTCCATCGCAAGGCTTACCGAGCATGGGTAGACCTTTTCGTTCAGTTTGACATAATTGCCTGTACACTCTTTTTTCATTTTTTTAAACCTATCAAATCGGATAGTTATTGCAAATGTAACAGACTCGAAATAATTTTGCAACTATAAATTTTATAGTTTAAAAATATGGCATTACTTATCGTAGGACATCCGGATATTAGAAAATCCCTGGCCAATAAAACCATCATCGGGGAATTGGAAAACAGCGGTATAAACGTAGAAATCAGAAATTTGTCTGCACTTTACCCGGACTACAACATTAACGCGGAAGCCGAACAGGAAGCATTAATAAGGCATCAGAATATTGTTTTCCAGTATCCGCTGTATTGGTATAATATGCCGGCAATCCTGAAGCACTGGTTCGATGTCGTTTTTACCTATCAGTTCGCTTACGGTTCAGCAGGCGATAAACTCAAAGGCAAAAACTTCATTCCAAGCTTTACGGTCGGCGCTCCGGAAAGTGAGTACCATGCTTTGGGCGAGCACCACTTCAGAATCTTTGAATTTTGTAAAAACCTGGAACAGACTGCCTATTATGCCCAGATGAATTACGTGGAACCGTTTTATTTCTACGGAACTTCTCTACATGCAGGGTATACGGAAGAAGACGTGAAAACCCAAGCAAGAGAACAGGCAAAAAAACTGGTACAAAAATTACAGGAATTATAAAACTATAATGTTAGTTCGACAATATTTAACTTATTTTCAGTAATTAAAAAGAAAAGCAGCAAGACTTTAAATAAAAGATGATAAATTACTGGTATCCGACGTCATTATCATTGGTATTGCTCAAATAATAACTTTAAGCCCAGCTTACATCTCTATCCTATGAACATGAGTTGACGATAAAGCCGAACTGGTCTGAAACCTGATTAAAAAAAATTAAATCACATAGTGGTGTATTAATAAATAAATTTGTATATTCGTTATCAGCAAATCAAAACCGTATTATTATGAAAAATCTAAAAAAATTAATTCGCAAAGAATTATCATTGATCAATGGAGGCGACGGCCGGTGTCTTGAACCGAAACGTATCTGTGAGCCTTGGGAAGAAGGCTGCGGCTGTGTTTACATTTAATAAACTCTCAGATATTTTTTCAAAGGGGCGGTTTTCCGCTCTTTTTTTGTGGAATACTATTGAAAATAATTTTTAATGTGGTTTTCGTAATTTTATTTTATATCTGAGGCATCCCGAACCCGATAAAAAAAGATTTTTCTGCGTGAGTATTTTTTGTTAATGGTTCTGATAATCTTACCGGATTTTATGAATTATCAAAAAGCTGATTTTTACTTTATATTTCAGTAGATTTAGTGACCCAGCTTTTTCAAAATTCCTGTAATCAGGGCAGAAAATTAAAACTACCCTGATGCAAAATAAATTAACGTCTATAATTATCAAATATATTATTTAACTAAAACTTTCAGCTCTTCTTTAAATTTTCCGTGAGTGTTTTCAATAGCAATTTTTGCCACGTACATTCCTGGTTTCAGCTGGTTTCTGCTCATCTTTATTTCCTGTTTTCCGGCAGAAAGTTTTTGTTGAGCGATCACACTGATGAGCTTTCTTCCACTCATATCAAATAAATCTATATCTACCGTAGAATTTTCATTTAAAACAATTGGAAAAACCGTCTCTTCTCTGAAAGGATTTGGATAATTTTGTCCCACTTTAAAATTTTTGTAAGTTGAAGTTTCCTGTGTCCCGAGATTAGCGGCTCCTGCTACATAAATGGTATGCGTTAAAATATATCCTGTAGATAAGGAGCCAGTAACGGTACTCATTTCAGTACTTGCTCCATCTGAAAAGACATTATCATTGGCATTGTAAGTATAACCGGACATTCCTTTTGTATATCCATAAGATGTTCCGTTAACATTTACATTATAAACTGCGCTTGCAGTACCTTCCGGAAATGCAATCTGGGTCACTAAAAGTGAAGTACCGTCAGGCTTGTAAATATGAACGTGAATATGCGTTGCCCGGCTCTGGTACCATCCCGGAAAAATACTGGTGAAAGAGACCAAGCCGTTTGAATCGGTTGTTTGTCTGCCCCGAAGGAAATGATAAGCTGTATAGTTAGCTTGCTGCATCTGCGTTCCACCGTATTCAGAATAATTGCCGTCTTTATCGCAATGCCAAACATCTACCAAAACACCCTGATAAGCCGCACAGTTCGCATTGGTATTTTTGATGTAAATATTCATCGTAAATGCAACACCTGTCCTGTCTCCAACAATATTCGTCTGAACCAGGCTGGATGGGGTATGAGTCGGAAAAGGCCCTTCTGTTTCTGAATTAGTGACACTGCAGCTCAAAAGTTTTTTTGAGGGATTATCAGTGCATACTTTATCAGAAATACATTCTGAACGCAGCAGATTTGGACCTGTAATTGCAATTCCGGCTAATCCCAGAGAATTTTTTAAAAATTTTTTTCTATCCATATTTTTCTAATTTTTTTGTTTAAATCTCTTAGGAAAAATGAGCTCGATTTTGCATATTTCTTTAAATTCTAAAGTTTTAAAACCGTGGAATAAAATCTTTGAATTTTCGAAAAAAATCAATTATGAAACTCAACTGCTCGTAGGATTTGTTATACTCTTACAGTCAAAAATATTTTTAAAGTAAACAGGAAAAAAATTTATGAGGTTAACAGGAAAAATGTGCCGGTGAAAAAAGACACTTAAACAAAGATGAACCCTGAAAAGCATTCATTTAAATTTATCCAAAATACTTTTCATGAAAGAAGGGACCATGGATTTTACAGAATATTCAAGAATACATTATTTGAAAAGGTTTTGTCAAATAATCTTTATGCAATTCCATAATGATTGCTCATTAGTCATCCGATAAATAAAAAACCGCGCCTTTCCGGCGCGGTTCAATATCTAAAGATCCGTAGTTACTAAAACTTCAAGTCCCCGTTCACTTCTCTTACTGCATTGGCTGCTTCAGCGAATTTCAACTGCTCGTCTGCCGTAAGGGTAACGTTAACGATTTTCTCTACTCCGTTTTTCCCGATGATGGCCGGAACTCCCAGGCAGATATCATTCTGTCCGTACTCGCCTTCCAGCATTAAAGAACAAGGGATCATTTTTTTCTGATCGCAAGCAATCGCCTGAACCATTACCGAAACTGCAGCACCCGGTGCATACCAGGCAGAAGTTCCCAGTAATTTGGTAAGGGTTGCTCCTCCCACTTTTGTTTCTTCAATGACATATTTCTGCTGTTCAGCATCCAGGAATTCCGTTACCGGAACGCCGTTTCTTGTTGCTTTGCTCAATAATGGAAGCATTCCGGTATCACTGTGGGCAGCGATTACCATTCCGTCTACGTCGGAAATCGGAGCTTCCAAAGCTTCTGCCAATCTGTATTTGAACCTTGCAGAATCCAGAGCGCCCCCCATGCCGATGATCTTGTGCTTAGGAAGTCCTGAAGTTTTATGTACCAGGTAAGCCATGGTATCCATCGGGTTGGAAACCACGATGATGATTACTTCCGGAGAATGTTTTACCAGGTTTTCCGTAACTTCTTTTACGATTCCCGCGTTAATCCCGATCAGTTCTTCTCTCGTCATTCCCGGTTTTCTTGGAATGCCTGAAGTAATAACCGCTACATGAGAACCTGCAGTTTTGCTGTAATCTCCTGTTGTTCCGGTAATTTTCGTATCGAATCCGTTAAGCGATGCTGTCTGCATCAGATCCATCGCCTTCCCTTCCGCAAATCCTTCTTTGATGTCTACCAAAACCACTTCCGAACAGAAGTTTTTCATTGCGATGTATTCTGCACAGCTTGCTCCTACAGCGCCTGCACCTACTACAGTTACTTTCATAATGTTTACTTTTTATTTATTTTAATTTGTTTGTATGGTTTATCTGCTCTCTGCTGAGAACTCCCAAATTTAACAATTCCTGAAAAATTGGGCAATCTTTCAGGAATTTAATTGTATATGATATAAATTAGTTAACGTTTAATAGAAAGGTGTACAGTTTTCTGGCACCGGACAATACCTCATCGTAATTCTCTTCATTCACTTCCGCATCCAGAACTTCTTTGAAATTTTTCCACATCAGTCCTGTATTTTCCCGGTAGCACCCGAAGAAATTGAACGTAATGCCGTCGAAACCTTCCGTTTTGGAAAGCTGCTTGGCAATAACGTTTCCGCCCAGGGTAGAGCCTTCGATTACATACAGAGCACCCAGAGCTTCGTTTTCACCGGTAAATTCCAAATCGTGGGAAGTGGTTTTATTTTCCAGTGAAAGGCTGGCCAGGTCTTTTTCGATAAGAGGAAGTTTCTTCCGGTCCTCCAGCTGCAGCTTCCCGGCAATCTCACCGGAAAGGCTGTGGAAAATTTTATCTTCCGAATGAAGCAGCATCAGGTAATTGGTCCCGATGATCTTTTTATAGTCTTCGAGCGTGAATGTCTTATCGAATATTTTTTTAGAGTTAAAAAGTTTTTCGGCAGCATCGTGATACGCCGCCGTATGTTGTTTCAGATATTCAGATACCATAATCAGGATTTGCAAGGAGCCAAATTTAAGGCTTTTTAAATGTTAAAATAAAACAGGTGCCGTCTTTACTGCTTTCGTAGTCTACATTTCCGCCCAGTCTACGCATAATCCGGTTCACGATGGAAAGTCCTACCCCGTTTCCTTTGAACTTCTTCGCGTTGTCCATACGGTTGAAGATCTTAAACATTCTATGCTTATTCTCATCAGGAATCCCGATACCGTTATCCGTAATCCGGTAAACTACCGTATCTCCTACTTCCTTCCCTTCGATCTCCACTCTCGGATTTTCCTGACGGGAGGAATACTTGATGGCATTGTTAATGATGTTTAAAAACACCTGATGAAGCATGGTCTTATCGGCAAGTACATCAGGACAGTTTTTTATTATCACTTCACTTCCCGGACTTTCGAAAGTGATTTTTGCATTTTCAGAAATTTTTTCGATCGTAGCGGCTGTCTGTAGGACTTCCAGCTGGATCTCACTGTGCTTGGCCCGGCTGAGCTCCAGAACATCATTCATCATTTCCGCCATATTATCAATTTCCTCAATAATGGAATTGATTTTATTCCGGCTTTTATCCGATTCGTCGTTCAGGCTTTTCAGAAGCATCTGTGCGTTAAGCTTCATGACCGTCAGCGGCGTTCCCAGGTCATGGGAAATAGTGTATGAAAAACTGTCGAGTTCCTCATTTACCTTTTTCAGCTCATCGTTGAGCCTTTTGATCGTATTATAATTTTTGTGAGAAGTTTCAAGGATCAGATCTTTGATGGCCTGCAGTGCAGTAATATTCCTTGAGCTCCATCTTTTTGAATTTCCTTTAATATTTTCCGTAAAGATCTGAAAAGAAGTGCGTGGAGAAACAATCTGCCGCTCTTCGCCGTCTTGGGAAATCGTGTCGATCTTTTTCTCCGGATTTCCGGCCCAGTCAATATGCTCGTCAAATTCTTTGCGGAACCAGATCAGGAGATTATTCTTGCTTCTTTCGACAAAATAGATGGCAACTCCTGCTGCATCTTCCGTCAGGCCAAGCTCTGCCCCATGATCTTTCAGAAAACTTCGGCTCAGGTAGATATCGTCTTCGGTATTGGCATGCGCCCAGCGAATGATCCTCAGCATGCTGTCATGTCCCGGTACGGAGCCTTCGGTTACGATGTTTTCGTCGGCAATAATCGCCAGCCCGTCCGCTTCCGGAAGATTTTTGATCTGTGCTTTATTTTCAATCAGAGAATTAAATAAATTATTATGCTTTAAAAATTCCGCTTTCAGGTAAGCCATCTTATGGTTGAGTTCCAGACGGTAGTTAAGCTCATTCTTAGATTTAAATGAAGAGTAGGCATTGGAAGCCAATGCTGTAAAAATCCCTGCCTGTACCCGGTCTTCCAGATCAATATGTTTCGGCTCCACATTCTGGCACGTTACCAGACCCCAGAGCTGATCGTCTATGATAATCGAGATACTAAAGCTCGAAGAGGCACCGGAGTTCTTTATATACTGGCCGTGAACGGGAGACATTCCCCGTGATGCGGAATAGGTAAGATCTATTGTTTCGTGAGATCTGCTTAAAAGAGGGATGGTTTCAGCGTACACATCGCTGAAGATCCTTTTTCTTTTTTTCAGATAAAGGTCCCTGGCCTGTCTCGGGATATCGCTTTCAGGATAATGCAGCCCCAGGTAGCTTTCCAGGTTTTTATTGCTTTTTTCGGCAATTACTTTTCCGGAACCGTCCATCGCAAATTTATAGATCATCATCCTGTCGTAATTGACGATTTTTGCCAAGGTATTCAGAAGCTGATCCCAGATTTCCTGGTAATCATCAATGATGTAGAAATTATCGTATTTATTGGAAATTCTTTTGTTTGGATTCAGAAGAACCTTTTCAAATTCAAGAAAAATAATATTTTTACTTTTGTAAACGGAAAAATGATAATCTTTTCCGCCGATAACAATTTTATCGTAATAGGTTTCGTTTTCTCGTCGGGTAAACTTAGGCAAAGAATTATAAATGTCTGATTCTATAATGCTTGCAAAGCTTTCGGGAAAATCTGTAAGCTTCCTGTCGAAAAGCTGATGTACGTTTTCGACAGAAAAAATATCCTGGATATTCTTGCTGAAAAAAGTAATGGAATGAGAATCTGCATCAATACCAATCAGATAACCAAAACTTTGTATGTAGCCCGGAATATGGATAGGCTCTTCATGACACTCTACAAAATTCATATAATACTTTGACCAATCAAATATACCTCTTTTTTTTATGGTATTGTGTTTTTTCTATAGAAATACATACCACAAATTTGAAAAAAAATTCACTTCAGCAGGAGATTTATAGGATATTATTCTGGATCAGCGAGGGTTTATAGTAATTTTTTTCTAAACTATTGTAAGTCTATTATTGTGGAAATAGCCTTAATTTTTTATCCTCAGCCGCTTCTTGATCCAGGATCGCCACTACTCTGGCCGGTGCTGCCGATCCGCCGACAATTTTCAGAGGAAACACACATACTTTGAAGCTGGAAGGCGGCAAAGCGCCAAGATTGGTAAGCTGCTCTATATGAAGATATTCTTTTTCTATACCTACCCGGTGTCCTTCCCAGAAATACTCCGGATCATTGAGCCTTTTAGCCTTTTGAGCCATAAATTTCAGCGGCAGATCCCAGCCCCACTGGTCGATTCCCATTACTTTTACCCCCTGATCGATCAGCCATTCCGTAGCTTCGCGGCTCATGCCCGTTCCCTTGTTGGGAAAATCGGGACTGCCCATCAGCCGGTCGCGGCCGGTTTTTATGAGTACGATATTTCCCGGTTTAATGGAAATCCCGTTTTTCTCCAGGTCGGCTTTCAGGTCTTCCACCGTAATCGCTACAAAATCTTCTTTATGCAGACAATCGATCACGATTCCTTCGCCATAGCACCATTCCAGCGGAACCTGGTCGATGGTTTTGGCGGGTTTTCCTTCCACAACCGGTCCGTAATGCCATGGTGCATCAAGATGTGTGGTAGCATGCAACCCCATGCTCTTGATCCTGTCATCCGCCCAGCCTGCCCAGTTCTTTGGGAACAATCGTGCCGGTAGCCCCAACGCCAGACGGATCAGCCAATGCGATTTTTTATGTGATTTATGCTTTATTCTTACCTTCATAAACCACGGATCTCCCGCATTATACTGAATCGGCTTGGAAAGATCTATAATTGTATGCTGCTGCATGAGAAATTAAGTTTTGCCCAAATTTAAACTTCTTTCTCGAAATACAGCATATAATATTTTCCGTTCTCATCTTCTCCCTGCGCAATCTTCTGCCGGTCGCCATGAATATAGATATGGAAGTTCTTATCCAGTTTGATAATGCTTTTAAAATGCCTCTGTGTTTTCTTTACCGCTGCCTCGCTGATCGGGAATTCTTCGGCGATATTAATCTGCATATCCTGTTCGTAATCGGTTTTAAAATTATTGAAGCTTTCGATCACATGTTCGTCTCCCAGTACTTCGCTGGCAAATTCATCAAGTTTGAATTCCTCTTTTTCCTTGAAGAAATTAATGGACTTGTTCAGGAAATCCGCCTGATCCGCTTTGGAAACTTCAAATTCCTGGGGCAGCTGCTTGGTGATGTAATCTTTATAGACCATCAGGGCTTCCTGGGTGTGAAAATATTCGTCATCACGCTGCTTCACTTTTAAGAAATCCTCAAACCAGTAATACATATCCCCGTTTTTGTTGTTATCCACTACGGAAAGCACATAGCCGGTTTCCTTATCATTATTATAGATCAGTGCGGCCTTGTCGATCTTGGAAAGGCCGATCCCCTGGTCTTTTTCAATGTCAAAATTGTCTTCCTGAGGAGAAATTTTCAGGAAAGATTCTCTTTTTTCGGTTTTAAAAATTCCGATCTTATCCACTCTTTCGGTTCCTTCCCTTTCATCCTCAAAATACACGATAAACAATTCGCCACCCTGAACCCTCGGGTTTTCGGCAGCTTCAAAAAGATGCTTGGCAATATTTTCAGATTCCCAGAGAAATTTGGCTTTGTCATCAAAAATTTCCGATACGGAACTGTACACCGGATTATTCACCAGATAGGAATCACTGTAAAAGTGAAAAGTTTCTTCCGACTTGAAGGAGCCCAGAAAATAATTTTCCAGCAATTCCGCCATGCCTTCCTCTAGCTGCAGTTCTTCCTGCGAAAGGATCAAAGATTCTCCGTTTATTTTATTTCCTACTCTGTGTACTACGATTTTTGAAAACATGTTCCTGACTATTTTTGGACTGCAAAGATATTAATTATATCAGAAAATCTGATGTATTTCATTCTGATAAAATCCTTATCATTTTGAGGTGGTTTTTCTGTTATCCAAGAAACGAACACACCTTTAAAAAAATGATTATCAAAAACATACACTAAAAACACATACCCAGGAACGGAATTTGGCATTATGCTTGTGGATATTTAAAACATAAATAATGGACTTAAAAACGTTAAACAGGATTGATACGCTGAGGAGACTCAGAAGCAAAGGTCCGGAAACCCCTAAATGGCTGAAGCCTTTCCACCTGCTCCTTTTTGTATTTTCCGTCATTGCCATGACAGGTTTATTGATCAGATTTTTTTAACCAAACCACAAAACAATATGAACTACTTACAAGCTACCCAGGAAATTACCGTTGCGATTCCGGAAATCTGCGACGATCTGAAACCTACCAATATAAAGAATTCCTATCACATCATTGAATTCCTAACCGATAAGATGAAATCGATGATCCGGGAAAATAATACCGAGTGCCTTTTCAAATGTCTTCAGAAAATGGATGAGCTATACCGGGAAGGTGATCAAACAGTAAAAAATGCCATCGAAAATTCTTTTGTTTATTCTTTGGATAACTGTACCGCATTCTGCCATAAGGAATACCGTGACATGATCTTCGGCCGTCTCTCACCCGAATTGCAGAAGGTGTACGCAAGACAGATTTACAGCCACAGCATCTGATCTTAATACGTTTTCAGCCTGTTTTTATTACAGAAGAAGAAAAAACTCAAAAATAACAACTTATTAAAAATCAAAATTTATGAAATCTAAAATCCGGAAAAATTCCGACTGGGAAACCTTTAAAACCACTACCAATAGACACCATATTGAGATCCTGGCAACCCATATTGCTGTAATCGTTGGAGTTTTTATTTTTGCAGCGTTTCTATAAGTTTGGTATAATTTTCGCCACAGTACAGATACTTTGAAAAATATTTAATTATGACGAATGTAACCGTTCAGACAATTAATCAGGCAAAAGCGACTGAATATTTAAAATTTTTCTACCCACCACTGCGTACTGAGATCATTCAACTTTCAGGACAGGACAATTTTGCGGGAATCATACAATCCACCATTAATTATCTGAGAAGACTTCTTCAGGAATCGAAAGTAAATATTATTGCCCATCACATTAAGCTGATGGAAATGATCTACAGAAGCGGAGATTCCTACGTTAAAAATATGATCGAAAATCTTTTTGTACGATCTTTTGAAAGCTTTAAAAAAAGGGCAAAAATTTCACACTGGAAGCTTTTGTATCAATATATGCCTGTCACCTTTCAGGTTATCTATAACGATCAGCAGAAGCAGGATAAAATATTCTTCGGAAAATAAGAAATGCCGGGCAGAAACAGGATTTTGCCCGGCAATTTTTTACGCGTGTTTACAATTAGGATTTATTTTTTACTATTAAGCAATTAAGATATTTTGCTTAAAAATTAATTTATTACTCAATTTAATTCAAATCGATCTTATCAATTAAAAAAATCCGCAACGGAAAAGTTAAGAACAAACAAGTTTATTTTAATTCAGAAAATGAAGAGAAATGACAGAAATTTTTCTGACCTAAATCTAAACAGGCTCTTAATCTTAACGCGAACCCAACCGTATTTAATTTATTTTCATATAATTACCAAAACAAATAATTGAATTCAGCTTGCTAGTTCAGTATTTTAAATAGATTTTCTATCTATAGATTTGATAATTAAGACCTTTGAAAGTAATGTCGACAGAAGAAACTTCCAGCACCCAGCTTCCCTCTTCCAGCCTATTAATCCGGTTTCTGTTTCGAACTCACGTAATCTTATCTGCTTCCGTATGATTTGCTTTTCTCAGGCTTAAAATGATTCCGGTAATTTCACCGCTTTATTTTCCAGCTTCGTTTTCATATTTTGATGAATCAGCGTAAATATTTACGTTATTTGCAGATATGATGAAAAACGAAACCAAAATCTGCATTTACAGTGCTTTTTTAATCACACTTGTGGTTAATTCGGCCAAATTACTTGCGCTGAAAAGCGGCGGGATCATTGCCCGGTACTGGACTTTCGATATTTGGGAGTACAGCTTTCAGTTTTTATACAATATGCTGTTCTGCCTTTTACTGTTCCGGCTGAATCTTACTCAGAACAGGTTTTTCAGCGTTTACCGCCAAAACCGGCAGTGGATAAAATTTTACGTCTTCAATTTCCTTTTGATCAGTGCTGCTCTTGTTCTGGGAAGCATTATCCATTCGGTGCTTTTCGGGACTGTGCATCCGCCCAGAACAATAGTCCGTGGATATTTTATCCGCTTTTTACTCAGTACGGTAATGGTTGCGGTGATGATCCGGCTTATTCTCCTCATCCGGGAAGGCAAACGCAAAGACATACTGAATGAACAGCTTCACACCGCTTATGTGAAAGCCCAGCTGACAGTGCTTCAGGAACAGCTCAATCCACATTTCTTTTTTAATACGCTCAGCAGTATTTCGGCCATTATCAGAGAAGATCCGGAGCGGGCTCAGGCATATATTATGCATCTCTCCAAAGTTTTCCGGTATACACTTATGCATTCCGGTAACGATATAGTCACATTGGAGACGGAACTTCAGCATTTGAGTTCCTACACCGAACTGATAGCGATGCGGCTGGAAAATGCATTTATCCTAAAAAACAGTGTGGCTCCCGACCTTCTGCATAAATATATTCTTCACCTGTCGCTTCAGCCTTTGGTGGAAAATGCCGTCAAGCATAATACCGCAACCGCTTCAAATCCTCTCATCATTAATATTTTTAATGAAGGAGACCTGCTCGTTATTCAAAACAATTTACAACCGGCAAATGTTACCGACAGTACGGGGATGGGACTTGCCAATCTTAATGAAAGATTCAGGTTACAGGCTTCCCGGGAGATAGAAATCCACCGTACAGAAAATTATTTCACCGTAAAGCTACCGTTGTTATGAACAGAGACCTTTGCATTGTCCTGATAGAAGATGAACCTGCAACCGCCAGAAACCTTGAGTATATTATAAAAGAAATACATCCTGCTGTCCGGATAATCAAGGTATTGGCCAGCATTAGAGATGCCCTGAGCTGGTTTTCGGCTTCAGAAGAGGACTATGATCTGATTTTTTCAGACATCAGGCTTTCCGACGGATTGTCATTTGAGATTTTCAGTAAAATAGCGCTTAGAAAGCCGGTTATTTTCGTGACGGCTTATAACGATTATGCCATCGATGCTTTCCGGAACAACGGCATCGATTATATTTTAAAACCTTTTGACCGAGAAGAAATACATCGTGCCTTAATGAAATACGAGAATCTTTTTACTTCCGGTACAGATGCAGATCAGCATCAGATCGCCGCTTTACTCCGGGAGCTGCAATCGTCCGTTAAAAGTTATAAAAAATCTTTCCTCATCCATTACTGCGGAAGGCTGATTCCCGTAGAAGCCGCTAAGATCCATTGGTTTTACACAACCCATGAGATTGTATACGCCTGTACGGCGCAGGGGCAGCAATATGTTATTGAGTTTACCCTGGAACAGCTGGAGCAGCAACTGGATCCTGCTTTATTCTTCCGGGCCAACCGCCAGTTTATCATCAACCGGAATGCTGTGGAGACCGTGGATTATTTTTTTAACGGCCGGCTGCTTGTTACCGTGAATCCCTTACCGGATGAGAAGGTTCTTGTAAGCAAGGCAAAAGCGACGCTGTTCAGAAAATGGCTGGACCAATAAGAGTTTTTAATTAAGCTTTTATTTTTAATGTGAATTTGAAGTAAAAAACTGATTAAAGGCTGGAAGCCGGAAGCTGGATGCCGGAAGTACCTTCAGTTAAGATACTTCTAAGAGTCTTGAATCAAAATGATTTTTGCATTAGGACAAAAAAAGGCTTTATTAAAATTTCCCATTATCCCTATTTATTCAAACAACTGGAAACTAATTGAATAATATAGAACTCAAGTTATTTTAACCATTAAGAGATTGAGTATTTTCAGCTAAAAAATCAATTTATTGGATGTTCGACAGGATTCATTGAAATCATCGTATCGAGTAAAGAAATAAACAAAGTTTATTTTGATTCAGAAAATTAAGAGAGACGGAAAATCTGGTGAGTTAAAATTTAAACAGGTTCTAGGTAATTTCACCTTAAAATTTGGAAGGCTCACCCTTTTTTATTCCGTAATAACAGGATGTTATCAATACATTTGTTTCAGAAAAAAACCTAGAGCGATGATTTTAAAAGCAAAAAGACAAGTACTCGTATTGGCAGCTTTCTGGATGTGGGCATTTTTTACCCCGTTAGCTGCACAGCAGAAAAGCCTGCAGGACAGCACACCCGAACAGCGCGCAAAAATGCAGACCGAGTGGATGAAAACCAAACTGGAACTAAACAGTTCCCAGGCCGCCCAAGCATACAATCTCAACCTTCTTTACGCGCAAAAAAATGAGTCTGTTCTCAAAAGCAGCGAAGGCAAACTGGCCAAATTTAAAAAACTGAGACCTATACAGAAAGAGAAAGATCTTGCCCTGAGTAAGATCTTGAACCCTGATCAGTATAGAAAATACCAGGACCTTAAAGATCAATTAATTCAGAACCTAAAAGACAAAAAAAGATGAAAAAGCTGCTTTTCCCCATGCTTCTGATTTTGTTCATTGCAAATTCAGCATGCTCCGCCAATACAAATACCGACGAGGAAATCCCTTCATCAGCCCCTAAAACAGACAACAGCCTGGAGGGTCCTATCCAGAAACCATCATCCGGATACGGTTCGGACGGAAGCTATGGAGTGGCAGAAATAGATTTTGATAATCCCCTGTATGCAGGAACGCAGGTTTCGGTTTTTTATCCGCAGGGAATCACTTCACCGCGCCCCACCATCTTTTTTTCGCATCCATACGGTGGAGAAGATAAAACCTATAATATGGGACTGTATAATTTTATTGCCAAGAAAGGTTTTGTGGTGGTATTTGTACCCTATCGCACGATCGACATCAGCGTAGACCATCGCTACCAGACGCTTTGGCAGGGATTTGTAAAGGCCGCCAATGATTATCCGAATATTATTGATACGGGAAAAGTAGGATTTATGGGACATTCATTCGGCGGAGGCGCATCGATCGATCTGGCGTATAAAGCCTTTACCGAAAAGGGTTGGGGACAGAATGCCCGCTTTTTGTTTACCATGGCGCCATGGTATGCCTTCAACTGGAACAGTCCGCTCACCACGGAACAGCAGCTTCAGAATTTCCCGGCCAATACCAAAATGATCTCCCAGGTCTATGATGAAGACGATGTGAATGATCACCGCCTGGCCATCGATATTTATAAGCACATCAATATTCCCGACAGCGAAAAAGATTTTATTTATGTAAAATCCTCTACCATCAATGGCTACAATTATGTAACGGACCATGCCACACCAAGTTCCCGTAAAGCTTTCGACGCCCTGGATTATTATGCGGTATACCGACTGCTGGATGCCATGATGGATTACAGTTTCAACGGAAATGCCAATGCCAAAAATACCGCCTTAGGAAACGGCTCTTCTGCGCAGGCCACCATGCCTTCCTATAACGGACAGACCATGACTCCCCTGGAAGTTACGGATAATCCTGTACCGAAGTATCCGCAGGGTAAATATCAGTTTCCGTGCAGCAGCAGTACCAATCCAAGAATTGCTTACTGTAACTAGATCTTAAAAAAGTTGCTTTAAAGCAGGATAAAAAAAGCTGTCCCTCATTCACAGGACAGCTTTTTATTATTTTAAAAATGCTTTTTTAACGGACCGAAGCTCGTTGTCGGTCATTTTGGAAGCCTTTTTGAGCTTAGTTAGAAAGGCATCCACTTCTTCCGCTGTAGAAGGGCAGCCAAGGTTTTCCTTTTTATCATTAAATGAATCGGCAAGCACCTCTCCTTTTGGATTCAGGATGAGCCAGAACGGAAGCCCGGCATCTTTTCCTTTATATTTATCCATCAATTCTTCCCCTCCCGGATTTTCAAGCTTTTTCTTTTCTCCCATTTCCTGCACATCCACATACGCGGTAACAAATTTCTTGTCAAAAACAGGCTTTGTTTCAGGAAGCTTCATATTATTTTCCATCACATGGCACCATTTGCACCATGAAGCATGAAACATAAGCAGTACGTTTTTATTTTGGGCTTTGGCCTCCGTTAATGCTTTTTTAAAAATGACATCAGCTTTCTCCTGAGCAAAATTTAGCTGGAAAAATAATAATCCTATAATTAGAAGTATTTTTGAAAATTTCATATTGAATTTGTTTAATACGAATGTAATATTTTCCCCTGCACAAAAATCAATTTTAAGAATAAATTAACTTCACGACTAAAGAATTTTTATTTTTGCAGCTTAATCTCTAATGATGAAGTTAAAAATTTCCTTGCTTTTCCTGTTGGCGATTTGTTTTATCAATGCACAGGTATCCCATAAAGTGAAAGCTTTGGCAAAACCTCTGGAAAATATTTCATACGCGGAATCTTTGCATGTGGGAATCGGAGGTGAGAAAAGCATAATATACGGATATTTTAAAAAACTATCTGACGCAGCCAGCACAGACGATCTTTATTATTTTGCAAAAAACGGAAGCAATGCCCTGAGATTGTACTCCGGCATAGAACTTTTGAAAAGAAATGATGAAAGGTTTCTTTCCGTTTATCAATATTATCTGTACCACCCTTTAATGGTAAAATATCAGGATGGTTGTGTTGGAAAAGTAGATAACATTGCCAGTCATTTAAAAAGAGAACTTTATTCAGCAAAGGAAATTATCGCTGTCAGAGATTCTTTGCTAAAGGAAAAAAGATCGGATTTAATAAAAAGCCAATTGAAAAGCATTAACGATGCTGGCTATAAAAAACTGAGCCGGAAAAGTGTAATGTCTTACATCAGGGAAATTGAAAAAACAGAAGCGGAAAAACCCTTTTTATAAATTAAAACTACAATCAGCCACTCAATAAAACAGCAGAATGAATACACGTTTCTTTCTTTTTCTTTGGTTTTTAGCTTTTACGGAATGTTTTGCCCAAATGCCTTCCCTAAAGGTTCTGAAAAAAGAATTCCTTTTTACGGAAGGTGAGTATTTCAAACAATGCCACGCCTCTACCATCGCACAGGCAGCCGATGGAAAAATGCTGGCGGGCTGGTTCGGCGGCCCTCATGAAGGCAGCAAAGAAGTGGTGATTTGGGGAATCCGTTCGGAAGGAAAGGGCTGGAGCCTGCCGGAAATATGGGCAGACGGGCGTATCAGCGACTCATTGCGGTATCCCTGCTGGAACCCTGTATTGTTCAGGGCAAAAAATGAAAAAACCATTTATTTATACTACAAGGTCGGACCTAATCCACGGGAATGGTGGGGCATGGTGAAAACCTCGGAAGACAATGGCAAAACCTGGGGAAAAGCAGAACGGCTTCCGGAATCGATCCTCGGACCCATTAAAAATAAACCAATCGAATTCCCCAGTGGCGATATTGTTTCTCCTTCCAGCACGGAAATCAGTGAAAGCCGGTGGACCGCGCATGTAGAAATCAGCAAAGATCAGCAGCAGAGCTGGAAGGCCTATCCTATCGATCCTTCCTCGAAATTCAATGTGATCCAGCCCAGCATCCTGATGCATAAAGACGGCCGGCTGCAGATACTTTGCAGAAGTAAGGAAGGGGTCGTGGCCACTTCATGGTCAAAAGACCATGGGAAAAGCTGGTCTAAATTATCCGCTACGAATCTGGCTAACCCAAATTCCGGGACGGATGCCATCAGCTATAAAGATTTCTTTCTCATTGTCTATAATCCCGAACTTCCCGGTAAAGAGTGGTGGGAAGGCCGGACCAAATTACGGCTGGCCTATTCCTACAACGGCATCGACTGGAAAGATCTGATGTCGCTTGAAGATGAGAAAAAGGGAGAATTCAGCTATCCCACTATTTTAAAGGATAGAAAAGGGTTAGTACATATTACATATACCTATAACAGGATTAATATCAGGCACTGGGTTTTGAAGCTTTAAATTTAATGTAGAATATTTAAATATCAACAAAAATGGGCTATGTCATCTTGAAGATAGTTAAAGGAAGCTCATTTACCTATGTCGGATAATGGCAGCTTTGGCCGAAACCTATAAAACATTTGGGCTAAAGGCAATTTGGAATTACAGTCTATATATCACACTAAAGCCGACGCATTTAATAAAATATAACAAATTAATATCGGTTAACTAATTTTATTTTCACGTTGAACTCACATTAAACTTATTAAAAAAGTTATTCTTCACTTCCGGCTAAAAATTTATTTCGTCTTTACAGAAATCAATTTTAATTTCAGGATCAATGCAATATAAAAGGGCTGTCTAAGATAGACAGCCCCTTCGTTATAATCATTTTTGAAGAATGATTTTAAGGAAGCATGAAAATTATTTCTTAATGAATTTAAAGGTCTGCATACCGTTTCCTGTAAATACCTGGATCAGATACATTCCTTGTGGTAAAGCATGAACATCAATGCTTCTTTCTCCTGACTGCAGTTTCTTCTCAGTCACCATTCTTCCGTCAGCTGCAATAATTACCGCTTTGGTGATGGTTTCTGTTCCGCTGAAATTCAAAATGTCTCTCACAGGATTAGGATAAATCTGAAGCTGTGACTTCGATTTTGTATTATCCGCTACTCCAAGTGTACTGTTGATAGCCAGTACAGCGAGATAAACAGTCGACTCACAGGTTCCCACTGTCTGTGTAGCATAATAAGTCGTATTGTTTACCAATGCTGTAGTCTGTGGCAGGCTGTTCACATGGTTCTGAGCATTTGAAGCTGATGCATACCATTTGATATTCTGACCCGTTACCACTAAAGCACTCAGTGTACTTCCAGGGGCAAAGTTTTGCGATGCTGCACCTGTAGGGGCTGCAACAGGGGCAGACTGGGTAATGGTAACTGTTCTCGATAGTGTACATCCGTTGGCATCAGTAACGTTTACCGTGTACGTTCCTGCAGCCAGTCCTGATGCTGTTGCTCCGGTACCTCCGGATGGAGACCATGAATAGGTATAAGGAGCTGTTCCGCCGGTAACGGTAATGGTTGCCGTTCCCGTAGATCCGCCGTTACAAGCGATATTGGTCTGCGAAGTGGTTGCACTAAGAGCTGTAGGCTGGGTTACTGTTGCATTTACGGTGGCTGTACATCCGTTGGCATCAGTAATAATTACTGTGTATGTTCCGGCTGCAAGACCCGTTCTGTCTTCTGTGGTAACTCCGCCACCCCAGTTGAAAGTGTATGGTGCTGTTCCGCCTGCCGGTGTTAAGTTGATCGCTCCGTTGGAAGCGCCGTTACACGCTACATTCGTTACTACCGTCGTTCCGCTTACCGCATTGGCAGGTTGAGTAATTGTAAAATTTCTGGATAAAGTACATCCGTTGGAATCAGTAACAGTCACTGTATAAGTTCCTGCCGAAAGG
Source organism: uncultured Chryseobacterium sp. (assembly GCA_913778085.1). Taxonomy (GTDB): domain Bacteria; phylum Bacteroidota; class Bacteroidia; order Flavobacteriales; family Weeksellaceae; genus Chryseobacterium. Next base: position 29,358 of record CAJYXJ010000022.1, read on the forward strand.
CCGGTAGCTGTTGCCGCTGTTCCTCCTGCTGGAGACCAGGAATAGGTATAAGGAGCTGTTCCTCCTGAAACGGTAACGCCTGCTATTCCTGTAGCACCGCCATTACATGCGATATTCGTCTGGGAAGTAGCTGCAACAAGAGCTGTAGGCTGTGTTATTGTTCTGCTTACAG
>CAJYXJ010000023.1 GCA_913778085.1 uncultured Chryseobacterium sp.
CTGATCTACTCTCGTTTTCAGTGGGGCAAAGATAGAGACTCCTGACCAATCCTCCAAATCTATTTAACCTATTGTTCATATTTAATTCATTTTGTGGGTAACTACTAAAGCTAAGACCCTCGATAAACGAAGGTTAACAGCCAAACCATACTTATCCACATTAAGGCGAAAGATAAGATCAAGGCTAAAAGATCGGTTTGAAAGGGGCTCCGGGATAAGCATAAAGTGAGATTAAAGAGAGGCTGGAACAGATATCAGGCAAGAAAAAGAAGGTTTTAAAGGCTTAGGAAAAGAAAAACCGTAAAGTAAGAAAGGAAAAAAGGCATGGAATAAAATGAAGACGGAGAAAATATTGCAGGATGTCTTTAAGAAGGAAGCCCGCCCTAGCCCGGATCGAAGCGGTTACCCCACAGCAGAGTTGGGAAGCGTTGGCAAGCTATGGGTTTGGAGAGGGAGTGCATCGGAGAAGGCCGGCGCGAGGAGTAGTAGCGAAGAGCCGGATTAAGTTCCTGAAGAAAAATAAGGGGTTGGAGGGTTTTAGGGTTGGAGAGTGAGAGGTTGCGATGTTGGAGGGTTGGAGGATTAGAAAGTGGAGAATTGAAGAAAAATTTTGAGTTCAAAAGTTGGCTAATGTTAACAGGGATTACGGGGCTCTTCAAATGTTTGCAAAATATTAAGAATAAACATTTTTTCTATTCATCTATATTATATAATGTATACAGGTCATTGCTTTATGATAATGCAGGATGTATTGCAATCTGCAATTTCTTATCTTTGCGGTTTCAAATAAAAAATTATGAGTATCCACATCAGTGCCCAAAAAGGGGAAATCGCGAAAGTTGTTTTACAGCCCGGAGATCCGCTGAGGGCCAAATATATCGCTGAAAACTTTTTAGAGAATGCCAGACTGGTAAGCCAGACAAGAGGTATTTTTTATTATACCGGCCTTTATAAAGGTAAAGAAATTACCGTAGGGGCCAGCGGAATGGGCTTTCCCAGCATCGGCATTTATTCTTTCGAGCTGTTTACGGAATATGAAGTTGAGACGATCATCAGGATCGGAACCTGCGGCGCTTATACGACCGACCTAAAAGTTTTCGATATTTTAAATGTTGAAAATGCCGCAAGTGAAAGTACCTACGCAAAATATGCATGGGGTATTGAAGAAGACATCCTGTCCCACCAAGGGAATATTTTCGATGTTATTAATGAGACGGCAAAAGAAATGTCGCTTCATACAAAAGCAACGAATATCCACAGCAGCGATATTTTTTACAGAAAAGATCCGGCCATTCCGGCCATTGCCACAAAATACAACTGTCCTGCCGTTGAAATGGAGGCTTTCGGATTGTTTGCCAATGCCAGACATTTGGGTAAGAATGCAGCAACAATCCTTACCGTTTCGGATATTATTCCGACACATGAGAATATTTCCGCCGATCAGAGAGAAAAGGCCTTGAGACCTATGATTGAGCTGGCCTTAGAATCAGCTATCAAAAGCATATAAGGTATAGGTTTAAAACCTTTTAAATTTTCATACAGCAGTGTGTTCTAGGACACACTGCTTTCTTTTAAAAATCTCTTTTGAAAGCATTCATTATAAAGAGAATCAATACAAAAAAAACTTTTTGCACAGGTCGTTCGTTTATGCGATCATAGACGGAATTACCCGCTATCATAGGTATGAAATCCTAAATGTAGGCGAATTCAAACGGGTTATTCCGATTTCTACCTACCGGGCAAACTTTTTATCCGCTGAAAACCCAAGCTAAGTCTGAAGTACTATTGATTTCTAATTACAATTGTATTCCAAAAAATTGCAGGGCTACTTCTGTCGTCTCTTCGGCGACTTCGGAAATGCTTATTCCTTTCAGATTAGCAATGGTTTGGGCAACATACGGCAAAAACGCAGGTTCGTTTCTTCGGTTCTGCATTCTGGGCATATTTTTCGGAAGCATAAAAGGCGCATCGGTTTCAATCATCATCCGGTCGAGCGGAACGTACCTGACAACTTCTTCCAGATGCTTAAATCTGTTTTGATCGCTGACTGCTCCCGTAAATCCCAGATAAAAACCCTTATCGAGATAGATTTTAGCTTCTTCCAACGTTCCGGTGAAACAATGCACTACCGCTCTTGGGATTCCGGATGCATATTCATCCGTAATTTCGTTGAATCTTCTGAAAGCAGCTCTTTCATGCAGGAACAGTGGTTTATTAATTTCAGCTGCCAGTTCCAGCTGGGCGCGGTAACATTTTTCCTGAACAGGTCTCGGCGAGAAATCCCGGTCAAAATCCAATCCGCATTCCCCGACGGAAAGGACGTGGTCCTGTTTTAATAACTTCTTCAGTTCACCAATGCTTTCGCTGTTGAAAGATTTTGCGTCATGGGGATGAATTCCTGCCGTTGAAAAAAGCACATCCTGATAATACTCTGCAATTTCAGCTGCTTCCCTGCTGCCTTTTACACTTGTTCCGGTGAGAATCATCCACTGGACACCACTGGCCAAAGCCGAATTAATTATTTCATCATGTTCGTTATTAAACTGTTTATTGGTTAAGTTGATCCCAATATCGATATAAGTGTTCATTTTTCTATTTTTTATTAATTTTTTTGTCTTAAAATACAAGTCCCCGGAAACTGAAGATAAAGGCTAAAGCTTCTTATCTAATTCTTCCCGACTATACCTCTTTTAAAATTTCCTCTATAATGGTTTTTAACTCCGGAAGTGCTTTTGAACTGTTTTCCTGAATGGAATGTAACGTTTTACATCCTTTTAAAATATAATCAAAATACGTATCTTTTTCCGGATTGATCAGGACGATCCATCTTGCCCTGATCTTTACCGTTTCAACAATACCCACGGGCAGAGTGGTGGAACCTGATGTTCCAACCACAAATAAAATATCGGTATGGTCGGCGATATTATAAGCCGTATTGAAATAGTAATTCTTTTCGTTGTAGCTTTCATCAAACCACAAAGTATTTGGCCGGAGCCAGTTTCCGCATTTCCTGCATTTCAGGTTGTCGATATCCTCCGGTGTCAGGTCTTCGGTATATTCTTTAGAAGGAATGTTTTCCGGAAAATCAAACGGTTCGCTGCATTCCTTTGAACAGCGCACTTTATGTTTGCTTCCGTGGATTTCATAAACGTTTTCTGTGCCGGCTTCCTGGTGAAGCCCATCGACATTCTGGGTAATCAGCCTGAATCGGTCGCCCAGAAGCTTTTCGATTTGCGCAAGAGCCCTATGTCCGGGATTGGGCTCAGCCTTTTCGATCATCTTTTTCCAGAACAGGTTGTATTGCCAGACTTCTTCCTGATTCCTGCTGAAATATCGGTAGGTTCCGAATTCTTCGGGACGGTGGTATTTGGTTCCTTTGATCCAGATCCCGTCAATGGAACGGTAAGTAGGCAAACCACTTTCCGCAGAAACCCCTGCTCCGGTAAGGAAAGTAAGGCATCCGTTTTTTTCTTTGAGGATCGTATTTAAGGTTTCTTTCAGTTCTTTCATGATATTAATTTTAAAAAGGGGAACCGGCAGGGTCTGAACCTGCCACTTCTCGTTGCCTAGCTGTTTTTACGTTTAAATTACAGCTTATGGCGTGGCAGTGTAGCAGGGCTGCAACTCATTTTAGAAGACCGTATTTCTCCGTTGTTATTACGGTAATCTTCATTTTTGGGAGCGCAACAGGATTCGAACCTGGATCTCCGGTACTTTAAACCGGCATCTTTCCCTTAGACGATACGCTCTTTAGAAACGGACAGGACTTGAACCCACAACCTCTGACTTGGAAGGTCAGCGCTCTTCCATTGAGCTACCGTTTCAACTGGGAGATCAGCAGGATTTGAACCTGCAACTCATCTTAGCAGGATGTATTTTTCCATTGTTATTACTATGATCTCCGTTTCGGGAAATTCAACAGGATCCGAACCTGTAACTTTGCATAGCAGATGCCGTGTTTTCCCATTTACCAAGATAAGTTTCTTTTAAAAGTAGGGAATTAAACCCATATCCTCCGGCTTTGCTGTTCCGGTGCTCTCTCTTAGCTATCTTATATCTGTTTACCAGCTATTGATTTTATAATTTTTCAGTAAAACCCCGCTGTAATAATTTCCGTTGATACCTTCCACAATCGGATGCAGGATCCTTGCGGCACCGTCCACCGGATCCAATGGCGGAATATAGCCCTGTTCAAATTGTTTCTTTCTTAAACTTTCTTTTGCTCCCGTAGAAATCCAGCCCACATCCACTGCCGTCATATAAATCTGATCTTTCTCAAATTCTTTAGCCGATGTCAGCGTCATCATATTCAGGGCTGCCTTGGTCATATTCGTATGCGGATGGAATATGGTTTTGTTACCATAACTGAAAATACCTTCTGAAGAAGTAACATTGACGATAAATTTCTCTTTAAAAGAGGAAGCTTTCATTAAAGGTTTCAATTCTTTAATCAGAAAATACGGAGCCATGTGATTGATTAGATTTACTTCCACCAGTTCATACATTGAAACCTCTTCCAGAGTAGAATTCCAGCTCGTCTTATCACGATGATCCACCGGCTGCCCGAAACGGGTCAGTTCAAGCTGCACGCTTTCATTTTGAGCGTATCCCAGCTTTTGGATTTCTGAAGAAACAGGCGTAGCATTGGGAATCAGTCTCCGGTTGTTTTTAAATTCTACCAGCATTTCATTTTCGCGTTTTATAACAGGCAAATAATATTCATCAGGATATTTAATCGTCTGGGCAGCATTATTGATGAGAATATCTAAGGTTTCAAAATTCGAGGTATAAAAATCGATAAACTCCTGAATGGCTTTCAGATTCCTGAGATCCAGCCCGTGCACCCAAAGTCTGTCTTTCCAGTCATTATAATCTGTTTCCTGCATTAAATTTTCTAAAGCCAGTGCCGGAAACCGCGTTGTCAAAACCACATTAGATCCGCTTCTCAACAGTTTTAAAGCCGTTGCAAAACCCACTTTTACCCTTCCTCCTGTAAGAATAACATTCCGTCCAGAGAGATCAGCAGTCAGAAAACGTTTTCCATAATTTTCTTCGGCACAGTTCGGACATAATCTTGTATAAAAAGAATGGGCATACCGATAACTCCGGTTACAGCAATAACAGTTTTTAGGAATCTGCAACCGGGTAAGCCGTGTTTCGTTTTTTCCGTTATCATAAAAATCAGAAATTCCTGCCAACGCTTTTTTCATCAGGACTGATTCGGCATTGATCTCCAGATCATGCGACCTCATCCGGGAATAGCTTTCCTGGCGGTTCTGCCTTTTAGCGTTTTTATGGATTTTTGTAATCAGACCCGAAAAAACCTGATTATCCGGATTTTGAAAAGGTTCGTCCTTCAGAGCATCCAGCACTTTGAGACAAATTTGCCATTCGTTTTTTGTAAATTGTTGATGAAAGGATTCCATTGCATTTATATTACGTGACAAAATTATCCGTGCAATGCGCAATGTTTTTACGCAGGTAAAAATATTTTATATCAATAAAAAAGGCGGTCCGAAAACTAGTTTGAAAGGAAAATGAATTAATTTTATTTTTTGACAGCTTTTATGGTTTGCTTCGTCCCGTCATTCATATACAAGACCAAAAGGCAAATTCCCGAACGCGATAATCCCAAATGAAGTGTTGCGGAAAGCGTATCCAGTATTTTAACCAGCCTGGCTAATATCCGTAACTGCCATATTATGTCTGAAATGTTTAGGACATCGGATAAAGGCAGGAAGCTACTTATGCGCATTCATAAAAAGCACTGTCAGAACCAACCAAAAAGAAAATAGTAATTTTTAATTAATAAATAATCTGTTTCAGTTTTAAATTTAATGAAATCTGTAAACATCCGTAAAACAACATTGATCCGACAAAACAGACTTATTGTGATTAAATTATCATTTAAAACAAAATGAAAATAAATCAAACAAACGCAATTTTTTTTAGAATCTTACCCTAAATAATAAATTCAGTTATTTTAAAAATCAAAAAAATTCTGAGATTAAGCCTAAAAAGTGAAAAATTTACAAATACAGCATCAGACAGCGTTGGTTTTAAATTTCAAACCACCATTACAGAAATTATTCGTTAATAAAAACCTCAAGGAAACCGATCAGCCGGGTTCCTTTATGACTCCAGCGGATGCCGTGACCATCTCTTTCCCTGATCTCAAAAACGAGCCCGTGCTTATAATGGAAAAAAACATTCCACCAGGTTTTGTTATTCAGGATATACCTGATCTTTTCCATGACCACCCGCTGCTTCTGCTGATTATTGCCTTTCACGTCACCCCAGAAATGATCGTCCGACCTTCCCACATGCTTTTCCCAGGCTCTCTGGGCAATGGTTATTTCGCTGTTAAAAAGTTTTTCACAGGCTTCGATCAATACTTGCTGTAATGGAGGAATCGCATTTTCATCACGCAGGCTTGCTGGAGTAAGCCTTTGTCCCAAGACATTCAGCCAATGCTCAAAAGGAATTTCCTCCAGGATTTTCGCCTTTGTCTGATAAGATTTTGCGGATTCCAGAACAGGAATGAACCGAGAGAAACTTTTTTCACGATCTGCTTTTATTTCTTCATTAAAGAAGGGCAGATCCCAATCTAAAGTACCGTTTTTAAATTTCTGAATATTTTCCGGTATGGCGTTAAGATGTTCCTTCGCCAAAACGGCCTGATATTTCCGTTTCCACTCATCTGTGAACAGAGGAACCAATGCTTCAAAATCCATGGTTAAAACATTTTCACGAGGTTTACTGCAAGGTTTTCTTCCCGGATCAGATAACCGATCAGATTGAACCAGCTTTTACAATGATCCAGGATCCATGCGTCAGAAGAAACGGCAATTTCAGCACCTTCGGCTAAGCATTTATCGGGATTAAATTCCAGCCCCGCGCTCCAGTTCAGATCATTTTCAACCGCAAAGTCCAGGATCATCTGTTTAATTCTTCCGCTGTTGGAAACCGGTTTATCAAAAATCCAGACCAGCTCTGCCGCTCCTGATTTCCTGAAAAAGCCTGCCACCAGCTCAATGGAGGCAGCCGTCTGCATCACCCTTTTATACGTCCCGTGTACTCCGGAAAGATCACGGAAACTGCCATCCATCCCTTCAAAAATATAGGCTCCCGAAAGCAGACTTTCCAATAAAATAAGGACATTAAAACCGTCAAGATAAATGATCCTACCGTTCAAATCCTTAAGCGGGACTTCTTTTGACATCCTGTTACGGAGCTGAAATTCTGAAGCTGCTGCACCACGAACGGCCTGAATCTGGCGGGTCTTCAGGCGGTAATGATTCCCAACCAGTTCCGAAGCGGCTCTTTCTGCATAATTCCTGCTGAGAAGATAATGCATATCCTGAACGGCCGATTTTAGCCTGTCAAGTTGCTTTTCCGTTCCGAATAGCACCTCATCCCCTGTGTTTTTTCCGCGATTCCTATTGTTCATACCCAAAGGTAAAATAATTTCAGACTATGGAGAATATTTTTCGGGCAAAGGAAAAAAATGCCCGGATCAGTTTATGTACAAAGATCAAAGAAAAGAATCCGGAAATCCCCACGTAAAAGCCAGTGCCGGAATTTCAGCGCTGTACCATAAAACATTCACAGAGAACCAGATTTTCGGTTTTTTTAGATAAATTAAAAAAAAATTAAAAATCATTAAAAGATCATTTACAAATATAGCATATCATTAGATTTGTAAAAATAAATTAATCAGTATGAAAAGATTTTTCTATGTCCTTTCCATTGTTAGCATCAGCTTGTCCAGTTGTTCTGGTGATAATAATGAAATTCCTACAAAAACTTCTGAAACTGCTGTCGCAAATTTCAAAGTTGCAACAAAAGACGGTACAGTAAATGAGCAGCAGACCTTCAGCTTTGAAAACGACTCTAAAAATGCCGTTTCTTATTTGTGGGATTTCGGCGACGGTACAACGTCTACGGAGAAAGTACCTACTTACGCCTATCCTTCATGCGGCTATTATACCGTAAAACTTACCGTAAAGGATGCGAGCGGCAAAACAAATACGGTTTCCCATGATTTGCCAGCACTGTGTATTTTCGCAGGACATCATCCAACGAAAACGACCTCATCAGATTTTTAGGACAATCCAATATTTTAAGGCGGATCCGAAGAGAAACCAGGTTGACGGGCTGGAAGGGGGAAACCGGCTGCCGGAAGTGTGTTTTGCCAATATTACGGCTAAAGTTTTATTTATCCCTTAACTCACTCAAGCCAGATTGAGCATATCAAACCTGCATTATTTAACGATCAACAAAAACCAAAGCTTATCTGCTTTGGTTTTTCATTTATACTTTTTCCCTGATTCATTTTAAATCCAGAAAATGCGATCTGCCTAATAGCTTTTGCAATTAAAACTTATTTAATCACCTTGTACTTCGGAACCAATGCCTTCATTACCCCCCAGGCGATAAGGTATGCCACAGCACCGATCGAGAAAATGATCATATAGCCTTTATCGATACCGTCTACCACTACAGCACCTGATTTTTTAAGGTCTTCAAAAAAGCCGTCCGGCAGTCTCTCATTGATGTACTGAGGATATTTTGCCAGCAAAGGTATTCCGTCTACGGTAGACCAGGCCTTATGGGCATGATCAAATAATACTCCTGAAGATTTATTGATGATAAAAGAGCCGATTCCGCCGGCCATTCCACCAATTCCCGTAATGGTAGCGATGGCTTTTTTAGGGAACATATCGCCGACGGTCGAAAAAATATTTGCCGACCAGGCCTGATGTGCCGCTCCTGCAATGCCGATAATGAAAACCGGGATCCAATACGTAATCGAGCCTAAAGGTTGGGCCAATAAGGCCAGCAAAGGGAAAAATGCGAAGATCAGCATGGCTTTCATCCTTCCGGAATAGGCGTTCATTCCCCGTTTTTCCACAAAATATTTGGGAAGCCATCCGCCGATAATGGACAGTAACGTAATTACATACAATACAAACAAAGGAAATGCACTTTGTGTAGAATCCATCTGGTACACGGAGCTCAGATATGCCGGAGTCCAGAATAAAAAGAACCACCACACCCCATCGGTCATGAATTTCCCAAAAGCAAACGCCCAGGTCTGCCGGTGGCTGAAACATTCCCTGAAAGAAAATTTCCTTTCGGGAGCCGGCGATTCCTCAACAGCAAGCTCTTCGTGATCCTGATTGATGTAAGTCAGCTCATGTTCATTTACCTTATGATGTTCATGCGGTTTCTTGTAATAAAATACCCACAAGCCCATCCAAAAAAAGCCTAAAGCCCCGATGATGATAAAGGCCCACTCCCACCCCATCGCTTTTGCAATAAAAGGAATCGTGATCGGTGCAGCCAAAGCCCCCACTGTTGCTCCCGCATTCCAGATGCTGGTTGAGAACGCGCGGTCTTTTTTAGGAAAATACTCTGCCGTGGTTTTTATTGCAGCCGGAAAGTTTCCTGCTTCACCGATGGCGAGCACAAAGCGTGCAAATACAAATAAGGTTACACTCGTACTGATGATGGCTGAAGTATCGGAAACTTTTGTGATCAGGTCCTTCGAGCCCTGAAAACCAGCCAGCCAGTTCCCGGTAAGGATCCCGGAGGTACCGATTCCGCAAAAGGCATGCAGTACCGCTCCAACGGACCATATTGCGATGGCCCACAGGAAACCTTTCCTGGTATCCATCCAGTCGACGAATTTCCCGGCGAAAAGCATTCCGACCGCATAAAAAATAGAAAACAGGGCCGTAATATTTCCGTAATCGCTATTGTTCCAGTGGAATTCCGGAGCGATGAAATCTTTCCAGGTGAGAGATAATACCTGCCGGTCCAGATAATTGATCGTAGTAGCAATAAACAGCAACATACAGATCGTCCAACGGAATTTGCTCGGTTTAAGAGATTTAACTGAACTCATACTTCATTTTAGAATTTAGCTATTTGATTATTTTATATATAAAGAGCGTAAGGATTTCTTTTAAACTCTATGCCTGTTTTAAATTCGCAAAGAGGCTTCGACAGTGTCTGTATAGCCGGCAAAGGCTTTTATCCATGCTGAATTTGCGTTTGTTATTTATTTTAAAGCCCGGATAATTTCCAGCACTTTCTTTGTTTCATTTTCAATGGCTGCATAATCTTTTGCCAGCATCAATTCTTTGCTTACCAGCTTGCTTCCCATACCCACTGCCGAAACTCCTGCGCTGAACCAGCTTTCAATGCTGTCCCTTGTAGTATCCACGCCGCCCGTCGGCATAAATTTCAGATTTGGAAACACTTCTTTAACCGCGCTCATAAATCCGGTTCCCAGTACATTTCCCGGAAATAATTTAATGAACGTTACTCCTGCGTTTTCCGCTTCGATGATCTCTGTTGGCGTCATACAGCCCGGACTGTAGAGGATGTCTTTCGGAATTAAAAATTCAGCAACCTCCGCTACGAAACCCGGACTGATAAAAAAGTCAGCACCGGCTTCATAGTATTCTTCTGCCTGACGGATATTTTTAATGGTCCCGATCCCCAGCAGCATTTCCGGCATTTCCGCATTACGCGTTTCCACCATTTTCTTAAAATTGCTTAATGCGGCATCTCCACGGCTGGTGTATTCCACCGCGCGGATTCCGGCTTTGTAAAGTGCCCTGAGGATATCTAGTGTTATGGTTTCATCTGCATTGTAATATAAAGGCAGAACGCCCTGGCTGATGATGGTATGAGTTGCTGATTGGATTTTTGTCATTTTTAAACTAATTTTTTTAAATCACGTTTCGATAGGATTGCATCCTATCCTTTAAGAAGCCGTCCCTATGCGACATTAAAACTTCAAACGTTTTTTGAACACAAAGCCCGCCAAGCTTTTTCCTTGCTAATCACGTTTTTAAGGCTCACAAAGCCGTTTCACTTACATAAGACCGCAAAGCGTTTTAACAGGCCATTTTATTCTTTTTAATTTTTTGCTCCCTCTGTTACTTTAAAACTGCCCAATGCTAAGAGATAAAGATTATAGCCAAAACAGCAGGAAGCTGCCAACAGCTATCTCTTTATCCGTCCTCCGGAGTTGCCGGCCATGACTTCCAGGATATCTTCTGCACTGCCGTAATTGATGTCTCCTAAGATCGTATGTTTGATTGCACAGGCAGCATTGGCAAAATTCAGGGCTTTCTCATCGTCGAAATGCTGGAGACCGTAGATCAGCCCGGCAGCAAAAGCATCCCCGGTTCCGATACGGTCCACAACAGGATTAACTTCTATGAGCTCAGTTTCAAAATACTCCCCGCCAACCAAGGCTCTTCCCTGAGTCTGCTGGGAGCTTGCCGTAACACCGATCCTTATTTTGTCGAAAATTTTATGGATGGAAGGAATCTGCTGCTGCAATTCACTGCATGCTTCCAGAAAACCGTTTTTATCCTGTAGAAACTGTGTTCCCAGAATTTCATTGATCTCATTGACGCCGCCGATAAAAATGGTAGAATAGCCCACCAGCTCCTTTAGCACGCTGTTTCCTTTTTTGCCATATTTCCAGAGATTGGAACGGTATGCAGGATCAGTAGTCACTTCGATGCCCATTTCACGGGCGGTCTGCAGACCTTCCTTCAGGCTTTCATAAGCGGATTCTGAAATTCCGGGGCTGATGCCGGTCCAGTGGAAACAGCTGCAGTCCTGCAATGCTTTTTTCCAGTCGGTTTTTCCGGCTTCGATGTTTGCAAAGGAGCCGTTCAGCCTGTTGTAAGCGATTCTGCTGGCGCGTACTGAAGATCCTACTTCCAGAAAGTACAGTCCTAAAGGATGTTCATTTCTGGTAATAAAAGCGGTATCGATGCCAAAGCTTTTCACGAAAGCCAGTGCCGATTCCCCTACGAAATCGTCGGAAACACAGCTTACATGCTTTACTTCACAACCCATGGTCGCCAGAGAAGCAGCAACGTTAAACTCGGTGCCGCCAAAGAAAAACTCCATGTCTTGGCTCTGCCTCATCGTCCGGTTGCCGGGCGGTGAAAGCCGCATGATGATTTCTCCGAAAGTAAGTATTTTGTTCATAGCTTTTAATTTATTTGGCCTGCTGTTTTTTTAAAACAAAGCCCGCAAAGATTTTTTAAGCAAACATTCCAGCTATTTCTTTTATTTGAATCATTTAGATTCTTGGTATAAAGTTTTATAAAAATTGTGAGCAATTCTTTTAAACGCAAAGCCCACAAAGGATTTATGACTACTAAACGTTTTTTAGTTCGCAAAGGCGTTCTACTCAGCTAAGATCACAAAGACTTTTTACTCAAAACATCTTATTTACATTTCCTCAGATTAAGCAAGTCATTTCAGATAAAAAATCTGCGTCATCTTCAAAATCTGCGTGAGATCTTTTATTTTTAAAAATCAAAATAGTTTTTAGCATTGTGGTAACAGATATCTGAAATGATTTTCCCGATGTGCTCCATATCGTTTGGCAGCTCGCCTTTCTGAATTTCTTCCCCGAAAAGGTTGCACAGTACCCTTCTGAAATATTCATGTCTCGGGAACGACAGAAAGCTTCTTGAGTCCGTGAGCATTCCTACGAAACAGCTGATAAGACTCATATTGGACAGGGCATTCATCTGCTTGATCATACCGTCTTTCTGATCGAGGAACCACCATCCCGATCCGAACTGCACTTTTCCCCTGATGCTTCCATCGTTAAAGTTTCCGATCATGGTGGCAAAGATCTCGTTGTCTGCAGGATTTAGGTTATACAGAATGGTCTTGGTAAGTTTATCTTTTCCGTCCAAAGCATTCAGTAATTTGGACAGGGTTTCCGCCTGAACGAAGTCTCCGATAGAATCCCAGCCCGTATCCGGTCCTAAAATACGGTGCATTCTCTGGTTGTTGTTTCGTAAGGCACCCAAATGAAACTGTTGCGCCCAACCGAAGGTGTGATACGTTTCACCTAAAAATAACAGGATCGCCGTCTTGAACTGGTTCACCTGTTTCTCGGCAATGACTTTCCCGGACATTTTATCGGAGAAAACAGCCTGTACCTCAGCTTCGGAAGCTTCTTCAAACGAAATATTGTTCAGTCCGTGGTCGCAGAGCCTGCATCCGTTTTCATGGAAATATTCAATTCTTTTGAGAAGCGCATCACATAACGTCTGGTAAGAATTTATTTCGATACCGGCAGCTTCTCCCAGCTTTGCCATATAATCTGCAAAATTATGGTTTTCGATCAGGATCGCTTTGTCCGGACGGAATGCAGTGGTAACTTTCACTTTCCAGCCGCTTTTCGCCAGATCCTGATGATAATTGAGGGTATCCAGCGGATCTTCGGTGGTGCAGAGGGATTCCACGTTCATCATTTCCAGCAGGCCCCGGGTTGATTTTTCCGGTGTCCGGAGCTGGGCACTGATATTTTCATAAATTTCCGAAGCGTTCTTCTCACTCAGCAGCTCGTCGATGCCGAAATATCTCTTCATCTCGAGGTGCGTCCAGTGGTAAAGCGGATTTCTTAATGTATACGGTACGGTTTTGGCCCATGCCTCAAATTTTTCTTTATCGGAAGCCTCTCCCGTAATGAATTTCTCATTCACGCCTAAGGTACGCATGGCTCTCCATTTGTAATGGTCGCCGGCGATCCAGACCTTCGAGATATTTTCGAACATGGTGTTCTCCGCCATATCTTTCGGGATCAGGTGGTTGTGATAGTCGATGATCGGCTGTTTTTCCGCATAGTTGAAGTATAATTCTTCCGCATAGGCATTCTGCAGTAAAAACTGATCGGTAATAAAGGATTTCATAGGTCGATTTCTGGGGTTACAAAGAATGAACATGACTGTAAATTCGCCTTATACAAGCCGGCTACAGCATTTCCGATCGGATCTTCCGGATCATGGATAAGGTAAAATGCCGAGTTTTTCATGCCCATTTACTTCTTTTTACAATTCGCGAGGATCTTCCGAATAGTGTAACCGATTGTATTGAATGTCATCAGGAACAATATTGAATAAATACCCGCGGGTTTAAATATAAAATTATTATTTAATTGGTTAACAAAAAATTAATTTAAACCTGTAAAAATCTACATAACAGACAATTACATTAAGAACCAGGAAAGAAAACGATGTAAAATCAGGAGAATGACGACTTTGAAATTAACCAAAATCGAGTCTTAGACACGATTTTTTTAAATTAAAATCATTTTATCGCACAAAAACATACATTTTTATGACAATTATAATCAATTAAATTTAATAATTTAATTATTACGTAATTTTAACTCGTTAATTTTATCAATTTAACAATAATAAAAAATTAAATTTACGGTTAAAAAATTATGAAAAGAAGTAAATTGACTTATCATATAAACAATACTTTGTATGGATAATCAAGCGGAGTAATTCTATGATAACCCGCCCCCTATTCTTTTGGGCCTAAAAATAAATTATGCCCGTTGAAACAGGAAAATCTGTAATTTTAAAACATGGAAATCCTAATCCGGTCTACCTGGATAAACGGATACAAGAAAGCGCCTGCTGTTACGCAGACGCTCCCTACTTGATCTTCTTCATGATATTTTCGACCACTACATAAACATTCACATTGCTTTTTTATTGTGTTTTCACCCTCTTTTTTCTAAAAAATCCCGCAGGCAGAGCATGAACACCACCATATAGACCTGCATCATACGGTATATCACCCAAAACCGATCTGCCTGCCCGCGGAATAAGAACCTGATATATTCTTAAAAAACCACAATCACCGGAATTACCAGGTTCATTCACCATTAAAACTCAAACTCACCGATAAGAATTCCGTCTTCATGCCCCTTTTTATTTTTCTGATTCTGGAACACCACTATTTTCCTTTCCTGTTTTCCTGTCGCGTAATTAATGTAGATTTCAGCCATCAGTGCCGTTGGTCCGGCCACTCCCACCTGCCTTTCGCTAAAGAAATTGGTCTGTATTTTATATTTTCCTTTTACGGCTTTTTTAAGCAAAAACTGCTCGGGGCCGAAACCTCCGGTGAAATCATTGCTGAGCCTTCCGCCGGCCTGTGTTTGCGGATGTCCGTAATAGCAGCGCTCATTATCCGGGTCCGTTACCCAGAGATCGATGTCAGTATCATCTTTATTCCAGTTGAGCACCACCCGGATATTGACCGGCAGATCGGCTATGATCTTGGGATTGATATTTTTCAGGTTCAGCTTTTTCCCGTACCTGCCGATAAGCCCGTTGATTTCCATGAGCACCGTTTCCTCAATTCCGTCATCCCGGTCTGCCAGCTCTTTAGTATACGACTGCATCAGAATGGAATACAGATTGTCCAGGGCTTTCTGATACTGCCCGTTGTCTTCCAGGGCCAGCGCATAATCCCTGTAACTCTGCGGATCGAAAGGCCGCCACTCCAGGACTTTCTGCGTTACGAAAAGTTCCTTATCGTATACTTCCGCCTGTTTCAGCTTATAGGCAAGCAGCTTATACAGTTCTTCGTTTTCAATATCAAGATCTGCGATGGAGCTTAAAACCTTTAATCCCGATTTTTTATCTTTGATGCTGAACAGCAGCTGTGCAACATCAAAATAATACTGAGGGAGATTTTCATAGCCGCTCCTGTTATCAAGATAAATTTTATAAATGGTTTCCGCATCTTTGGCTTTTTCAAAAAGCGTCATGTATTCCGCGCTGGATTTCATGTCGATCACGTTTATTCTGCCGGAACTGACGACCTGAGAAATATCCTGGGTTTTCACAGAATCCGCTTTATATTCCGAAGCCCGGCTAACTGATATTCCGGAAACTCTGCCCTGAAGAGACTGAGCGACACTACTTGCAGCCGTCATCTCTGCGCTTTTTCTCATACCCAGTGCGCCGGTTACTACCGCTTCCTGAATGTCTTTGGATTTGGAACCAAGGATATCCACAGCTTGATCTGCCTGCGGAGCAGCATCCGCCACAGTCATGCTGCTGTTTCCCCTTATACGGGGAGCTCCTGTCATGACCACTTCTTCAATTCTTTGATTTCCTGCAGAATCCGAAGTTGCATTGTAGCCAGGTTCCGGGTAGCGTCTTTGGTTTTCTTTACGGGTATAGTCTTTTTTCCACCAGGCTTTCAGCTCTTCGGTCATCATTTCCGCATCGGCCATCAGGTCCTTTACGCGTTCATCTTTCATGGACCTGTTGCTTTTTACGATCTGGTCGTACACGCTTCTCAGCTCAGCGGGCGGCGTAATATCATATCGGACATAATCCTGGACATTTTCCAGCACCATCAGGCTCATGTTGTTGCTTACCAGCCCGAACTGGCGGCTTATTTCTTTTATGCCCTCTTTATTTTTCTTTTCAAAAATTTCCAGCTCGTTCAGTTTTTTCTGTGCCCAGAATTTCGAGATCTCCCAGTCCTTAACGGCGTGTTCTGCCGGATCTAAAGAGATGGTACGGGTTTCCGTTACTTCATTTCCGTATCCGAATTTCACCAAGATTTCCGATTGATTTCTCTTTAAGATCCCCGTCAGCGTAAAATCCTGCGAAATGGTCTGCGGTAAGGATGGATATACCTCAGAAAGATCATCATTGCTTTCGATTCCCAGGAATTTCAGCGGCTGAACAAGGAGCTTTCTGACCTCTTTTGCGGGATCGTTTTCATTCAGGTTTAGAAATTCTCCGCCGGTGGCAGTGCTGATGAATTTTAGCTGACTGGCGTTCATCGATCCGGATGAAGACACGGTGTAGGTCGGTTTATTCCAGTTCAGCTTCAGGTCTCCGAAAGAGGACATCCCGTCTGTAAAGAATAAAATTTCATCCTCTTTCACAGGTTTCAGCTGACTGAAATCCGTACCGCCGTCATAGATGGTTTCTGAAAGGTAATCCTTCAGCGCAGACCAGTTTCCGCCACTAATTGTAAAGGTTTTTCCTTCTTCAAACGTATTATTAAGGAAATATATTTTTACCGTGAGATGAGTATTGGTTTTAAAATATCTTTCCAGCAAGGCCCATTCCTTCACATGATCCCGTTTTTTCCCGCTGAGCGAATGATCCCAGACCACGGCGAGCTTTGCGGGAAGTTTTTTCGGTCTTTCTCCCGGATTAACGGCAATCCCTGCCAGAAAATAAGAGGCATCCCCCGAAGCTTTTTGCATCAGCACATTCTGTCCGTCGGCTTGCTGAGGGAAATTTACCTTTAGGCTATTCGCAGGCTTAAATTGGGTCTTACGGATTTCAGCAGTCCAGACGTTTCCGTTCTTTATAAAATCGAAGGTTCCGTCGGGCCGTTCTACCAGCTGTGGTGCATCAGCACTCTGGAAAACCGTGGTTTTCATAGCGAATTCCGGAATTTCGGCTTCACTGTTCAGCGGTAGAAGATACTGGTAGGCATTACCGGAGGTCTTCAGCTCGTAATTATAGGTGATCTGAACCGTTCTTTCTCCGCCGTTGGCACTGATCGGGTATACCGTGGTCCTGAAATTATTCCCTTCCACCTTTTCGAGAATTCCGGGATCGACATTGCGTTTCTTAATAGTTTCATACACTTCTTTTGCTTTTTCCTTTTCCACCGGAACGGCGTTTCGAAGCTTCCCGTTGATATCCAGGGCATAGCCACTCGCATTCACGCCTTCCGGCAGCGGGAAAGTTACCCTGCCTTCTCTCAACCGGCTGGAATTGTTTCTGAAAACCATCGTTACGGTATTTGTAGAAATCCGGCCTGTGATTTTGGTATCAATACTGAGTTTCTGAAGAACCACTTCATTGCTTTTTGCGTAACCGCCTTTTCCTTCTCCGGTTTCCACTACCGGAACCTGCGCCCCTCCGAATACCGGAAAAATCAGCAGGAGATGTATATATAAATTTTTCATGGCTTATCTTTTTTTACCTGAGCAGCTGTCTCTACTGATATAGATGCAGAAATTCGCCGCGGCGTTGGAAAAGAACTGAAAAAATTTACAATAAAAAACCTACCACTCTGTTTTTCAGCGTTATAAATTCATCCTTTTGACAGGGTAAAAGGTGGGGCCGGAATGAAAAAAGTCTTTTTCCTCTTAACTCGGAAGATATGTATATATGGAGTTATTAAAAAATAATCAAATTTAAACGGCTGCACTTATGAACAGCGTCATAAAACCGGGAACGAAAATGCTTTTATCTTTGAAATGTATTCATTCACTCCTTGCAACTTATTTTTTCAAAGGCCGTTTTCTCAAAAGAAAACGGCCTTTTTATATAAAAATCCTATTAACCTCCCGTTAATACAATCCGGGACTGTCTTTTTATACCCGATGATTGAGAAGAAATCTATTTAAACAAGCTTGAAATTACAAAGCAACCTGGTCATTCTGACAAAGCATTTTATACCGGGTATATTCCTCGTTACCCATTTTTTCCCTGATATAGTCATCCTCCGCGATCTTTCTTTTCCGATGAATAAACCGGACAAATGAAGAAGTTTCCCGGCATTTGCTGAAGCCTGCAGACTGCATTGCATTTCTTGTATTCTCATCTGTTATTTCAGTCAGCCATTCCTCATAATCATGGACTGAGATATTTAGCTGGAGCTGATAGTATAAATAGACGGCATTGCCATAAGAAATGTGCAGCGTATGGTATTCTCTATGTTCTTCTTCAAGATATTTGAGGAAAAATTCCTGTTGGATGTGGTAATTCCGTAAAGGATGTTTGGGTTTTATCATAAAACCGGGTTTTGATGGTTATTAATTTTTATTTTAGTTAATTGTGCGAAGATATTAAATAAGGAAACGAATTTGTTAATTTTAGCAGACAAAATGATTCATTAATTTTGCTTTGGAAATTAAACTGTTTCGGTAAGGATAGGAAAAATTTTCCTCTAGACTCCTTTATTTAAGGCGAACCTGAAAGAAAACCGGAAGAAAAGGCCGGAAGAAAGAAACTAAAAGCCCCCAGGCTTTCTCTGCCTGCTTCACCAACAGTATTACTGAATATGAAGCGGCTTTTTTTCTGCTTTTCTCCTGAAAATATTTGATTTACCTCTTGATTCACCATTTTGGTTTCTTTTATTTTTTTAAGATCAATCGTACCGGATTCACGCTATTTTACAAGCACATACAATGCCACAAATTTGTAAATTCCCGAAATGATGAATTAATTTAATTTTATCTTATTCAGTGTCCATCAACAGTAGTATTTACGAAATTTTGTGTACAGCTTTATTTACAGATCAATTACCCTGCCTAAACCGAATTCCGGACTGATGCGTAAAAAATCTATCTATTTAGGGAATAAAATATCCTGGCAAATAGGTATTTTACCGGATAATTTTTAACTTTACCTTCCAACGAATTAAAACAAATCGCTTTATCTTTAAGCCATTAAAACTTTGATCACCGCTATGGAACAGAAAATACATCAGGGAAGAAACGTGAAACGCTTCAGGGAAATGCTCGGCATCAAGCAGGAAGCCCTGGCCTTCGACCTCGGCGAAGATTGGAACCAGAAGAAAATTTCCCTGCTCGAACAAAAGGAAGTTATCGAAGACCATCTCCTGAAAGCCATTTCCAACGTCTTGAATATCCCAGTAGAGGCTTTTCAGAATTTTGATGAGGAGCAGGCTATTAATATTATTTCAAATACCTTTAATGATGAGGCTTTCATCGGTAATTCCGGTGGAACTTACAACGTCAATCCGATAGTAGAAATCATCAAACTTCATGAGGAAAAGATTGCTTTGTATGAGAGAATGCTGAAGGAGAAAGAGGAGATGATGGAAAGACTAGAGCGGCTTATTAATAAAGTTTAAGTAAATCTGGATAATTATATGAATCCGGCTCAATTGATGGTTGAGCCGGATTTGTTTTTTGATAGGATGATTGAAGTATTAAAAAACAGAAGGCGGTTAATCATTCCGTAGCGTTTGTAAACTACGGGTTCCCATCATGAGGAATTCATTTATTTCCGTATTATTGTGAATCATTATCACTATTAATTATGAAAAGGATTTTACTTGCAGGATTGCTTATTTCCAGTATGCTGCTTGTTTCTGCACAGCACAAAGCGGTCATGGAGGTGAATTATGAAACCAAAATGATTTCCGACAGCCTGAACCGGGATAAGGTCAATATTTATGCTTCTACCCTTCTGTGCAACAATATAGAATCTGCATATTTCAGCCGGGAAGCAAAGGCATTTTACAAAGGGAATTCCAAAGAAACAATTAATACAAGCGCAGGAGCCGTTCCAAAATATCCGAAATCAGTAGGCAGCGTTTATAAAACAAAAGAAAATGTATGGGTTTCGCTTCCTGTAGGCAAATACATCTTTACTTACGAAGAACCTCAACTGAAATGGGAAATCCTGAACGAAACCAAAGACCTCAAAGGCTTCAAAACCCGGTTGGCCAAAACCACCACCGATACCGGCGACACCTATTTTGCCTGGTTCACCAATGATATTACCATCCCCGACGGACCTTTCCGTTTTAAAGGCCTTTCCGTACTGGTCCTCGAAGTCTACAATAAAAACAAGACGATTGAAATCTACGCCACCGATATTAAAAAATCCGATGAATTGATCGAACCTTTAAACTACGGGAATGATGTGAAGACCAAATCGAAACAGCAGTTCCTGGAAGCACGGAAAAACTATATCGAAAACCCATCCATGTATAATGGAAATTTAAAAGTGATGGATTCCAACGGCAACGACCGGACGAAAATGATGGTTGATCGGCTGAAGAAGGTGAATGTTTTTT
>CAJYXJ010000024.1 GCA_913778085.1 uncultured Chryseobacterium sp.
GAAATTTACAATCTCACAGGACAGGCTTTTGGTAATGAAGTTGAGCATAAACAAAAGCGTGTTTGAAAAGCTCAACTTCCTTTTGCGGGTGAAATCTCTGCTACTCATCTTGTATTCATTACAAATAAACACGCTGTGAATTTCCTCCTCCAATAATAATAGAATATCTGAAACATTTTTTTTGCATAATAAGAAAATCAGAGATTAAATCTCAAATTTAGCAAAAAATTAACGCTAAAAAATACTAACTTAATGACATTGCGCTTTAGCCCATAATTTAAGAAAGAAGGTTGCATGATGATGACAACTTTTTCTTTTCCAAAGAATGCCGGAATTTAATGAATATAAAAATCCGCCTCACTTGGTGGTTGTGAGACGGATTCTTTTCATTCAGTTTAAAAGATTAGTTCTTAAAAAATTTTTTAGATACTATTTTTCCATTGGAATTTTTTCCAGTTATAATATACATACCTTTTATCAGGTGGCTGATATCCATACTCATTGTTTTTCCTTCATCTTTTAGGTCGGCTTTGATTTTCTTACCATCAATCGAAACCAATTCAATTCCTCTATCAAACCCTTCTAGGAAAATTCTATTATCAGCAGGATTCGGATAGATGTTGATATTTTTAGTAAAGGTAGTTTCATTTGTTGAAAGTGGGGTGAATGAATCAAAACTGAACCTTCTCATCACCAGTTTCCAATTGGACTGGGCGCAATAAAAATTATCCATGGTTTCCGCCAGAATAATCTTATCACCATGCAGCATTGTTCTTGTTCCATTGTGATTGCCGGTTAAGCGCGGAATTGTTATATATCCTCCGCTATTATAGGTATTGTCTACATTTCCGGAACTGTTGATTTTTCCTATCATGTACGATATATTTCCCATTTCTCCTACGATATAAAAGCTATTGTCAATGTAATAGGAACTGATGGGTTCCATATAATTTGATGTATATTTAAAGCCGTTGTTGAAATTGCTGTCCAGCGTACCATTAGCAAGGACTTTCATGATAAGGCAACGATTGTTGGAAGCAGGACCCATTTTTCCGATAGTGCTTATTACAATACTGTTATCCGGTGTCAAAAACGAAAAATGCTGCTTATTATCATATGCGATATAATTGGTTATAGTGAGACTGCCGTTTGTTCCAAAAGTAGCTATCGGAAGTCCCTGAGGGTTTGTTTTATAAACGACAATATTTGCATCACCGTAGGTAGCGCCAATCGTTTTTTTACCGGTAAATATATAGTTGCCGTCATTATCAATATTAACGTTTGTTAAAATCCAGTTTGGGCTTGTTCCGAATTCTATTTTTCCATTATTTCCGAAAGCGGTCTGAACACTTCCGTCCGGATTAAATTTATAAAGGGTTGTGTAAAGTTTATTATCATAATTTCTTTTTACTGTCGTCATGATAATCTCGTGGGTGGAAGTTTCTTTCCAGTCACGTATAGTTTGCTCGTAGGGAAGGCTTATGCTTCCATTTGTGCCCCATGAGGTAACAGGATTGCCTGCTGCATTTATTTTGGTAAGATTTGCATATTGGTTTATAATCAAATAATTTCCATCAGATGCTGGCTGTATTTCTGTTATTACTCCAAAGTTTCCGTTGGCTCCATTTTGTCCGAATGAAGTATCTGGAATTCCGTTGGAGGTAAATTTTGTGAGAACGCCAGTATAGTATTGATTGGAACTGCAGCCCCAATTTGATACTCCGCCGACAAAAAAACGATTATCAGGAAGTATATTCATTGTATATCCGTGAAAGCCTTTTACACTGGCAGGATCATATAAATATTCAGTTTTTCCGTTTGTACCGAATGACATATCCTGTGTCCCGGGAACCTGGCCTTTCGCAAAAGTTAAAATAAATACAGAAAGTAAAATTATTGTTTTCATATTTATGGTTAAAATTTTTAACAAAAAAAATCTCCCTTAAAAAAGAGAGATTTCTGTGGGTCCTGAGGGATTCGAACCCCCGACCCTCTGGGTGTAAACCAGATGCTCTGAACCAGCTGAGCTAAGAACCCGAATTTTTTTGAAAGGTTTCGTTTCCTTTTCTGTGGGTCCTGAGGGATTCGAACCCCCGACCCTCTGGGTGTAAACCAGATGCTCTGAACCAACTGAGCTAAGAACCCTCTTTATCGTTGTTTCCTCGATTAGAGTGGTGCAAATATACGACTTATTTGGAAATCTCCAAATTTTTTTCTAAAAATTCTCCCACGACAAAGTTGCTTCCGCCAATAAAAATCATTTCTTTATTTGTACATTCCTCTCTTGCAGAAAGATACGCTTGCTGTACCGAATCGAAAATTTTATAAGAAATTTTTGCCGGTATCAGTAAATCTTCATACTCTTGAGGCGGTCTTCCCCTATGGATAGCTGGTTTTGCAAAATAAAATGTGGAATTTTCCGAAAGGATCTTCATAACGTCGTCTATTTTTTTGTCATTAACAAAACCTAAAACAACATGCTTGTGCCTGTCGATGGAATTCAGCTGTGCAAAGACATATTCCAGTCCGGCTTGGTTGTGCCCCGTATCGCATATGATGAGCGGATCTTTCGAAAATTCAAACCAACGTCCGATAAATCCGGTATTCTGATGAACCTGTAAAAGCCCCTGTTCAATATTCTCATCGGAAATGGTAAAATTCAGTTTTCTTAACTCTTCAATTAAGGTTAGGACTACTTTGATATTTTTTTCCTGGTAGTTTCCTTTAAGATCGGATTTTAATTTGGTTTGTAAAAGGGTAGCATCGATGAACGGAGCATTTTCCTGAGCGGCCTTGTTCCGGATGATATTTTTTACCGTTTCATTTTCATCTCCTGAGATCACAGGAATACCCGGTTTTATAATTCCTGCTTTTTCTGCGGCTATTTCTTCAAGGGTGTCTCCTAAAATATTCTGATGATCCAGTTGAACATTGGTAATCGCAGAGACCAGAGGTTTAATGATGTTGGTTGAATCCAGCCTGCCGCCTAATCCCACTTCAATGATGGCAACATCTACATTTTGCCGGTAAAAATATTCGAAAGCCATGATCGTGGTAAATTCAAAGAAAGACGGACGAATATCTTCCGGCAGATTTTTTAATTTCTGGATAAAATCAAAAACAAATTCCTTATCGCAGTTGGTCCCATTTACTTTTATACGTTCGGTAAAATCGACAAGGTGGGGAGAATTGTACAGGCCGGTTTTATATCCTTCCTGCTGTAAGACGGAAGCCAGCATGTTGCTGGAAGAACCTTTTCCATTGGTTCCTCCAATGTGGACACATTTTATTTTTTCCTGCGGATTTCCGAAAAAGTCGCAGAGTCTTTTGATATTATCCAGTCCGGGCTTATAGGCTTTCTGCCCGTCGGTCTGATAATTGGGAGCCTGTACAAAAAGCCAGTCCACGGCTTCCCGGTATTGTTCATGAGTCATGATACAAAATTCTCAAAAGTTTTTTAAAAAGAAACAGCAAAGTGTAACTTTTTTATATTTACTTCGTCTAATAGGGAAAATATTTATATGAAAAGAGTTTTGACTATTGTTTTGGGATTAACGTGCCTGGTTGTCAATGCCCAGAAAAAATGGTCTTTGAGAGAGTGCGTAGACTATGCGACAGAGCATAATCTTCAGGTCATCCAAAACGAATATTCGAAACAGGCCCAGGATCTGAACCTGAAAATTGCGAAGAAAAATTATCTTCCGTCGGTTTCTGCCAATGTAGGAAATACGGTAAGTTTTGGACAAACGTCTTTCGGTACGGGAAGTTTAAGAAACGACCGTTTCAGCAACAGTGCTAATCTCGGGGCGGATATTTTGGTCTTCAATTACGGCAGATTGGAAAAAACCGTCAGAAAAACGGAATTTGATGTTGAGGCCAGCCAGTATGATATCGAAACCATCAAGAATGATATTTCGCTTCAGATCGCTCAGCAGTATTTAACCACATTACTAAATAAAGAGATCGTAAAGATTTCAAAAGCTGCCGTAGAAAATGCCCAAAAGCAGTACGACCGCTCCAAAATCACCACAGAAATCGGGAGTACGGCTCAGACGGTCCTTGCGGAAGCGGAAGCCGGGTTGGCCCGGGAGAAGCAGAATCTGAAGACGGCAGAAATAAACGTCGGAAGAAGCCTGTTTGCTTTGGCCCAGCTTTTACAGCTTCAGGAGTATAAGGATTTTGATGTGGAAGACGTGGATATTCCGGATCAGCTTGCCCCGCAATTGAAGGGTGTGGATGAAGTATTGGCCACGGCGTACGAAAGCCAGCCTCAGATCAAAGCTGCGGAAAGCCGTATTAAATCTGCCATAGCTCAGACGGAAATTAGTAAAACGGCATTCTGGCCTACTTTGACGGCAAGTATAGGCATAGGAAGTTTCTACAACAATCTTCTGAATACCAATAATGTCGGTTCCTCACTTTTTTATGTGCCAGAACAGGGATTCTTTTCCCAGTATAAAGACAACTTCGGTCAGCAGGCCGCTGTTTCCCTGAATATTCCGATTTTTAACAAAGGAATTACCAAGCTTCAGGTGGAGCAGTCCAGGGTGAACGAAAATATCGCCAAAGTTACTTTGCAGCAGCAAAAACAGGTGATTCGCGAAAATGTGCAGAAGGCACAGTTTGATGTGGATGCGAACTATGAAATTTATTTATCTGCCCTTCAGGCTGAAAAAAGTACCAAACTGGCACTGGATTTTGCAGATAAAAGTTATGCGGCAGGAAGATCTACGATCTATGACGTAAATATTGCCAGAAATAATTTCGCCAATGCACAGGGATCTGTGGCACAGGCCAAATATAATTATGTGTTCAGTCTTAAATTGCTGAATTTCTATGCAGGAATTCCGCTGAGTTTATAAAAATGTCGATCCAGCCCCTAGAGAAATACTTACCTGAAAATACCCTGCAATATTTAAAAATATGGTTTGCAGATCATTATATTCATATAAAGATTACGCGTAACCGCGATTCCAAGCTTGGAGATTACCGTAAGCTTCCGGATGGTTCGCATGAGATTACCATCAATTCTACGCTTGTTCCGCAGCTGTTTTTCTTCGTGCTGACCCATGAGCTGGCACATCTCATTGCCTTTGAAAAGTATGGACGGAGAATCTCTCCACATGGTAACGAGTGGAAGGAGACCTTCAGGAAAATGCTGCTGCAGAGCCTGGATGTGTATGAAGAAAACCTACGGCCGATCATCGTAAAGTTTTCAAAATCTCCCAAAGCCAATTTTATGGCCAGCCCCGATCTGATAAAATATTTTCATATTGACAAACACGATGATACCCTTGTTTTTATTGAAACATTACAGAAAGGAGACTTCTTTGTATATCGAAATGAAAAGTACCTTTTGGAAGGTCTGATTAAAAAAAACTATCTTTGTAAACACTTGGCCACGGGAAGGAAGTATTCTTTCAAGCCGCTGGCAAGGGTAGAAAAATATACTTAAAAATGTTACAATCAGATCGATATTGCGTCATTATGGCAGGAGGAATCGGCAGCCGGTTCTGGCCGATGAGTACGCAGAAATTTCCGAAGCAGTTTCAGGATATTTTGGGGGTGGGACGCACCATGATTCAGCAGACGTATGACAGAATAAGCAGGATCATTCCCAATGAGAATATATTTGTCATCACCAATAAAGAGTATGTAGAGCTTTCTCATCAGCAGCTTCCGGAAATCCCTGAAGAAAATATTGTTGGGGAACCTCTGCTGAAAAATACGGCACCCTGCAATCTTTACATGGCCAATAAAATTGCTGAGATTGATCCTAATGCCACGATGATCGTTCTGCCGGCAGATCATTTGATTTTAAAAGAAGAAATCTTTCTTGAGAAAGTAAAGCTGGCATTTGATATTGCTTCGCAAAACGAATATCTTGTGACCTTAGGAATTACGCCTACAAGACCCGATACCGGTTATGGGTATATTCAGTTTGTGGACGAACACGATTCGGAATATTATAAAGTAAAAACCTTTACGGAAAAGCCCATCCTTGAAATTGCGAAAAGCTTCCTCGAAAGCGGGGATTTCCTTTGGAATGCAGGAATTTTTATATGGAACGTAAAAAGTATTCATCATGCTTTTGAAACCTATCTTCCGGAGATGACCCAGCATTTCATGGCGTGTGAATACAACGCCGATCATGAGAAAGGCTGCATTGAGCTAATCTATCCTAAAGTCCAGAAGATTTCTATTGATAACGGAATTCTGGAGAAAGCAACCAATGTATACGTTATTCCTGCCGATCTGGGATGGAGCGATCTCGGAACCTGGACTTCCGTATACGAGAATGCCGATAAAGACGAAAACCTGAATGCCTTAAAAGCCAAGCAGCCGGTCCTTACGTATAATGCCAAAGGAAATGTAATCCGGATGAAAAGCAATAATAAAGCTGTAATAATCGACGGGCTGGAAAATTACATTATTGTAGATACCGATAAAGCATTGCTGATCTGCCCCAGGGATCATGATCAGTTAATAAAAGATTATGTACTCGATCTCAAAAATCTTAAAAAAGGAGACCGGTTCATATAAAATAATCCGCGGGTATTCTGCGTTCTTTTACTATGTTTAAACTTACCACCAAATTTCATATCCTGGTTTTTCTGTTTTTGGGAGCTTTTGTATTTTCTCAGGAAAAAAAGCAGTTTCCCAATGTTTCTGCTCTTTTGCAGAGAATCAGTCCGAATATGAAAGTCGATTCCTGGCTTCTCATTCATAAAAGCTATGGAAAGGATATTGTGCTAAAGCAGGTAGGCGCAGTAAAAAATTACACTTCTCCGTCATCAGGATTTAATGTAGGAATCGCAGAAGAGGACGAGTTTTATTATATCGTATACTCAGCGGGTGGAAAGACCGAATACGTTACCGGTCTGGAAGGGCTTAAAAAATTTATAGGAAAGGCGGATGATGTTCAGGAAGCGGCGGTCCTTGCTGCTGCAGACGGCTATATCATTGATGAAGAATTTAAAGATATGGCCGGGAATTACTACGAAGACAAATCCAATTATTATCTGGATCTGGGAAAACTCACTTCCACGGAATGCCCTTATCAGAAAAAGCATTATACCTTAACCGTCAGTAAAGTTTCTGGAACCATTACGGAGGTCAAAGACAACGGCGCTTATATTGAGCTATACAATAAAAAATGCACGAACAATCCGAGGCTTTTAAAAATCGAGAAAAAAGAAGAACCTAAAGATGAGCCTAAAAAGAAAACCTCAAGATCACACAAATAATTTCTACGAAACCGAGCGCCTGATCCTGCGTCCTATGTCTTTGGAAGATGCGGATTTTATCCTGGATCTTTACAGCCGGCCGAAATTTATCCGGTTCATCGGGGACCGGAATCTGAAGACGGTTGCCGATGCTGAAGATTACATCAGAAACCGTTTTCTGCCTCAGTTTGAAAAATTGGGGTATGGAAATTATGCAATGATTACCAAAGAAGGCAACTACAAGATCGGCGGAGTAGGGATTTTCGAAAGGGAAGGGTTGGATGTTGTAGACATCGGGTTCTCTTTACTGGACGAGTTTGAAGGAAAAGGCTATGCGTATGAAGCGGCTTCAAAGATAAAATCGGTGGGAATGAATGACTTTGGGCTGACTAAAATCTCTGCAATTACCACAAAAGACAATTTTTCTTCTCAAAAATTAATTGAGAAGCTTGGGCTAAAATTCCGGAAATACGTTACCATTCCAGACGATCCGGAAGAATTGATGTATTATGAGACTGAATAATTTATGTGGATTCAATACAGGTTCAGATCTAAAGGCTGGAAGAGGATATTGGATGCCGGGAGCCTTTCCGGTCAATATCAAAATCAATCGATCAGATATCAAAAATATCTTTTGTCAGTTCATGAGAAATTTGTTTGACATCTTGGTTCGGTCAGCTTTCTTAAATTTTAAATAGTTTTATTGAATTCACCTTGAATAATATAAGAAAAGAATACCTTATCCCGTAAGATATTCTCATTCCCATAAAGCGAAGCAATCTTATACAGGATTGTAAACGAAATGGTTATCCTTCCAGAATCTGTGCTGCGTGATCTTTCGTCTTTACTTTGTCGATCACCTGTGTGCAGACCCCGTTTTCGTCAAAAACAAAAGTCGTTCTCACGATTCCCATAAACTCTTTTCCCATAAATTTTTTCAGCTGCCAAACCCCGAATTTTTCGATAATGTCTCTTTGTTCATCAGCGATCATATCAAACGGCAGCTCATATTTTTCGCTGAAGTTTTTCTGGCTTTTCACCGGGTCTGCGCTTACGCCCAACAATTGGAATCCCTGGTCCTTCAGCTCTGAATAATGGTCGCGGAGATTACAGGCTTCAGCCGTACATCCCGGAGTATTCGCTTTCGGATAGAAGAAAACCACAAGTTTCTTCCCGTTAAATTTTTTTGAATCAATGGTTTCACCGTTCTGATTTATTCCTTCAAATTCCGGTAATTTGTCTCCGATTTTCAACATAATGATTTATTTTTGTTCAAATTTAATGGTTACATGACAAAAAAGCAAAGAGCAGAAACCGTTCTTACGGAATTGGAAAAATTATATCCGCAGGTTCCCGTTCCGCTGGACCATACCGATCCGTTTACTTTATTGGTAGCCGTCGCCCTTTCTGCACAGACTACGGATAAAAAGGTGAATCAGGTAACACCTGAATTGTTCAGGGTAGCCGGAACCCCGCAAAGGATGGCACGGCTTGAAGTCTTTGAAATCAAAGAACTGATTAAAGAGATCGGGCTCTCCAACCAAAAGGCCAAAAACCTGAAGCGGATGGCCGAACTGCTTATGGAAAAGCATAATGGAGTAGTGCCGCAGACTTACGAAGAGCTGGAAGCATTGCCGGGTGTAGGGCACAAAACCGCCTCCGTGGTCATGAGCCAGGCTTTCGGATTTCCTGCATTTCCGGTCGATACGCACATCCATCGCCTGATGACGAAATGGAAGCTGACCTCGGGCAAAAATGTAGTGGAAACGGAAAAAGATGCCAAAGCATTATGGCCCGCAACCGCATGGAACAAACTGCATCTCCAGATCATTTATTACGGAAGGGAATATTCTCCCGCCCGCGGAAACGGAGAAAAGGATTTTATTACCAAAATGCTCTTTGAAAAATAAAATTAACCGTCATAATTTCCCAGCTTCGCAAGTGATCTGTTTAAATCAGCGAAGATCCAGCATTCTTCGGTGATAATTGATCTGTCCCAAATGATAGCTCAAATGCCCGGAAAGATGAATCAGGAAATAGGCTGTGGTCATTTTATAGCCTAACGGTTCACCGGGGAATTCTTTTACCAGGTCTTCAGCCGGTAAGTTTTGAAGGGTAAGCGTTACAATTTCAGTCGCTTTTTCAATCTGCTGAATCAATTCTGTTTTCGGAACATCTTTTAGCGAAAATTCGAGTTCCCTGTTTCTTATATACCCTGAATTTCCCAAAATGGCTCCTACAAAATGGCTGAGGTTTCCCACAAGGTGCAGTGCCAGGTTCCCCGCGGAATTTGAAATGTTTTTATCGGTTTTCCAGATCATGTCCTCATTTTGGTATGCCTCGATTTCTGTTTTTAATTTGGTTAAATCTCTTATAAAAAGAGCGTTTAAGTCTTCTGTGATCATTTTTATTTAATTATAGCTTTAAAATATCCTTTAAAATTCTTCATGACCCAAGAATCTATTTTGGCTGTATAACGGATAAAGCCGTAGATGCTGTCATTCTGTTTGAAAGAACTTTTATTCAGAATCAGATTCTGACGGATAGGATCAGAGGGAATGAATTTTGTCTCGTTTTTCAATGTTTTCGGGTCAATGTCTTTAATTAAAAACCTGCCGTTAAAAACTTTTACCAATACTCCGTTTCCAAAATATCCGTTGTTGTTGTTCAGCCAGATATTGAGGGTATCACCAATACTTTCAGCCTTACATTTGTAATCTTCAAACTGAAATGACCGGGTGTGATAAAATCCTTCAGAATAGCTTGATCTTTGTACAATGTAAGCCGTCCTTACCGGACTTTCTACTTTCTCATGGATAAACAATTTAAGCTCAGGATATTTCGAAAGAAACCTTATCGTATCATTTTTCGGAAGATTTTCGTCAACGGCAAATTTCTCATACCGATCAGCTTTTTTATCTGACTGGCAGCCTATGGAAGACAACGTCCAAAACAAAATAATTGTTAAATAAAGTATCTTTTTCACAATCAAATTTAAACAAAAGGTCACGAAACAAATCGTGGCTTTCCAATATTTAATGAGGGATTTCTTCTGTTAAAATTTCATTTCCAGCCCTATCGTAGTAAATACAGGTATAGGCATTCAGGTCAACGGTCCATTTTTCAATTCCCGTTGCTGCGCAGTCCTCGCAAAACTTCATATAATCCGTTTCACCTTTCTGATGGCTTTTCAGCTGTTTTATGAACGTCTCTTTATCCGTATCATCAGCGATGGTAAGTTCAGCATATTTAGGCTTTGATTCTGCCCTGAAATCGTTTTCTCCAAGGTATTCGGTATGACTGTCTTTCACCCAGGTTTCAAAAGACTGTACGCCCAGGTTTTTAATTTCTTTAATATAGTCCGGGAAATCGGCTCCGGATTTTACTTGCGCGTGTGCGGTTTCAATTTGTTCTATGGTAAACATTTGTTTGTTAGTTATAGATTATGAGTTATGAAGTAAATAACAGGAAATAAATGATTTTATTTGATATTCAGTACTTTAATCTTAATATTGGCAAAAAGAACTTCCAGCTTCCCTCTTCCAGCCTGACAATCACTTCTCCATCGGGTTTGCGTTAAACTATTTCTGCTTTTTTGCCCAGAGTTCCATTTTCCGGTTCAGTACATCCAGCGGAAGGCATCCCTGGCTCAGGACCTCATCATGGAATTTGGCCAGGCTGAATTTGCTGCCCAGTTCTTTCTGGTACTTTTCCCTAAGCTCACGGATTCTCAATGAGCCGATTTTATAGCCCAATGCCTGTCCGGGCATAGCCATATATCTTTCTACCTCGGCCGTGGCACCGGCTTCATCGTATGAGATATTGCTGAGGAAATATTGGATCGCCTGTTCCCTGGTCATTCTTCCCGTGTGGAGTCCTGTATCAACCACCAAGCGTACCGCTCTCAGCATCTGGTCGCTCAGATAGCCCATTTTCTGATAAGGATCGGTGTACAGCCCGAATTCCGGACCCAACGTCTCGCAGTAATGCGCCCAGCCTTCACCATAGGCTCCGAACCATCCGAACCGCATAAATTTGGGAAGCTTTGTGTTTTCCTGCTGTAGGGAAACCTGGTAATGATGTCCCGGAATCGCTTCGTGCAGAAACAGAGATTCCATTCCTGAGGTAACATTGAATTTGGCAGGATCGGGAAGGGGAACATAAAAAATACCCGGCCTTTTCCCGTCCGGTGTTCCCTGGATGTATTCCGCACTCGCGCTGGCCTCGCGGAATTTTTCTGTCTGCCTGATCTCAAAACCTGTTTTTGGAGTTACCGAGAACATCGTTTTCAGTTTTGGGGTAATTTTTGTTAAAATGCCATTGAAAGCATCCAGTACTTCTTTTGACGTTTTGTAAGGCATGGCCTTAGGATCGGTTTTTACATAATTGATAAATTCTTCCAATGTTCCCGCAAAACCTACCTGCTGTTTTACTTTTTCCATTTCCGCTCGGAGCATGGCTACCTGCTGAAGGCCGATTTTATTGATTTCTTCAGGGGTTTTGTTGGTGGTCGTCCAGCTTTTTGCATAATACCGGTAAATTTCCTTTCCGTTCGGTAAGCTGTTGTAACCGTCCGTATCCCGCGCTTTAGGCAAGTATTCTTTTTCTAAGAAATCGCCCATTTTTTTGTAGGCCGGAATAATTTTTTGTGCAACAGCTTCCTTATAAAGCGTTGTAAACCGATCCTTCTGCTCCTGGGTAAAATCCTTCGGAAACTTTCTGATCGGTCCGAAGAAAATATTTTTATCCTGATCTCCCGTCGTGATCTCTTCGGCTCTCATCTGCGGGATCATTTTGATCACCAGCGTTTTGGGCAGGACCATTTTATTGTTGATTCCTTCTCTGAAATTATCGGTGGCCGCATTCATCCATTCCGGAAATTTTTCCATCCTTTTCAGCCAGTCTTCATAATCTTTTTCAGTTTTAAAAGGCTGGCTGCCTTCTCCGCTTCCGTACAGCGGAAAATTCAGCGGCAGGCCTCCGAACTGGGTAAAAGGAATATATTCCGGGTGATAGTTATAGGCTTGCGCTTTATCTTTTAAGGTAAAATCCAGGACATCGTACACCACTTTGTCTTCATCGGAAAGATTTTTATAATCCACATTTTCAAGCTGTTTCTGTACGGAATTGTAAAAAGCAACTTCTCCGGCGATGAAATCCTTGTCTATATTGATCGGCAACTGATCGTTATATCTGAGGTCTCCCTGCGAGGTGGCCTCCAATGGATACAGTTTCAGGTATTGCTCATAATAGTTGGCCGCAATGGAATCCAGATTGGACGGAGTTACTTTTGTAAGAGGCGAATCGGATTTCCTGCACGAAGCAAGGCTTACAACGAGACTCAGCCCAATTATGCCTTTTGCTAAAATGTTTTTCATGTTTCAGAATTCTTTATCAAACAAATGTAAATATTTAAAACAGAAACCTGAAAAGTTTATTTCTGATGTTCCTTTAATTAATGAGATGGTGAGAGTCTTTTATTTACGGTCTTTCATCAATTGGAAAAATTTTTGTGAAATTTTAGCAGCAAAAATTAGTTTTTATACAGCCGGTGGCGATTTCCCCCGGATTTTTCTAAAAATACTTTCAAAAAATTTTTCACATTCAATCTATTTTCTATCTTTGTTGAAAACGTTTAACAATCATAGTATTACAGCTCTTTTTTTTAAGAAATAATGAAAGGGATTTTAAAAATTTACCATCCGGAGGAAACGCTAAAGTACAATATCAGAAACACTTATTGTAAAGCGGTTTACAGCAACCAGCAACATTTACTAGAGGTTGAGATTATCACGGATGACGGGTTGGATCATGTAGAAGATGATTCATTACAGTATAACTTTCCGCAGCTTTCTCTTGAAGTTTTCGATTTCCCTATCGATACGGCGGAGATCGAAGGCAAAACCATCACCATCAACGATACTGAAGAAGATACTTACACGGAGGTAAATCTTTTTGACGACGAGGATGCTTTCATTTATGACAATGAACTTCAGTTTGAGAAAAATGAAGAAGGCGAGCTTCAGGTGATCTGGAAAGGGACGATCGACGACTTCTACACAGGTTCGGAAACACCGATTCCTTTCAGGCTGAAATGCGAGTTTAAGCAGGAGGAAATTGAGATCGACGAGGATTAATTAATCTTCTGCCATATTCATATATCAGATTTCTTTTCAAATGTATTTTTGGAAAGAAATTTGCTGCTTTACGGAAGAACAGGATTTAAGTTGTTTTTTAAGCAATTTTTAAGAGATCAATTCATAATATTCCACTATTTTTGTCGTTACAACTTTTATAAAAATACACATTAATGCTGTTAACGGAACTTACTCAGATGTTATTTGCCCAGGCTGCCGTGCCATCGGTGGCGGCCGAAGATTTAGAATTCTCATTTTGGAAAATCATGTTCCACGGAGGTGCTTTCGCTAAAATCGTGATGGTAACCGTGTTGCTGCTGGGTGTATTTTCCGTATATCTTTTCTTTGAACGCTTTTTCTTTATCAAAAGATTAACGTCTAAGACCGATTCCAATTTCATGGATAATATCGAAGACTTTATCCGCGAGGGGAAAATGGAAGCGGCCCTGGATTATTGCAAAACACAGAACTCTCCGGAAGGCAGAATTCTGGAAAAAGGAATTTCCAGGCTGGGGCGTCCGGTCTCAGACATTGTAAGCGCGATGGAATCCCAGGCGCAGGTAGAAGTGGCGAATATGGAGAAAAACTTAAATCTCTTGGCCGTAGTTCCGAGTATTGCCCCGATGTTAGGACTTTTAGGAACAGTAATCGGGATGATTATTGCTTTCTTCAACCTATCTCATGCCAGCGGATCATTTTCTCCTAAAACCCTGTCTGAAGGGATTTATACCGCATTAGGACAGACCGCAGTAGGACTTGCCGTAGCGATCCCGGCCAACTTCTTCTACAATTTATTATTAACGAGAATTGATAAATTTGTATTGAAAGCCCAGAATATGTCGGGTGAATTTTTAGACCTTATCAATAAACCTTTATAGTTTTTAAAGGTATCAGACTAAAAAATTAAAGATGAAAATTCAGAGAAGAAATAAAGCAAATCCGGAATTCAGTCTGGCGGCGATGACGGACGTTATCCTGCTCATGCTGATTTTCTTTATGGTAACTTCTTCGGCGGCCAACCAAAGTGCCATTGATGTGAAATTACCGAAAGCGGATACGGCAGCCGACAATATTCCGAATCCTCTGGTAGTAAGCGTTAAGCCGGACGGCTCTTATTATGTGGATGATGTTCCTGTAAACAAAGGTGAGCTCGAGCAGACGATCGTGAATAAATTAACTAACCAGACCAACAAGTCTTTCACCATCCGGGCAGACGAAAATACACTGCATAAAGATGTGGTTTTCGCTATGGAAATTGCTGAGAAAAATAAATTCAATATTGCAATTGCCACTGTTAAAGACAAATAATATATCCGGAAACCCCGGAAATACAGACAATGAAAAGTTATACGATAAATAAAGATGAGCAAAACAAAGACCGGATAAAGAGTGCTGTGCTTTCTATCCTCATCTGGTCTGCCATTCTGCTGTTTGTATTTTTGTATAAATTAAAGCCGGAACTGGATGAGCAGCCGGAAGTGGTAACCACAATGCTGGTCAACTTCGGAGACAACCGTAACGGAAATGGGGTGGAAGAGCCTGCCGATCAGCCGGGAAGCCTTGCAGCCGGAACAGAAGAAGTAAATACGGAGCCAGCTGAAACCGCCGTTCCCGAAACCAAAACGGTAATTCAGCCAGAGCCGCAGCCCGAAACCAAAAAATCGGATGTAAAGGATAAGATTATTACGGGAAACAATGCTAAGGTCTCGGTGCCGAAAAAAGAAGAGTCCAAAGCGGATGATAAAAAGACAGCAACCAGCACATCGGCTGCGAAAAATACAAAAAAATCCGGAGCCACTACCGCTAATTCTAAGACGGGAAACGGTGACGGAAAAGGGAATGCTGCCATCGGAAACCTGATCCGTGGCCGTGGCACCAAAGCCGGCAGCCAGGGTGACGGAGACGGGATCGGAAATGCGGGAGATCCTTTAGGCGGCGACGGAAACGGGGACAGCAAAGTAGGAATCGACAGAAGGCTGGTAGGATTCATCCCGGGAACGATGGGAAGAGGAGGGGCGCAGCCCGCAAATAACTGTACCGCTAGCGGAACCATTACCATTGCTTATACCGTAGACAAAGCCGGAAACGTAGTTTCTGCGAGAAGATCGGGAGGAACGTCTGATGCCTGCATCACTTCCAATGCCATTTCATGGGTGAAGAAATACGTAAAGGCTGAAAAAGCCAGTGTATCTTCAACCGGAACATATAAGATTACATTTTAAGCCTAATAAAAGGGCTGGATGATGGAAGCAGGAGGCTGGATGTTTTTTATGATCAAAGGTCTTAGACAACAGTATTGTTGGAATCCTGATTCAATGGCCGGGTTCTTTGTTCTAAATGACTGAAATTAATTGAAAATTATTCATACAAAATACAAAAGTACTTTATTCAAGTGCTTTTTTTATTTCTGATATTCTGTTGATGACCGGAAGGGCGAAAATCCCACTGGTCTGGAGATAGAGCTCATAGAAAGTTTTGGCTTTATCCAGGAAGTCGTTATTCGCTTCTGTTTTTCCTTTAAAATAGAAAAGGTTTCCCAGCATTTCGTAATAATCCTTATGGTCCCTTTCCTGCCTTTCGTTTACAATCTCAATAATTTCTTCCTTTGATTTTGATGAAAGCGTAACGAAATCAAACTTAAAAATATCCCGCATCAAAGAATCGAAATCCAATTCCTTCTGCATTAAGCTTTCTTCGGGTTTGTCCAGAATCAGTTTTTCCAGTGCCTGACTTAACTGACGGATCAGTCTTAATGTAAATTCTTTATCTGTGATCATAATGGTTTGCGTTTAATATTTTACGTTTACAAAACTATCAAATGAAATTACATTTCCAAAATCATTTGCTTGGAATTCAATGTTCAAATCATTGAATTCCCGTTTCATTTTATCTGCATTTTCCTAATACAATATTTTAAGGCCTGGAATTTTATAATCAAAGTCATCAAAATATTTTCCTAGTTTATTTTCAATTTGTTGAATAGAAACGAAACCGCTTTCGTTTATTATTCTGAAAAATTTCTTGTATTCTTTTTTAATAATTACGAAATCAACAGGAGGGAGTATTAGAGGAATATGATTTGGCCATACACACGCACTGTAAATTTTTCCATCAGTATCATTTTTAAAAAGGAGATATCCAGCAACAAAAATATCTTCTACTAAACTTTCTTGTAACTGGTTTCTGAAAAATTGATAATTCCATATATAATCAGACTTTTCTTTTGAATAAAAATCGACCTGAAACTCATCTAAGTTTGTGACTATAAGTTTTTCGTTATGATTAATCCATTGATTTACTAAATATCCTTTTTCAAATTTTTGAGGATGGTCCGGATTAATTTCATCTTGAGGGTTTAAAATATATAAATTTAAATCACTAATAATCTTATCTAAGATGGGAAAGGATTCGTAAGCAAAATAATCAGGTCTAATAAAATTAATTGTAAAGGAAAAATTCAGATTTTCAAAATCTTCGAAATTATTCCAAATTTCTGTTTCTTCAATATCTATATTGGGATCATTCCAGTCAATTCCAAAATAAACTCCTGTTTCTTTATTGTGGTAGTCCCATTGAATACTATTTTCATAAAAAATAAAATTATCCAACAAGATTAGATAATTTTTCACATATTCTTCAGTCAGATTGCTGGATTTTCTTTTATAGAAATATAAATCGTAACTCACCTGTTTTTGGGTTTTATTTTATTAAACTTACGCAAAAAACAAATAAGCCAACGCAATCGATGTAATAACCCCCACCAGATCGGCCAGAAGCATGGCGATTACGGTGTATCTCGTATTCTTTACGGCTACGGCCCCGAAATAAACGGCAATCACATAAAAGGTCGTATCTGAGCTTCCCTGAAGAACGGCTGCCAGTTTCCCCTGAAAACTATCTGCACCGAAAGTAGTCATGGTGTCCACCATCATTCCACGCGCTCCTGAACCGGATAAGGGTTTGATCAGGGCCGTGGGAAGTCCATCTACAAACCTTGGATCAAAATGGGCCACATTGGCAACCCATTTCATGCCGTCGATAATGACATCAAAAACACCTGATGTTCTCAGCAGCGAAATAGCGATCAGCATTCCGACCAGGTAAGGAATAATCTTCACACAAGTCGTAAAGCCTTCTTTTGCCCCTTCGATAAAGGCATCAAAAACATTGATTTTCTTATAAACCGCGCCAAGAACGATTGCCAGAAAAATAAAGAGAATCAATCCGTTGCTCAGCACTTTGCTAAAATCATCCAGCTCATCCTTGCTTAATTGGGTTAAATATAAAACCAATAAGGCAATGAAAGCTGAGATTCCGCCGACATAGGCAATGACAATCGGCCTTAATAAATTGATCTTCTGATACAAAGAGACAATAATCATCGCCGCCAGAGTGGCTGCAAAAGTTGCAATCATACAGGGAAGAAAAATATCAGTCGGTGTTTTTGAACCCATCGAAGCACGGATGGCGATAATAGAAACCGGGATCAACGTCATTCCCCCCGCATGAAGACAGAGGAACATGATCTGTGAATTGCTAGCTGTATCCTTATTCGGATTTAAGGTTTGAAGGCTTTCCATGGCTTTTAAACCGAATGGAGTAGCTGCGTTATCCAGACCGAGCAGATTCGCGCTGAAATTCATCAGCATATGCCCGAAAGCAGGATGGTTTTTGGGAATGTCCGGAAACAATTTAGAAAAAAAAGGCTGAATCAACCGGCTCAGCAGATTGATTCCTCCCGCTTTTTCCGCAATGCTCATGAATCCCATGAAGAGGGTCATAATTCCAATTAAACCCAGGCAGATCTTTACCGCAGTTTCCGAAGTTCCGATTACGCCGTCTGCTTCCTGAACCCTGTAAACCCGTACGTCCTGTTTTAAAGAATCGGTTTTATAATGAATTCTGCTGTCTGCAAAATCAGGTTTTTTCATTAAACTGTCGCGTACAACCGGAGCAAGCGAAGTCATTTTTTGTGTAGCGATCTGCGCCGTATCGCCGCCTTTTCCTACGACCATATCGTTAAAAATGGTTTTGTAGTGGCTTGACGAAATATACTTTATACTGGCAATGGCAATGGCAACGATAATGAATGCCGACCAAATTCTGCTGAGAACCATCCGATAGAATTAATATGGGGTTAAACTTATCAAAAAAACTTCAGATTACAAAAATTGTCAATAGTCAATTCCTTCGGGTCAATAGTGAATTTTCGGCTGGTTTGAAATTCACTTGCGCAGCAAAATTCACTATTCACTTTGTCAATGGTCAATTTCCTTCGGAGTCAATGGTCAATCTTACCGTGGTTTAACATTCACTTGCGCAGCAAAATTGATTCGCAGAGCGAAATTCACCATTCATTCTTGTCAATGGTCAATCTTGACGGATTCAAAATTCACTTGCTCAGCAAAATTCACCATTCACTTTTCATCAAGATAGACCAAAAATCCTTCAAAATCATCATCTGTCCTTTTCAGCACTTTGGCCTCCTTCATTTTCTTTTCAAGGCCTTCGATGAAAAAGCTCTTTTCGAAAAACTGGCGGTGGACGCCTTGCAGCATTTCCATGAAATAGTCCATTCCAAATTTGTTATTGTGAAGGTCCATTTTGGTTTCCAGCGGTTTATTGGGGAAGAGTTCTTCATGCAGATCAGTAATTCTTTTGCAGAATTTCAGAGCTTTCTGAGGAGAAGAAACCTTGCAGCAGTACATCATGATAAAGCAGCACCACAATGCATGCCTGAAAGCATTGCCGATACCGTTGGTAGAGGCGGTCTTCGGAAATTTTTTCTGCGCAATGGTATACGCTTTTATAGTCGCATAAAAGCTTAGCAGGGAAAAAACAGGATGGGGAAGGACAAGCCTTAAAAGACGCAGAATCTTTTTAAAGCTCATGCTCCGGATCGTACTAAAGAATATTTTAAAAGTCCTCATCAATAAAAATCTCTCCCGGATAGAGAGAGATTAATGTATTTTGTTAGATATTGTCAGGCTTTGGAGGTCAATAAATTTATTGTTTTGGAAACGGTGTTTCTGATGTCCGTTCTTTTTACAATAAAATCTACGAAACCTTTTTCCTGAAGAAATTCCGAAGTCTGGAACCCTTCCGGCAGATCTCTTCCGATGGTTTCACGGATAACCCTCGGTCCTGCAAAACCGATCAGTGCTCCCGGTTCTGCCATGATGATATCGGCAGTCATCGCAAATGAAGCGGTAATTCCTCCGAAAGTAGGATCACAAAGGTAAGCGATGTATAAAAGTCCGGCTTCGGAAAGCTGAGCTAGTTTCGCCTGAACTTTTGCCAGCTGCATCAGCGAGTAAGTCGCTTCCTGCATTCTCGCCCCTCCGGACTGGCAGATGATCATATAAGGAAGTTTCTTTTCGATACAGTAATCGATGGCTCTTTTAATTTTTTCGCCCATTACGGAACCTAAAGAACCTCCGATGAAAGCAAAATCCATACAGGATACCACCATTTCAGTTCCTTTTACGGTTCCTACTGCGTTTCTGATGGAATCGGTAAGCTTGGTCTTGGCTTTTACTTCTTTCAGACGGTCGGTATAAGACTTTGTGTCTTTAAAGTTCAGCATATCAATACTTTCAACATTGGCATCCAGCTCGGTGAATTTGCCTTCATCGAAAAGGATATCAAAAAACTCGGCACTTCCTATTCTTACATGGAAACCGTCTTCCGGAGAAACATAGCTGTTTCTTTTCAGTTCGTCATGTTCAACAATTTTTCCCGAAGGAGTCTGATGCCAAAGACCTTTTGGGACGTCTTTCTTTTCATCAGTAGAGGTCGTAATATTTTGTGCTTTTCTTTTAAACCACTCGAATGCCATATTGTATATAATTGATGTTTAATAAATGATAAGAGATGAAGAAAGCGTTTTTGGAAAGCCACCTGCTTCATCTCTGTCATTCATAATTTATTTAAGCGTATTTACGTTATTTAAATCTTCAAATGCTTTAACCAATCGCTTAGCGAAAGTTTCTTCTCCTTTTCTTACCCATACCCTAGGATCGTAGAATTTCTTGTTCGGCTTCTCTTCGCCGTCCGGGTTTCCGATCTGCGATCTTAAATAATCGATGTTGTCGACCATATAATCTCTGATTCCTTCGGTATAAGCGAACTGAAGATCGGTATCAATATTCATTTTGATAACTCCGTAGTCTATTGCTTCTCTGATTTCTTCAATCGTAGAACCAGAACCTCCGTGGAATACGAAATTGATCGGTTTTTCAGCCGTTCCGAATTTCTCCTGAACGTATTTTTGGGAATTATCAAGGATTTTAGGAGTAAGAACCACGTTTCCTGGCTTATAAACGCCATGTACATTTCCGAAAGCTGCTGCGATGGTGAAATTATCGGAAATCGCTTTTAGCTTCTCATAAGTATAGGCGATGTCTTCAGGCTGGGTATATAATTTAGAATTGTCAACGTCTGAATTGTCAACGCCGTCTTCTTCTCCTCCGGTTACCCCGATTTCCACTTCAAGGGTCATCTGAAGCTTGGCCATTCTTTCGAAATACTTGGCGGAAATTTCTAAATTTTCTTCTAAAGATTCTTCAGAAAGATCCAGCATATGCGAAGAATAAAGGGATTTTCCGTTTTGCTTATAGAACTCTTCATTAGCGTCCATTAATCCGTCGATCCAAGGCAATAATTTCTTTGCACAGTGGTCGGTGTGAAGAATTACCGTTGCTCCGTACGCTTCCGCAAGGGTATGAATATGTTTTGCTCCGGCTATTGCTCCCAAAACCGCTGCTTGTTGTCCTTCATTGCTCAATCCTTTTCCTGCGTTGTAGATCGCACCTCCGTTGGAGAACTGGATAATAACCGGTGAATTTAGCTTGGCTGCCGTTTCCATAACCGCATTTACGTTGCTGGAACCAATTACGTTTACTGCAGGTAATGCAAATTTGTTTTCTTTAGCATGCTGAAAAATATCAGTAACTAACTGACCAGTGGCAACTCCTGCCGGAAAAATTCTGCTCATGTTTTACTTTTTAATATATTATTAGGGTGTCTTTAAATTCCTGTAAAGGTAATCATTTTTGGAAATATGCTTAATTTCTTTTATCCCGTCCCCAAAGCAGCTTCTGGCGGATGGTTTCATAGAAACTCAAATGATTCGGCTGCACCAGCAGGATCTGGAAATCTGCCTTTTTGATCACGATTTCCTGATCCGTTTCGATATGGATCAGCCGCGAGTCCAGAGAAAGCGAGTATTGGGGAACCCGGCTTTCCACTTTGAATTTTATTTCAACCCTATCGTTTACCACCAAAGGTCTTACATTGAGATTATGGGGGGCAATGGGCGTGATGACGAAATTTTCGTTGTTCGGCGAAATGATAGGTCCGCCTGAGCTTAATGAATAGGCTGTGGAACCGGTAGGCGTTGAAACGATAACGCCGTCGCCCCAGAATACGTTCAGGAATTCATCATTAATATAGGAATCTACCGTGATCATAGAGGTGGTTTCCTTTCTTGAAACCGTAACGTCATTTAAAGCATAGGGGAAAAAATCTTCCGAAACGGGAGAGATTACCTGGATCACCGAACGGCGGCTGGTTTTTACATCCCCTTTCAAAATAGAGTCGAGGGCATTAAAGGCTTCTTCTTTTGTAAAGCTGGCCAGAAATCCGAGTCTTCCGGTATTGACCCCGACAATCGGGATCTCCAGATCCTCAATAAAAGTCAGGGAATTTACGATGGTTCCGTCGCCTCCAAAGGTGAAAAACAGGTCCACTTCCTTATCAAGAAGATCCTGCTTACAATTGAACGTTTCGAAAATTTTTGAAAACTGAAGTGCTTCAGCCATTTCATCGTATAAAACAGATTTTACGCCTCTGTTTTCCAGCTCGGAAATAAATTTACTTAAATATAAAAAAGTATCCAGATCTTTTTTCTGAGAATAAATGGCTGCCTTCATCCGTGTTTAAATTTCTATGAATTTCTGGAAAAACCCGAATCTGTCCTGAAACAGGTCCGATTTTTCATCAGAGTAATACTTCTGTACAATGCGGTAATCGTACCGGTCGAATGTTTCATCAATAGAACTCAGGTTTTCATTGCTGATCTTAATCGTTACCTGAAGCACCTCGTCCGACATAAAACTGATAAATGCACCGTAAAACTTGGAGTTGTTGCTTTCCACGATATTGGCAATTTCCGTCATGGAATATTTCCTGGCCGGCGTTTCAATGGTGAGAATGGCTCCCGATTCAGAGAACAGCGGATATTTCGAAAAATCCTGAAATATATCTTCACAGCTGATGTAGCCCAGATATTTCTCCGCTTTGTTGATCACCGGGATGATGTTGGAATTAAATGTATAGAACAGCCGTATGCTGTCCATAATGTTATTGTCTTCCAGAATCGCAAAACGCTCGATCTGATGCTCCAGCTCTTTCAGGGTTCCTTCTGCTTCATACAGAAAATCCTGGGCCAGTGCTCCGTAAAAGTGGTGGGATTTTTTGATGAAAATATGAGAATATCCAAATGCTTCTAACATTTCCCTCGCTGATTCTATCGAGTCAGAAAGGCTGAAACACGGGAAGTCTTTTGAGATATAGTCCTTGATAAACATTGTGCTAATTTATAAAAAATTAAACGAAACTTTTTCTGAAATATTGGTTTTTTTTCTGAAAAAATCAAAAAAGTAAATTTAAAATTTGTCCGTGACGAAAAAAGAAGTATCTTTGTCGCCTTTCATTTTTACTTTTTATTAGATTTATTTCAAACTGCAAGGTCTCTAAGGCACCTGCAGTTTTTTATTTTAGGGCTTTTGCAAACTCCCACATCACGATCCCCCCGCATACACTTACATTCAGGGAATGCTTGGTTCCCAACTGCGGAATTTCCACGAAAGAATCGATGTTCGGCAACGCTTCATCACTGATGCCTTCCACTTCATTCCCCAGAATGACAGCATATTTTTTAGACTTATCAATAGTAAAGTCTGTAATCATCCGGCTGTTGGTCGTCTGTTCGATACCGACAACTTCAAAACCCTGTGCTTTCAGATCACTGATGGCTACATTAATATCGCTTTCGTGGCTCCAGTCTACACTTTCCGTAGCTCCCAGAGCCGCTTTGTGGATTTCACGGTGGGGCGGCTGCGGGGTAATTCCACAAAGGATAAT
Source organism: uncultured Chryseobacterium sp. (assembly GCA_913778085.1). Classification (GTDB taxonomy): domain Bacteria; phylum Bacteroidota; class Bacteroidia; order Flavobacteriales; family Weeksellaceae; genus Chryseobacterium. The sequence goes on from CAJYXJ010000024.1 coordinate 23,510, forward strand.
TTTCTCGATCAGAAAAGCATCCGCGGTTCTGAAGGTAGCTCCCACATTATGCATGCTTCTGATATTGTCCAAAATAACGATCAACGGAATTTTATCAGTAGACTTAAAGGTTTCTACGTCAATTCTGTTCAGTTCTTCCAGTTTTAATTTATGTACCAACTTTATTTTTTTGGCAAAATTAGGTATAAATATTTACGATTTCCAGCTGAGAACGGATTTATTGTTTTTGCGATTCCATGATCTGGTGTACATTTTTCTCAATATTCTGTGCTATGGTTTCCATCGGGATATCGTTCTCATCATTATTAAAAGGATCTTCAATTTCCTCGGCAATCAGCTCAAGACTCATCAGAACATAATAAATAAAGACGGTTAGAGGAATAATATAATTACCGATATTGATGACGTAAGCAATAGGCAAAGCAAGCACATAAAGGATAATAAATTTTTTAATGAAAGAAGAATAGGAATAAGGGATCGGGGTATTCTTGATCCTCTCACAGCCGCCGCACACATCCAGAAATCCGGAAAGCTGGGTATCCAGGTACAGCATTTCAACATCGGAAATTTTTCCCTCTTTTTTTAATTGGTTCAGCTGGTGGCTCATCAGGATCACCAGTTCGCTGGGCCCGTGGTTCCTCAGTTCTTTTTCAATTTCAGAATAATCTTCATCCAAAGCCAGGCGGGTTGATTCTTTTGACAGGTGCTTGGCCAGAAGATGCGGAAAGAACTTCAGATAACGGCTGATCTGTTCAGTGTATTGCCGGTCGTTGCCTAAAATCATGCTGATCTTAATCGCAAAATTCCGGGTATCGTTTACCAGCTTTCCCCAGAGTTTACGCCCTTCCCACCAGCGGTCATAGGCGGTGTTTGTTCTGAAAACCAGCAATAAAGAAAGTACAAATCCCAATAAAGAGTGAATCATGCCTACATGGCTGATACCGGATTTTGAGTTGAGCTGGAAGTATTCCAGCTCCAGGTATTCAATACCCCAAGAATAAAGGCCGACCAGGATCATGCTCGGAAAAAGGATTTTTAAAGTATCGCTTTTATGCAGGCTGAAAAGGATTTTCAGGAAATGCTTGGTGTTATAAACTCTCATAGGTAAGATTGTTCCCACAAATATAATTTTTTCATTTTATCCCGCCTTTACGGGAAGCCGTAATTTTTTTTAGTCGGGCTGATGGTTCTTTGTGATAAAAATTATTACAATGGGATACTATAGAAAAGGACATTATAAAAAAGACGGAACCTGGGTTAGCGGGCATTATGTAAGCACATTCGGACGCGGGAGAAAAAAAGCCAAAAATCCGCAAGGCTGTGCGGTGGTGATTTTCGGAGGCCTTATCTCACTGCTCATTTATTTTTTAAGCTAAGAGATTTTGGAATTTGATGGGAAATGATAATTCCTTTTAAAACTTTTCAGGATTTCAAAAAAATACTATTTTTAGTCTCATTAAAACCACACAAAATGATTCTAGAAAACGTAGATGTTGTTACCGATATTAGTAAAGAGGATTTTCAGAAAAATTATTTTAAAAAGCAGAAACCCCTCCTGATCAAAAATTTTGCAAGTCGTTGGGACGCATTCGGTCAATGGAATTTCGACTTTATCCGTGAGAAAGCCGGTGACCAGGAAGTTCCGCTGTATGACAACAAGCCTGCGGATGCGGGCAAAAGTTCTGATGCTCCCGTGGCCCACATGAAGATGAAAGAGTATATCGACACCATCAGAAGCAGACCTTCGGATCTGCGGATTTTCTTTTACATCATCACCGACCGGCTTCCGGAATTGCTGAAAAACTTTACTTACCCGGATCTGGGGATGAAATTTTTCAAACGCCTACCTACTTTATTTTTTGGAGGAAGCGAAGCCCATGTGCTGATGCACTACGATGTCGATCTGGGCGATTTTCTGCACATTCATTTTGAAGGGAAGAAGAGGATCTTATTGTTCGATCAGAAGCAGTCGGCTTTTCTGTATAAGGTTCCGCTATCAGTGCATACGGTGTATGATCTGGATTACGAAAATCCCGACTACGAAAAATTTCCGGCCCTGAAGTACGCCAGAGGCTATGAAATTTTTATGGAACATGGTGATGCCCTTTTTATTCCCGGAGCTTTCTGGCATTTTAACCGCTATTTGGAACCGGGATTCTCGATGTCGCTCCGTGCTCTTCCAAATAAGCCCGGTGTTTTCGCCAATATGCTGTACCATGTATTTATCATGCGGTATGCCGATAAGCTGATGCGGAAACTGTTCAAAGCAAAATGGGTGAATTACAAACAGAAATGGGCCTGTGAAAAGAGTTCGAAGGCTTTACTGAATTTAAAATAAATAAAGATAAAAACGATTTTATTAAGAAGTCAATTCTTGATCAGATGGAAGACAACAAAATTAATTTTCAAAAGCATCTTTTGATTTGCGGGAAAACAGAAAAGGAGAGGAAGGCCTATTTAAATGATGTTTTGGATGCCTGTGATCTTGAAATTGTCAGATTTCCATCAATGAGATCTTTTGATGATTATTTGAAATGGGTTCGGTCAAAAGGACTTTTTTCTACATTTTATGAAACGAAAGGAAAATATAATTTAAATCAGATCTTTGATTTTCATATAGACTGGATTACAGAGAATGACTGCCTTTTTGTTTTTGAAGAATTCGATAAAACAGATGAAAGATTTAGGGTAGAAATTTTGCGTATCATGATTAACCTCCTTGAGGTACATAAAAAATCAGCAGTTAAAATCATTGCTTCTTTGGAAGATGAGAATGAATTAATAAGGGATTTAAATGAAATAGTAAATAAAACCCCATACAAAACCCAAAGTGAAGTGATAAAGAGTAACCTGCAGATTATTGTTTTATAATAATGAATCGAGATAGGGATTCAATTTTAATTATGATAAAATAATTTCTTTAAAAATTTTATTTCCTATTTTTACCGTCCTAATTCTAAGAAACGACTTTAATGGCAAAGGCAGCGAAAAAAGAAACCCCGTTAATGACCCAGTACAACACCATCAAGGCGAAATATCCTGATGCGCTTTTGCTATTCCGGGTAGGGGATTTTTACGAAACTTTCGGGCAGGATGCCGTACGGACTTCTCAGATTTTAGGAATCGTCCTTACCAAAAGGGCCAATGGCGAAGGCCATATCGAGCTGGCCGGGTTTCCGCATCATTCTGTGGATTCTTATCTGCCGAAGCTGGTACGGGCCGGAATGCGGGTGGCCATCTGCGATCAGTTGGAAGATCCGAAAACGGTTAAGGGAATCGTTAAAAGAGGGGTCACGGAACTGGTGACGCCCGGCGTTACCTTTAACGATCAGGTGCTGAATTCCAAAAAGAATAATTTCCTGCTTTCGCTTCATAAAGAAAAGGAGAAATTCGGGATTGCCTTAGTGGATATTTCCACCGGAGAATTCCTGGTCAGCGAGGGAAACCTGGAAAAACTGGTCCATATTGTCAATACTTTTGATCCGAGTGAAATTATTTACCAGCGAAGCGTTCAAATCCCGGAACAGCTTAAAAACAGAAGTGCCTTTAAGCTGGAAGACTGGGCCTATCAATACAACTTTGCATATGAAAAACTGACGAATCATTTCAAAACCAATTCGTTAAAAGGGTTTGGGATTGAAGGCCAGCAGCTGGCAATTACGGCAGCAGGTGCTATTTTTGCTTACCTGGTAGAAGATACACACCATAATTTGCTTTCTCATATTACCAAGATCCAGATCATTCCGCAGGAGGACTTCCTGATGATGGACCATTTTACGCTGAGAAACCTTGAGATTGTGTACCCAAGCAATCCGCAGGGAAAATCTCTGCTGGATATCATCGATAAAACCTCAACGCCGATGGGCGGAAGGCTGTTGAGGCGGAGAATTATTTTACCGTTGAAATCTGTTGCTGAAATCAACAGAAGGCTTTCTTTAATTGACTTTTTAAACGAAAACGATCCGCTTAAATATGAAATTTCCCAGTTGCTCAAATCCATTTCGGATCTTGACCGGCTGATGGGAAAACTGGCAGCAGAAAAAATCTGTCCTAAAGAATTGGGCTACCTTCGCCAGAGCCTGATCAATATACAGAAAATCAAGGCTTTGCTTCATCCGCATGCCGATGTATTGGCGTGGCTGAATCCTCTGTACGACCAGGATGAACTGATCAAATGCCTTCAAAATCACCTGAATGATGAACTGCCGGTAAACCTGGCAAAAGGAAATGTGATCAAGAACGGGGTTTCGGAAGAACTTGATACATTAAGAGGCTTACAGTCCAAAGGTAGAGGCTTCCTGGATGAAATGTGCCAGCGGGAAATCGAGAGAACGGGAATTTCCAGCTTAAAAATTGATTTTAACAATGTTTTCGGATATTATATTGAAGTCCGGAATACCCATAAAGACAAGGTTCCAAGCGACTGGCTGAGAAAACAGACGCTGGTAAATGCGGAACGCTATATTACAGAGGAGCTGAAAGAATATGAAAACCAGATTCTCGGTGCGGAAGAGAAAATCGGGGTGCTGGAAAACGAGTTGTACCGAAATGTCTGTGCCGAGACGATGATCTACATTGATCATATTCAGGAAAACTCCAATATTATTGCGCAGCTGGATGTGGCTGTGGGACTATCCGAATTGGCCGTTTCCGAAAGCTACACCAAGCCCGTATTAACGGAAACTTTTACCATTGATCTAAAAGAAGCGAGACATCCGATTATCGAAAATGCACTTCCGCTCGGTGAGAAATACATCCCGAATGATATTTTCCTGGACAAAGATTCCCAGCAGATCATTATGGTCACCGGGCCGAACATGGCGGGTAAATCGGCCATCCTCCGGCAGACTGCAATTGTTTGCTTAATGGCCCAGATCGGAAGCTTTGTACCGGCGAAACATGCGGAAATCGGGATTTTAGATAAAATTTTTACCAGGGTAGGTGCTACCGACAATATTTCTGCCGGGGAATCGACCTTTATGGTGGAAATGAATGAAGCCGCCAATATCCTTAACAATATTTCCGAACGGAGTTTGATCCTGCTAGATGAAATCGGCCGCGGAACTTCTACCTACGATGGGGTTTCCATTGCCTGGGCGATTGCGGAATACCTCCATCAGCATCCCACTCAGGCCAAGACGTTATTTGCCACGCATTACCATGAACTCAATGAAATGACGGTGAATTTCGAGCGGGTAAAAAACTTCCATGTTTCCATTCAGGAAAACAAAGGCAATATTATCTTTTTAAGAAAGCTGGTGCCGGGAGGAAGCGAGCACAGTTTCGGGATCCATGTAGCTAAGCTGGCTGGAATGCCTGCAAAAGTGGTCAACCGGGCCAATGAAATCCTGAAGACCCTGGAAGCCAGCCGTACCCAAAGCGGAGGTGCTTCGGAAAAAATCAAACGGGTAACGGAAGAAAACCTGCAGCTGTCTTTCTTTCAGCTCGATGATCCGGTGCTCGAAAACATCAGAGAAGAGCTGACGAAAATCGATATTAATACTTTAACCCCCATTGAAGCTTTGATGAAGCTGAATGCAATTAAAAAGATGATTGGAGGATAGCTTCAATCGAAATTACTTATTTTTCTGTACGGTCAGAGGGAGCACAAATCTGCTTCTAACGATTTCACCCTTATGTATTGCGGGATCCCATTTCCCGTTAATGCTTCCGATGGCCTTTATAACCGAAGTATTAAAAGCCGGATTTTTTCCTGTAGCCACGATATTGCTGATACTTCCATCTCTTTCTACAATAAAACTAACCTGTCCTTTCAGAATATTTTCATTATTGCCGGTCTCTACAGCACTAACATCAATAGCTTTCTGAAATTCGTCTCTGAATCCTAAAATGCCTTTAGAGAAACGCGGCATCTGGTCCGGATAATCATATACTTTGCTGATATCTCCCTTAACAGGACTTTTTGTAATTGCAGAATCATCAGGAGAATGAGTAATCTGAGCAAAGATTGTTTGGCTTAAAGATATGGTAATCAGTAAGATTGATTTTTTCATGGTTTGGTTTTTATTATGGCCTAAAAGAATATAAGCTAAATAACTTTGCGAAAGTAAATATTTTGTTTTCAACAGTTGAAACAATCGCAAGATATAGCTCACAACCGATTTACAATTTTATTTTTATACTTTATATCATTACTCATACTTTTTCAATGTCAGAGGAAAGGTATAAAGATAGCGTACCGGCTGACCGTTGACGACGGCAGGTTTCCACTTGACGAAAAGCCTTCTGACGGCGACTTCAGCAGCATGGGAATGTTTGGGGTCACTTCCCAAAGCGGTTACATACCGTACATACCCCGTTTTTTCCACGATAAAATAAACCCGGGTATTGATTTTTTTGGACTTGACGTCGATGACGTCCATTTTATCGGCAAATTCCTTTTTGAAATTTTCCATTCCGCCGGGAAATTCCGCCGGCGTGTCGGCCTTTGTCACTGCATCATCCAGTTTCATTTTTGTTTTAAGGACCGCATAGTCCGGAAGTTCCCTCACGGAGCTGTACTGCGATTGGGCAAATGAGGAAAAGCTTAAAATCAATAGGGCAAAAATCAGGAGTTTTTTCATAGCAGGTAAGATAAATAAGGTAAGACATCAAAAACAGAGCCGGATAAAGGCCGTGATTACTCAAAAGTCATGGTCAGCGGAAAGATGCAAATATAACGCACCGGTTCCTTTCCGACTTTTGCAGGCATCCAGGGGGATTTTATCATTCTGACCGTCCGTTCTGCTTCTGCGTTAAAGTCACCGTTAGCCCCGCTGGCTAAGATATTGGAAATCGTTCCGTCCTTTTCAACAATGAAATACAGGAAGGTAACGAGCCTCCCCGAAGTTCCGCTTACCGCTGAATTGTCAAAATTATTGGCAATTGCCATCCTGAACTTGTGGTTCCCTCCCGGAAATACGGGTTCTGTCGCTTCAGCATTAGGTTTATAATCTGCGAAACCCAGTTTCAGGGCAATTTCCTGAGGAACGGGCGGAACGGCAGGCTTGTAGTCGTAAGCTGGCTGTTGTGAGAAAGCCTGGCTGCTGCAGGCTAAAAGCAGAAGGAGAATAATTCTTTTCATAAATGGTTCATCAGATAAAATCATCCAAAGCTAAGAATAACACAACAAACAGAAAAGGGTTTCAGATATTTTTTGACTCCCGATCGGCTGGTTTTATTTAATTTTATGACCCATCAAGATCATCTCTAAACAAGCCCAAATGAATAAAAAATCTCAGGTACCCCGCTTTACCTTCCATGCGAATTACTTTATAGTTTCGGTCTTCATGTTCCTGGCGGAAGTTTTAATAGCAACAGCCCTCAAAAATATTTTCTTCATCAGAGCTTATCTTGGAGACGTTATTGTTGTGATGCTGATCTATACCATGATCAAAAGCTTTTTCTATATCCGGAATGATATGCAACTGATCTTCGGAATTCTTGTTTTTTCTTTTCTTGTAGAATTTGCACAGTATTTCAATATTGCAGAAAAGCTTGGTTTACGTCCGGGAAGCATCATGTATATTGTGGTGGGCAATTCATTTTCCTGGATCGATATGCTCTGCTATGCCGTTGGATGCTTACTGCTGATCATCTTTGCAAAATTTATCGGAAAGCAGGATACTTAAAGCGGAACTACCGTCCGAAACTATCGTATTTATCTTCTGCATATTTGATAAAGCGGTTCAGCAAAGCTACATTTTCCTTTTCGATGGGCGTCAGGTCGTTATCTACATTATTGGAGACCGGGACGTACCAGTCGGTTTGTTCAAAGAAGTTCCGGTAGGTCTGTTTTTTGAAGGCATATCCATGTCTTGCAAAGACGGCATTTTTAATAATTTCCAGATCAAGCTTCCTGAGGTTTTTTAAGTCTTTCTCCGTGAGTTTCTGTCTGGAAGCATTGATTTTAAATACGGCACCGGAAGCAATCCTGTTCTTGGAAGCCATATAAGTTTCCGTTTTCCCGGTTTCTTCATCGGTGTATTTTTCTGCGAAATCCTTAGGATTTTCCCAGTCGATGAGGTCGCTGTTTTCGCTCAGCATAAAGTTGGGATTATAAGCAAATTCTTTTTTCGCCAGCTTCAGAACTTTATGCGGTGATTTTACGGCTGACGTATTAAATGCGCTCCATTTCCCGGTAAGGCTGTCGTTATTGAGCTTTACTTCAAATCTTCCGTCGCTTTTGTCATGGCCCGGTTCGTCCAGGATAAAAGATTTTGTGGCCTCGTTGAAGATGCCGCGAAAAGGCCGTTGGTTTCCGTTAACGATGCTTTGCCCGTAAACACTGTCTTTGGTAATCCTGTTAATTTTCAGTGACAGTCTCTTGTAAACGTCGCCTTCATAGGCTTCGCCGATCTCGGGAGTAATCATCTCTTTTCCAGCAAAATCGCCCATATAAACGCCGTAATATTCCTTATGAATTTCCGGGGCAGCGACGGTGTCTTTTTTATCGGAAGAATTATTTTGCATTGAAGCGGTTGCTGTTGATTCTTTTTTACAGCTTGCTAAAGCCAGAACGAGCAGGAAAGCCGAAATGAATTTTAGATTTTTCATGGGTGATTCTGATGTGATTTAATGGAATTAAAGATCGTAAAATAATGGAAATGAAAAAGCCTTACAGGTATTTTTTTGCAATTAAATATTCAACCAACATAATATTCGGGATCCAGCCGAGCCAGGCGATGATCTGGTAGGCCTCCATCGGGCCCGGATGGAATGTGCAGACCAGTATGACCTTCCACATTCTCAGGGTAATGGCTGAAAGGGTGAAGGCGAAGCTCCGCCACATCCATTGTTTGTGGGCTGCGAATTTTTTCTGTCGGGCCATCCGGTATGCTTTGAAAGTAGAAAGCCACCAGAAGCCGCCCAAAAGGACAAATGAAATTTTGGAGTACAGCCCGCCATTGGCAAAAATTCCCATATAAATCCCGGAAGGTGCAGCCAAGATCAGGATCAGGAAAATATAAACTTTTCCAGCATTGCGGTGAAATTTTTTTATCCCGAAATCCTTTCTGAGAATGGCTAAAAATCCGCTGAGCAATACGAAAATGCTGGTATATACATGGACGTAGAAAAAATAAAGGTATTCCGGCCGTTGGGTCACTTCCGTCTGCTTGATCATGAGAAAACTGACGTCAGGTTTCAGCGGAATATATTCCAACGTAATGTTCAGCATCAGCCAAAAGAAATACCCGAATCCCAGAATGAGAAGGATTTGTAGGATATTGGATTTACTTCTTTGGGCTGAAAGCATAAAATATGAATCTTTTGAACACGAATATCGCAAATTTTCTCACCAATATCACAAATGATATGGTGTTATTAGTGAAGATATTCGTGACGTTTGTGTTTAAATTATTCACATTGAATATCAGTCAAAATAGTAACATGAATTTTAAAGCACAAAATTTGAGTTTTTTAAACACGAATATCGCAAATTTTCTCACCAATATTCACAAATGATATGGTGTTATTAGTGAAGATATTCATGACATTTGTGTTTAAATTATCCATATTGAAATTCAGGATAAGCCAAAAAAAATACCTTGGCTGACATTTAAGCGTTTATAAATTCATCGTTATTGGGAATCTGAATTTATATTTTACAGGATAACCTTTTATTTCAGCCGGCTCCCATCTGGTTACAGACAATGCTTTTATTGTGCGTTCCATTTCTTTATTCATGGATCTGTTATTTCCTGTTACTGTAATATCCGTAATTATTCCTTCTTTAGAAATTACGAACTGAACTTCAGATTTCGTGGTACCGGTACCATTAACTCTGGTGATATCAAAATTCTGCGAAAAATTTCTTCTGAAAAGATTGAGTCCTCCGGGATATTCCGGCATTTTATCAACTTCTTCATAAATATTATTATTTGAAGAAACAATTTCTTTATTTGGCATGGCATTTTCCTGAGCAAAAACCTTTGCAAAAGAAATCAGAAGAACAAGTACAATTAATTTTTTCATGTTATAGTTTGTTTATAGTATTATTCAAATCCTGCGCAATCAGCCACGCCTCGCTCCAGCAGGCCTGGAAATTAAATCCTCCGGTTACCGCATCGATATTCAGCACTTCTCCGGCGATGTAGAAGTTCGGTAAAATTTTTGAAGCCATGTTTTTAAAGTTAATTTCCTTTAAATCAACTCCTCCGGCGGTGACGAACTCATCTTTGAACGTCGATTTTCCGGTCACCTGGAATTTTTTCCGGCATAAGTTTCCGATAATGGCCTGCATTTCTTTTCCGGAGAGATTCGCGACCTGTTTATTGAGGTCTACTTTGGAAACTTCCAGGATCCGCTGCCAGAACCGGTTGGTGATATCGAAAATTTTCGACTGCCCGATGGTCTTCTTCGGGTTGGACTGCCTGAATTGCTGAAACAGTACTTCCGCATCTTCCGGATCTGTGGAAATGAAATTTACTTCAATTTCAAAATGGTATTTCACTTTTGCCAGATTGATCGCTTCCCAGGCGGAGATTTTCAGGATGGCCGGCCCCGACAAGCCCCAATGGGTAATCAGCAGCGGCCCGCTTTCTTCAGTTTTAAGCCTGGGAATAGATGTTTCCGCCATTTCAAAGCTGGTACCGGCAAGGTCTTTCAGCAGATCGTCTTTAATATTGAACGTAAAAAGAGAAGGGACCAGATCCACAATTTTATGCCCCAGGTTTTCGATCATTTTCAGGGATTTCGGAGAGCTTCCGGTCGTATAAACCACGACATCGGCTTCAAAATCTCCGAGGCTTGTTTTTACCGAATATTTTCCATCAACCTTTTCAATTTCTTTGACGGAACATTTGGTTTTTATCTCCACTTTTTTTCTTTTGGTTTCATCCAGCATGGCATTGATGATACTCTGGGACGAATTGCTTTCCGGAAAAACACGGTTATCATTTTCTATTTTTAGAGCCACCTTCCGCTGCTCAAACCAATCCATGGTATCTCCCGGCTGAAATTTGGTGAAAACACTGAGCAATTCCTTATTTCCTCTGGGGTAAAACTGCACCAGTTCCCGGGGATCAAAACAGGCATGGGTTACATTGCAACGGCCGCCTCCGGAAATCTTTACTTTCTGAAGGACATCCGAATTCTGTTCAAGAATGGTAATCTGATATTGGGTTTCGTCAAGATTGGCCGCACAGAAAAATCCGGCAGCACCGCCTCCGATAATGATAATTCGTTTCATAGTTCGTTAATCTTATGCTCAAGATTATTTTTGCAAAACTACAATTTTTATAAACCATCTTATTTAAGTAATTTTGAAGAATGCAATTTTTCGATTAAACCGGGAAATGATAACCACAAAAGTCACAAAAGCTTTTAACACATTAGGTACATAAGACTTTAGTCACTTGGACTGCGTATAATTCAGATCACAGAAGAGGAAAATCAAAGATTTTCAGAATTATACTGTTTCTATGAGTTAAAAGAGAAAATTTTGTGGTAAAATTTAAGTTCATCTTTAAAACAAATTTAAATGATATTCTACCATACCTTCGAAGTGCGCTGGAGCGATCTTGATGCCAATAAACACCTGGCTAATTCATCTTATGTGCAGTACTGTGCGCAGGCGAGAATGGCTTTCATGACCAAAGAAAAAATGGGGGTTACCCAGCTCAGCCGATGGGGAATCGGCCCGGTGATCCTGCATGAAAGATATTCGTTTTTTAAAGAAATCTATGCCGATCAGACGGTGATCGTAAGCTTGGAAATCGACGGATGTGCGGAGGATTCCTCGATCTACCGCTTTGTACACAAGTTTTATACTCCTAACGGCGAACACTGTGCAACTGCGGAAGCCACCGGCGTATGGATCGACATGATGCTCAGAAAAATGACGACCCCGCCGGATGATGTGGTGGAAGCCATGAACAAATACAAATCTCCTGAAACGGCGGTGCTGACCCGGGAAGATTTCAAAAACCTGCCGTTCCGCCCGGAAAATATTGACCCGGCAGCATTTGCTAAATAAATGATGATTGATAAAAGATGATTGATTTTGGTCATCATTATTACTCATTACCAATTTTCATTACTGATAAATAAAGATATGTTTGAAGATAAAAATCCTGAACTGACGCCGATTTCCAAACTGGGAGAATTCGGACTGATTAAACACCTGACCCGGTTTTTTCCTCTGGCCAACGATTCTTCGGAGCTTGGGGTAGGCGATGACGCAGCGGTGATCAATCCCCAAGGAAAAAAAGTAGTGCTTACCACTGACGTATTGGCAGAAGGCGTACATTTTAATCTGGGATATGTCCCGTTGAAGCATTTAGGTTATAAAGCAGTGGTAGTAAACCTGAGTGATATCGCTGCAATGAATGCCACGCCGACCCAGATCCTGGTTTCTCTGGCGGTCTCCAACCGTTTTCCGGTAGAGGCACTGGAAGAAATCTATTCCGGAATACAGGCAGCCTGCGGAAGGTATAAAGTCGACTTAATAGGCGGAGATACAACGAGTTCCAATGCCGGTCTGGTGATGAGCATCACGGCTGTCGGAATTGAAAACGAGGAAAATATCGTGAAAAGAAGCGGAGCAAAACCAAATGACCTTTTAGTGGTTACCGGGGATCTGGGAGGCGCCTATACGGGACTTCAGATCCTGGAAAGGGAACATGCGGTTTTCCTGGCAGACCCAAATATGCAGCCGGAAATGGAAGGCTACGATTATATCCTGGAAAGACAGCTGAAACCGGAAGCCAGAACAGATATAAAAGGGATTTTAGAGCAGCTGGACATCAGGCCGACTTCCATGATCGACGTTTCGGACGGTCTGGCTTCTGAAATTCTTCACCTTTCGGATCAGTCGGAGGTAGGTTTCAGGCTGTATGAAGAAAAAATCCCGATGGATAACCTCACGATCACAACAGCGGATGAATTCAACCTGAATCCGGTAATGTCCGCTCTAAGCGGAGGCGAAGATTATGAGCTGCTGTTCACGATTTCCCCAAATGATTTCGATAAGATCAAAAACCATCCGGATTTCACCATCATCGGCCATGCCGTTGCAAAAGAAGACGGCAATTTCATGGTCGCGAGAGGTTCAAACCAGTTGGTGGCACTGACGGCGCAGGGCTGGGATGCGTTTCTGGGAAACGGTCAGGAATAATTGATCATTTGTATTATCATATAAAAGAGACTGCTTCAGAGCAGTCTCTTTTCACATTCAATAAGGTTGTTCTACACAGCTGTTATCGCCCGGAGGACAGTTTCCCCCTCCGGAACCGCTTCCGCCTCCGGGAACACATTGTCCGGGAGTTCCGTCATCGTTGAGTTGACAGACTTTTCCAAAAGTACAGTCACAATCAGTCCAGCAATAAGCAGAATCTCCGTTTATATGGCAATTGGGTATACCGCTTCCGAGAATATTCAGCAATTCTTTTCGTTCAAGTTTTTTAAAATTTTTCATAATTAATTTTTGTTTTTGGCTTTAATTTGTAATTATTTTGGATTTTTAAAGTTAAAGAATGATTTGATATAATTGATTGCAAATGAAATAGTAATATTAATATTAAATAAAACCAATACTTTGGACCTTAGGATTTGAGTACTTTACGCGCATCATTTAAACACAAATAACACCAATACCTTCACTAATAACACCATATCATTTGTGATATTGGTGAGAAAATTGTGATATTCAGGTTTAGAAGTCTTAATTTAATGCCTTAGGATTCTAATGAACTTAATGCACATGATTTAAACACAAATAACGTCAATACCTTCACGAATAACATAATACTATTAGTGAAGATTTGTGAAAAAATTTGTGATATTCGTGTTTAAATTTAATGGATTGGAGATGAATATAACAGGGTTAATACGATGAAAGATATTTTGGAATTCAGGGCTTTCACCCGTGAAAGCAGCTTTCTCTTCAGTGATAAGAACGCAGATGATTTTATTTTTTTTATAGAATCGAAATCGCTTTACTGGGGAGGCGGATATGGTAAGGAGATGATGCAGGGTGGTTTGTATGGAGAAGGAGATCTGAATATTGATAAACAAGCTCTGTCGGATGATTTAACGGTATTTTTTAGAGACATAAATGAAAATATAATCTTAGAAATAAACTTTTTCTGAACTTAATAAATAAATGCCCTTTAATCAATGAAGAAGAAACCACATCATAAAACCATAACAAAATAGGTTATCGTAAAAGAGATATGTAGTAAAATTTAAGATTGACGGAATTCTTTATGAAGGCTATGAGTATGTGATGAATTCTTATGAAAAAGAAAAAGGGATCCCACCGGTATTGAATATTTTAATAAGAAACCCTGAACTTCTCATCACGGAACTTCAGTCCAAATATGACACTACCCCAAATATTAATAAAGCCGGCTCAATAAGGCCGGCTTTCTGTTTTATGTTGAAAAACTTACGCTTTCACGATATTAATAATCACTTCCGTAGCTTTTTCCATACTTTCTAATGCCACATATTCATACGGCCCGTGGAAATTGATTCCGCCTGCAAAAATATTTGGGCAAGGCAATCCCATATAAGAAAGCTGGGCACCGTCGGTTCCTCCGCGGATGGCTTTGATCTTCGGTTCGATTCCCGCTTCTTTCATTGCTTTGGCCGCGAGATCCACGATGTGCATTTTGCCTTCAAACTGCTGCTTCATGTTTCGGTACTGCTCTTTAATTTCAATCTCAGCAGTTCCTTCACCGTGTTTCTGATTAAATTCGGAAACCTTTTCTTCCATGAATTTCTTTCGGGCCTCGAACTTATCGGCATCATGGTCGCGGATGATGTATTGCAGTTTCGCTTCGGAAATATCGGCGTTCAGGTCCATCAGATGATAGAATCCGTCAAAACCTTTCGTCGTCGCCGGGGTCTCTTTGGGAGGAAGCATCTGGGCAAACTCAGAAGCCAATAGTGCGGCATTCACCATTTTTCCGTAGGCATAACCCGGGTGAACGCTCAGTCCGTGGATTTTTACCACAGCGCCTGCTGCGTTGAAATTTTCATATTCCAGTTCGCCGACTTCGCCGCCGTCCATCGTGTAAGCAAATTCTGCCCCGAATTTCGCCACATCAAATTTGTGGGCGCCTCTTCCTATTTCTTCATCCGGCGTGAAGCCTACGGCAATTCTTCCGTGTTTGATTTCGGGATGCGCCATTAAATATTCCGCTGCGGTAACGATTTCTGCGCAGCCTGCTTTGTCATCAGCTCCTAAAAGCGTATTTCCGTCGGTGGTAATTAAGGTCTGACCGATGTATTTTTTTAAGCTTTCAAATTTCGAAGGCGATAGCGTGAATCCTGTGGTCTGATTCAGCACCAGATCGTTTCCGTCATAATTCTCCCAGACCTGCGGTTTTACATGTTCTCCGCTGAAATCCGGCGACGTATCGTAATGCGAAATAAATCCGATGGTCGGCTGATTCTCATTTTCAAGGTTAGAAGGAACATAGCCCATGATATAACCGTTCTCATCAATCGATACATTTTCAAGGCCGATTGTTCTCAGTTCTTCTGTGATGTACCGGGCGATCTCCCACTGTCTTTCGGTAGACGGGGTGGTTTCGCTTTCAGCGTCACTGGTCGAATATATTTTTACATAACTGAGAAAACGGTTCAGCAGCTTTTCTTTCCACAAAGGGTTGAATTCTATTGCGCTCATTATTGGTATAAATTTCCCGTAAAGTTAGCAAATTTGAGGCTCACAATCTCTTATTTGTACTTCAGAATAAGGTGTTAAGATTGAGGATTCAGTGTAAATGGCTGAAAGTCAGTTTTGTATTATAATTAACGAGATTTTTCCGGAACTTGTTTAGTTTTATTATATTTGAGAAAATCTAAAAGTAAAACATGTTTCTTACTGAATGTCCGCGTGATGCAATGCAGGGGTGGGGAGAATTTATCCCGACTGATAAAAAAATAGATTATATCAATTCTCTGATGGATGTGGGATTCGATGTCTTAGACTGCCTAAGCTTCGTTTCGCCCAGAGCTATTCCCCAGATGGCCGATTCTGCCGAAGTGGCTGAAAATATAGACAAGTCCCGTTCCAATACAAAAGTTTCTGCGATTGTTGCCAATTACCGTGGAGCAGAGAAGGCTTTGAAACACCAGTCGGTGGATATCATCGGCTTCCCGTTCTCGATCTCCGAAACTTTTCAGCACCGGAATACCAATAAAACCCAGGAAGAAGCATTCCATGAAATTATAAAAATGCTGGAACTCGTAAAAAAGGAAAACCGGCAGCTGAACATTTATTTCTCGATGGCCTTCGGAAACCCTTATGGCGAAATGTGGAAATGGGAAGATGTGAATTTCTGGGCCCAGCGGTTTTCTGAAATAGGAGTTAAAGATATCTTACTGTCTGATACAACAGGCGTTGCAACGCCGGAAACGATCTCGCTTTTGTTTGAAAAAATTCCTTCAAAATATTCCGGGATCAATTTTGGAGCCCATTTTCATAACCGGTACGAAGAATCTTATTCCAAATTAAAAGCGGCCTATGACCAGGGATGTACAAGGTTCGACAGTGCCATTAAAGGAATCGGAGGCTGCCCGATGGCGAAAGACGACCTTGTGGGAAATATGCCGACGGAACAGGTGATCAATTTTATGAGTGTGGAGAAGGCGGATCATAAACTGAACCTCCTGAATTTCGAAAGCTCATATAATAAAGCGAAGGATATATTTCATTTTTAAACAAAAATTTTCCTAGCTTTAATTAAAATTAAATAAAATGACTTCAAAAATTACCTATATCGGGGATTTAAGATGTTCGGCAGAGCACTTACAGTCCGGAACCCTAATCGAAAGTGACGCTCCCACGGATAATCACGGAAAAGGGGAGAAATTTTCTCCGACGGATCTGTGTGCCGTTTCTTTAGCCGAATGTGCACTGACGACCATTGCGATTTTAGGCAAAGATAAAAACATCAATATCGACGGCGCGTATTGCAATCTTCAAAAAATTATGAAGGGGGAGCCGAGGAGAATCGGTGAGATCGTATGCAATTTTGTTTTCCCAGATTCCTATTCCGATAAGGAAAAAGCTTTTATCGAGCAGACGGCCCACAATTGCCCGGTTGCAAGAAGCCTTCATCCGGATCTGGTACAGACCATGATTTTCATTTATCAATAATAAAAATATTTGGCCGCAGAAGTTTCTGCGGTTCTTTATTTTGTAAAAACGTCAGCTATGCAACCCATTATTTCGCCTTCCCAATTAGAACAGCTTCCCACACAAAACCTCATCATCCTTGACGCGAGAGCCGGAAAAGATGCTCATAAAAATTACCTGAATAAACATATTAAAGGAGCAAGGTTGGTCGACCTGGATAAAGACCTCGCAGAAATCGGTGGCGACGCTGCTTTTGGTGGAAGGCATCCGCTCCCGGAAATCGGAAAATTCGCGGAAACGCTTTCCCGTCTTGGAATTTCGGAAGAAGATCGGCTGGTGATTTATGATGATAAAAACGGATCAAATGCTGGCGCGAGAGCCTGGTGGATGCTAAGGTCCTTCGGTTTCAAAAAAGTTCAGGTGCTGGACGGCGGAATTCAGAATGCAGAAAAGGAAGGAATGGAATTTTCGTCCGGGGAAGAATCTTTTGAAAAAACAGAAGTTATTAAAAAAGCAGAATGGCTTCTCCCAACTTCAGCTTTGGAAGATGTTGAAAATGAATTAGTAAACAATTTGTCAACAGTGATTGACGTACGGGATTCTTACCGCTACAGAGGAGAATCCGAACCGATAGATCTGGTAGCCGGGCATATTCCCGGAGCAGCCAATGTTCCGTTTTCTGAAAATCTGGATGAAAACGGGTGCTTTCTTTCTCCTGAAAAACTGCGGGAAAAATATTTGGAATTTCTAAAGGGAAAACCTGAAAATTTGATTGTGCATTGCGGCTCTGGCGTAACCGCCTGCCACACTGTTTTAGCTTTGGTGTATGCCGGCCTGCCCATTCCGCATCTGTATGTCGGATCTTGGAGCGAATGGAGCAGGAGGGAAGGAAAAGGAATTGCCCGGGATGTATAAGAAAGCTTCCGCAGATCAGGATCTGCGGAAGCATGAAACTTTTAAGATTAAAAACCGTTATTTTGTAACGGCCAGTGCTTCAAAATAATATTTGAATGCGCTGATTTCCAAAGCGAAAACCCCATCGTTTCCGATCATATTGATCGGTCTCCAGAAACTTCCGTCAAAAAAGCTGATTAATCCCTGATAAGAATTCAGTCCGTTCGGTTCGGTAACACCCCATGGATTTCTCAGGATGATATAGTTCTTATTATTGAAAGTTGACCATCCTAAAACGGTATAGGCATGATTTCCGACAATATTGGAGCCTGAATAATCTTTTCCCGATCCGTAGGTCCATGCCACCATCGGATTAATGGTTTTGCAGCTCATCGAATTTTCCCTTACCACACCGAAAAGGTCGAGTGCATTTCTTGTGGAAGTGTAATAATAGTAAGGCGTTTTGTCGGTAATCTGTGCCACGGCCTTTGCAGGATCGCCGTAAGCAGTTTTTGAGATATCCGGCTTGTCATTATTTACATTGGTAATCCACTTGGCAAATGCCTTTTCATAAACGGCAGGCCAGATCTCTCCCGCATCATTGCTTCTGCAGTATACGGGGTTTCCGGTGGAGTTGATGATCGTGTTATCCGTAACTTCCACAAGTCTGGTTGCTGCGTCTTTGCCCCCGCCTTTGGTAAAAAACTGAATGGCGTTGGTACGGTCTGTCTCGCCTGTTCCGGTAGCTCTTACTTTATGCTCGATGGTGTAAGGGGAAGACCATGCCACCGCCGAAATAGCTGCAATAAAATAACAGTTGGCCACTGCTCCCTGGATCGGGTCGTTGTATTCGGTAACGTCGCTGAAAAAATTTCCCCGGTCGCTCCATGAGGTTCCTGCGGGCGTCCATCCGTCTGAAATGGCAGCTCCGAAAACGATATTCCTGATGGAAGGAGATAATAATCTGTTATTCACGGTGTTGTTCAGATTCGGGACATTCAGGATGACTTTAACGTCTCCTTTATCCAGTCTGGCATTTTTTACGGTGACTGTGTTAAGATCTTTAATACCTGTGTTTGAAAGGTCACTGAGTTTCCTGACGCCGGAAAAATCTGCGGACTGCAGTTTATCGGTAGTTCTTATTTTAATGTCTTCAGGCCGTAAGGCTTTTACCGTATTGTCTTTGGTAAGTTCAAGCCCCGCGTATAGCGGAGAGCCGAATTTAATGTCGAAAAGTTCCGCGTAATTGGTTTCGAGGGTTTCTTCTAGGATCTGGTACGATTTTGCATCTTTCCAGTCGAATTTTCTGCCTGTAAGGGCTTCTGTTAATGCATATGGATTAATAACTCCTACAAACAGTTCTTTAGGTGCCTGGTCCATGATAATTGTTTTTAAAAATTAAGATATTTATTGATTTTGTCCGGGAAATCTTTATCATACAGATATAAAAAGCGGTTGAATAAAGAAATTCCGTCTTCATCATCCGGCCGGATGATGATTTTTACGGTATCGGCTTCAATAATTCTCAGGCTTCCTCCTACCAACGTTGGATTTTTTACAGAATGCTCCTTTTTGATCAATATGGATAGAAGCTGAGATAAAATTTCAGTGCTGAATTTCTTGTGTTCGGATAAAACCATCTTCTCCTCCGCGCCGTAGCCTGTGAAAACTTGCAGCCCGGCATTCCCTTCTTTTACAGAAAAAGTAATCTGATACCGGTAAGCATATTGCGGCGGAACGCTTCCGTTGTTATAGGATAGGATGGTGTTATCTGCTTTCATACTGTTGATTTCCGAGTCAAAATTAGGCAGGCTTAATTTTCTGCAGATCAGTGTTTTTACGAAATATATATGGGGAAAAAACGGAAATAAAAAAGGCTGCCTCAAAAGAGACGGCCCTTTATTTTAACAGGAGGATATTGCCATCAAACTTGGCTCATCCCAATTTTTTATCATGCAGTTTTAAAGCATCCCAAGCTCAAATTTGGCTTCTTCGCTCATCATGTCTTTGTTCCAGCTCGGCTCGAAAGTAAGTTCCAGATCCACGCTATTTACATTTTCCACTTCGGCAACCTTATCTTTTACTTCCTGTGGAAGGGTTTCTGCAACAGGGCAGTTGGGTGTCGTGAGTGTCATAATGATCTTAACGTCTGCTTCATCGGAGATCTGAACATCATAAACCAAGCCCAACTCGTAGATGTCTACCGGAATTTCTGGGTCATAAACGGTTTTTAAGACACCGATGATTTCCTCACCGATGTCAGCAATCTGATCGTCTGTAAATTTCATTTTTTAATCTAAATTGATGTACCTTTTCAACAAATCTTCCTGGCGCATGCGCCGGAAAACATTTGCCAAAGTTAAGACATCTTTTTCACAATAGTCCACAATTCTTTGCAAGTCTTTCTCTATGTAGTAGATTGATGAAACCATTGAGCCGTCTATATCGTCTTTCGGGGTCGGAATTCCGAAAACGTGGGCGAGCAGTTCCAGGGAAACAAAGCTCTTGTAATCCCCGAATTTCCAAAGTTCCATCGTGTCGATATGCGGAATCTCCCAGGGCTTCTTGCCGAACATCTGAAACGGCGTTGGCGGCATCATTCCGTTGATCAGGTAACGTCTGGCAATCCACGGGAAATCGAACTCCTTTCCGTTATGTGCGCAGAGGATTACCTCCCGAAGTCTCTGGCTGTTGAAGATTTCACCGAATTCCAGCAGCAGCTTTTTTTCATCGTCTCCGGCAAAGCTTTTGATCTTCAGGGTATCGTTCTTTTCGACCATACCGATCGTGATGCAGATGATTTTGCCAAATTCCGCCATGATGCCGGCGCGCTCCAGATAAAATTCCCGGGCGGAAACCTCATCCTTGCGCTGGAATTTCGTCTTTTTATCCCAAAGCATCTGTTCGGCTTCCGGTAGTTCTTCCCAAAGCCCGAAGCCGGGAACCGTTTCAATATCAAGGAATAAGATTCTTTCTAAGGGGATTTTTTGTATCATTTTTTTGTGTTTTTAGCCAACCTGCATTCCGTTTTTCACCGGCAACGACGGTGTTAAAAGAGTAACGTCTTTTTTATTCTCCCCATAAACCCCGAGAACCAGACATTCGCTGAAAAAATTGGCGATCTGCTTCTTCGGGAAATTTACCACAGCCAATACCTGTTGTCCGATGAGTTCTTCTTTTTGGTACAGCGAGGTAATCTGTGCGGAAGATTTTTTAATGCCCAGATCTCCGAAGTCTATTTCCAGCTGATAAGATGGGTTCCTCGCTTTCTTAAAGTCATTTACAGATACAATGGTTCCGCATCGGATGTCTATCTTTTCGAAATCGGTCCAGGAAATTTCCGGTTTTATGATCATAATAATATTTATGGTGATAAAAGGTTCAATTTTTTTGAGATGTGGCATTCTGTCTAATCAGCATTGATATTTTAAAAAACAGTGCAGATTCAGATCTATTGCTATTAACAAATGTATTAAAAATAAAAAATAAAAAGCTGCACCCTTTATGAAACAGCTTATGATCGATTATTTATACATTTTTATTTCTTGATCCACCACTGGCTGTCTTTCCTGTCGGAACGTTTCACACCGTTGTTCAGCGTATAGGCAAAACCGACACCCAGTGTCTGCTTGAGCTGGGTCTTCTGAATCTGATTGTGATCGTACATCACATCAACGGTGATGTTTGACGAGATGAATTTGTTGACTTTCATATTAAGTACCATTCCATAGGCCAGGACGAGCCTTTCGGGATGATCGAGGTAATTGGAGAAGATCGAGGCCGTATTGGTAACGTTGATGTTTTCCATCAGCTTTACTTTGTAATAAGCGGTTCCTAAGAAACCATATTGAAGCAAAGAAGTATCTCCGTCTGCTTTCAAACCGTAATTTCCGGCCAGCTGAAGATCTTTGTCCAGTACAAACGCCCATCTCGCGTTACTCGGGCGAAGGGTGACATTGATGTTGTCATTGGGTCTGTACGTAATACCCATTCCGACGTTCAGATAGCCGGGCGCCATGAAATTGGAGATCTTTTTTGCATCGGGATTATTCCCGTCCTCGTATCCTGCAGAAAACTGGGACAGCAATCCCGCGCCAACCGAAAGGTACCAGCCTTTGGAGAACTTTCGGCCGTAATTGGTGGAAATGTTTATGACATCCTGGGTTTTTCTTACACCCACCCCCTTGGTATCATTCTGGCCGTAATTCAGAAGGATGATGTTTTCCCAAAGATCTTTGTCTTTTTCATACGTCAGATTATAATCCAGCGCAGCAAGCCAGCCTACGTTATTGGCTCCACCGCCCACCCAGTTGGAGAACGCTGCCTGGTTGATCATTACAGACTGCTTTCCTATCACCGACCAGTGTTTCACGGTATCCTTAACCACGGCGGCCGTATCAATAATTACCACTTGTGCACCGGCGAAAATTCCGAAAGAAAATGAAAGCATTAATAAAAACTTCTTCATGACTTCAATATTTTATTTTACAAATTTCCTGTACAAAAATATCAAATATATATTTTACGGGTAGGAATCTGAAACCCGGCCTGTAGATTATTTCCGTATTTTAATATTTTTTTAAGGCATTTTTCCGCTGTTCATGACACGGTATGAAAGGGATAATCCCCAAAACGATGAAAATCATTACTTTTTGGCTGAAATCAATCCGGGTCTTAAGGATTCATCGACAAATTTTCCGAAATTTATCGTTGGCTTTCCATTTGACGTAGAATCTTCATGTTTAAAAATAATGTAATTTCCAAAAGAGCTGTTATAAACCCATTGCTGATGCTTTCGGCGATGTGGCTGGGCTATTTTCTGCAGCTGCACGGCTTTTTTGCAAGTTGCTTTGGAGCGATTATTCCTTTATTGCCGGAAGGTTTGCTGGGAATCGTAACATCTCCGCTTTTACACGGAAGCCTGGATCACATCATCGGAAATTCGATTCCCATTGCGGTGCTGATGTTTTTGCTGTATGAGTTTTATCCCTTGGTGGCCAATAAAGTCTTTGTCATCGGATGGCTGGCAACAGGGCTTCTGGTATGGCTCCTTCCGCCGATCGATATTATGACCGGCGATTACCTTTATACCTGTACCATCGGGGCAAGCGGAGTGGTGTATGTTTTGGCCTTTTTCCTTTTTTTCAGCGGGGTTTTTAAATGGAATGTGAAGCTGCTGACGATTTCTCTGCTGGTGGTACTGTATTACGGAAGCCTGGTGTGGGGCATGCTGCCGGAGGAATTGTTTTCCAACCTTCAGGAGCCGAGCAGGATTGCCTGGCAGGCGCATCTTGCCGGGGCTATCGTAGGAATTATCCTGGCTTTTATGTTTAAAAAAGTAGGCGACAGGAAAAAAAAATTCATCTGGGAGTTTCCAAATTATTACAGCGAAAAAGACGATAAGCTCTGGCAGGAATACAAAGAAAACCATCCTGAAGATTTTATGGAGCTGCCTTATAAAAAGAAAGATGATATCTGGGACAGGCTGGATGAATTGCGGGGGAAATAAATTTTTAAATTACGTTATTTAAAATCGCAGGACGATGGGGTTTTTATCAGCCAATTAATCTGATTTCTTCTTTAAATTCACTTTTGAAAAGATTTAAAAAATTTTCTACATTTGTAAAAAACAGCACAAATGTATTCTGAAGAACACCTGTATTCCATTGCATTAAGAGAATCCAGCCTGATCGGCGACATCAATTTTTATAAGCTTGTCCGCACTTTCGGCAGCGCAAAAACAGCATGGGAAAATGCGAGGAAGGAATACAAAAAGCTCGACGGATTCGGCAAAAAAATCATTTCAGACATTGAAAATCCTGAACATCTTAAATTTGCTGAAGAAGAGCTTAAATTCTGCGAAAGGAACCATATTAAAATCAATCTGAGACACCTCAACGAGATTCCTGCTTTACTTAACGAATGTGATGATGCTCCAGCGATACTTTATCAGAAAGGGACATTCGATCATGCACGGCAAAAAGTAAGTATTGTGGGAACCCGGAACATAACGGCTTACGGAAAGCAATTTATTCACGATTTTTTTGAAGAGGCCAAAGCCTGCCGTTTTATTTCGGTAAGCGGCCTGGCTTTGGGTATTGATAAGGAGGTGCATGAACAATCCCTTTATCATGAGATTCCCACGGCAGGCGTTCTGGCTCACGGATTCCATACGTTATATCCTTCTAAAAATAAAAAACTGGCCGAAAAGATCCTTGAAGAAAACGGCTGCCTGCTGACTGAGTTCAACTCATCCAGAAAACCGGACCGTGAAAATTTCATCCAGCGGAACCGGATCGTAGCAGGAATTTCCCCGGCAACAGTGGTGGTGGAAACCGCTTTCGGCGGAGGTTCCATCAGTACGGCGACCTATGCGAATGTGTACAACCGCGAAGTCTATGCCCTGCCGGGAAAAATTACGGATAAACAGAGCCAGGGATGCAATCATTTGATTTTTCAAAATAAAGCTTCTGCCATTTCTACGGTGAAAGATCTGGTAAAAGATCTCGGATTCAATAAGCCACAGACCAGAACCGAAGAATTGTTTCCATACAGTGAAATTACCATTCAATTTACTGGAAATCAAAAAGTCGTGTTTGATGCTATTTTTGAAAATCCCCATATTTCTTTAGATGAGCTTTCGGATAAAATAGACCTTTCTTCCCACAAGATTTTGCCGGTAATTCTGGAATTGGAGCTTTTAGGGAAAGTAAAATCGTTTTCAGGGAGACAATTTCTGGCAATCTGATATTTAATGATTTCTTAATATTGCATCATATCAGACCTAACATTTAATTTTTAATAAAAATTGTATTGATATTATTGATTTAATAATATTTCGAGACATTATTATTCAATTTTTAACAATCTTTAAATAAGGTATTGCGAATTTTGAAAAAAAAATTAAATTTGTTGACAATAATATTCAACCCTAATATATGGAACAATATAATATTGACCAGAAAATTCAAGAATTTATAGCTAAAATTGAGGCGAAAAACCCTAATGAGCCGGAATTTTTACAGGCGGTAAAAGAAGTTGCCGTAACGGTAATTCCGTTTATCATGACAAAGAAGGAATACACGGGCATGAAGCTTCTGGAAAGAATGGCGGAAGCTGAAAGAGTAATTATCTTCAGAGTTCCATGGGTTGACGATAAGGGAGAAATCCAGGTAAACAGAGGATTCAGAATCCAGATGAACTCTGCGATCGGTCCTTATAAAGGAGGAATCCGTTTCCATCCTACCGTAAATCTTTCCGTTCTTAAATTCCTTGCTTTTGAGCAGGTGTTTAAAAACTCTCTGACGACGCTTCCGATGGGCGGCGGAAAAGGAGGTTCGGACTTTGATCCGCAAGGGAAATCCGATATGGAAGTGATGCGTTTCTGCCAGGCTTTCATGACGGAAATGTGCAAGCATATCGGTCCTGAAACCGACGTTCCTGCGGGAGATATTGGGGTAGGTGCCAGAGAGATCGGATATTTATTCGGACAGTATAAAAAGATCAGAAATGAATTTACAGGGGTTCTTACCGGAAAAGGGCTGGCTTACGGAGGTTCACTGATCCGTCCTGAAGCTACGGGATACGGTGTTGTGTACTTTGCGGAGCAGATGCTGAAGACCATCGGGCAGACCTTTAAAGATAAAGTAGTAACGGTTTCAGGTTTCGGAAACGTAGCGTGGGGGGTTATCAAGAAAGTAAATGAGCTGGGCGGAAAGGTAGTTACGATCTCCGGACCGGACGGGTATGTTTATGATAAAGACGGGATCGACGGAGAAAAAATCGATTACCTGCTGGAGTTGAGATCTTCCGGGAATAACAGAGCCGAAGATTATGTGAAGAAATATCCGGGTGCGGAATTTTTTGCCGGAAAACGTCCTTGGGAAGTGAAGTGTGATGTTGCCATCCCTTCCGCTACCCAAAACGAACTGGATCTTGAGGATGCAAGAGTGCTGGTAGAAAACGGCTGTGTATGTGTAACGGAAGCAGCGAATATGCCTTCTACACTGGATGCCATTAATTATTTCTTAGACAATAAAGTATTGTTCTCTCCGGGAAAAGCTTCCAATGCAGGTGGGGTAGCAACTTCAGGACTGGAAATGACGCAAAACTCGATCCGTCTGAACTGGACTTCCGAAGAGGTAGATGCCAGATTGAAAGAGATCATGATCGGAATCCACAAAGCGTGCAGAGACTATGGAAAAGAGGAAGACGGCTATGTGAACTACGTGAAAGGCGCCAACATCGCCGGCTTCGTAAAAGTAGCTGAAGCCATGCTCGCTCAGGGAGTGGTATAAAATATAAAGGTTGGGAAAATTCCCGGCCTTTTTTCGTACAACCTGTTCCCGGGATTATAAATGGGATAAAAGTAAAAAGTGAAAGGAGAAAGCGCTGAAGAAATTCAGCGCTTTTTTATGGACTTTAAATCCGGTATTTGTTATATCTGTTTTAACCCTTCTATTTAAAGCCAGCCATAAAAAAATCCTGAAAATTTTTTCAGGATTCGTTATTTTGCTTTATCGATTATTTTTCTTTTTCATTTTTCTGTCGGTCTTCATGCCGTCCTTGTTTTTCCAGTTGGCCGTATCGGTTTTTGATTTATCCCAGTCGTTATTGGTTGTTCCGCCGGGATTATTCATGTTATTATTGTTCATGTTTCCGTTGTGGCGGGCTGTATCAGAGCGGGTCGTATCCGTTTTCTTCTGTGGAGTGGTCTGTGCAGATGCGGTAATGGTACCGAAAGCTATGAAAGCTGCTGCTAAAATTAAATTTTTCATAAAGTACTATTTAAGTTTGGTGATGTAATGTTAAGTACAATTATCGTACAAATTGATAAATATGAATTGTCTTTTAACTTGATTTATAACTAATTATGATAAATTACATTTTGGGTATCATAAAAAATTCCGGAATGATAGATCCCGGAATTCATTTCTGATTGTTTTGAATTTAATATTTACTTCGACTTTTTCTTTTTGGTTTTCTTTTCTTCCTGTATGATGGTTGTAGATTTGGTAGTATCTGCTTCGATTCCGGTGCTTATTCCGGTGGCGGCGCTTGTGTTGGTGGAGCTGTTAACTGCGGAAGCATCCACAGTCGCATTGGCTGCCGTGTCCGGATTCACAGCGGTTTGTGTAGAAGTGATTCCCTGATTTGGATCGGTCTGGGAATTTTGTTGGAGCTGGCCGGTCTGCTGATGAGAGGAAGTTGAGGTCTGGTTTTGCGTGGTGGTTCCTGTTTGGGCCGATGCGATTCCGGCGATGGTAAGTGCAGCTGTTAAAACTAACTTTTTCATGATATAATATTTTAAATGGTTGTTTAAATAAAACGCCGCTATTTTGCGGAATATTATATCTGAAACTTTGATTTAACGCACTTTATTATTATTTAAGATAGATTTAGAATTACAGCTTACTTTGCCAAATTCTTCATAATTCGCTCTACAAATTCGTAGGCTGCCGGGCAGATAACGGTGTTTTTGATCATTAGGTTGTTGATCTGGTAAATTTTCTTACGGTCGGTATGCGGATATTCCCGACATGCTTTCGGGCGTACGTCATAGATCGAACAGGTATTGTCTTCATTAAGAAAGAAGCAGGGAAGATTCTGTAGCACTTTATCCTGGTCTTCATCTACCCGAAGGAATTTGGCTTCAAAATCGGCCGGTTTCATGCGGAGATGTTTGGCTAACCGTTCAATATCTTTTTCCGTGTACAATGGGCCGGTCGTCTTGCAGCAGTTGGCGCACTGCAGGCAGTCGATCCGCTCAAAAACTTCATCATGGGTCTCCTGGACGACGTAATCAAGGTTTTTGGGCGGTTTCTTTTTCAGTCCGTCAAGAAATTTCTTATGCTCTTTCTGCTTTTGTAAAGCCTGCTTTTTATAGAATTCCAAATCCATTTATTGTTATGCTTCCGTTCGTTTGGGAAGTCCTGCCTTTTGATACTCGTTAATTTTATCCAGATCCAGGATCGTAGAGCGGTTCTGCTTGTCCGGGTAGTACATCGGTTTAAATTTAGCTCCATAGACGATCTCCCGGGATATATAAGAGGTCCTTTGCACGACGGTGTTTGAAAAGACCTCATCGAATGCACGGATATGGACAATAATTTCAATATCCGTATTTTTAAAATCGTCTTCCGAAAATCCGTTAAACGGCGAATCTTCGTCTATCACATGCACAACGGTCCAGTTGAGAGCGAGGGAGTTGATCTTGCTCAATTGTGTTTTCAGCTGATAAAACTTGCTTTTCGGCAGACCGTTTTCCATTACTTCAATTGCGGCCGAAACAATGACATCTGCATCCGTCAGGGCATTATTTTTATAAGGAGCCAGCCGGAACATTAAAGTTGAAGTTTCCTTAAAAGGGGCAATCACGGCAATATCGGAAAATTTAAGATATGCTCTGGGCCTTGAAAATCTCCCGTAAAAAAGTCCCGTGGCAATGGCGAAGGTAAGCAATCCCAGGAAAGCTTCAAAAGTCGCTACGAGACTCGCCGTAAAGCCGACCGGTGCAATTCTTCCGTATCCAACGGTGGTGAAGGTCTGCGAACTGAAGAAAAAGACATCGATAAACTCATTGATGGGATTGCTTTTGTCGATGCCCGTAAGATGTTCTACGCCGATGAGGTAATAAATAAATGCAAAGAAAATATTCACCAGAATATAAGCGATCACCAGATAGGAAAGGAACTGGAAGGTGGATAAATCCAGCATGGTATGATACCAGCTGAACCGGTTGAAGATATTCATGCCTTTCCGGCTGACATTCGGAAGCCCGTCCTTATTAATGAACCTTCCCGAAGCGTTATCCCCAAATCCGCTGTTTTCCGTATTCTTCTGCTGGATTTTTTCTTTAAATCCTCTGGCCATCGGTGGTAATGTTATTTATTTGATTTTTACTAAAAACCGTCGTTTCAAATTCAGTTTTTTTTCTTTGATCGATATGCAAAGATAAAACTTTGTCGGGATGAATTTTTATAAAAAACGGTTTAATAATTTCAGGATTATCACGGGTTGAGTTTTTAGAGTTATATCATAATCAGTGATTTGAATCTTCTATAAATATCCCTGTAATTTGAAATATAGATAAATTTTATGTGGTAAAACCGGATAATTATTAAAAAAAAGGGTCATTTTAATTATTTGATATAAATAAAAAATCAACATTTTTTTAAATAATTTTTTTATACGTCGAGTTTTGACGTTGTGCCGTTAGATATTTGTTTAAAGAAAGCAAGATGAGAATAAACACCAAAATTTAAGGTGGATATCCGTTAGCCGGACACCACCTTAAAAAATAAGGCTAAAACGGAAGAATTCTACTAAAAAGAACTTCCCACTTTAATCTTAAAAACCAAAACAAAAATAAGAAAAAATGTCAACAAATGAAAATACGCCCATCTCAGGGTAATTCTGGGACTGGATGCAGTCGTACTGGCATAACAACAGGGATTTTCCGCCTGCCCATCCGGACTGGAGAAAGAAAGCAGACCTGGTAAACGGAAAAGTTCCGGCCGGCCAGCTTCCCAGCTACGTGGATGATGTACTGGAATTCAATGCCTACACGGATTTACCAAAACCTGGAGAGAAAGGGAAAATATATATTACGACAACGGATAACAAACAGTTTCGGTGGGGCGGCTCGGCTTATATTGAGATCAGTTCCGATGAAAATGTAATGACGCTCAGTACTGAACAGTCTGTAAGCGGCAGAAAATATTTTGTAACCTCCAATGGAAGTGATATTCTTAATCAGAAGCTGTGGTTAAGGTCATTTGACGGATCCAATCCCGCTGCTGTTTATTATAAAGACGGATATGGTTCCGGCGCATTGGGTTTTGACGGTGATGAGTTCCGTTTAACCAATATAGGAACCAGTGCTTATGCTTATCTGAATACAAAAGGTATTAAGAAGGATAATTCAAATGATGATTATGTTTTGACCGGGGGTGGGGGGCATATCGTAAAAAAAGATTTGGGAATATCCCATACCCATCAAAGTTTATTTTCTGAAGATACAGGAAATACAGATGCTAATTCTTTATTGAAAGATTATAAATTAATATTCAATCAGAGAGTGGAACGAGGATCTACCAATATGTTTCCTATGATTGATAATGCAAATGCTGTTTTAAGCATTGCTTCTCATCCGGGAGGTTATGGAGGACAATTGGGTTTTAATGATAATGAACAAGTTTTTTTCAGAGGAGTTAGTGCTGGGAATTATGGAACCTGGAAACAGTTTGCATTTAGAGATTGGGTAGACAATAATTATCTGTCATTAAAAGGAGGTACTTTATCAGGAGATTTAACCTTAAAGGTATTAAAGTCAGACACTCTAAATGGAAACCAAATTGTAAATGCAGGAAATCAGAATCAACTTTACTTCGGTAACCCTGTGGTCGATACAGTCTACCATGAATCTGGAAACAATCATATTTTTTCCAATAAAGGGAATAGAAGTTTCACAATAGACTCTAATGGCAATGTAACAGCGAAAAATGCAGTCAATGCCGGAAATGATTCTGAGATCGGAGGGAGAATATTTGGGAAAAGAACTGTCATTGATACTCTAGGTTTGGATGAATCCAAGTATTATCCGGTTACCATACAGTGCAATACTCAATATCCTTCTACCATTAAAGTATACAGGACTTTGGATGCTTCAATGGGAGTTCCTTCCTATTCGTCTCATGGTGGAGGATTCTGGTGCTATTATGAATTTCAAGTCTATGGGAACGGTTGGGGTACGAATCCACTTAAAGCAACTTGCAATTATGAGGACGAATCCTGGGTGAATGATAATATTAAGGTTATTGGCTATGATCATATGGGAAGATCATCGAATGTGGTCATTTATCTTAGAGGAGGTTCCAAGTATTGGTTTGATGTTAATAGTACATCAGTTCCCACACTTCATACTTCTCCTTTTACTGTCTATGATGAGACTGTAGAACCTACAAAATCGAGGATATGGAGTGGAAGTATTTTAATGAATGCGAATACAAATGATATTCAAAAGGCCATTTCAGGCTTGAATTTCAATTCTGAAAATTATATAAAGAAAAACGAACGAATAAGGATTAATGTACCTAATGGAACTGTTGATAGTGATCCACACTTCAATTTAGTTGCCTCGAATCTCAATAATACTTCGTTAAGAGCTATTGTGCCATCTACTAATACGGCTGAATTATTTGTAAGTAATAATGATGATTATGGGACTTTATCGCTGCAATCAGCGGGTGGTAAAGTTAAAATTAATAATTATATTGCATGGCATGGAGGTAATTTAAATCCTCTAACGCTTAATACGAATCAAACTATTACAGGTCTAAAAGCATTTGTTACAGGTGGAGGAAATTATGCTCCGTTTAATAATGCTTTGCAGATCTATTCTGATGATGGCTCTTTGCCTGCAATGACCTATTCTAAAGGTGGTTCCTATGTAGGACAAATCATGTTTAATAGTGATGGGTTCCATATTAAAGATGGTGATAATAATAATTACTATCAGATAAAATCTAAAGGGTTTATTAAAAATGGATCAGATGATAATTATGTTCTCTTAGGTGGTGGGCATCATAAGCTTTTATCTGAACTTGGAACAACTCACACACACCAATTTTTATATAGTTCTGGAAATGGTATAATTGACGCCAATACTATATTGGAAAATGAGCGATTTAATTTTATTCATCAAATAAGTTACGGTTCTTCTAACATGTTTCCAATGGTTAATAATGCGAACGCTATTTTAAATATATCATCACATCCAGGAGGATATGGAACTCAATTAGGTTTTAATGATAATGAACAATTTTTTTTCAGAGGAGTTAGTGCTGGGAATTATAATACCTGGAAAGAATTATGGCATTCTGGGAATTTTAATCCGGGATCAAAAGTAGATGCAACAGATGGTGCTGTATCGTTAGGATTTGGTGGAGGCGGTTTACCAACTGCATTACCATTCGTTAAGCATTCTAATGGAACCATTACTGATATAGCAAGAGCGGATAGTGTAATCGCTGCTTGGGAAAATGCACAAGCAATTGGTTTTAACTCGTGTTTATCGTCAGCCGGTGTATATGTGTACCATAAAAAAGATGGGTATATTCAAATTGCTGATAAAAATTGGGTAAGTAATAATTATTTTAATAAAAAGCCTATTGATTATACTGGTTATACTGGAGCGAGTTATGATTTAGATGTTCTATCTGAAACAGGCTTTTATAATATTGGACATGGTACTGTAAATGATGCTAGCACTTACTTTAACAATAGTGGCGCTAGAGCCTTATTACATTTTCAAGCTGAAAATCCCTGGACAGCAACGCAAATCCAAACTCACAGATATCAAGGAAATCTTATATCAAGGTCTAAGTCTGATGGAGGATGGAGCCATTGGGTAAGACACTGGGGAGACAATGATTTCACGGCTGCGGATGTTGCAAAATGGAACAATTCCATCAGCAAATCATCCGCTTCGGAAGAAGTAATCCTGGAAGATGATACCCTGAAGATTCAGCCTGACGAATTCTCATTGGAAGGAAGCGAATCCTATGATTTCGGCAGCAGAAAGAAACTGGTACACGTTCTGTTCAGAGAAGGAAAGGAGTTGAATATCAGGGAGATGATCAAAAGACAGACGATCGTTGTTTTCAATTTCAGCAAAGACGCAATCATCGTGAATATCGAAGGATTAAAACCTTATCCGATATCTCCCGGAATGCAGGTAACCTTGTATATCAGTGATGAAAGAGAGGTGCTGCTATACAATGAAACCGACTTTAAAAAATTGCAATAATCCGTAAATAATATTTTATTGCGTCGAGTTTTGTCGCCGGTGCGGAATATCTTTGTTTTAGCAGTAAGAAACACATAATATATTCATTTACATTTTTTGAACTTTTAAAATTCAGCATCCATAAATGCCGGACAGCCCGAAGTATGTTTAAAAATAAATAAAAAAACAAATTGATAATGAAAAGAAAAATTAAGAAGGATGGTGGATAGCGAAGCCGTGAACCACCATAAAAAATAGAGGCTAAAAACCGGAACCGATCCTACTAAAAAGGGCTTTCCACTTTAATCTTAAAAACCAAAAATTAAAATGTCTACAACAGATTTAAATACAAACAACAGCGCACAGACCCTGTTCAGATTTGCTACCATGAGAAATCCTGAACTGTCTGATCCTAAAAACATAAAAAGACGATTTATCTTCAGGGATTATACTACTCAAAAAGGAAAGTTTGATCCGAAAGTGGAAGCCGGAGAATCTTTACAAAAGATTTTACAGAATCCCAGTAGTATTAACGGATTTACGGTACTTACTGAAGAAGATCTGAAAAGCGGCTATGCTCCTTTTTATGAATATGCGGTATGGGTAGCCAGAAATAAAGCGACCGCCACAAAAGAAGAATTTGACAAAAAAATCAAAGCCTGCAAAACAGCTAACGGAATTCCTACGGTAGATTACAGAATCTGGGACAACCTGGTCTATCAGGTCGTTACCCAAAAGGAATTTTACGCAAAGGAACTGATCATGCAGATCCTGCATCTTCATCATATCCTTTCGGTATACGATTTTACGGAAGAAGCCTATCAGGATGTGGTAAAGGCAAAAGTCGTGTTGCCGAAGGAGCTTTTCAAAGCTTCGCAGTCCGCGGTTAGCAGTAACTCAGGAAGTACCGCAACCCAAAGAACGGTATATGACAACAAGGCCATGAAATTTGCAGAAGCAACGGTTCATCTGAAAGAAAATGAAGGACTTGCTGAATCAATGTCGAAACTCGAAAAAGCGTATAAAAAGCAATATGATGAGGCCTATAAAACATCTTACGATCAATATCAGGATCGTGTTAAGCCGCTTTTAAAATCATTACAGAAAGATACGGCAGAAGCCGACCGGAAAAAGCAGATCCTGGAAAATAGGATCAATTACCTTACTCAGCTGAGCGTGGCCGATCCGGAGAAATTTTATGCCAACAGCGAACTGGACATGGAGCTTCACCGCATCAAGGATGAGATTATGCAGATTACAGTACCTGAGACCGAGATTCCGGATTTTGAATTTTCATATAAAACGCCCGAAATTGACGCGGCGGTTCTCGGCAGAACCTTAAGCGTTCAGGACCAGAATGCATTGCTTCGCTTATTTGGCGCATCGAGCGTTACGGAAGCTTTATCGGGAATTACCAGTTTTGATGAACTGAACCAGAATATTTCCCAAAACACGCAGGCTCTGCAGCAGACCGTATTGAATAACACCGTATTAAACCAGCAGGTTTCTGCCAACGTGGGCGGTGTTGTGGTACCGGTAAGCAATTCCCTGAATTCTAATGGCTGGATTCCTTACAGTGTTAAAACATCTAATGTCGGCAACAATGCCTGGTATATTATCCTTACGATAGATGGTTATACCCACAATATCGTTTCAGGATCGTATAAGGTGACGATTAATGGCAGTGATATCAGCTCTACCAATATTATTCAGAATCTGAATGGTGTACATTCGCTTTTCTATAACGGAACCAACATCCCGGCTTCTCAAACCATCAACAGCAATGGGTTTATATTGCAGGGAGAGGTTGTTCTGGATGACGGAAAAACGTATTTGTTAAATGTAACCTTGGTCAGAGATCCCAACGAACTGAACAGAACGCTTAAACAAAATATTTTCAAAGGAGATGCGGCGCTTACCTTAAAACAGACTGTGGTAACGGAGCCTGAAAATCCTGAAAATCCACAGAACCCAACCAATCCGACTACAAATCCTAACCCGGCAGACGTTTTTATCCCTTCAGGTTTCGGGATGAAGAATATCGGTGTGGCGGATTATCTAAAAGTTGAACAAAGCTTACAGGGATATGTAGAAGGAGAAGTCGCCCATATTGAAAATGTAATGGCGCGGGAACGCAGGGAAAAAGCCACAAAGAAAACATCAAAAAGTGAAATTACCACCATAGAATCTTCTGA
This sequence comes from uncultured Chryseobacterium sp., assembly GCA_913778085.1. GTDB lineage: Bacteria > Bacteroidota > Bacteroidia > Flavobacteriales > Weeksellaceae > Chryseobacterium. The sequence goes on from CAJYXJ010000024.1 coordinate 58,479, forward strand.
TTCTGAAAAAGAACAGCTTCGTGATACGTCTTCTACCGAACGTTTTGAAATGCAAAACGAAATTGCGAAAGCCATGCAGCAGACCAAAGATGCTCATGCTGAAGCCCATGTTGACGGATCTTACGGAGGAATTAGTTTTGGCGTTTCCGGTGGATTTGCTACGCATAATTCTAAAGAAGAGAATATGAAGCAGGCGATGACCCAGGCAAAGGAAATTACCCAAAAAGCAACTGACAAGATTGTAACCAAAGTTCACAAGGAGCGTACAGAAAAGATGATTGAAGAATTCGAGGAAACCAATATTCATGAATTTGACAATAGAAAAGGGGATAAGCATGTGGTTGGAGTGTATCGATGGGTAGATAAGGTTTTTAAAAACCAGATCTATAATTACGGTAAAAGAATGATGTTTGAATTTATGATTCCGGAACCGGCTAAGTTGCACAGACTTGGAATGACTATTTCTAAAAACCAAGAAAATCAATTGGTTAAACCTGTTGATCCAAGAACTTCTGTTATAAATAAAATGGAAAACTATACAGCACTTGATAGTTTTTCTGGAGCGACTACATTGAAATATTGGTCAGGTGTTTATAATGTAGAAATAGATAATTATCCTTCCGATAAAATATATATTTCAAAAGGATTTGCTTATGGTAGAGATGTTATTCCAGACATGGGAACAACTTCAACAAGTGCTGTAGGTTTACAGAAAGATATTGAGATACCAGATGGTTATGTTGCTAAAAGTTTTGATATTAAAGGAGGTGGAAAGCAATATCAAGGTTCTCTTGTAAATGCAAGTATTGGAAATCAGATCGCATTATCAAATATAAATGTAGGAACTTTTTCTTATGCAAGTTCATTAGAGGAGATATCAGGTATTGTTCCGGTAAGTATTTCTACAGATAGATTTTATTCTTTCGAGGCTAATGTAATGATTATGTGTGAGCTTACTAAAGAGGGTAAGATCAAATATTTACAGGCTGTTTTCAATAAAATCATTGCCGCTTACGAAAAAGCCAAAGCCAAATATGAGCAGGACCTGGCTACTGTAAAAGCGCAAGGAGTTGAAATCAAAGGTTCAAACCCCGGTTTCTACAGACAGATTGAAAATACGATTCTCAGAAGAAACTGTATTTCTTACATGATCAATCAGGATCCTTCGGCAGGACTTACTTTTGGAAAAGACAAATATTACCGAACCAACACGTCCGAAGAAAGCTTCCTGAATACAGAAATTAAACTGGATTCAACGCTCGATAAATACACTGCTTTCGTGAAATTTATGGAACAGGCGTTTGAGTGGGAAATCATGTCTTATTATTTCTATCCGTACTATTGGGGGAACAGGAACAACTGGGACCAAATGTATCAGTTCGATGATAATGATGCTACGTTTCGTGCTTTTATGCAATCCGGTATGGCTAGGGTAATTGTCACCGTGAGACCGGGATTTGAAGAAGCGGTAAGGCATTTCATGGCGACCGGACAGATCTGGAATGGTGGTGAAGTACCAGTAATTGATGATCCGATGTTCTTATCCATCGTAGATGAAATGCGTAAAACCGAAGGGGAGAAATATGGTAAAGCCTGGGCGAGCAGGGTTCCTACGGCCCTTACCATTCTTCAGGCACAGTCTATCGGGCTACTTGTTACCAAAGCATTGCCTTTTGATGATAACCTGTCGGATTATGAAGATCCAACCAAAGTTCCGCAGTCTTCTCGGATTGTTTCAACTGATGCACAGATGGGTGTCGGAGAAACGCAGAAATTTGGAAATCTTATGGGGCATATTGAAGGAGCCGGAGGAGAAGAAGCGAAAATCCTGCTTAAATATCAGGATGGGAGCAATTATACATTTACTTTTTCCAATAAAGAAGGAGATTGGATGATAGAAAAAATTCCTGTTGGAAAATATGAACTTAATATTGATGCTTACGATGTTTTTCCGAAAAATCATTTTACCGTAATAGAAGGAGAAAAAAACACTGAAGTTATTATTAATGAAGAGGGTACGACCGAAGTCAATCTTGTATTGAAAAAAATCTAAGTTAATCCTCTTTGGGCTATTAAGCAGCAAGTTTATTTCTTGCTGCTTAGTGCCTAAAGCCTAAAACAATGAAATATGGAAACAAAAATAACAGGTATTCAATTGCTAAAGTTACCTGAAAGTGTAAAAAAGCAAAGGAAAGCAACCCATAGTGTAATTCTCAGTACCCAAAACTTTGATGCCCAAACGCAAAAACTTCTTATATCGGTAGATAACAAAATATCTGAAATTAATCCGAAAACCAAAGAAGCGGAAATTACGATAAAAGAAAAACCGAAAAATGAATTGCAGACTATTTTAGCTTCTGCTGATACCTACCGGGTTAAAGGGCATATTGTTGATCCGGAAACAACGAAGATTTCAGGTTCCGTATCACAGGAATTTCATTCACAAGTCCAGAATTTCCAGCATACAAAGACAGATGGACTTCATAAAACCAGTGATGTGATTTTGGGAGAATATAATAGCATTATAGAGAAATGGAAAAAAGAGATACAGGAAAAGCCTGAAATATTACAGCTGTTCTTCGCAAAACTAAGTATAGAAACAAAGGAAGGCAAAAAACCGAGAAGAAAAATAGAATCTGTAGATACTGCAAAACTGGGAGATGAACTTTATATTGTCTGTAAAACGAAAAATATGCAAGGTAAAAAAGTCAGAATATATGTACGTCAGGGCAGGCAAGATGTTTTAGGAAGAACAGATGAAAATATTGAACTATTCATGAATACAGGATTCTCTTTATCTATGGAAATGACCGTAGGTAAAGAGGCTTCTCAGAATCAATACAGCAATTCCGGACAATTGAAAGATTATGCCTATGGGAAAATAAAACTTATTCCTAAAGAGACTATTGCAAATTCAGATGAAAATCTTAAAAAGTGGCAGGAGATTTTAAAAAACGCACAGGATCATCAAACTTTTTTATACATTTATGCTGAAATGGTGGAAGATACTTCTGTGTTTTTAGATGATAGTAAGAATGAAGAGTTCTTAGCAATAAAAGGAGAAGACGTTGTAAAGGATCAAGAACAAAAAAAGCTAAATCAAGAAGAGAGTGAAAATAATGCATGTGGAATTCAATATCGAAACAGTATAATATGTGTAAGATATGGTAAAAATTATGGTCCTTTATATAATGGTATCATTCCTTTGAAAAATTTTAAAAATTGGAATATTGTTAAAATTTCAAAGGAAGAAAAAGAAATAATTTTAGCAATGTCAGAAAATGAAGGTAATTTAGACGCAGTTCAATCTTATGATAGTGAAATAATTACTGTAGGTGCAATGCAAAAAACAATAAATTCAGATGGTTACGGAGAACTATCAAAACAATTTTGGGATTTTAAACAAGAAAATCCAATTGACTTTAAAGTTTTAATGGAAAATTGTGGTTGGAATGTTAAACAAGAAGAAGAGAAAAATAAGAAAGGTGAAATAGTTAGATTTAAATATAAAGCCTATTATAATGATAAAACAGGAAAAGAACTAAAAGCTATAATAAGAAATGGGTTTATTAAATCTAAATATAAAGAAAAAGTTAAATGTGTAGCTATGGAACCTATAATAAATTTGTGTAAAAATGAAAATTTTCAGGCAAAACAAATAGGAGATTTTATAGTTAGATTAAACTTGGCAACAAATAAAAAACCATTAGGTTATACCAATAAGATAAAAGATTTTATGATTTCTAAATTAGGTAAAGCTACTATTCTGGATCATGATGTCAACAGACCGGGGCATGTTTCATCTTGTTTTGGTAAAGCCTTAGACCAATTTTTTCAATCTAATAATAGTATTTCTAAAGACCCTTTACAATGGAAAGATAAACATTCTATATATGAAAACAAAATTTTAGAAATCTACGGTCCTTTAAGGGGTGATAGAGAATCTGGATTTACCATGACTGATGCTTCTTCAAGATATAATAAACTTAAACAAAAATTGACATGATAAGATTTTTTCTAGTATTTTTATTTATTAATATAAGTATATTTCTATTTTCTCAAACCAACCAATGTAATGAAATTAAAGTAGATTCAATGTCTATATATATTAATGGCATAGCATACAAAATAAATGCAAAGGAACCAAACTTTAATATTGAAAAACAATGTTTCGATAATTATTTAATTATTATATGTACTCGTCAAAATGGTAATGAATATGATATTAAGCACTTTGTTTATATCTATGAAAAAAATAGATATGCATTAAAATATAAATATCGACTATATTCTAATCGTCAAGGTCATCAATTATATGGAAGTATTGGGGATAATACTGATTTATCTCTCTTGAATATTGAGAACATTTCAGATGATTTTTTATTGAATGAATCTTTTGATGCTCAAAGCAAACAAGGAGAAATTTATAAATCTTTTTATTCTAGTTTGATCAAGAAAAACAAATACAATGTGAAAATATTAAATTTATTAGGAAACCCATATATCATAAATAATGAAAATATGTTAATTAGTGAGAGTACTAAGGTAATGACTAATCTCGCTTTTGATCTCTTTAAAACAAAGAGTTATATTAACTCAATTTATTTATCAAGTTTTATATTAAAAAAATATCCTACAAATGCCATAGCGTGGCTTAATCTTGCAGATGCACAATGGGAGCTTGGTCAAAAAGAAGAAGCAAAAGTTTCTTATCAAAAATATCTTTTTTTAATAAAAAATCTCAGGACCCCACCCAAAAGGGTTTATGAAAGAAGTAAATAAAAGAATCCGCCTCGTTTTAGACTGCACCCAAAAGTTTAGACAAAATTAAACAATATTATTAGATGAAAGAGTTCGGTACATTACCGGACTCTTTCCATTTCAGACACTATGCAGTCCGGGATGGCAAGGGTGATTGTCACCGTAAGACCGGGATTTGAAGAAGCCGTAAGGCATTTCATGGCGACCGGACAGATCTGGAACGGCGGTGAAGTACCGGTAATTGATGATCCGTTGTTCTTATCCATCGTAGATGAAATGCGTAAAACCGAAGGGGATAAATATGGTAAAGCCTAGGCTAGCAGGGTTCCTACTGCACTCACTATTCTTCAGGCACAGTCGATCGGACTGAATGTTACCAAAGCATTGCCTTTTGATGATAACCTTTCCGACTACGAAGATCCAACCAAAGTTCCGCAGTCTTCTCAGATTGTTTCAACTGATGCACAGATGGGAGGAAGTGACGAGCAGAAGACAGGATCAATTTCCGGTCATATAGAAGGTTTACAAGGGCTTTTGCCGGAAATCATGCTTAAAAATAAAGATAAATCACCCGTAGATTTTACCAATCCGGATGATAAAGGGGATTTCTGGATGGAAAATATTCCTGTTGGTAAATACGAGCTCTGTCTTGATGAAAATGATGACTTTGATAACCAGTATTCTGTTATAGAAGGAAAAGTAACAAGGGTTGTGGAAGTAAAAGAAGCTTCTGCGACCACAGTTCATCTGGTTGTTAAAAAAATCTAATGTTTAACCTTTTTGACTGATAGCGATTGATTTTATCAGCCGCTGTCAGTCAAATTTTAATCTGATAAAAATGAATTTACCAACAATAACTGATATAAAGATTAAGAATAGCTCAGGAAATAAAAATTCTAATACAATACTTGTCAGTACGAGAGAATTTGATCCAAATACACACCGGATTATCCTAAGAGTTAATAAAAAATTTTATGATGATTTAAAATATCATATAAAGGAAGTTGTAATAGATGAGGGCCGTTCTCAATTTCAGCTTCCGGGAATGAATGAAAGCGTGACCATCTTTGCTCAGCTTTATGACTATAAAAATGACCGGATAATCTGTACCAAAAAGAAAGATTTTACAAAAATCTTAGGTTCATGGGGATTGGCTTTAGGAGATAGCATTATGAGTACCCAAAATGATTATTTTAATCTTTTTTGGAATAGCAATAGAAAAGTAGTAAAGGTCAACGGTCCGTTTGACAAGGACGGAAAATTACAGGCAGAGGTTAAGCCAGGAGAAAGATATTATTTTACGGCTGAGCCCAATCAAAAGTTACATTCTGTAGAATTACTTTCAGCAAAATGGGCATACCAATATGATGACGGAAATCCGGTATTATTTAAAAATCATAATGAAACAATTAAGAATGGTTACAGTGCTATGGATTGCGAATTTCATGCTGATCCGAGAAAGATAAAAGTGTTTGCCTATTTTCAACAACGAAACGAAAATGTAATGGTGGAATTTGCTAATTTTGGGAAAGCTGAAGAAATAACTCCGAAAAATCAACAAGTTGAAGAGCAACCAAAAGAATCAGCGCAAGAAGAACCAGAGGTAGAGAAAATTAGCGAAGCTAAAGTTTGCATAGAGGAAGCTAGAGTACGAGCTTTTATAAGAATGGTGAGGGTTGGAGAAGGCACAGGAGAATTAATAAAAACCTTTAAAGAAAATATAAAAACGAAAGAAAAAGAGACTATTTATATAGCTCACGACTTTCAAAAAGGCTATACTACCGCATTTGGAGGCAACAAAATAAAGGATTTAAGTACTCATCCTCAAAAGATATTTAAAGCAAAACCCACAGACAAAGAAGGTTCATCCGCTGCTGGAGCTTATCAAGTAATGCAATATACTTGGTGGAAATTAGCGGGATTTGAAGTAAAAAATAAGAAAAAAACGGGGAGATATTTTGAAGAAAGGGATCGGTTAAAGAAATATAAAATCACTGATTATCATCCAGAATCTCAGGATAAAATTTGTATTATTCTTATGGAAAAACAAAGACCTGATCTTATTAATAAAATTATTGCAAACAAAATTGAAGATGCTATTCAAAAAGATGGTTGCTACATATGGGCAAGCCTACCGGAGACGAGTGATAAAAGTCATTACTTCCTTAATGGGGAAAGACAACCTGCAACATCATTAAAGTTTTGTATAGAACATTATGAAAAATTTTTGAAAGAAGAACTAAAAGATATAAGCCCTTTACACTTGAAAAAAGGATTTTTAGAAGAGTTTGATAAAAATTGTTGCAAGGAATCTAAAACAAAAAATAACAAATTATCTACGGATCATAAGAATAAAAAAGATATCGATTTAAGAAATAAGATGAAATTTAGAGCTCAAAAAACAAAAACAGATTGTAATCTTACCTGTAGAAGCATTATGAGTTCTTTAGGAGTTGTTCCTGAAAATCCAACTGAAAAAGGGAATGAATCATATTATCAGACATCTATTGAATCTAAAGATCATAAGAAACTTCTTTTAAATGCTGATGATTTTAAAGAGGGAATGAATTATATTGATAAATCACTTGAAGCAGGTTATCCTATAATGGTGGGAGTTAATCATACTTTAAACTATGGATACAATGAATCAACTAATACTAGTGATCATTATGTAATAATAGTTGGAAGATTTTGGGATCAAAACATTTTAAAGTATAGATTTTGGGACGTAGCAACAAAGAAAGGTGCAGAGGGTGATTTTAAATTCATTTTGTTATCTGATAAACTTTACTCTAATGAAGTGTGGAAACCAAACAGAAGCTATACCTTAACACAAGTTAGAAGAAATTTAAATAAAAAAGGAAAACTAATACAATTTTAAAATGAAGAATCACTTTTATTTAGTATTTGCATTTATGATGTTAATAAACTGCAAAGATCAAAAAGAAGAAAAATTACCTTTCTCTGAAAATAAAAATTCTATTTTAGATAAGACCTTTCTTGGAATAACGATGAAAGGCAATAAGTATAATGTAATTGATAAATGTGACGGAGGTTATCCTTCTTTGAAAATTTCGAAGGAAACTCTATATTTCTATTATCCTCAAGAAGGAGCTTATCATACAATAAAGAATATATACACAACTAAAAATGGTGAATTTAAAATCATCACGGACGGCTACTATTATTTCAAGGGGGATCTGCCAATACCAGAAAACAAAAAATGGACGTTTCTTAAAAAGAATGATTTAATATGGGAGCTATCAGCCCCAAACGATACTAGGAAAATTTTATTTTCTGACAGCTTAAATTTGATTAATAAAAAAATTAATTATATAAAATATCCTTGTGATGAAGATGAGCAAACAGAAAAAAAACGTATAGAAAAAGCATATAATTATTCTGGTGATGGAAATTGGAAAGTTAACTGTGAAAATGGAAATGCTAATTTAAGTATAGAAGGTAAGAATGCCTTCTTAGCGGTCCTATTCAATCAAATCAACATTGATATGGTTGAGATTAAAAGATATGATTTTGAAAAAGGAATAGCATATAAACTTAAAAGTATTCCCGAGGATTTAGGATCATTGGGAAGTAATCTAAATTGGAAAGAGTATTTAAATAATGAACCTGTTGCTTACATAAAAATTATTGATGATAATACAATAAACTTCTATTGGTATGGATTTTATAATAAAAAAACAAAAAGAAGAGAATTTAAAGATAACAGTTTTTACCAAGAAACATTAATGAAGGATATTATATTAAAAAAATGTAATTAAAAAAATAAACTAAAAATATTTTCTATCCAGAACCCCCGCTGCCGCACGAATCCTTTCGTGTGGCTTTTTCTTTAAGCATCATTCTCTGAAATGGTATTATTTTTTATCTTTATAAAAACGTACCATGATGAGTAGAAATTACAAATTTCATAATCCGGAAGGTTTATATTTTATAAGTTTTGCTGTTGTAGGATGGCTTGATGTATTTATAAGAAATGAATACAAAGAGATTCTTTTAGAAAGGATAAGATGCTGCCAAAAAAATAAAGGGTTAGAAATACATTCCTGGTTGCATCGTGTCCAGCCATGTCCACTTGATTTTAGAAGTATAAACGGACAAAAACCGGAGCTTCTTATCGGTGATTTAAAAAGATTTACCGGCAAAGCAATGGTACAAGCCATCAAAGAAAACCCTAAAGAAAGCAGAAAGGAATTCCTACTGGATTTCTTTCTTAAGAAAGGTTCAAAAAGTTCAAATGTAAATCCATATCAATTTTGGAGACATGATAATAAATCGATTGAACTTTGGAGCAATCCCGTTATCCGCCAAAAAATAAATTATGTGCATCAAAATCCTGTGGAAGCCGGCTTGGTTTTCCGTGCAGAAGATTACAGATACAGCAGTGCTATAGATTATTCTGATGAGAGGAATTTTGGACAATGTTGTAATTTTTATATTATGGAATTGAAAAATAAAATTTTAAATATTATAAATGTTATTGAGTCAAAACATTTGAATGACCCGACAAAATCGGACGATTATGATAAAATTACTAAATTGTTATTGATGGATGTAAATAAAACAATTCAGGTAATTGAAAATTTTGACTTGGAAGATTTAGAACATATCTGTTCAGATTTTGAAGAATTGTCATATAAATTTCAAAATAAAGAATTTGTTGAATGTCTCAAAAATTTGGAAAAGAAATATCCGAAAAAAATGAGTTCAGAGATACAAAGTGGTATAGAAGCCTATTATGGAAATTAATATAATTATAGCTGTCTGAAAAGGCAGCTTTTTTTATTGAAAAATATATAAAAACCTGAGTTTGGGATAAGAAATAAAATTTGGATAAAACCTGAACAGCCTTTATAGGTGGTTCTTTTCTTAATATCCTCGTTTTTGGATTTGAATAGCGATGCTTTCCAAAGACAAGATCTCCGTTTATTCCAGCCTACAAAATGGGTGTTTGTAAGTGGCGGTTTTTTACCAAGAACATATTATAAAGGATTAGTAGAAAATGGAGCGGTTTTTTTGAAATCAAAAATGAAACAAATCAGATCATCAAAAATTATGCATTAGAATACAAAGGACAGATTATTGTACAGGGAAATAAGTACAATAAAGAATATTTAAAGACAATGCAGCAATTGAGCAAAGTATCGTATAATGTCGAAAAATCTGCATTGTTTTTAGAAAATCTTTGGAGAAAAATACCAAAATTAACTCCAGATAAACAATTCTGGACGTGTTTTAATGAAGCTGGAACGGAGTTGCGATGGGCTAATGAAACCCAACAAGAAATGTTTACCAAGATTGAAAAATTAATACAAGATGCCAAGCCCGCAGAAAAATTAATGATTGAAAGAGGTTCTACATTTGAAAAATTAAATACAAAACAACAACAATTTCTTACAGCAGGTCTAGAAGCGGAAGTGGCAAAGGAATTTTCAAAATATGATGAATTATTGTCTGTAAGTAATCCTGTTTATAAGACTAATAAGAATATTGCTGGAGAATTTGATGGATTATTTAATAAATATTTGGTTGAAGTAAAATACAGTGTTTCGGGTGAAACAAATACAGGAAAGTTTTTAAAACAATTTAAAAAGTATATTGATCCTTTTGATGAAAACTTTATAAATATTCGAAAAAAACCTGTAGTATTGTTTATTAAACAATTTACTAAAGGCGGTAATGTAGATCAAAGTGTTTTGAAAACACTTCAAAAAAATAGAGAAATAAAAGTTATAAATATAACGGATTTTAAACAAATTAAGAAATTATATTGATATGCCAGATTTTAGAATAGTAAGCAAAAGTTTTAAGGAATTGAGTAAGTTAGAAAATATACTTAGAGAAATTGCTCAAAAGAAAAATAATGAAATAAGAAAAGATGATAATGAATATGGTGTTGAATTTGAAATTATACAGCCAGAAACGAGAAGCGTTATCTCTTTTAGTGTTTATAGCAAAGAAGAATTTACAAACTCATATGATGAAGATTATGGTGGAATATTTCAAGTTAATTGGTCTAGTAAAATGCCTATTGCAGAAATAGATACTTTTATGATGCCTATTATTAAAGAATTAAAAGGATACCTACCGGATATCTTTGTTGAAAGTGGTGATGACTATATTACCATAGAGGAGTTTATAAAAATAAATGAAGAATAAAAATGATTGAAACCAATTAGAGGATCTCCAAACTATTTGGATAGTCTTATTATTATGTTTAAATTTGACCCAGCGCTGCCGCACGAATCCTTTCGTGTGGCTTTTTCTTTAAACATAATTCTCTAGAATAGTATTATTTTTATCTTTATAAACATACAATGATGAGTAGAAATTACATATATCAAAATCCTATGGAAGCCGGTTGGGTTTTCCATGTTGAAGATTATAAATATAGCAGTGCGATAGATTATTCTGATGGAAAAAGGACTTAAAGAATATTCGACTTTTAAAGATTACCACACGAAAAGATTCGTGTGGTAACGGGGAAAATTCTTTTATATGATAAAACTTCCATAGAATCTAAAAACGTTGAAAGAGGTTATAGACAATTTAAGTATACAAAAGCAGGTAAAATTAAAAAATAGAATAGTATGTTAACAGACCAAGAAATGCTAGCTATAGCAAAACGTTTTATTAGAAGAATAGTAAATAAGCGTATTGAACCAATGTTATATGATGACATTATTAGAAAACCATATGGAAATATTTATCATTTTAATTCTAAAGAATATATTTTAATAGGCGATTTTGAAACATCATTAATGGGGGGCCATTTTTAGTAAAAAAAAACAGGTAGAGTGGTTAGTTTTGGTACAAGAATGGGACTAGAAAATTATTTACAGGCCTACGAAAATGGAACTATGTCTACAGCATTAAACACTTATTGGTACCCTGATGAAGATCGGTTCGATTATAAGTAATCCTGATATTTTACAATTTTTTTCGTAAATAGAAATAGCCGCAACTTTATCGTTGCGGTTTCTTGGGAAGAGAAAAGCCAGCATAACTGGAAGTACTGTTGATAATCAACTTTTAGCCGTAAAGGTAGAGAAGAAGGTTTATTTATTAGAAGGATAAATGGGAGAAATTCTTTTATATGATAAAACTTCCATAAAATCTAAAAACTTTGAAAGAGGTTATAGACAATTTAAGTATACAAAAGCAGGTAAAATAAAAATATATAAGTTATGAATTGATAAATCTAAGAGCTTTAATATAGGAAATTAAAATTTTGATTTATGAGGTGTAATCTTCCCCAAAAACCGAAACGAATATAAATATAGTTTTAAATTTGGGAAAGATGAAACAAAGCAAATTTACAGAGGTTCAGATTGTTAAAATCTTATCTGAACAAAATCAGGGGAAAAC
>CAJYXJ010000025.1 GCA_913778085.1 uncultured Chryseobacterium sp.
GACGGTAACTTATACAGCAACCGCTTTATAAATAAATTTTTCATATTAATATTTTGTGATTTGGTGTTTCGAAGGCTTCCTGAAGGAGGCCTTTGATTTTGTATATTGATACCGGTACAGAGAAAATTCAAAGTCCCGGAATAAGTATCGGTCAGCGGTAAAGTAGAATCGGTATTTTTTGACATTTAAATCTCATACATCACCCATTCAGTAAATTTATAAAAATCCTGCTGAAATTTTCCACCTGCACCAGTCACTGCATTCGCTGGTTCGGGCCTGCTGCCTGATCGGGAAGAAAGCAAAGAAACGAGCGTTTAAAATTGCTCAGGAAATCCATCCTCCCATGCTGCCGGGTTCCCTTTCGGCGGAAGAATATAGGGAGCCGGTAAAGGTCTTCCGAAAGGCGTTCAAAACCTGCAGCCCGAAAGCATTCGATAAATTTCTCTCGGCAGTGATGTATTTCTCATGGGCAGATGTCAGGTATGAAGAGGAGGGAAGGATTATCATTCCATACCTTCAACTGATGAAAATACTGGATGCCGCGTGGCTGATCGCGGAAAGGGCTTCAAAAGAAAACTGACCTGATCTGGTTTATCTCAAAATCACTAAGGGATCAAATCGCACAAAGAAATTGGATCATTAATTATGCTACCTTTGCCGTTCTTAAAAACAAATCATAAAAACACGGATTTCACTTGAAACAGCTAAAATATTATCTTGCCGCCATTATTGCCTTTGCCATCTGGGGAACGTTCAGTCTTGTTTTAAAACCGCTATACGACTATTCATCCCTTGATATCCTTTTTTACAGGGTGTTCAGCTGTGCCGTCATCATGTCCCTGATTTCTGCCTTATTCAGAACGCAAAAGCTGAAAGAAAACCTGGAGATTTTTAATAGCCTGCCTAAAAAAGCCCGGCAACGGACGATAGGATTGAATATAATAAGCAGCGTGCTTCTGACTGCCAATTGGTTTTCATTCATTTATGTGATGAACCACATCAGTGTAAGGGCTACTTCTGTGGCTTACCTGGTGTGCCCGATTATCACCACCATTTTGGCGTTCCTGATCCTGCGGGAAAAACTCAACCGGCTGCAATGGATGTCTGTAGCTTTAAGCGGACTGGGATGCATCCTGCTGTCGTATTCCAACCTGCTGGATATGCTGTACAGCAGCCTGATCGGGTTCAGCTATGCCGGTTATCTGATTCTCCAGAGCATTAACAAAAGGTTTGATAAGTTCCTGATCCTTAACATCCACATCATTCTGGCCTCACTGATCTTATTGCCTTTTTTTCCGGCCTATTCGGGGGTCGTTCCCGTTGAATTCAGATTTTATGTATTGATTGAGGTCATTGCCGTGATGTATACCATTGTGCCGCTACTTTTGAATCTGTATGCCCTGTCCGGGATTTCATCCTCCAAAGTAGGAATGATCCTAAACATCAATCCCATTATCGCTTTTATTCTGGCAGGAGCCGTTTACCGGGAAAAGCTTTCACTGGTACAGATCCTGGCTTATTCCATCATATTTCTGGCCGTGATAATTTTTAATGCAAAAGAAATGCTTTCCTTCAGGCGAAAATTGGCGGACTTAAAGCAGGATTAGTTTTCTATTGGTTAAGCTAAGCTTAAAACCACCCCTGAAATCAAGATCCGGATCCGATGGCTCTTCAAAGAAACGTCGGGCTGATTACCATAGATTAATAAAGACAGATGAAATTCTGCTATTATAAACGGATTGCAATATCGATTTCATAATGAAAAGAATATTTTGAAGAAATATTGTTTGAAAATAAATGATAAATAAAATTTTATGATATCAATGTTTTATTAACTTTGAGAATATTAAAAATCATAAAAATTATAACTCAAACAATTGTATTACTATGAAAAATTTAAAAAGTCTGTCAAGAAAAGAACTGAAAGGAATCAAGGGAGCGGCATCCGGTTCAAAATGTCCTCCGCTAACCTATTATTGTCCTGAAGCGGATGTTTGTGTTGCTATTAATGCAGAATGCTATGTGATCGTACCCGAACCCGTAGAAGGATAAACTTCCTGCTCATTACATTTATAAAAAGTTCTTCTTCAGGGGAGAACTTTTAATTTTAGATAGGTTCCGGTAATTTTTTATCGTTCATTGCATCTTAATGATCCTGAAAGCAGATAAAAACGTATATCAAAACATACTTCGGAACAGACAGAAATGCACCGGGAACCAAACGGGTTCTGGTGCTTTTTCTATCAGCGCAAAAGAACAGAACAGAATATTTACCTTAAATTTGTACGACTTTGAATTCCCAAACTATGAAGTCATTTAAACTTTTTTTGTAAAAAAGGCTGGGATTTAAGATATTGTAATTGCAAAAAACAACTTAAAATTCCCAGCCTGTGTACCAGGTACTTGACAAAGATATTTGCAATAGTAAAATATATTCCGAAAAATAAGAGAGGTTTTAAACCCAGAGTCTCTATCCTTGCGATCGTTAATGCTATTCTGTACAAGCTGAAAACCGGCCTTCAGTGGTATATGCCTCCTGCAAAAAGTCTTTTTCCTGAATTGGATTACAGTTGGAACCGTGTATATCATCATTTTAGGAGATGGAGTAAAATGGATGTTTGGGAAAAAATAGGGACCTCTTTGTTAAAATCCAGTAGGATACGGGTAGATTTGTGCCATGTTAATTTTGATGGCAGCCATACGCTCCGCACCAAAGGAGGGGGGAAAAATAAGCTATCAGGGCAGGAGAAAAAGAAAAACAACAAATTCATTGTACCTGACCGGTAAAAATGGTATTCCTCTGGCTATGAGCGAGCCCGAAACCGGTCATAATCAATTTCTCAGATTCTTGTTGCTGTTCCAAAAGAAAAAGTTCAAATTAACTTGATTCAAATCGGCTTAAAGAGAATAAATATTAAAAAAACTTAATATATAAAGAGA
This sequence comes from uncultured Chryseobacterium sp., assembly GCA_913778085.1. Lineage (GTDB taxonomy): Bacteria > Bacteroidota > Bacteroidia > Flavobacteriales > Weeksellaceae > Chryseobacterium. The sequence goes on from CAJYXJ010000025.1 coordinate 2,941, forward strand.
TTATTCAGTTCCAGACTCATTGCAAACGGTCGATTTATTATTATTTTTGCAAAAAATAAGCATTCATGAATTTACTGTCATTCTTTGTATTATTATTTTGCTTTCAATTCTTGCATTCTCAAAAATTAAATCTTAATGCCCTTTCTGATAAAATTTATGTTTATAATAATAACCTTCAATATAAAAAATCTCAGGATACTTTAATTACTTTGTTGCAAAATGAAAATTTATCTCCTGAAGATAAAGGTGAAATAAATATACTGCTTTCTTTCACTTATAAAAGGCTGGAAGATTATACATCGGTGAATTATTATCTTACAGAAGCGAAGAAAATAGCCATAGAGAATAGGCTAAAGCGTTTAAGCAATATCATCGATGCACAATTTGCATTTTCCTATTTCGATACACAGTCTTACAAAAAGTCGGGAACGATAATGAAAAAAATTGCAGCTAAAGGGTATGAAGATCTTCCGGCAGACGAAAGATCTAAAGTGCTGATGCAACAAGGATACATTAGCTTTCTTGATAAGGACTTTTATAATGCCGAAAAATATTATCAACAGTCTTCCATTATCATGGAAGAAAATAATAACTGCGATTTGCCCATCATTTATGGAAAGGAAATAGAACTGTACTTTGCAGAGAATAATCCAGCAAAAGCTTTTGAATGCTATCACAAAGGGATTCAAAAAGCCAGGCAATGTAAAATTCTAAAATACGAGATGTACTTGTCCCAAGTTTTTATAAATATTTATAAAGAAAGGGAGGATGCTAAGAACACTTTAAAGTTTACTCGGAAATATGATTCACTTAATGCGGTTTACCGGCGTGAGGAAAATATTCAGGCATTGCATTTAAATCGGGAAGCTCAAGCGCTGCGAAATGGAGAAAAAATCGAAAAATCGAAAATACAGATTACACTTTTTTATATCATTACGGTAATTTTGCTGATATTATTTTTGTTTTTAATCGGTAGGCATTCTTTAAATCTGAAAAATAAGAATAAACAGCATGAGAAAGAAATTGATCGGATGAAACAAACTCTTATTGAATATGAAAATGAAAGAGCAAAGGGTATTAATCAAAAATCTAAACTTAATTCTAAACAATTGTTGATGCTGGAAATGATTAGAGATGGCAAAAGTAATAAAGAAATCGCTAATCATTTTAGTATTGCGGAAAGTACAGTTAAATATCATATTAAAAAATTATATGAAATATTAAATGTTAAAAGCAGAAAGCATTTAAAAGCCTAAAGCTAACACTCTCCCACAAAGTGTATCAGGCAAAAAACTAGGGAGACACTACCTAATATGAGAATAATTTCAAATTATTTAATCTGTAATTCTAGTTGTTTTTAAATAATTATCCAAATAAGACGTTCTTTCCAAAGTTTACCAAGCTTGTATATCATTTCAGCGACTTCTTTTCTATAAGCCTTAAAATTCTACTCTTAAAAACTCATGAGTTTTTATTCAACCCTCTCAATCTCCACCACCTCACTCTTCATCACCTTCGTTCCACTTTCATTATAAACCTGCTTCACGGTAACTTTGATGTGGTCATATTCCGGAGTGGGGAAGTCCATCAGTTCGGAAATATTTTTGTAGCCGAAAGCTTTGGCCAGCAACGAAATGTGGCGGGTTGAGTATTTGTGACGTTGGGTGTATGATTCTACATTGCTTACGAAACTCTTTGCAACACCCATTTTAAGACTTAGCTGATCTCCGCTAAGTTTCTTATTGATACGGATGATTTTTACATGATTTATAAAAGCAAAATCAAATCCGGTAGTCTCGAAAGAAAATGTTTTTTCCATATCAATTAAAAAAAAATATAGCCCAATATATTGGGTGTATTAAAATTATTCTTATATTTGTATCAGCGAATCAATAACAGCCTCTGAAGACCCGTTAAAAAGACGCATTCCAAGCCGGCACAACGATTTTCATCGGGAAACCCCGTGAAATAATTGTTGGAAAAGTACATCACTTTTCCATCGGCAAAAGGTGGTTTTTGCGCAGGTTCCAGGGGGAATTTATCTAAGACCGGATGATGAAAAAAGATATTTCTACCCTGTTGCTGACCGGCCCGCCGGCATAGCCGGAGCCCTTCAGCGATAACTGTGCTGTACCGAAACTGCCTGCAAGGGCAGGAAGGCGGGGTACAGCCGCACCTGAAAACCGCCGCCCTCCGAAATTCCTTTAAGCCAAAGGAAAGCAGAAGCACGTTTAAACCCAACCCTTAAAAGTACTGGCTTTCTTTCAATTTTCCAAATTATTTTCGTCACGGAAGGAATTTAAAAAGTAGACAGTCTGCATTCAGCAGAACAACAGCAGCCGTTTTTATTAGAGCAATAATCATCTGCCCTGCAAACGGTCCGGCTCCGGTATGCTTAATCTCGAAGAGTTTAGCAGGCAAATACATTCACGGCACCAGAGAGGAAATTCCTTTGGGTTCCGTACCCCTTTAATCTGAAAAACAGAGTGATGAAAAAGAAAAAAGATTTTAAAGCCCGGTTCTGGTCCGGCACCCGAAAACATTTCGCGGTAGGTTTGCTGGAAACGTTTTTCCAGTTCAATGATGTAATAGAAGTAAAGGAAACGCTCAGCATGATGATGCAGGCTTCGGTAAAGAAGAAATGCCGTATTACGAAAGATCCTGCCGAAGTTTTCCACCTGTACCAGGCGTTGCGTTCGCTGCTCCGCGCCTGCCGTCTGATCGAGAAAGAAGAAAAGAAAGGAAGGTTCAGGATTCTTTCGAAAGCCCGCTTTTCCAAAACAATGGCGGGTTCCCCTCCGGAGGAAGAATACCGGGATCCGGTTCTGGTCTTCCGAAACGCTTTCAGGACGTGTAGTAGGGAAGAATTCGATGGGTTTCTATCGGCAATGGTGTATTTCTCATTGGGCAATTCCCGGTGCGAAGCGGAGAACAGGATCATCATTCCGTATCTCCAACTCACGAAAATGCTGGATGCCGCGTGGCTGATCGTGGAAAGAGTTTCTATGAAAAAGTGACCTTAGGTTTTTACTGTAAAACTGAATGAGTGTTACTTGAGGATATTTCCGTTATCAACATTACAGTTAATTGGGTTATTTCTTTTGAAATTGCCGTGGATTGACAAACTGGATGATCATTGCAGAAACAAAAACGAGCCAGCCATGGCCCGTTTTTAGTCAAACTTATTGATTTAATACTTTTAATGAATTTTCTAATGAATATCCACAATTAGTAATAAATTAGTTTTCAACGGTTTGTTTGTGATCCCGATAGGAATCTAAACGGTATTAATTTCAGTGCGTTGAGATTCGGAATGACAAAATTACTGTTGATTTTAGCATTATGATAAAAAACGGACATTCATATTTTTTTCATTGCTTTTAAACATGTCAAAAATTTGTTTTGCATCTGTAATTATATCTTTTGTTTTCGCATCAGGATTTTCAGAAAGAACTAAATTTTGGTATAAATCTAGAAAAGTATTAAAGTCAGTCTTCATTATATCAACGGTTGATTTAGCCATCACAAATGCACTTACTTGCTCTACTCTTTCTGAAAGGCTACTGGCTGTGATCGCTCTTTTCCATCCCATCAAGTCCAATCTAATTATTGATATACCTTCAACAGCAACATAGTACTTATCAAAAGTCATGTCAGAAGATTCTTGACTGCCAAATAATCCAGTTATTGCAGCGGTAACCAATCCGGATATAGCATTGTTAATGTTTTCTTTACCCCCATTTATAATACCATTAATGGCATTTTCAACAGCTCCTGCAATTTTATCAGCATTTTGAGAAGTATATGCGTGAGTTTCCGAAATAAAATCTTGAATTTGTGTAATCGGCACAGTTTTATCAGTACCGGTTCCTGCATTAATTAATCGATCGGTTATTATTTCTTTAAATAAATTTACTTTAATATTAGCCATTTCTGATAAAGAATCTAAATGTGCATTTTGCTCTTTAACTAAAGAGTCTGCTTGATCATTTTTATTTATAAAACCTCTTATTGCTCCCATAACTTATTTATAATTTAAATTGTAAATTAGATTTATTCTATAAATCTTCTATTACAGCATTAATATTTGCTATAATTTGAATTGCATTTAGATCAATATTATTTAAAATTAAACCATTAACATTAATAGGTTGAGGTATTAAAAAATTATTTGCTATATTATTAATTGTATTTACAGTTAGGTTTCCTATAACTTCTATGTTTTGAGCTTGGGATCCTTGGATAGTACCATTGAAATTTCTCCATACTAAATCACCGCCTCTTCTTAATGGAAGGACATCCGGTCCATAAGGTCCATCAATAGCTAATACCGGAGCTACAAGATCAATTTCTGTCTCTATAGTTACTCTACTAAAAATAACTGAATAATTATTCAAAAAGTCTTCAGCATTATCTGCATGATTCCACTGAAATACATTTGCTAAGTTTTCTACCGTGTAGAAACCTCTTCCATATGCATTTACATTTCCAACCTGAAGTTGTATTCCACTAACTTCAATTAAATTTGCATTTTCATTTCTAGTAATATGAAAAAGCAGGGTATTAATTTCTAACATATAACAATATTTTATGAATTTTTACTCTATTAATTATAGGTGTAATCTTCCCCAAAAACCGAAACGAATATAAATATAGTTTTAAATTTGGGAAAGATGAAACAAAGCAAATTTACAGAGGTTCAGATTGTTAAAATCTTATCTGAACAAAATCAGGGGAAAAC
>CAJYXJ010000026.1 GCA_913778085.1 uncultured Chryseobacterium sp.
GTTCTTAAAAAAAATCTGCCGATACTAACGCCCTTTCCTGCAAAACCATTGGTGATCTGTATGGCCTTGACGGAAGGAAATTCCAGCGGCAGTACAAAAAGAAACTCAGCGATTTTAAGGACTGGGAACAAAAGCCCCATGCAGAAGAGTGGATTCTTTATCCTGATAACCTTTCGCAGCAGCTTTCCCTGGATGAAGTGGCTTTATCCGATGGGGAGCTCTATACGGTTCTTACCTCAAAGCAGGCAAAAGGCAGAAAAGGAAGTATTGTGGCTGTTGTAAAAGGGACACAAAGTGATCTAGTCATTTCCCATCTTTTAAAAATTAAAAGAAAGCTACGAATGGCGGTAAAAGAGATTACCCTGGATATGGCGGGTTCGATGAAACGGATTGCGAAAAGATGTTTTCCCTGGGCAGATCAGGTGATCGATCGTTTCCATGTGCAGAAGCTGGCTATGGAAGCTATTCAGGAAATCAGGGTTAGGCACCGCTGGGAGGCTATTGAAATGGAAAATAAGGAAACGGAAAGAACGGATAAAGACAAAAAAGCAACCACCGAAGTATTCGAAAACGGAGATTCCCGCAAACAGCTTTTGGCAAGAAGCAGGTATCTGCTTTATAAAAGCCGTGAAAAATGGACCCTCTCCCAAAGCCAAAGGGCCTGTATCCTTTTTTCACAATATCCGGACCTGGAAGCACCAATGCAGCCGCCGAATCCTTTAATGCCAAAATCAAAAACTTCAGGATGCAGCTCCGGGGAGTCAAAGACCGGACCTTCTTCCTATTCAGATTAACCAAACTTTTTGCATAGTCCCCAGGTTTTGTTACTGATCCCCTATTTTGGTTTTTTTTGATACTGCGCTAAAACAAAAAACGCTGTAAACATTGATGTTTACAGCGTTTTAGCTTATTTTGGTTTCCCAACTGGCGGAGAGTGAGGGATTCGAACCCCCGGACCTGTTACAGTCAACAGTTTTCAAGACTGCCGCAATCGACCACTCTGCCAACTCTCCCTGAACTCCGGCGATACCGTCGTTTTCAGTGGTGCAAATATAATACGTTTTTCTATTTTGGCAAAACAATTTTCATACAAATTTTAACAAATCGTAATAATCGGCTAAAAATCAGCCTTTTTATTTTTCGGTATTAAATAAAAAAGCGTGTCTCAGTAAAGGAACACGCTTTTCTAATATTGATTCTATTGTGAATTAACGCAGTTCAGCAAGGTATTTTTCTGCATCCATGGCTGCCATACAGCCGCTTCCTGCAGCCGTAATCGCCTGTCGGTAGATATGATCCTGAACGTCTCCGGCTGCGAAAACGCCCGGAAGGTTTGTTTTTGCCGTCCCTTTTTCGGTAGCAATGTATCCGTTTTCATCCAAATCGATCTGCCCGACGAAAATTTCCGTGTTCGGCTTATGGCCGATGGCGATGAAAATCCCGTGCACATCGATTTTTGATACTTCCTGCGTCTGGTTGTTGATGACCACCGCTCTTTCAACCAGGTTGTTTTCCCCTTCAATCCCAATCAGTTCATGGTGGAACTTCACTTCGATATTCGGGGTGTTGTTTACGCGGTGGATCATTGCTTTGGAAGCCCTGAACTCATCTTTTCTTACCAGCATCGTTACTTTGTTCACCAATTTTGCAAGATACGTAGCTTCTTCGGCAGCAGTATCCCCGGCGCCTACCACGACTACATCTTTTCCTCTGTAGAAGAATCCGTCACAGGTGGCACAGGCAGAAACCCCTCCTCCATTATATTTTTTCTCGTCATCAAGACCCAGGTATTTTGCAGTGGCTCCAGTAGAAATAATAACGGTTCTTGCCAGAATCTCCTTATTGCCTGCATATAATTTATGAATGCCACCTTCCTCTTTGGAAAATTCGGCTTTGGTAATCATTTCGTAATGCACTTTGGTTTCGAAGCGTTCCGCTTGTTTCTGCAAATCCATCATCATTTCAGGACCTGTAATTCCTGCCGGATATCCCGGGAAGTTCTCTACTTCCGTTGTGGTCGTCAGCTGTCCGCCCGGCTCCAAACCTGTATACAGTTCAGGTTTCAAATCTGCTCTAGCCGCATAAATAGCTGCTGTAAAGCCGGAAGGTCCGGATCCAACGATCACACAATCTAAAATGTTTTGCTCCATAATTTGCTTTTCAAAAGGATTTAAAATTTACGTTCGCTAAGTTCGTAATTTTTAATCTGTAATTAAAGTTATTTTAATGATACTTGTCAATATCTGATATGTTGAATGTCGATGAAAAATTGTGTGGTCAATTGTCAATGGTGAATTGTGAATTTTCGTACTGCTGAAATTGACAAACGAAGCGGATTGACCATTTACTCCTTTGTCAATACGTCAATGGTTAATTGTGAATTCTCATACTGCTAAAATTGACAAATGAAGTGAATTGACCATTCACCTTTCACTTTATAAAAACCACCCCGTCAAAAATTCTTTCTGAATTTTTGCTACCCCTCCAGAGGAGGGGAATTTTTGGTTAATGTATGGCGGTTTGTCAATAACAGGGAATCTTCACCCTTTCAAATTCACCAGCAAAGCGGGTTGACCATTCACCTTTCACTTTTTCAAACTTTCATTTTAATTTTGTCGACATTGATGATTTTATAAACCAATTCTTTGATCAGTTCCGCTTCGCTCATGTTGACGGCACCCAGGCCTTTTCCTTTCATATCGAATTCCCGTAGAATGGAAATCACCCGTGTGGCATGTTTCAGAGGATATAACCGGGCCGATTCCGCATAATCTTTGATGAAATACGGATTGACGCCCATCTGGGAAGCGATCGCCTGCGGCGACTGTCCCGCCATCGTACTGTAAATAATGACATTGGAAAAATAATTGTAAAGGCTCGCCAGCATCATCACGAAAGGATTGTTTTTGGGATTTTTTCCCATGAAATGAGCAATTTTAAACGCTGCATTAGCATTTTTCGTTCCCAGAGCTTTCTGAAGCTCAAACACGTTATATTCTTTGCTGATACCGATGTGGTCTTCCACAATTCTCCCGTCCAGCAGTTCGCCGGGTTTAAGGATAATTTTGAGTTTATTCAGTTCGTTGGCAATCCTGGAAAGATCATTTCCTAAATATTCCGCCAGCAGGTGGGAAATATTGGGGGCTGTTTTGATGCTCAGCCTGATGCATTCGTCGGCAATCCATTTCGGGAGCTGTGATTCTTTGATGGATTCGCTCAGGAACAAAGCTCCGGATTTTTCCAGGGATTTGGTTACCTTTTTTCGGCTGTCTAGCTTTTTGTGCTTGTGCGCAAAGACCAGAACAGTGGAGGGAACCGGATTCTGAACATAGGTTTCCAAAGCGTTGGTCTCACTTTCTGCCAGCCTGAGGTCCTGTGCTTCTTTGACGATGATCACCTGCTTATCGCCCATCATCGGAAACTGCCTGGCCAGCGAAAGGATTTCCTGATATGAAGTATCTTTCCCATAGACAACCGTCTGGTTGAATGCTTTTTCATCTTCCGTTAAAAAGTCGTGTTCAAGGGCTTTTACGGCAAGATCGATAAAATAGGGTTCTTCTCCATGGAAAAAATAAATCGGTAGAACTTCTTTATTTTTAATATTTTTGAGGATTAAATCTAATTCTTTCATCGTATAAATGGAACTTCCAAAACTGAACTTTCAGGAAACTTTTGATTTTAAATTCAGGAAAGACAAAGATAAGTTTTTTATTTATGACTTGGTTCGTAAAACTTACCTTTTGCTCACGCCTGAAGAATGGGTGAGACAGCATTGGGTACATTATTATCTTACCGTAAAGTCCTACTCTACCTCAGCTTTAATTACTGAAAAAAAGATTGTTTTGAATGGATTAACTAAGCGTATTGACCTTTTAATCACTGAAAAAGCACAGCCAAAAATTCTGATTGAATGTAAAGCTCCACAAATTAAATTAACAGAAAAAACTTTTGAGCAAACAGCAAGATATAATTCTATTATCGGTGCTTCTGAAATTGTTTTAACGAATGGTTTACAGCATATTAATGCATTTTATGAGGACGGGCAATACCAGTTTTATAAGCCTGAATAATTTCGGATAATAAGCTGCATTAAGATTTTTAAATTTATTTTTATTCAGAATATCGCATTTAAATCTTTTACAATTTGAACAATATAATCCTACAAAAATAGGGTTTGACCATGGAAAAATCACCCGAGAGATTTCATGGCATTATTTCAGGGAATCCAATTGCTAATTACATTTATAGTTACAGACCTCCTGATGATGTAGCTGATGTGAATTTAGCAATTTCAGGCAATTTTTCATTGATTGAAGATCCCGATCATGGAGGTGGTATGGGAAATTATTGGTTTGCGCAAATAACACCGACTCATTTTGAACTGTGGCAGGAAGGACACGAAATAACAATAATTCTGCTAGATGATTGGAAAGAAATATTACTGTCCTGGAAAGAGTGTTTGGAATATGAATAAACAGAAGTTACTGTAGTTAAATTTTATATATAACCTGTTAAAATATAGAAAGTTAATAAAATTTAATTCTTATATTTAGATCTGTGAAAACGAATTCACTCAGAAAATCCAAATACAGAATCTATGAAATATAAATTACTCTTTTGTTTTTTACTCTTCATCAACAGCTTAAAAATTTGCAGCCAGTCACCTTCAATACAATGGCAAAAATCTTTGGGTGGGAGTCTCAGTGAAACTGCCAAATCGATCCGTCAAACCCAAGATGGCGGTTTTATAATTGCCGGATCTACAATATCCAATGACGGTGATGTTACGGGACTACATGGGACATCACTCGATTGTTGGATTGTAAAACTTGACAATTCCGGAACTATACAATGGCAAAAAACATACGGCGGAACCGGTAATGATGCAGCAAACGACATTCAGCAAACTGCAGACGGAGGATATATTTTTGTTGGGTATTCTTCATTTGCAAATGGAGACGTAACCTTAAATAAAGGCTCAAGCGATTACTGGGTGGTAAAATTAAATGCTGTGGGAAATATACAATGGCAGAAATCTTTCGGTGGAATTAACATTGATGAGGCGACCTCTGTACAACAGACTTCAGAAGGAGGATATATTGTTGCAGGCCAATCCAGTTCAAACGATTTATATGCTGATGTGACGGGAAACCACGGGTTTAATGATTATTGGGTAGTTAAATTAAATTCGTCAGGAAATTTACAATGGCAGAAATCTTTTGGAGGAAGTGCACAAGATTACGCTGGTACAATTAAACAGACTTTGGACAATGGGTATATTATGGTAGGAAGCACTACCTCAAATAATGGAGACGTTTCACAAAATTATGGAAATTGGGATTATTGGGTTATAAAAATCGATGCTTCCGGAAATTTAATGTGGGAAAAATCGTTAGGAGGAAGTGGTCTGGAACAAGCTTTTGATGTCGTACAAAATCAGGACGGTGATTATGTGGTTGCAGGTTTTGCTGTTATGCCAAACACCCAGACTCCAGACGCACCTGGCTCCCGTGATTTTTGGATTGTAAAGCTTAGTTCATCAGGGAATGTAATATGGGGGAAAAATTTCGGAGGAAGTAGTGCAGATGGTGCAGGCTCAATCAATCTGACTTCTGACGGAGGATATATTGTTGGCGGATATACGCAGTCTGCTGACGGAAACGTTACTCAAAATTTTGGGAATACAGATTACTGGATTGTAAAGTTGGATTCAGCGGGAAATTTACAGTGGCAAAAATCTCTAGGAGGAAGTAATGTTGATCAATTATATGCTGTGCAGCAAATTTCAGATAATGGATATATTATGGTTGGATATACCATGTCTTCTAACGTAAATATTACGATGAATCATGGTGCCTCCGATATTTGGGTTGTAAAATTGGGTTCAACGTTAGGAATTAAAGAAAATAAAAGTATTTCAAAACCTTCTTTTTATCCCAATCCTGCAAAAGATTTGGTGAGTGTAGAAAAACTTCCAAAAGAATCAACGATTAGTATCACTGATTTATCCGGAAGAAAACTATTTTCCAATAAATACATTGATGAAAAAGCTACGGTCAATTTATCTGATCTTATAAATGGAGTCTATTTAATTAAAGCTGAAACCGTAGGAACTATTATTTTATCTGAAAAATTGATTATAAAGAAATAAATTGAAAGTTTTAAGACTTAATTGATTTCGGTTATCCAAATTTTATCATTAATTTATTAATTAACCACTATTGACATAAATTTTTACACGAATTGCACAATAATTGTTAATATAATTCGCGTTTAATTAAATTACAAAATATGATACGTTCAATATTATTATCAGGATTTCTAATATCTTCAACTACCGTTTTCAGTCAGAAATTAAAACCTGTATCTTATCAGGATGGTTCTCAAAAACTCAACGGATTAGTTACATCAAATGCAGGTAAAAAGCTTCCCGGAGTTCTCATTCTGCCTGCCTGGAAAGGAATCGACGACGAAGCGAAAACCGCCGCAGCCGATCTTGAGAAACAGGGATATGTTGCTTTTATTGCAGATATTTACGGGGAAGGAAATATTCCGACCAACATGGATACGGCCGCCAAAAATTCAGGCTATTACAAGAAGAATTATGAGGCTTACCAGAAGAGGATTTCCCTTGCCTTGGAACAGCTTAAGAAAAACGGTGCCGTTCCGGATAAAATTGCCGTGATCGGCTACTGCTTCGGAGGAACGGGTGCCCTGGAATCTGCAAGAGGAAAACTGCCGGTGGTGGGTGTGGTTTCCATCCACGGAAGCATCGGAAAGGACAAGTCCAGACCCAACGGACCTCTTTCGACAAAAATCCTGGTGGAAAATCCTGCGGATGACCAGAGCGTAACACCGGAAGATTACAACAATCTGATTAAGGAGATGAACGATGGTAATGCCGACTGGCAGATCATTACTTACGCCCATTCCAAGCATACGTTTACAGATCCGAAATCACCGGACTACAATCCTGTCATGGCAAAAAGAGCCTGGAACCACACACTGATGTTCCTGAAGGAAATTCTTAAATAATGTAGCAATATAACAGTGTAGCAATTTAGCAATTTTAGCAATGTAACAGTGTATCAATGTGACAAGTAAATGTTATTACACTGTTACACTGTTAAATTATCAGATTGGTAAATTTTATTATTTTGCTTCCAATTCTACCTTATAATCTTTCGGTGAATATTTGGTAAGGGAACCGGTAGCAGCATCAATTCCCACACCGATAGCTCCGCCTAAAAGAATGTTAACCAAAGTGACAGGATTAAACGTTTTGGTAAGTTTCACTTCTTTCGTGTTAAATCCTTCCTTTTCAAAAGTCACCGTCTGCTTGCTTAGAGATCTTGGAATCTCAGCCGTACAAGGTGTTGTGCATTTTTCGATCCCATTATGGATTACCTTAGCACCTTCGGGACTGGAATTAAATGTGATTTTGTCTTTCGTTCCGGTAAGGATTGTTGCACATGAAGACATAGACAGGACCATGCTCAATAAAAGAGCTGCTGAAAATTTGTTTCTCATAGTTTAAGTTTTTCTTATCTTAAAAATTTTCGCGAACATACGAAATTTGAGACAATGAAACAATGTCGCTTTTTATTATATGTAACAATATAAAAGCATAGCAATCTATCAATGTTGAGATATTGCATTGTTACACTGTTAAATTATCAGATGATCACATTATCTCAAATATTCAAATAAAAAAACAGTGCAGCAATGAACTATTGGAATGTATTTTCATTGTTACACTGTTATATTATTAAATTGTTACATTGCATTAATCAACACCCTCTACCTCCCGGTGTACCGATTCCATGGAAAAGGCGGGAAGGCAGACAGAGAGGTATTCGCATTCTTCCGGAAAGGGATTGCTGTAGCGGATCCTCGCTCCTTTTTCGATCATAATGCTCTGCCCTTTTTCCAGGACGACGGTTTCGCCATCGATTTCAAACTGCTTTTTCCCTGAAATAATAAAGGTAAATTCATCAAACTCTGGCGTCTGATGCGGCTCGCTCCATCCTGCAGGGGCTACCATATGTGCAATGGAAACTTCTGAGGTCCCGGTGGAATTTCCCCAATGTTCCTCGATCAGCTTGCCGTCGGTAGTAGGAACGATAAATGGGTTTTGTTGGATTTTAAATTTTTTCATAAACTGTTTATTTTTGGATCTGGTATAAGATATTGATTCGGGAAGGTTCTCCGAAATAAGCCACTTCATGCTCGCCTACACTTTCTGCACCTAGTCTTTCCATTGCGGTCCGCGAACGCATATTGTCTTTTCCTACATGGAAATATACGGTTTCTACAAACTGAAAGATGTAATCCAGCATCAGCTTCTTGACCTGCGGATTGATCTTCTTCCCCCAGGATTTTGTACCGTAAAAGGTATAGCCGATAAAGATGCTGTTGTTTTCTTCATCATAATCGTAAAAACGGGTGCTGCCCAAGACTTCACCGGTCAACCGGTCGACTATTTTAAAAGCGCCCCGGCTTTCGATAGCGCCTTTAAAAAAGTTTTCGAATACTTCTCTCCGATAGCGGTCTTTGTTGGGATGCTGTTCCCAGACTTTAGGATCGGAAGCCACTTCGAATAAAGACTCAAAATCCCCTTGCTGTAAGGGGATTAACTGATATTTTTCGTTTTCTAAAAAGGTTTGAACAGAAAACTTCATTTTTTAGCTTTTTGTTTTTGCTGCGTCGGATTCGATCTTTTTGATCTCTTTCAGCTTTTCGGCGATCTTTGTTACCGCTTCAGGTTTTGAAGGCTTCAAAGCGACCTCAGCCTGGGCATAATCCCATTTCAGTACCAGATTCGCCGAATTTTCGTCGGTAGGGTTTAGGGTGATCTCAAACCATTCCTGCTTGTCGGCAAGCTTATTTACAGGAACGGTAACGTCTACCACATCCTGTCTGGGATCATACGTAAAGGCACCCCACTGCTGGAAGTCTTTATTTAAAATGACTTTCCATTCTTTCTCCGTAGGAACAATGAATAAACCATAGGTCCCGGCCTGAACGATTTTTCCGCCAAAGTTTACCGACTGGCCGAAAGTGATTTTCGTAGAGGAGTTGGCTCCCGCTCTCCAAACCTGTCCGTACGGCACCAGCTCCCCGAATATTTTCCTTCCTTTTACCCCCGGTCTTCCATAGTCTATGGTAATCTTAGACATGGAAAACTGCTGCTCCACAGTCTGGCGCGGACTGGCTGCCGGCACCGAATAATCCTGGGCAAAACTGAAAACCGAAGCCGTAAGGCAAACTGCAAATATGAACTTTTTCACTTTTTTAAATTTTGTTTAAAATTACGAAATTGGATACAGAAATCATTTTCCGGGTCTGATAAATTTTGTTAAATTAAACCGGAACAAAGGAGTGATTTAACATAAATCCGAAGCAGAAGTCAGGAGATCGGCGGGAAGCAGGATGATGGGTGCGGGAAGTTTTTTTTCCCCGAAATACGGATAATCAAAAGAGTTAATTTGTTATTTCATCAAAAGAGATCTATTTGAATCCTGATTCATCAAGTTTACTTTTTTTCACCACCCTGACAACACACTGATATTTTTATTCCGGCATGGCTTTCCACCGGTGAAGGACAGCTGTGTAAAAATAGACAAAAACGAATCCGCCCGTTAAAATGATATAGCTCAGATTGAATTCAAGGGTATCGAAAATGGTAGGGCAATTGTACGACCCGATTTTTACGGTATCGCAGTGCTGCTTCTGATGGATGCTGATAATAAAAAAGATCAGAAACAGGAAAAGCACAAAGCCATTGAGAGAAATATTGATCAGCAAAGATGCTGCAAACTTTCTGAGGCTCTTCATCATTAAGATGGGTGTAAGTAAAATAACCAGCCCGATGGCCAAAACAAAGTAGGCGATAAAGAACTCCATATTTACTCTCTCGAAAGATGCCGAATACAGCACTGTTACAAGGATCACTGCCAAAAACAGCACCCCTGCGCCAATCACACTGAAAAGAAGGGATTTCAGCCCCGTAATCCTGAAGCTGAAAATAAAGGTTGCCAGGAAAAAGGAAACCCATACATAAAGATGGATGTTTTCTGAAAAAAAGTCCGTTGACTTTATAACATCAATATTCGTTAAAAGGTCTTTGAGACTTTCGGTATAATAGTAATAATCCGTTACATTGTTTTTAAAATACTGCTCAGGAGAAAGCTGTTTTCCGATATCCGGATTGAAGTCCTTAATCTGAACGGAATCATTCACCACCGCTCCATCCACTACGGCTGCTGTGGAATCTGTAATTGCTTCGGTATATACATAATTTCCCTCCTCGTCCATCGGGGTCTGATTAAGATTATACTCTTCACCCGGCTCCGGCTTGTATTTTTTGATGAAATAACGGACTTCGAAAGTATCGGGATGATACACCATTTGAAGCCAGCTTTTCGCATCCAAGTTGGTTCTGATATCAAATTTTTTCGAAATATCAAGGAAATCCTGGAGCAGCTTGCCAATTTCGGCCTCTTTCTTTTTGTTGAGTAGTCCGGCGGTAAGCCTGCTTATCTCGATTTTTTTCTTTTTATAAGCTTCTTTAGGTAAATCGTAAGGATTTCCATTGTAAGAATTCCTTAACCGGAAATAGGTTTTCTCCCGAAGATCATTTTCATAAAAAATCTCCGAAAAATTAGAATAGGTCAACCCCGTGGTCCTGATGTAAGGAGAAAGGTCTACCACGTCTTTTTTGAAATAGTAGATCATCGAATTGTCTTTATTTTCGGTGTACGCCAGGTTCGTGTTTTTTTCACCTGCCGGAAAAAGAAAATCGCCATACCTGTTTTTTTTAAAAACCTGACGGGCATACACGGTATAAAACTGGTATACCCTGTTGTAATACACGAAATACTTGCCGTTCCGGTCTATTTTATTAAGGTCGGTTTCGCAGTAAATATCGTGAAACCCTGGAAGAATCCTGTTATCGAGCGTATAGTACTCGGGATTCTGAGAAAGAAAAGCATTCGCCCTGTTGATGATCTCCACATATTCCGACATCTGCCGGTCCGGATACTTGTTTTTAATAAACATTTTAAAGCCGGCCATATAGGAAAAGTAGAACGTCGTATTGATAAAAAGAATGATAAAATACTGAACGAACTGTAGAAAGAGTTTTCTACGGGAAGAGGGATAAAAGTTTTTGAACGCATTGTTCCTGAACATCATGATCAGCCATCCTACAATCAGCAGGACGGAGATGATGAGATGGATAAAAATCATGCCTTCACGGAAATAATCGTCTTTTACATCCGTTTTCTGCAGCGAAGAGGGATCAGCGTGGGAAACGTACCCTACGATAAAGAAGAAAAGATGGAGAACAATTCCCGCCAGAAGCATCCATACGATTTTTGTATTCCAGACCGTAGGGTACTTTTCCAGCAGATATTGGTTGAATTTATTTATTTTTTGCATTTTTATCAGATTTAGGAGAAGAATTAGCTTACGAAAAAACGTCGGGTTGAAGATGAGATGTTCCGGATATAAATCACGTTGATCCGGGCCTTTCCCAATGCCGACATTACCTCATGAAATGCCGTACCGGCAGAAAAATGGGCAACGTAAACACCCCCGTTGAAATTAAGCTTTTCAAGTTGGCAGTTTTCGAAAGCATTCAGCAAATCCTCCCGGGAATTCGCGGTATCGATCTCAATGATGAGGCCTACGTTTTCATCACTGGCCAGTTCGGAATTGTCTTTGTACTGACCGTTTTTGAGAAAGATGACCTTATCCGAAACCTTCTCCACTTCGTACAGCTGCTGTGAGCTCAGGATCAGCGCAATCGGGTTGTTCACCGAATTGGCGATTGATTTCAGATCTTCCAGGATTACCTGCTGTGCCAGAACGTCGAGATTCGCGAGGGGTTCGTCGAGTAAAAGGATTTCAGGTTTCCGGAGCAGGGTTCTCGCCAGCTCGAAACGCATTTTGTAGCCGGAAGACAGCTCGTTCCATTTCAGGTCTTTGTAATTCCAGAGGCCGAGGCGGGCAATCATCATTAAGGTCCGGGTTTCGTTTTCTTCGGAAGGAATGCCGTAGTTGGCCAATACAAATTTGAGGTTGTCTTTCAGGCTTCCGTACCATTTTGCGGTCCTTTGCGGAATGTAGACAAGTTTTGTGCGGAGATCGTAATCATTTTCAGGCTCTTCATTGAAAGAGTAATGCAGTTCTCCCTCACTGTGGCCTATTTCTTTTGCCAAAATCCTCAGCAGCGTGGTTTTCCCGTTACCGTTTTCGCCAACGAGACCATAGACCTGTCCTTTACGGATTTCCATAGAGACGGGACCGAGTGAAAACCGGTTGCTCGCGTATGATTTCAGAATATTCCTGGCTCTCAACACGGATTTTTCCAGCGGCTGTTCCCTGACCGGGATTTTTTCTATCTTCCGTAGAAGGTTTCCTGATTTTTCGGTGAGTTCTTCCGTGTACGAAGGAAACTTTTCTTTCCAGTCGGTAAGTTCCACCGCTTCCCGGTAGATCGCCATATTTTGGGTATCCATTGCACAGTCGAGCAATTTTCTAAATCCTAAAACGGTATCTTTATTGTCGAAAAAATGATCGACTTCAGCTACCCTCTCCTGATGTTTCGTCATTGGGTTTCAGAGTTATTGATTTTGAGGTTTTAAAGATAGAGAATTTCTTTTCTTTCCCACTTCTTTGGATTTAAATAATAACTAATTTTATTTTTACAGAAAAATCAAATATTACCGATGCCAAGAATCCTTTTATCTTTTCTGCTTGTCTATTCTCTGACCATAGCTCAAGCCCAGGAAACTATTCCGTTCAGGATCACGAAGTACAACAACATTCTGGTCAGCTCCGTGGTCAACCGGAAGGATTCCCTGGACCTGATGTTTCAGATTGCCATGGAAGAAGCTTCGATTTCCCCGGAACGGAAGAGAAGCGCCGATCATATCGTTTTTAAGGACGGAATCAGTGACGGAAATACCGTAACTATAGGAAAAAACATTTATCGGGATGTCCGTTTTTTTGATGATGAGCTCACCGGTCATGAAGCAGACGGGAAGATCGGAACAGGAATTTTTAAAGGAAAAATTTTCGGGATCGATTATGATAACAACCGGTTTTCAGTATATGAAACCATGCCTAGCCTGAAAGGTTACCAGGCAGTTCCATTGGTAAACCGGAACGGGCAGCTTTTTATTCAGGCAGAGAATGTCATTGACGGGATTCCTGTGGCTGCCGATTTTCTCCTGCAATCCGGATATTCCGGCGGAATAATTTACAGCAATGCCTTTGCCGATGGAAAAGACCTGGACCAGAAACTGAAAATCACCGGTGAAAAAACACTAAGAAACTCAGCCGGAAAAAGCATCACGACCAAAAACGGAATTTTGCCCCTGCTGAAAATCGGAAACTTTACACTGAAAGATGTTTCGGCAGGATTCTTTACAGGAGATCTTAAAACCCAAAAGGCAAGCTATCTCGGAGCCGATGTACTGAAAAGATTCAACTGGATTTTTGATGCAGAACGGAAAACGGTTTTTATCAAACCCAGCAAATATTTTACGGAAGCTTATTTTAAAATGAACTAAATCGATTCTATTTATTTCTAAAGCATTTCGATTTTGGTATACCGGAAGACCTTCCCGGCTTCGTTTTCATTCACCTTGCCCAAATTTTTATTTTTCGGAAATCCTTTTTCCGTCACTACCTGTCCCGTTACTCTAATCTTTACAGGCAGATGGGTTCCGTCAAACAGCTGATCTGCATCCATCAGGTTTTTGTCGGCCGGCTCCAGCCAGTAATAAGCTTTCTTACCGGCGTCTCTCTTATCGATTTTTGAATCGCTCCACTGGGCACAAGTGCATGCAATGGCATTGTAATTCAAGAACAGGGTTTCGACTTTGGTTGGTTTAAGATCATGTTCAGACTTATTAATTCTGTTGGAACTGTTTTTTTCTTCTGCAATATTTCGATATATCCGATTTTTATTTTGCCCGATGTCATTCATTGGCTCAGGTCTTTTACTCTCTTCTAAACAGGAAACAATCAGGACTAAAATTAAGAATATTAGAGTAATTTTTGACATGTCTTAATTGTTGGTTATTAAATTTGAAAACCCGGCAGGTGTGTATTCATTCGCAATGACTTACAAAGTTATCCTAAAAAGACTTTCCGAATTAAAATATGATACATATTTGTAAAAACTAAGAAGAAGGAATCTATTATTCTTGAAAATATCAATAAAATCCGAAAAGTATTTTGGAGAAAGTTTTAATTTACATAGAGGAAATTACAAAGGATAAAAACAACGGGTTTGTAGTTTCTTACTGTTGACAGGAAAGAAAATCGCAAGCATATTCTAAACTTCCCAAAATCCTGAGAAAAATCCATAAAGAAAGCGGAAGAAAAATCTCCCGCTTTTATTTATTTAAAAGATCCGAAAACTACATCGTCTCCATCTTAAAGCTCATGCTTTCAATTACTTTCAGGATAGCTTCTACCGTATCCATGGAGGTAAGACAAGGAACACCGTTTTCTACGGACATTCTTCTGATCTGGAATCCGTCTCTCTCGGCCTGCTTTCCTTTGGTGGTAGTGTTGACCACATACTGCACTTTTCCTTTTTGAATCAGGTCGATCAGGTTCACGCTTTCTTCTCCTATCTTATATCCTATTTTGCAAGGGATTCCTTTTTCCTCAAAGAATTTAGCCGTTCCTTCCGTCGCCCAGATCCTGAATCCGACCTCATGGAATCTCGCTGCCAGATCAGCCGCTTCCTGTTTATGCTTGTCTGCCACGGTGAATAAAATGGAACCGTGCATCGGAACTTTTCTTCCTGCGGCGACCAATCCTTTATAAAGGGCTTTTTCAAGCGTTGTATCTTTTCCCATGACTTCTCCGGTAGACTTCATTTCAGGACCCAGGGAGATGTCTACTTTCGTTAGTTTGGAGAAAGAGAACACCGGTACTTTTACAAAAACCCCTTCTTTGTTCGGAACCAGGCCGTTTTTATAACCAAGATCGGTTAGTTTCTGACCTAAAATTGCCTTCGTTGCCAGGTTAGCCATCGGTACCTCCGTGATTTTGGAAAGGAAAGGAACCGTTCTTGATGAACGCGGATTCACCTCGATTACATAGACATTGCCCTCAAAAAGGACGTACTGGATATTCATCAAACCAACCACTTTGAGGCCTTTTGCCAATCTTTGGGTATAATCCACCAGCGTATCTACTTCACTCTGGGAAATATTCTGCGGAGGATATACGGCGATGGAGTCTCCGGAGTGAACCCCTGCTCTTTCGATGTGTTCCATGATTCCCGGAATCACAACCGTTTCACCATCGCAGATGGCATCTACCTCGATTTCTTTTCCGACCATATACCGGTCAACCAATACCGGATGTTCCGGGCTTGCGTCTACCGCGAATTCCATATAATGTGCCAGTTCGTTTTCGGAGTATACGATCTCCATGGCACGGCCTCCCAAAACGTAGCTCGGACGTACCAAAACCGGATAACCGATTTCATTGGCAATCTTTATCGCTTCCTCTTTTGAGGTGGATGTTTTTCCTAAAGGTTGAGGAATTCCCATTTCCTGAAGGGCTTTTTCAAATTTATCCCTGTTTTCCGCACGGTCAAGGTCTTCCAAGGTAGTCCCTAAGATCTGAACCCCGTGAGCAGCCAGTTTATCCGCTAAATTGATGGCCGTCTGCCCACCGAACTGTACCACAACCCCTTTCGGCTGTTCAAGCTCGATGATGTTCATTACATCTTCTTCTGTCAATGGCTCGAAATACAGCTTATCCGAGATCGAGAAGTCGGTGGAAACCGTTTCCGGGTTATTGTTGATGATGATGGCTTCGTACCCCATTTCTTTAATGGCCCAAACCGAATGAACGGTTGCATAATCAAACTCAACTCCCTGCCCGATTCTGATCGGTCCTGAACCAAGAACAATGATTTTTTCTTTATCGGAAACCACGCTTTCGTTTTCCTCTTCATAGGTTCCGTAGAAGTAAGGCGTCTCGGATTCAAATTCCGCGGCGCAGGTATCCACCATTTTATACACCGGCATGATAGCGTTTTCTTTTCTGAAGTTGAAAACCTCCCGCTCCTTTACGTCCCAGAGAACCGCGATGTTTACATCGGCAAAGCCTAATCTCTTGGCTTCAATTAAAGTTTCTTTGTTAAATTTATTTTCAGCGATGGTCTTTTCGAAATCAACCAGCTTTTTCAGTTTCCAGATGAAGAACTTATCGATCTTGCTCCACTCCACGATCTGTTCCCAATCGTATCCTCTTCTCAAAGCATCCCCGATGATGAACAGTCTTTCGTCATCACATACCCTGATTCTTCTTTCGATTTCTTCAGCGGTAAGAGCCGCAGCCTGCTTGGTTTTTAAACCCAAATGTCTGATCCCGGTTTCTAAAGAACGGATGGCCTTCTGTAAGGATTCCTCGAAGTTTCTCCCTATCGCCATCACCTCACCTGTCGCTTTCATCTGGGTAGATAATCTTCGGTCTGCCGTTTCAAATTTATCGAACGGGAATCTCGGGAATTTGGTTACCACATAATCCAGCGCCGGCTCGAAGCAGGCATATGTTTTCCCCGTTACCGGGTTCATGATTTCGTCTAAGGTCAATCCTACTGCGATTTTTGCAGCGATTTTCGCAATCGGGTAACCCGTTGCTTTAGAAGCTAAGGCTGATGATCGGGAAACCCTAGGGTTTACCTCGATGATATAGTAGTTGAAAGAGTGCGGGTCTAAAGCCAGCTGCACGTTACATCCTCCTTCGATTCCCAACGCTCTGATGATTTTCAGGGAAGCATTTCTCAACAATTGGTATTCTCTGTCCGAAAGCGTCTGGGAAGGTGCTACTACGATAGAGTCTCCCGTATGAACTCCAACCGGGTCGATGTTCTCCATGTTACACACCACGATCGCATTGTCATTGGCATCACGCATTACCTCATACTCGATTTCTTTGAAACCGGCGATGGACTTTTCGATCAGACACTGCGTTACCGGGCTGTGTTTTAATCCCAGTTCTGCAATTTCTTTCAGTTCTGCTTCATTGGAAGCGATTCCGCCTCCTGTTCCTCCCATGGT
This sequence comes from uncultured Chryseobacterium sp., assembly GCA_913778085.1. Lineage (GTDB taxonomy): Bacteria > Bacteroidota > Bacteroidia > Flavobacteriales > Weeksellaceae > Chryseobacterium. The sequence goes on from CAJYXJ010000026.1 coordinate 17,103, forward strand.
GAAGGCAGGACGGACGATTACCGGATAACCGATTCTGTCGGCAAAATTCAATGCACCTTCTACCGTATTTACGATATCGGATTCAGGTACCGGCTCATTAAGTTCCCTCATCAGCTCACGGAAAAGGTCACGGTCTTCCGCTCTGTTGATCGCTGAAAGCTTGGTTCCCAATACTTCCACTTTGCATTCTTCAAGGATCCCTGATTTTTCCAGCTCTACCGCCATGTTCAGTCCGGTTTGCCCTCCCAACGTCGGTAACAAAGCGTCCGGGCGTTCTTTTCTGATAATGTGGCTTACAAACTGAAGGGAAATCGGTTCGATATACACCTTGTCTGCGATTTCCACATCCGTCATGATCGTTGCCGGGTTGGAGTTGATCAGGATAACCTTGTAACCTTCTTCTCTTAAAGATAAACAAGCCTGAGTTCCTGCATAATCGAATTCAGCTGCCTGACCGATGATGATGGGTCCTGATCCGATTACCAAAATTGTTTTTATATCTGTACGTTTTGCCATTTTAATTTTTTTAATTTTTCCGTCACGGAGGTTATCCGTATTCATTGTTGTTTTGCACGGTTTTGGGCCGTGGTTATTGTTGTTGAACCATTTCATGGTTCGGTTGATATATCATTCCATCATGCGGATGAAACCGATATATTTTACGGATTGTTAAACCGGTACATTTTTAAATTCGTTCATCATATCGATGAAATCATCAAACAGATAATTTGCATCTTCAGGACCCGGGCTTGCTTCCGGGTGGTACTGTACGGAGAAACAAGGGTGGATTTTATGTTTCAGACCTTCATTGGTTCTGTCGTTCAGTGCGATATGCGTTTCAATAAGATCCGTGTCTTTTAAACTTTCCTGATCTACGGCATAGCCATGGTTTTGGGAAGTGATGGCCACCTTGTTTTTTTCCAGATCCAGAACCGGGTGATTCCCTCCTCTGTGCCCGAATTTTAACTTGAATGTTTTTGCGCCGCAAGCCAGACCGATCAGCTGGTGTCCTAAGCAGATCCCGAAGATCGGCACTTTTCCTAAGATTCCGCGGATCATTTCCAGGGCCTGCTGGTTGTCTTCAGGGTCGCCGGGACCGTTGGATAACATAACGCCGTCCGGATTCATCAGCAGGATCTCTTCTGCCGTTACATCCTGGGAAACAACAGTAATGTCGCAGTTTCTCTGAGAGAGTTCGCGGATGATTCCCAGTTTGGAACCGAAATCCACCAATACTACTTTTAAGCCTCTTCCCGGATTAGCGTACGGTGTCTTGGTAGATACCGTTTCCACCTGATTGGTCGGGAACGTGGTTGATTTTAGTTCTGCAACCACCGTGCTTTCGTCTGCATCGGCATTTACAATTTTTCCTTTTACAACGCCGTAGTTACGAAGCACTCTGGTAAGCCTTCTGGTATCGATGCCGGAAATTCCCGAAAGATTCTTCTTTTTAAACAGCTCATCCAAGGTGATCTGTGTACGGAAATTGGACGGAAAATCGCAGAGTTCTTTCACGATCAGCCCTTTGATGGCCGGCTCGATGCTTTCATAATCATCACGGTTAATACCATAATTACCGATAAGCGGATACGTCATGCAAACGATCTGTCCGCAGTAGGAAGGGTCGGAAATAAGTTCCTGATACCCTGTCATTCCGGTATTGAAAACCACTTCTCCTGCCGTTTCCAATGCTGCTCCGAAACCTTCTCCATGAAACACTTCACCGGACTCCAGTATTAATTTTTTCTTCATTTTAAACTTTTATCTCTTATTATTTTATTCTTACTTAATTTTTTAAACCACCCCGTCAAAATTCTTTGAATTTTGCCACCCCTCCATAGAAGGGGAATTTTGCGGTGAAGATTTGATTTTGCTGAATTGTTGATTCAGGACACATCAAACTTTTTACTTTTACCTTTTAGCATGGCTCTTATTTAAAGGTATACCCTTCTTTTTCCAAAGCTTCCTTTAATATGGCCATTCTCGCGAAAACGCCGTTCTGCATCTGCCTGAATATCCTTGAACGTTCACATTCCACCAGATCCGTATCGATTTCCACGCCGCGGTTGATGGGTGCCGGGTGCATGATGATCGCTTCTTTTTTCATGGCTTTCTCCCTTTCCTTTGTCAATCCGTATTTTCTGTGGTATTCTGAAGCGGAGAAGCTCATTTTAGAATCATGTCTTTCATGCTGGATTCTCAATAACATCAAGACGTCTACTTCGTGAATCAGCTCGTCAACGCTCAGATAGGTGCCGTTGATCAGGGCTCCTTCGTCGAACCATTGTTCCGGGCCGGAGAAATACACTTTTGCACCTAATCTTCTCAACGCTTCCGCATTGGAATTGGCGACCCTGCTGTGTTTTACATCACCTACGATGCCGACTTTCAGGCCTTCAAATTTCCCGAATTCCTGGTAGATCGTCATCAGGTCGAGCATACACTGGGACGGGTGGTTTCCGGTACCGTCACCACCGTTGATCACGGGGATCTTAATATTTTTCAGCTCATCGAAATACCGGTCTTTTTTGTCTCTGATCACCACCAGGTTTACGCCGAGGCTTTCGATCGTTTTTACCGTATCGTATAAGCTTTCCCCTTTGTTTACGGAACTGTTTGAGGCATCAAACGGAACCACCTGCAGTCCTAATTTTCTTTCGGCAATATCAAAACTTGTTTTGGTTCTGGTGCTGTCTTCAAAGAAAAGGTTGGAACAGAAAACCTCGCCTTCTATCTTGGCAGTCTTCCCTTCTGCAAAAGCCAATGCTTCCTGTACTATTCGGTTGATTCTCTCGGTGCTCAGTTCTGTAATCGTAAACATAATATTTTAAAATTTTTACAAAAAAAAAGCGAAGAAAATATCTTCGCTTAAAATAAATAAATATCGTAAAGGGCGTCTACGCCCGGTAATTCTAATGATATAAATACTGTGTTATTCATTAGGTGCAAAGATACAACAATTCTTCAAAATGACAAAACAGAATGTAGTTGTTTTTTAATTTTAGAACAGAAATATTCTGCATATACTTTAACGGGCAAGCCTGATTCCCGTAAACTGCCATTGCAGCCGCGCATGAAAAAAATTACGGTAGGTATTCCTGCTGTGCCCTTCCGGAGTTGCGATGGAAGCACCGCGTAAAACCATCTGATTAACCATAAATTTTCCGTTATATTCTCCTACGGCTCCGGCTACTTTTTTAAATCCCGGATACGGCAGGTAAGCACTTCCTGTCCACTCCCAGCGTTTTCCCCAATCGAAATGTTCCGACGCCACTTCCCATTCGGCTTCTGTGGGTAAACGCATTCCTTTCCATGAAGCAAACGCTGAAGCTTCGTAGAAATTAATATGGGTAACCGCTTCTTCAGGATTTACTTTAATCAATCCTTTTAAGGTGTATTGCATCCATGTTCCATCAACGAAATGCCAGTACAACGGAGCTTTTGCCTGGTTTTCCTTTACCCATTCCCAGCCTTCCGCATGCCAGTAACGAAAATCGGAATAGCCGCCATCCTCAATAAATTCAAGATATTCAGCATTGTTTACGAGGCCGGAAGAAATTTCAAAATCATTCAGATATACTTTATGACGGTTCAGTTCGTTGTCAAAACAAAAGCCTTCGCCTTTAAATCCTATTTCATAAACTTCTTCCGGAAAAGAAATCATCCGTGATTTCCGGATTCCCGTTTCTTCTATATCACTATGTTCATCATAGGCCGGAAATAAAGGATTATGGCCTAAGATAAATTTTATGTCGGTCAGGAGCAGCTCCTGATGCTGTTGTTCGTGGTTTAGGCCTAACTCAAACAGTTTGCTGAGATCTTCAGACAGATGATGTGTAGCCAGGAAATTATTCATTTGTTTATCCACATATTCCCGGTACCTATAAATGTCCGATACGGAGGGCCGGCTTAAATTTCCCCGGTCCGTACGGATCACTCTTGCCCCAATGGTTTCATAATAACTGTTGAAGACAAAATTATACTGCGGATCGAAAACTTCGTATCCTTCAAAATTCGGGATCAAAATAAAGGTTTCAAAAAACCAGGTGGTATGCCCCAAATGCCATTTTGGCGGACTGACGTCAACCACTGGCTGAACGACATAATCTTCAATAGCAAGCGGTTTACAGATCTCAACGGAACGGTTTCTGATTTTTGTGTAATTTTCAAGAAGTACCTTTTCCCGGGATAGAATATTTTGTCCGACCATAATTTTACCTTATTATATTATACAACTTTCCAGATCGCATCGATAAACCAGCCTTTAGCGTCTGCAATATGCTTAACCGGCTGAAACCCATTTTTTACAGCCATCGCATCGGTTTCTTCAGGAGCATATTTCTGCGAGATTTCCATATAGATGGCTTCATTTTCTTTAAAATCAATGAATTGATTCCCAATTCTCACATGCTGCTCTTCCAGACTGATGAGATAGCTTCTGCAAGCTCCCGAAAGCGGATCATACGTCTGGTAGTGTTTGAACTTACTGATATCGAAACGGGCATCAAGCTCGTTGTTGATTCTTTCTAAAAGATTAAGATTGAAAGCTGCGGTGATTCCTGCTTTATCATTATAAGCGGAAAGAATAATGTCCGGATCTTTCTTCAGATCAAAACCAATCAGAAGAATATCTCCGGGATTAAGCTTTTTGCGTAACTCGTTGCAGAACTGATAGGCTTCCTCCACTTCCATATTGCCGATGTTCCCGCCTAAGAACAAGATAACTTTTCTTCGCGACGAAATGCTGTTGGCTTTATCGAGCATTTCAAAATATTCACCATTCAGACCGATCAGATCAAGAGCAGGAATTTCCTTTGAAAGACGCTCCTGAAGAACAGAAATGATATTTCCTGAAATATCGATCGGCATATACGTAAAATCAGCTTTCCGGTCGACAAGATATTTAAGAAGATGGGATGATTTTGTAGCATCGCCCGCACCCAGTTCAACCAGATCAAACGATGCATCAAATGCTTTGATTGCCTGTACGATTTCTTCTTTTTTATCGGTAAAAATTTCCAGTTCGCAACCGGTAAGATAATATTCCGGCATGCTCATGATCTGCTGGAAAAGCACATCACCTTTCTGATCGTAAAAATATTTGGAAAACAGATGTTTGGGATTATCTTTCAGGCCTTTGACAATTTCGATTTCAAATTTTTGATGGCTTTCACAGTATTCGCAGGAAATCGTTTCCATAGATATATTCTGGTCCATAAGAATGGGATTTTGGTAGACATTTTACAGCAATTATGCTGCCATTGGTGAATGCTTTACTTTTTATCTGCTTAACATTCGTTAATATCATTTTCGGAGTATCCGCCGTAAATTCTTCTTGTAATTTTTTATAAAATCGTATATTTACGGCTCAAACGCGACCATATGGATTTAAAAGACAGGATGATTCTAAGTATTATTCAGGAAGACTCAACTTTATCAGTAAAGGAAATTTCGGAGAGAATAGGACTGACCTTTACCCCAACCTATGAACGGATCAAACAGCTGGAAAAGAACGGAATTATCGAGAAATATGTAGGCCTTTTAAACCGTGAGAAACTGGGACTGAATATTGTGGTGTACTGCAACGTCCGCCTGAAGGAACAGTCAAAAAAGGTTCTGGAAACGTTTGAGAAAAATATTATGCAGTATGATGAAGTACAGGAAATCATCAGCCTTTCCGGCGAATACGATTATATGCTGAAAATTATTGCCAAAGACATTAATTCTTATAACGCCTTTACGGTGAACGTGATTTCAAATATCCCGAATATCGGGCAATACCACAGCTCTATTGTGCTTCATGAAGTGAAAAAGTCTACCAAATTTAAGATTGATTTGGATTAATTAAACGCAAAGTTTTAACTAAATATTGCGAAATGAAAAGGAGCAAAGAGGCTGGCATAGCCGGTCATGAAGCTTACGGATATAAGGCCGCTTCATCGATCAGCTTGCTGATCATTCTTTTGCCCCCTTAATTTTTACCCGTAAAATAAAACTTTGCGTTAGAAGAAATCAGAGTCGATTTTAGATCTTTGTTATAAATTATCCCCGTAATTTATTTTTCACCTTATTAAACTGATACTCTATTTTATCCAGACAAAGATTGCTAATACTTCCCTGATGGGTATGCTCTAAATTTTCAATTTTAAAATCAAACGTGTTGTTTTCAATTTCCTGTCCGACCTTAACGTAAGCATCCCGGAAAGAGCTGCCGTTTTTCACTTCTTCGTTGATTTTCTCTACACTAAATAGGTATTTATACTTTTCATCCTCTAAAATGCCATCTTTTACCTGAATATTGGGCAACGTATAATTTAAGATTTCCAGACATTCTTTCAACGAATCAATCGCGGGGAAAAGGATCTCCTTTGTCAACTGCATATCGCGGTGGTAACCGGACGGAAGATTGTTGGTTAGTAAAATAAACTCATTCGGTACCGACTGGATTCTGCTGCACCGCGCGCGGACCAGCTCGAAGATGTCCGGGTTTTTCTTGTGCGGCATAATGCTGCTTCCCGTCGTAAATTCTTTCGGAAAACTTATGAAATCAAAATTCTGGCTCAGATACAAACAGACATCGTATGAAAATTTCCCTAAGGTTCCTGCCAGGGTCGCCATTGCCATCGCGAGCAACTTCTCCGATTTTCCACGGGTCATCTGCGCGTATACCGCATTGTAATTCATCGATTGAAAGCCCAGATGGTAAGTGGTGCTTTCCCGATTGATCGGAAATGAAGAGCCGTAGCCTGCCGCCGAACCTAAAGGGTTTTTATTAATGATATTTTTAACGGAAAAGAGCATTTCCATATCATCCAGCAGTGCTTCCGCATACGCGCCGAACCATAATCCGAAGGAGGAAGGCATTGCGATCTGCAAATGGGTATAGCCCGGAAGCAGCACCTTTTTATGCTGTTCCGCCAGTCGGATCAACAGCTGGAAAAATTCATCCGTTAAAGCCGTAATTTCTCTGATTTCATCCAGTAAATACAATTTAATATCCAGTAGAACCTGATCGTTTCTCGATCTCGCTGTATGAATTTTTTTCCCGGTATCACCCAGCCTCTCAATTAAAACCGATTCGATTTGGGAATGGATGTCCTCCGCATTTTTATCGATTTCAAAATTTCCACTTTCTATGTTTTCTAAAATTTCCGCTAAGACAGACAGCATTTGTTCTGACTCTTCATCAGAAATAATCCCGACTTCCGCCAGCATTTTGCAGTGTGCCATGGAACCTTTGACGTCGTATTTCGCCAGACGCTCATCAAAATCGAGATCTTTTCCAACGGTAAATGTATTAACTAATATATTGGTGGCAAGGTCGTCCTTCTGCCATATTTTTTTCATAAGTTTCTATTTTGTTGGAAGATGGAAGCAGGAGGCCGGAAGTTTACTACGAACTGCTCTATCTTCATTTAATTGTAAAAATTTGTCATGTATCCAGAAAAAAGGCCGGTTTGCAGGTATCATTTACTTCCAGCATCCATCGCCCCGCTTTCAGCCTACAAAACCCTCTCCAGAATCTTGATATAAACTTCAATTCCCTCTTCGATTTCTTCAATATAAATAAATTCATCTGCGGTGTGGGAACGCGTGCTGTCGCCTGGACCCAGCTTTACCGAGGTACACGGAATGATCGCCTGGTCGGAGGAGGTCGGTGAACCATAAGTGGTCCTGCCTATTTCCAATCCAGCTTTTACAAACGGATGATCCAAGGCAATTTTTGAGGAATTTAACCGGAATGACCTCGCCGTTAAAACCGATTTCATCTGGGACTGAATGATTTCGAAGACTTCTCTGTTGGAATATTCGTCCGTCACCCTCACATCCAGCGTGAAAGTACATGATTCCGGAACGACATTGTGCTGGACGCCCGCATGAATGCCTGAAAGCGTTACCTTAATTTCACCCAGATAATCGGAAACCTTTGGAAATTTAAAGTTTAAAATATGCTGCAGGTCTTCCATGCATTTTACAATGGAATTATCCTTGTTCGGATGAGCGGCATGGGAAGGCGTTCCTTTCATTTCTCCATCGATCACCAGCAGACCTTTTTCTGCAATGGCCAGATTCATTTGGGTCGGTTCTCCTACGATAGCGAGTTCTATATTCGGAAGTTGCGGGAATAAGGCTTCGATCCCGTCAAAACCGGATATTTCTTCTTCGGCAGAGAGCGCGATGATCAGATTATACTGTAAATCTTCTCTGTCATAAAAGTATAAAAAAACCTGCGCCATCGAAACCAGAGAGGCTCCTGCATCATTGCTTCCCAACCCGAATAATTTCCCGTCTTTTTCAATGGGTAAAAACGGATCCAGGGTATAGGCTTTGTTCGGTTTTACCGTATCGTGATGGGTATTCAGCAGAATTGATGGTTTGAATACATCGAAATTTCTGTTCACCGCCCAAATATTGTTTTTAAAACGTTTGGTGGGGATCCCATGCTTTTTGAAAAAATTTTCAATTTCTACGGAAGTATTGAATTCATCCTTACTGAAAGACGGAATTTCAATAAGATTTTTCAGTAATTCTATCGCGTTGTTCAGCAATTCTTCTTTGCTATAAACAGATCTCAGTTCCTGCATGATGGTTTTCGATATGGTTTTTCAGTTGGGTTTCTTTTATTAAGAATACCTTGTTTACATTATTTCTTATGGCTCCCAGCGCATTTTCAAGCTTGGGTAGAATTCCTTTGTGCAATTTCCCTTCGTTTTTCAAAAGGGAAAATTCCTGTTCGGAAATATTTTTAATCAGAGATTCCGGATTATTTACGTCTTCCAAAACCCCTTCTTTATCAAAACAGTAGACCAATTCCACATCATATTTTACGGATAAAGCCTGGGCGATCACCGAAGCAATCGTATCTGCATTGGTATTGAAAAGGTGTCCTTTTTTATCATGGGTGATAGCGGAAAAGACAGGCACGAGTTCGAGCTTCAGCAACTTGGCAATCAGTTTTCTGTTTACCCCTTTCTCGGTAATATCGCCTACGAATCCGAAATCGATTTCCGCATCTTCCCTTTTTTTAGCCTTAATTAAATTCGCATCCGCCCCTGAAAAGCCGATGGCCTTGCATTTTTTCTGCTGAAGCCTGGCCACGATATTTTTATTGATGCCGCCAGCATAGACCATGGCCACCAGATCCAGGGTTTCTTTATCCGTAATCCGGCGTCCGTTCACCATCTTCTGCTCGATTCCAAGTTTATCCGCCAAAGTCGTAGCAAGCTTCCCTCCGCCATGAACCAGGATCTTTTTCTCCCCGATCCCCGCAAACTGTTCCAGGAATTCGTCGAGCAGCTCCTCATCGTCGATCAGTGCGCCGCCAATTTTTACGATGTATAACTTTTCTTTCATTTTTATCCTTTTTTTCCAAACTTTATTTAAACCTCATAGGTTTTCAAAACCTATGAGGTTTAGTTAGTTGGTATTGATTCCATCCAGAATTTCAGAAAACACGGCCTGTGCCGAGAAAATCCTGTTTTTGGCCTGCTGGTAAATAATGGAATGTTCCCCATCCATCACCTCATCACTCAGTTCCACATTTCTGCGGACCGGAAGGCAGTGCATTACCTTTGCCTCATGGGTGGCTTTCAGTTTTTCATTCGTCAGCATCCAGTTTTCTTTTACTTCGGGCATCGCCGCATAATCATCAAATGAAGACCAGTTTTTAACATACACAAAATCGGCATCTTTCAGGGCTTCTTCCTGGTTATGGATAACCGGTACTTCTTTCGTAAAATTCTTATCCAGATCATAACCTTCCGGATTGGCGATCACGAAATCGACATCCATTTCCTGCATCCATTCGGCAAAAGAGTTCCCCACGGCTTGTGCAATGGGCTTGATGTGCGGAGCCCAGGTCAGAACAACTTTCGGCTTGCCTTCTTTCTTCCAGTTTTCTGTAATCGTGATACAATCGGCGAGGCTCTGCAAAGGATGGCGCGTCGCCGATTCCAATGAAATGACCGGAACTTTGGCGTGCTGCTCAAACTGACTTAAAATACTTTCATTTACATCATCTTCCTTGCTTTTCATGCCGGCAAAACAACGCACGGCGATGATATCGCAATACTGGTTCAGCACCTCGATCGCGTCTTTGATGTGTTCTACGGTTTCACCGTTCATCACGGCACCGTCAGCAAATTCAAGGTTCCAGGCTTCCTGGGCTGCATTTAGAGTAAGCACATTTAACCCTAAATTCTGGGCTGCAATCTGGCTGCTGAGACGTGTTCGTAAACTGGAATTTAAAAAGACCAGTCCGATGGTTTTCCCTTTTCCCTTCTCCGTTTCCGAGAGCGGATCTTCTTTGATTAATAAAGCTTTTTTTATAATTTCCTGTAAGTTTTCAACATCACTTACAGCGGTGAATTTTTTCATTGTAATAGATTTTTAAGAGCTTTCGGTTATTGCTTTTTTCCCACAGATTTCACGGATTTTCACAGATGACAGCCCTTCATTTTAACACATCAGTCACAGGAGAGAATTTTATTTACTTTTAAAATATTTTAAAACATATCAGAAGAAAATCAAAGATTTTCTGAAACTGATGTGGTCTGTTTTCAAATCTATAGCTCTAATTTTCAATGTATTGAGCCTTTGTAACTTTTGTGGTTTAAATCCTCCCACAGATTGCACAGATTTTCACAGATGACAGCGTAGCCTGGAGAGCATCAGCCACCAACAGGATAGACCCAATTGAAAATCTTTGATTTTCTTCTTCTGTGATCTAAAAATATACGTAAAGCTTTAAACTTAAAATCTAATATGCCTAATGTGTTAGAAAGCTTTTGTGACTTTTGTGGTTTAATTCTGTCACGTAATTTCCTAATGTGTAAAAACTTCCTGCTCTTTTACCGTTATATTTTCTAAAACCGTTTTTAAAGCTGTAATAAACAGGTCGGTTTCTTCCTTTTTAATATTCAGCGCCGGAAGAATCCTCAGCACCGTCTTATCGTTGGAATTTCCTGTAAAAATATGGTGGTCATACAACAGGCTGTTCCTGACTTCCGCACAGTCCTGGTCGAGTTCGATTCCGATCATTAAACCTTTCTTTCGGATGGTCCTGATGTGTGGAAAATCCTTGATTTCATTTTCAATATACGCTCCCATCTCCTTGGCATTTTCCATCAGGTTCTCCTCTTTCATTACATCCAGTACGGCAATGGCAGCTACACAGGCCAGATGGTTTCCTCCAAAAGTAGTTCCCAGCAGCCCGTTGCTGGCTTTAAATTTCGGGTGGATCAGAACGCCGCCGATCGGGAAACCATTGCCCATTCCTTTCGCTGTCGTAATCAGATCAGCTTCAATTCCGGATTCCTGATGTGCGAAAAAGTATCCGCTTCTTCCATAGCCCGACTGCACTTCATCCAGAATCAGAACCGAATCATACTTTTCGCATAATTCCTTGATCTTGGTTAAAAATTCAACCGTTGGGATCATAATACCGCCCACGCCCTGAATGCCTTCAATGATCAAGGATGAAATGTCACGGCCTTCTTTCTCGAAAATTTCTTCAAGCTGAGCGATGCTATTCCACTCCGATTTAATAAATCTTTCATCGTAATTTACCGGAGCAACGATCTTAGGATTGTCTGTTACTGAAACAGCTGCTGATGTTCTCCCGTGGAAGGAACCTGAAAAATAAACGACTTTATTTTTACCATTGTGAAAAGAGGCCAGCTTTAAGGCATTCTCATTGGCTTCTGCTCCCGAATTGCACAGAAAAAGGTTATACTCTTCAAGCCCGGAAAGCTTTCCTAATTTTCCGGCCAGCTCAGTCTGCAATTCATTCTGAACAGAGTTGGAATAGAAAGATATTTTGTCTAACTGCTCTTTTAATCTGCCCTGATAATGCGGATGATTATGCCCGATGGAAATCACCGCATGGCCGCCGTAAAAATCTAGATATTGTTCTCCTTTGTCGTCCCAGAGGAATGATCCCTGCGCTTTGACAGGATTGATGTTAAATAATGGATATACGTTGAATAAATTCATACCTTAAATTATAAATGATGATTGATGATTGATAAATGATTGCTTCTAAAATTCACCATTGACTTATTGACTATTCACCTTTTGAGTTATAAGTGATAAGTAATGATTGATAAGTGATAATTCACCATTGACCTATTGACCATTCACTTACTGACCATTCACTTTTAAAAAGCTACCGGCTTCAGGTTCAGTCCCAGGTTTTCTTCCCATCCCATCGCGATATTCATATTTTGTACCGCCTGCCCGGAAGCGCCTTTCAATAGATTGTCAACCGCTGAGTGAATGACGGTCACATTCCCACATCTTTCAATCTGAATCACACAGCGATTGGTATTGACAACCTGTTTTAAATCAATGGCTTTTTCACTTACCGTTACAAAAGGCGCATCTGCATAAAAATCCCTGAACCACTGCTCAATGTCTGAAAGCGCCGCCTCTGTTTTTATCGTAGAGCTCGTAAAAATTCCTCTTGCAAAATCCCCTCTCCACGGAACAAAATTCAGGCTGACTTCATCTGAGTTCAACGCAACCAGCTGTTGCAAAATTTCATCCACATGCTGATGCGTCAGTGTTTTATAAGCTGAAATATTATCGTTCCTCCAGGTAAAATGCGTCGTCGCCTGCAAAGACTGCCCCGCTCCGGTAGACCCTGTAATTCCGGTGGTGTAAACATCATTAAGCAATCCTTTATCCGCTAAAGGAAGCAAAGCCAGCTGAATGGCGGTGGCAAAACATCCCGGATTGGCAATACTTTTAGCTCCTGAAAGCTGTTTTTTATGAATTTCGGGCAATCCGTAGATAAAGTTTCGGTCTCCGAAATTCCCGTCCAACCGGAAATCATTTCCCAGATCAATTATCAATGTTTCTTCTTTTACCGGATTCTGGGCCAGCCAGTTCCGGCTTTCTTTGTGAGGAAGGCACAGGAATACAATATCGGTATCCTGCGGCTGATCTGTCAGCACCATATCGCAAACGGTTTCCAGGTCCGGGTACAGATCTGAAATCTTTATTCCCGGATTGGAACGGCTGTATAAAAAGCTCAGCGAAACGTTCGGATGAAAAGCCAGAATGCGGATCAGTTCGCTGCCGGTATATCCGTTCGCTCCTATAATTCCTGCTGTTTTCATTTATTTAAATACTATTTTTAAACAGAATCAACGCTGTATTTTTAGCGTTTCTTCTGATTAATCTGCTGTTATAAAAAGTAAATTAAAGTCAATAACCAGCTGCTAATGGCCATTTGCCCTGTGCTCCTTATTGATCTGATGGTATATATTCAATGAATTGCTCAGGATTTTCGTATAGCCTTTTACATCATCGCCCGTCCAGGCCCTGTTCGCTTCCCCATAACTTCCGAATTTGTCGGACATCAGATCATGAACAGATTCAATTCCGTTTAAAATAAAACGGTACGGATGAAGGGTTACGAAAACTTTACCGCTGACTGTTTTCTGGGAATCCGTAAGGAAAGACTCGATATTTCTTATGACCGGATCCAGGAAAAGTGCTTCGTGAAGCCAGTTCCCGTACCAATCGGACAGCTGTGACTTTATCGTCTGCTGGTATTTTGAAAGCGTATGTTTTTCCAGTAAATGATGCGCCTTGATAATTACGGAGGCTGCCGCCGCTTCAAATCCTACCCTGCCTTTAATGCCTACGATGGTATCCCCGACATGAATATCACGGCCTATTCCGTAAGCAGATGCCAACTGCTCAATCTTCTGAATTGCATAGACCGGATGCTCAAAATATTCTCCGTTTACTGCGGTAATTTCCCCATGGGTAAACTCGATTTCCAGTCCGGAAGGCTGGGTTTCTTTAATTTGTGATGGAAACGCTTCTTCAGGAAGGTAATTTCTTGAAGTCAGGGTTTCCTTTCCGCCCACCGAAGTTCCCCACAATCCTTTGTTTACGGAATACTGCGATTTCTCGAATTCCTTTTCATAGCCGTGGCTCTTAAGGAATTCAATTTCTTCTTCACGGGACAAAGCCATATCACGGATCGGCGTGATGATTTCCACATCAGGACACATTACCTGGAAAATCAGGTCAAAGCGGACCTGATCGTTCCCCGCTCCTGTGCTTCCGTGCGCAATAGCATCCGCACCGGTCTCAATCGCATATTTAGCAATTTCCTGTGCCTGGATGGTGCGTTCCGCGCTTACAGACAAAGGATAAGTGTTGTTTTTCAAAACATTCCCGAAAATTAGGTATTTGACACAAGAATTATAATAATCTTTTTGAGCATCTATGCACCTGTACTTTTTTACGCCAAGGTTCAGGACCCTTTTTTCCAGTTCTTTTTCCTCTTCTTCCGTAAAACCTCCGGTGTTCACCGTTACGGCATACACCTCATAACCCAGCGTTTCACTAAGGTACTTAGCACAGTACGAGGTATCGAGCCCCCCGCTAAACGCTAAAACTACTTTCTTGCTCATTATTGTATCGATTATCCGGCTGACTATTTTCAGCACTATTTTTTTTTACATTCTCAGGAACGAAAAGCATCGCCGTACACAGGCAGTTCTTCCGGTCTTTTTTCATCAGAATATCGTAATTCACACAGCTTTTGCAGCCATTCCAGAATTCTTCATCCTGGGTAAGTTCGGAATAGATGACCGGCTTGTAACCGAGATCGCTGTTGATCTTCATCACCGCCAATCCGGTGGTTAATCCGAAAATTTTAGCATCCGGATACTTACTCCGGGATAAAGCGAATACTTTATCCTTGATCAGGGTAGCGACTCCCAAATGCCTGAAATTCGGAGAAACAATAAGTCCCGAATTGGCTACAAACTGACCATGAGACCAGGTTTCAATATAGCAGAACCCTACCCACTTTCCATTGTCCGTCGCCACCACGGCATTTCCTTCAATAATTTTTTTACTGAGGTATTCTACGGAACGCTTGGCTATTCCCGTCCCTCTGCGCTGTGCAGAATCGTACATTTCCTGTTGTATTTCATTCACATACATCAGGTGAATGGATGAGGAAACTTCTATATTCATGTATTTATCTGAATTTTTTGACAAATTTAAGACATAATCACTCTAAAAAACAAATTTTGAAGATATTTTTTAGCTTAAAATATTATTAAAAAGTTAATTTATCTTTACATTAAATTAATATATTGCTAAATTATTATATATTTGCTAAAAAGATATAGTCATGGAAAATCAATGTCCTAAATGCAACAGTACCAACGCTGTAAAGAGCGGAATCATCAATGAAAAACAGCGCTTCCTCTGTAAAGACTGCGGGTATTATTTTACCGTGAAAAAGCTAGGGAAACAGATTGATGATTATTATGTAACAAAAGCCCTGCAGCTTTATCTCGAAGGATTGAGCTTCCGTGAAATCGAAAGGATCATCGGCGTTTCCCACGTCACCGTCAGTTCATGGATCAAAAAATACAATATAACGAGGCCGCCCCATTCCGAATTTCATCCGGTCTATAAAATCCTGAAGCAGAATGAACTGATTGACTACATGTCAAAAGAAGAAAATATCAAAAATTCAGGACTTATCATTACCCAATTTGCAGATAAGTACATGCTGATCAAATGGGAAAGGTTTAAAAAATGAGCAATGAGTTGTGAGTTATTAATTGATGAATTATGAGTTCTGAACCTTAGATACTTATATTACAACTAATCATTTACAACCTAAAACTATACCCTTAGCATAAATATATATTAAATTTTCGTAACTAAATTATTAATTACAATTTGGCTTTCATAAAAAACAACGCCAAAAATTGATAATTTATGAAGAAAATACTCACTTTTATCGGATTAGCTTTAATCAGCAATTTGTTATATTCTCAAGGTTCGCCGGATTATGGAAGCGGATTAAAACTCAACCTGAATCAACAGGGCGACAAATACGTTCGGTTTATTTTATGGGATCAGTTCTGGCTAAGAAATACCGAAATGAATCCCGGAAGCATGGTGGGCGGAGAACCTACTGACAATTCCTGGAGTCTGGGGAACCGCAGACTTCGTACTTTGGCGTATGCGCAGATTTCCAAAAGATATATGATCTTACTGCATTTCGGAATCAACAATCAGACCTTCATCAACGGTGGTGCACCGGGAACCACCGGTACCGGAGGAAATGGCAATGGGAAAAAGACCCAGCTGTTTTTCCATGACGCCTGGAATGAATATGCCGTAGTGATGCCTGGAGAAGCAGGAAAATTCAGCCTTTCCCTGGGAGCCGGACTGCATTATTACATGGGACTTTCCCGGATGACAATGGCCTCCACCCTAAATTTCCTTACTGTAGATTCCCCCGTTTTTACGTGGCCGCTGATCGACAATTCCGACCAGTTCGCCCGCCAGCTGGGAATGTTTGCGAAAGGAAAATACGGAAAACTGGAATACCGTTTCAGTCTGAACAAACCTTTCGCTACTGATCTTACTCCTACCAATGTTACCGATCCGGCAAAAGCCGTAGCTGTAGACAATAATGGCAACCCGAATTTTTCAAAGGCAGGCTATGTGGAATACCAATTTCTGGATGAAGAATCCAATACACTGCCTTTTAAAGTGGGCTCCTATTTAGGCACAAAAAAAGTTTTCAATGTAGGTGCCGGGTTCTACCATCAGAAAGACGGAACAAGAACTTCAGTAAATTCAAACATCGAAAAGCATGACATCAGCCTTTTCGCCGTGGATGCTTTTGCAGATATTCCTCTGGGTAATGCCAAAAATAAAATGGCCGTTTCTGCTTATGCCGGTTACTACAATTATCAGTTCGGTCCGAATTACCTGAGAAACCTCGGAACGATGAACATCGCCGCTTCCGATCCGAATTTTATCGGCCAGAAAGCCATTGCAGGCCCGGGTAATCTCCAGCCTGTAATCGGGACAGGGAATATGATTTACGCACAGGCCGGATTATTACTGCCGAGCCAGGCGGAAAAACCCAAAATCAGAATTCAGCCTTTTGCAGCCTACACCCATAAAAGCTTTGAAGCTTTAGACAAATCATCATCGCAGTTCGACGTAGGAGCCAACTGGTTCCTGGACGGCCACCATGCCAAAATTACCACCCAGTACTCCACAAGACCTGTTTATACCAGCCCAACGGAAAGCCCTTCTTCAAAAGGGGAATTCATTGTACAGTTCCAGATTTATCTATAAAATACCGGCATCAGCCATCAGAATAAATTTCAGAAAACTCAATAAAAAAATTTAACCAACACTAAACCAAGCCATATGAGCGAAAATCATCACGATGCTTATCAAAACATGACCGAGAAGCAGAAAAACCGCACGATCTGGAGCGTTATTACAGCCTCCTCACTCGGCACCCTGATCGAATGGTACGACTTCTATATCTTCGGAAGCCTTGCCGTCGTTTTAGCAACAAAATTTTTCCCGGCAGACAATCCTACCGCCGCATTCTTATCCACACTGGCTACTTTTGCCGCAGGATTCGTGGTGAGGCCTTTCGGAGCGTTATTTTTCGGAAGGCTGGGAGACCTGATCGGAAGAAAATACACTTTCCTGGTTACATTACTGATTATGGGATTCTCTACCTTCCTGATCGGATGTATTCCAAGCTATGAAACCATCGGGTTCATGGCACCGGTCCTGGTTCTGATTTTAAGATTATTACAAGGCCTGGCATTGGGCGGAGAATACGGAGGTGCGGCTACATACGTCGCAGAATATGCCCAGCCTCACCGGCGGGGTTACTGGACTTCCTGGATCCAGACCACCGCTACGGCAGGTCTTTTCATTTCCTTAATCATCATCCTAATTACCAAAAGTACATTATCGGCCGAAGATTTCGATATCTGGGGATGGAGGGTTCCGTTCTGGATCTCGATCCTGATGGTAGGTGTTTCCTACATCATCAGAAAGAATATGAAAGAGTCGCCGCTTTTTGCAAAAGCTAAAAGTGAGGGAAAAACTTCAAAAAACCCTTTAAAAGAAAGCTTCGGCAATAAATTCAACTTTAAATTCGTCCTGCTGGCCTTGTTCGGAGCAGCCATGGGACAGGGGGTAATCTGGTATACCGGGCAGTTTTATGCCATGAGCTTCCTGCAGAAAGTAATGAACATCGAATCCGCACAGGTAGATAAGCTGATGGCCATCGCCCTTCTGATGGGAACCCCATTTTTCGTTTTTTTCGGATGGCTTTCCGATAAGGTAGGGAGAAAAGCCGTTATGATGACAGGAATGCTGATTGCCATCCTGGCCTATCGTCCGATTTATGATAAAATGTTTAAAAGCGTGGATTTAAAATCCAAAACGACAGCAGAAAGCGGCCTGGTTGAAAAAAGAACGGCAAAAGCACATGATAAAATCGCTACCGACAGCCTGATTACTTTCCATAAAGAACTGACCTATACCGACGGAACTTTGATGAAAAAAGACAGCATTGTCCACTGGTCGCCGGCAGGACCTGTTATGAAAGACGGGAAAGCGGAAGAACCTAAAGTCACCCAATCCGTTAAGATCAATACCGACACCAATATGCTGCTGATATTTTTAGTATTCATCCAGGTGATTTTCGTAACAATGGTGTACGGCCCTATTGCTGCATTTTTAGTGGAAATGTTCCCGGTGAGGATCCGTTACACCTCGATGTCGCTGCCTTACCATATCGGAAACGGTGTTTTCGGAGGGCTGCTTCCGGCGGTAGCGACTTATCTGGTTACGACAGGAAAAGAAGCGGGCCATGCCACCTGGTATCTGGAAGGACTATGGTACCCTATAGGCGTTGCTTCCGTATGTTTACTGATCGGATTATTTTATCTTAAAAACAAGAACAACAATATTCACGATTAAGTGCTGAAGCATTCAAATTTTTATTAATTTTAAATTTACTAAAATGAACGGACTAAAAAAGATATTAGGTATACTCTGGATCGCCATTGCACTGGTGGTAGGATATTTCGGGATTACGGTATTGGGGATCCCAAAAATAAGCTCGGGAAAACAGGAAGACCTGGTCTTCGGGATCATCATCCTATTTGTGCTGATGCCGATTATTTCAGGCGGACTGGCTATTTTCGGCTATTATGCCCTCACCGGAGAATATGCCGATGAAAAGAGCTAAATGATAAATGATGAATGATAATTGATCAGCGACGGATAAAGTTCTGTTTGGTGATCAATTATCATTCATTAATTATTTGCCATAAAAAAATTATAAAAATAAATGACGGATTACATTTCATCGGATAATCAATCATCATTTATCAATCATCAATCATGAAAAAAAGACACGAACAGAAACTAATCATCCTGAGCATAGGGCTCGTGATCGCCTTCAGTATTCCCATATCGCTGCTGTTCAACAGTTCGCAGGAAGTATTCGGCTATCCGATGATCTTAGTTTACATTTTTGCTGTCTGGATGGTTTCCATCATTATTTCTTTTGTAATCGTAAAAAAATATGATGAGTAGCTTCGCTTTATTTACCGTGGTTTTGTTTTACCTGGCCCTTCTGTTCTTAGTCGCTTACCTGGCGGAGAAGAAGACAAGCAAGCTATGGATCAACAATCCGTACATCTACGCACTATCTTTGGCGGTTTACTGCACGGCATGGACGTACTACGGAAGCATAGGCGTGGCAGCGACAAGCGGCCTTAATTATCTACCGATTTATGTGGGGCCGATTATCGTTATTCCTGCATGGATCTACATCAATACCCGTATTGTCAGGATCTCACGGGTGAACAAAATCAGCAGCCTGGCCGATTTTATTTCTTTACGGTACGGCAACAGCAGAAGCCTCAGTGCCATCATTACCATTGTCTGCCTTCTGGCTATTGTGCCCTACATTGGCTTACAGATTAAAGCGATTTCCGAGACTTTCCATCTGGTTACCGAAACGGAAATATCACAAAATATTTTAACGGACAATGCAACTTTTGTAGTGATTCTGATCGCCCTGTTCTCTTCCTATTACGGAACGCGTTATGTGGACGCTTCGGAAAAACGGCTGGGCATCATTTCAGCAATCGCTCTTGAAAGCTTTCTGAAATTATTCTTCATCATTATTTTGGGAGTATTCGTTATTTACTTCGTGTTCAACGGTTTTTCGGATATTTATGGAAAGGCCAGCCGATTTGCCGATTTTAAACAGAAGAATACCTTTAACGGGATCGAGGGAGCCATGAACTGGATGATATTGTGTATGATCTCAGGGACGGCCATCTGTCTTCTTCCGCGACAGTTCCATACCGCCATCATCGAGAACCGGCAGGAAAAACACATCAAAACAGCCATCTGGTTTTTCCCTTTATACTTACTGGTTTTTACCGTTTTCATCTTCCCGATTGCCTGGGCCGGAAGACTGATCTTCAACGGGCAGGATGTTAATCCGGAGTTTTATTCCATTCTCATTCCTCAGCATTTGGGAAATACCTGGATTACGGTATGCGTTTTCCTGGGCGGCCTGAGTTCTTCCATTTCAATGATTATTATTTCAGCCATTACTTTATCCATCATGCTTTCGAACAACTTAATCATTCCATACGGCCTGTTGGGTAAATTTAAAGCGGAAAATGAGGCTAAAAATAACAGGAGCATCACTAACGCCAGAAAATTCAGCATTTTTGCACTGATCATTATGGCGTTTGCTTTTTATAAATATTTTATTCTTAAAACTTCGCTGGATTCGGTAGGCCTGATCTCCTTCGTGGTCATTGCGCAACTCGCACCCGCATTTTTCGGAGCTATTTTCTGGCGAAGAGGAAGTTATAAAGGTGCACTTGCAGGACTGATTGCCGGGCTTGCCATCTGTTATTTCGGATTGATCATTCCTCAGTATTATTTTTCTTACAATCAGGAATTCAAAGGGGTGCTGAGAGATCTATATAATGCTTTCGGATTTTTTACCATCCCTTTTTTAGGAAGGATTCCGGAAATCTTCTTCTGGTCTCTTCTGGTAAATACAGGATTGTTCAGCATTATTTCAGTAAGCACAAAGGGCAACTACCGGGAGAGAAATTTTGCAGAATTGTATGTGGATATTGACAAATATATCCAGAACCACGAGAATGCCTTCATCTGGCGCGGAACCGCTTATGTTTCGGATATTAAAAACATTCTCGAACGGTTTCTGGGCAGAAAGAAAACCGAACAGGCCATGCGGATCTTCAATTTAAAATACAACATCGACTCGGAAACGGAAACTGCAGATTCCCGCTTTATTAAATTTTCGGAAAACCTGCTGGCAGGAAGGATAGGAACCGCTTCGGCAAAAATTTTAATTGAAGGTGTTACCAAAGAAGATAAAATCTCACTGAAGGAAGTACTGAATATTTTAGAGGAATCCAAAGAAAACATCATCCTCAATAAAAAGCTTACCGAACAGTCGGAAGAGCTGAAAAAATTATCAGATGACCTGAGAAATGCCAATAAAAATTTAATTATTAAAGACCAACAGAAAGACGACTTCCTGGATTCTGTGGCACATGAGCTGAGAACGCCCATCACCGCCATCCGCGCGGCCGGAGAAATTCTGGCAGACGACGATGACATTCCATCGGAAATCAAAAAGGAGTTTCTGAACAATATCATTACCGAATCTGACCGCTTAAGTGAAATTATCAACGACATCCTGTATCTGGACAAATTGGAACATGGGGAAATTGCCCTGCACATTAAGGAAAACAACATACTTGAAACTTATAAAAAAGCATTGAATCCTCTCCTGCATCTGATTCAGCAGAAAAACATCCATTTAAGCGAAGTCAATCTTCTCAACAAGGTTTTGTTTGCGTATGATGAGGCACGGATGATCCAGCTGTTCCAGAATATTTTGGGGAATGCATTGAAATTTACAGATGAGAATGGCACGATCCAGACCAAATTATCCGAAAAAGAAAACGAGGTAATCATTAAGATCTTCAACACAGGAAAACATATCCCGGAAGAAGACCTGGAACTGATTTTCGATAAATTTTACCAGTCCAAAAACCAGAATATTCTAAAACCTACAGGAAGCGGCCTTGGGCTGGCCATTTCGAAAAAAATAGTACAGGCACAAGGCGGAAGCATAAAAGCAGAAAACAGCGGGTTAGGCGTTACCTTTACGGTTACCCTGCCCGACAGAAAATAATATGGATGAAAGAAACCCGGAGGGTTCAACAAAAATAGCCGTAGGTGAAACCTATGGTAAAACGACAAGCAGACAGAACCCGAAGGGTTCAATAAAATTAAAACACAAATGGGAACGTATACACAAATATTTTATCACCTTGTTTTCGGCACAAAGCACAAAGAAGAGGCGATTAATGAAACAAATGAAAAAGAATTATACAAATATATCTGGGAAATATTAAAAAATAAAAAAATGTAAGCTGTACAGAATAAATGGAATGCCGGATCATATCCACATCTTTTTTGATTTGCACAGAAGTCTGAGTCTTAGCAACATGGTTAAAGATATTAAAGTATAAACAAACTTATGGATGAAAGAGTCAGGACTTTTTCCGGAATTCAGAGAATGGCAGGAAGGATATGGAGCATTCACCTGTTCAGTTAAAGAAAAGGCAATGGTCATAAATTATATAAAAAATCAGAAACAACATCATAGAAATGAAAATTTTGAAAATGAATACCGGAAACTGTTAAAGGAACAGGGCTTAGAAATTGAATAAATTTGAAATTGGATTGCCCCCCCTTCAAGGGGCGCTTTTACAACACTAAAAACCATAGGTTTTTACGGCTACGAACATTGAACCCTTCGGGTTCTCATTTAATAAAGGAAAGAAAACATGAAAAGGATCATTATTGCTGATGATGAGCACAAAATATTAATGTCACTGGAATACAGTTTCAGGAAAAACGGCTATGATGTATATATTGCAAGAGACGGAACAGAAGTTCTGGAGTTTTTAAAAACCATTACTCCCGATATCATTTTACTTGATATTATGATGCCGAATCTGGACGGTTACAGTACCCTGGAAATCATTAAAAAAGATGAAAAACTGAAAAATACCAAAGTGATTTTCCTGAGTGCAAAAAACAACCCGAAAGATATGGAAAAAGGGCTGGAAATGGGTGCGGATGCCTACGTTACAAAACCTTACTCGATCAAAAAACTCATGCAGCAGATTGAGGAAATGCTGGGGAATGAATGATGGTTGATAGTGGATGGTGATATACCCGTGATTAAATTTAACTGAAAATCGTATGACGAACATGGAAGATTTATTTAAAAGGAGCATAGAAGACAAGGAGGATTTCTGGAAGGAACAGGCCCAGGAAATAAGCTGGTTTGAATTTCCAACACAGATTCTATCCAGGGACGAAAACAGGTATGCCCAATGGTTTCCCGATGGGGAACTGAATATGTGCTATCTCTGCATCGATAAACATATTGAAGACGGCTTCGGGGAACAGACGGCAATTGTTTACGATTCCCCCGTTACCGGTCAGAAAATAAAATACACCTTCAGCCAGGCTAAAGAGGAAATCTCAAAGCTTGCCGGCGGACTGGTTTCGTTAGGATTGCGGAAAGGAGATACCGCGGTTATTTATATGCCGATGATCCCGCAGACTTTGTTTGCCATGCTGGCCTGTGCAAGGATCGGTGTGATCCACAATGTGGTTTTTGGAGGATTTGCACCGCATGAACTGGTGGTACGGATCGATGACTGCAAACCGAAAGCCCTCATAACCGCAACAGCAGGAGTTGAAATTTCAAGAAGAATTCCCTACCTTCCATTAGTCGAAAAAGCGATTGAACTTGCTCAGGATAAAGTGGAAAACATCATCGTCTATAACAGGAAGCTGGCCGATAATCAGCATGAAATGTTTGACGGCCTGATCGATTACGAAGAACTCCTCCAACAGTCGGAGCCGGCAGACTGTATTGCCGTGGAATCCACGCACCCACTCTATCTCCTGTATACTTCCGGGACTACGGGAAAACCGAAAGGCATTACCCGGGATACCGGCGGTTATGCCACAGCGCTACAATTTTCCATGAAATATATTTACGGCGTAAGACCGGGCGAAACCTATTGGGCCGCTTCCGATTTCGGATGGGCGGTCGGACACAGTTTTTCCGTATACGGACCGCTGATCAACCGCAACACTACAATTATTTTTGAAGGGAAACCGGTGATGACCCCTGATGCGGGAACTTTCTGGAGGATCATTTCGGAACATAAAGTCTCGGTTATGTTTACGGCGCCAACCGCCATCCGCGCAATCAAAAAAGAAGATCCCGACGGAGAACTGGTTAAGAAATACGATTTAACCCATTTTAAAAAGCAGTTTCTCGCCGGGGAAAGATGCGATGTCGCCACCCTCGACTGGTTTGCAGAACATATCGGTGTTCCTGCCATCGATCATTGGTGGCAGACGGAATCGGGATGGCCGATGCTCGGCCTCATGACAGCAGATGAAAATTATAAAATCAAACGCGCTTCCGCCGGAAAACCGATTCCCGGATACGATATCAAAATCTTTGATGAAAACGGCCTGGAACTCGATGCCCATCGGGAAGGATACCTGGTCATCAAATTGCCTCTTCCTCCGGGCGCCCTGCTGGGTATATGGAATGATAATGAACGTTTCAGAAGCAGTTATTTATCCCAGTATTCAGGATATTATTTTTCGGGAGACGGTGCCATAAAAGATGAAGACGGTTATTTGTTCATCACAGGAAGGGTTGACGATGTCATCAATGTCGCCGGACACCGCCTTTCAACTTCCGAAATGGAAGAGATCGTTTCCTCGCATCCTGATGTTGCCGAATGTGCCGTAGTAGGAATCGATGATGAACTGAAAGGCCAGGTTCCCTTTGCAGCGGTTGTCCTAAAGAACGGCTCGGATATTTCAGACGAAATTATAGAGCGGCAGATCATACAAATGGTCCGGGAGAAAATCGGTGCGGTAGCCTGTCTCAAAAATGTGATGACCGTAAAACGCCTGCCGAAAACCCGCTCCGGAAAAATCCTGAGAAAGCTGATCCGCACTTTGCTGGACGGTAAGGAATTCCAGGTTCCATCGACGATTGATGATGAAAAAATCATTGAAGAAATTCAGCTAAAAATTAAAGAATATAGGGCGTAAACAAGAAATTAGACCTAAATTTAAATAACAAAATTCAAATAAAAACGAAAAAGGGATATGAGAAACTACCTGATAGAAGATTTACCGCATTATTTTGAAGAATATAAAAAATCGATTAAAAACCCTAAGAAATTCTGGGACAAGATTGCCGATCAGAATTTTGTCTGGTATCAGCGATGGAGCAAGGTCGTAAAATACGACATGAATGAAGCAAAAATCACCTGGTTTAAAAATGCAAAGTTAAACATTACTAAAAACTGCCTGGACAGGCATCTTTCCGTGAGAGGAGACAAAACTGCCATCATCTGGGAACCGAATGACCCGAAAGAAGAGGCACAGCATATTTCCTACAATGAACTGTATACAAGAGTAAAC
The DNA here is from genome assembly GCA_913778085.1 of uncultured Chryseobacterium sp. Taxonomy (GTDB): domain Bacteria; phylum Bacteroidota; class Bacteroidia; order Flavobacteriales; family Weeksellaceae; genus Chryseobacterium. The sequence continues at coordinate 42,528 of CAJYXJ010000026.1, forward strand.
AAAACAGCCAATGTTCTGAAAGAACTGGGCATCGAAAAAGGCGACCGGGTATGCATCTACCTTCCGATGATTCCTGAACTGGCCATTACCATGCTGGCCTGCGCTAAACTGGGAGCGGTACATTCCGTTATTTTTGCGGGCTTTTCGGCTTCTGCCGTGGCTTCAAGGGTTAATGACTGCGAGGCAAAAATGGTAATTACGTCCGACGGAAGCTACCGCGGAAGCAAAGTCCTGGATCTGAAAAGCATTGTAGATGAAGCTTTGGAAAAAACGCCAAGCGTAGAGAAAGTACTGGTGGTGAAAAGAACGCATAATGAAATTAAAATGAAGGAGGGCCGCGACTTCTGGATGGAAGAGCTATATGAAAACGCGTCTCCGGATTTCGTCACGATAATCATGGATGCCGAAGACCCGCTTTTCATTCTGTATACTTCAGGATCTACAGGAAAACCGAAAGGAATGCTGCACACCTGTGCCGGATATATGGTGTACACGGCTTATACTTTCAAAAATGTATTTAATTATAAAGAAAATGATATTTACTGGTGTACTGCCGACATTGGATGGATCACCGGGCATTCCTATATTCTGTATGGACCCCTGTTAAACGGAGCGACAACTGTAATTTTTGAAGGAGTGCCTACTTATCCGGAGCCGGACCGGTTCTGGGAAGTGATTGAAAAACATAAGATCACCCAGTTCTATACTGCTCCTACGGCCATCCGTTCATTGGCCAAGGAAAGTGCGGAATGGGTAGACAAGCATGACCTGAGCAGCCTGAAAGTGATCGGGTCTGTGGGAGAGCCTATCAATGATGAGGCCTGGCATTGGTTCAACGATCATGTCGGAAGAAAAAAATGCCCGATCGTCGATACCTGGTGGCAGACAGAGACGGGAGGCATCATGATTTCCCCATTGCCGTTCGTTACTCCTACAAAACCTACCTATGCTACCCTTCCGTTACCGGGAATCCAACCTGTTTTAATGGATGACAAGCGCAACGAAATTATGGGTAACCAGGTCACCGGAAACCTGTGCATCCGTTTTCCGTGGCCGGGAATTGCCAGAACCATCTGGGGAGACCACCAACGTTATAAAGAAACGTATTTTACCGCTTTTCCCGGCAAATATTTCACCGGAGATGGCGCTTTAAGGGATGAGGTTGGCTACTACAGGATTACCGGACGGGTGGATGATGTCATCATTGTTTCCGGACATAATCTGGGAACCGCACCGATAGAAGACAGCATCAACCAGCATCCTGCCGTAGCGGAATCCGCTATTGTCGGTTACCCTCATGACATTAAAGGAAATGCCTTGTATGGGTATGTCGTGCTAAAAGAAACCGGAGAAAGCCGCCAGCGGGAAAATCTGAAAAAAGAAATCAACCAGCTGATCGCGGATCAGATCGGTCCGATTGCCAAGCTGGATAAAATTCAGTTTGTTTCAGGGTTGCCGAAAACACGTTCAGGAAAGATCATGAGGAGAATTCTCAGAAAAATTGCGGAGGGAGATTTCAGTAATTTCGGGGATATTACAACGCTTTTAAATCCTGAAATTGTGGAGGAAATCAAAAATGAAAGGATTTAAGATTAATCTGCCACAGACCTCCTGATGCAGACTTAATAAAAATGAATACTTATAAGCGGGCCTTCGGGTCCGCTTTCAAAACGCGAATTCGAGCTTATTCACTTACATTCAGCTATTTAATTAATTTAAAAATAAAAATAAGACTGATTCGTTAAAGATTTTAGATAGAATTTCTCTTGGCAGAATAAATAAACGATTCACGCTTCTGACAGGATTTTATCCTCTCCTGTGAAGCCATCTTACGGGACTTTAAAGCCAAGGTGAATCCGCCTCTATTCAAATTGTATTCAATTATTTATTTACTAAAAAAAATAAAACTACGGCCACTTACTTATTCATGATTTTAAATAAGAACTCTCTGACAGAATGAAAAGAGATTTATTCTGGTCAGCAAGACCTTCGGTCATATTTTGACAGGAGAAATTTCCGCACGATGTTTTCTCGCTCCAGCCTAATAATCCGGTTTTTACTTCGAGCTTACCTTATTTTATTCCTAACTGTTTTCGGAACTCTATATTCAGTCTGTATTGTTCTTCGACCGGAACGTCTTTTCTGGATGCTTTCTCAATGTCTTTTCCTTCTTTTGTCCACAAATACGGAACAAAACTGAAGACCCTGTCCCCGCTTAGTTTGGCAATATCTTCTTTCCAGGTTTTCCATCGGAAGCTTCGGTAAAACTCTTCAAGATTATGATCAAAACAAAAATTCAGAAATTCCGTGTAAGTGACATCAAGCGGTTCGAATTCCAGGGTATCGGGTGCAAAGTAATACATCTTGCCTACGTCTTTTCCGATACCACCGCCATTCAATAAGAAAAACCCGCCGATGGCATCATCTGCCACCAAGAGAAATGAGGATGGCTGTCCGAACTCCTTAAGACCTTTACCAAGGTTCCAGTCGGGCAGACTTCTGTTTAATCCGGGACTTCCGGAGCCCAGGATTCTGATCCAGCCGTTATCAATTAAAATCCCGCCGGTTTCATAGATGACGGAACCCATCGGCGAACGGGTGGTAACCTGTGCTTTATAAAGCGTATTTTTTGCTTTTTGTCTGTCGACCGGCAGGATTTCAACTTTATTTTTTGCTGATTTAATCCATTCCAATACGAATGGCCAGCCCGAATCACTTTCGTTTACCAATTCTTCAAGAGGACGCATTGCTGTCTGAGAAAATGTTGTTAGGAAAAAAAATGTTAAAACTATAATCAGTAATTTTTTCATTGACGTTTGTTTAACATATTTTTTATTTTAACAGTTAAAGGATAAAAATAGTAAATAAAATGCTTTTGAAACAGTATTTAAAAAAAATTCAGCAAAAAAATCAACAAACCCTAATTTATATATCGTTCTGCAGATTTTTTAGCTTTGAAAAGTGCGGAAATTTTTGTATTTTCGTTTAAATATAGGCTTTTGCACAAATGAGTTACGACTTAGAACAGGAAAACAAAGAAATCCTTGCCAGATACAAGGATCTTATTTCAAATACATACCGAACACTTGATGAGGAAAACAACAAGCTCATCCGGAAAGCATTTGATATTGCCCTGGATGCCCACAAGGACCAGCGCAGGAAAACCGGTGAGCCCTACATCTATCATCCGATCGCCGTTGCGAAAATCGTAGCGACGGAAATCGGCCTGGGAGCAACTTCCATTGCGTGCGCACTGTTGCACGACGTCATCGAAGATTCCGATTATACCTATGAAGATCTCAAAAAAATATTCGGCCAAAAAATAGCAGATATTGTAAATGGGCTGACGAAGATCTCCATCATGAATCATCAGAACATTTCGGTACAGTCTGAGAACTACCGGAAGCTGTTGCTGACTCTTTCCGAAGATTTCCGGGTGATCCTGATCAAAATCGCCGACCGCCTTCACAACATGAGAACCCTGGAAAGCATGGCGCCGGACAAACAGAAGAAAATTGCTTCCGAAACGGTGTATATTTATGCACCGATGGCGCACCGTTTGGGCCTTTACAACATCAAATCCGAACTGGAGGATCTTTCACTGAAATACAACAATCCTGACGTTTATAACGAGATTACGGAAAAACTTGAGCTTGCAAAGGAAAATCGCGAACGGTATATTGAAGAGTTTAAAACAGAGGTTTCCGAAAAACTGCATGAAGAAGGACTGCATTTTAAAATCAAGGGCCGGGCAAAAGCGATTTCCTCCATTTACCGAAAAATGCTGAAACAGGGCGTTTCCTTTGAGGAAGTGTATGATAACTACGCCATCCGGATCATCTATAAATCCGATGCCAAAAACGAAAAATTCCTGGCCTGGAAAATTTATTCTATCGTAACCGATGTGTACCACAGCAATCCTTCAAGGATGCGTGACTGGATTACACAGCCGCGTTCCACGGGCTATGAAAGTTTGCATTTGACGGTGTTGGGACCTGATAAAAAGTGGATTGAAGTACAGATCCGTTCGGAAAGAATGGACGAAATTGCAGAAAAAGGGGTGGCTGCCCATTACAAATATAAAGAAGGCTACAAGCAGAGCTCGGATGACCGTAACTTTGAAAACTGGGTAACGGAAATCCGTGAAGTTCTGGAACAGCAGCAAAATCTCACAACTTCGGAACTTCTGGATAATATCAAGCTGAACCTTTATTCTAAAGAAGTTTTTGTCTTTACCCCAAAGGGTGAAATTAAAATTTTACCAACGAACGCTACGGCGCTTGACTTTGCTTTCTCCGTTCACTCCGATCTGGGGATGAAATGTTTAGGAGCTAAAATCAACGGAAAGCTTGTTCCGATTTCCTATGTTCTGCAAAACGGGGATCAGGTGGATATCTTATCTTCCCAAAACCAGAAACCAAAATCCGACTGGCTGGAATTTGTAGTTACTTCAAAAGCCAAATCGAAGATCAAGAGTTATTTAAACTCACAAAAAAACCAATTGGTAGAAGACGGAAAAGAAATCCTGCAGAGAAAGCTTCGTCATGCAAAAATTAATTTTAATGATGAAGAAATTAATAAACTTCAGAAATTCTTCAATCTTAAAAGTTCCCAGGAGCTATTTTTGAAGTTCCAAAGTAACGAACTGGATGCAAGCAGTTTAAGGAAATATATTGAAAGTAAAAACGTATTCAACAACCTGCTTTCAAGATTCAGAAAATCTCCGACGAAAAATACCGTTTACGTAGAGCCGAAGGAGCAGAATTTGGACATGATCGTCTTTGGAAAAGATGAAGAAAAGCTGAACTACAGCTATGCCAAATGCTGTACGGTAATCCCGGGCGACAAAATTTTCGGGTTCATCACGATTTCAGATGGGATCAAAGTTCACAGCGACAACTGCCCGAATGCCATCAATCTGCGCGCCCAATACGATTACCGGGTCATTCCTGCAAAATGGGTAAATGCGGAAAGCTTTAAAAACAGGGTGAAAATAGAAATCGAAGGACTTGACAGAATGGGAATGATCAACGATATCACCACCGTGATCAGCGGTTCGATGGGAATGGATATGAAAAGCATGTCCATAGAATCCAACGACGGAATTTTCACGGGAACGATTATCCTGGAGGTTAAAAATAAAAGCCAGCTGGAGCAGACCTTTAAGAAACTGAAAGACATCAACGGCGTTTCCAGAATCAGGAGAATATAGTAATAGTATAAGATGAATCTGACGGAATATTTTAAAAAATTCTTCCGGAGTAGCCAGTCTTCGGGAATCATCCTGATTTTCTGTGTGGCAGCGTCTTTATTGATTGCCAATTCTTCTTTTGCAGAAAGCTTTCAAAACTTTTTGGATAAAGAAACCGGAACGGATATTTTTCATCTGCAATATCCGGTAAGCATCTGGATCAATGATGGCTTAATGGCTGTCTTTTTCCTGTTGGTAGGCCTGGAAATCAAAAGGGAAATGGTAGAAGGTGAACTCTCATCGTTTAAAAATGCCTCACTTCCTATCTTTGCAGCCATCGGCGGAATGCTGGTACCGGCGGTTATTTTTATGTTTTTCAATTCCGGAAGCAAGTATACCAATGGCTGGGGAATTCCGATGGCGACAGATATTGCTTTTTCACTGGCTATTATTTCCATGCTTGGGAAAAAAGTACCGAACTCCATCAAGATCTTCCTGGCAGCACTGGCTATTGTCGATGATTTGGGCGCTATTCTGGTAATCGCCGTATTTTATACGGAACAGATCCACTGGATCTATTTATTGCTGTCTTTCGGAGTTACCGCCCTACTCTTTCTGCTTAATTTTTTAAAGGTTACTAAAATTATTTTTTACCTCATCCCGGGATTGTTTTTATGGTATTTCCTGCACCATTCTGGAATTCATGCTACGATTGCGGGTGTTCTTCTGGCGTTTTCCATTCCGACAAATGTGTCTACAACAGAAATTTCGCCCTTGGAGAAACTTGAGCACAACCTGCATTTTCCGGTAAGCTTTCTGATCATGCCTGTATTCGCTTTAACAAATACAAATATTACCTTTACGGAGGATATGGTTTCAGGACTTACCAGTACTCTTGGCCTTGGGATTATCTGTGGTTTGGTATTGGGAAAATTAGCAGGTATTAATTTATTTTCACTGATCGCCATTAAACTTAAACTGAGCTCGCTGCCTCAGAACAGCTCATGGAAGCACATGCTGGGTGTCGGGCTTTTGGCCGGAATCGGATTTACCATGTCAATTTTTATTGCTCTGCTTTCATTTAAAGGAGAAATTGATATTCAGAACGAAGCCAAATTTGCGGTTATCATTGCTTCGCTGATCGCAGCTGTCTCAGGGTTCCTGGTTTTGAAAACAGCATCTGAAAATCCGCTCACGGACGATGAGGATTAGCCTTTTTCCTCATTCCTGTCTTTAAGGGTTTTGCGGCGGTTTTTCAGGGTTTTATCATCTATATTTTTATTTTTGCTTTCCCTTCTCAGTTCATCTGCCAGGAGTTTTTCAATCCGCACTTTACGGATGGCCATATTGAGCTCATTTCCGAAGAGTAGCAGGTAAACATTTACGTTAATCCAGATCATCAGCAGGATCATGCTTCCGATAGAACCGTATAAAACGTTATAACGGGCTATATTCTTTACATAAAGCGCAAAAATATAAGTGGTGACTACGAATAAGACCGTCGTTAGAATAGCTCCCGGAACTGCCTGCCGGAACCTCGCGATCCGCACCGTTCCCAGCCAGTAAAATAAAGTGAGCAGAATAAAGTAGAAAATGGGAAAAGAAACAAATCCGATAATCTTCGAGAGATTTTTAACCAGCCATGAAATATCTTTTACCGGCGTAAAAAGCTTTAATACGAATTCCGAATAGTAAACCCCGAAAAGCGACAGGAATACAATGGATATAAAACCGATGGTAATGAAAAAAGAAAGGATAAATTCTTTTACATCCGTCATTTTTTCATCCGTATTTTCATTAAATCCGTTAATGAGGGAAAAAGTTCCGTTCGTAGCAAAGATCAGGGCAAAAACAATAGTCAGGTTACTGATTCCTTTCATATTCGGGACAATACTGTTTTCGATATAATCCCTTACATCGCCTTCGATATTAGACGGGAAAATATTGTGGAGCAGAACGTCAAAAATATAGAACTGAAGCTTGTCGTAATGCGGCATATACGGCAGGATCGACAATAGGAAAAGAATAAAAGGGAACAGACTGATGGTAAAACTCCAGGATATGGCCGCTGCCTTACGTCCTATTTTATCCTTAAAAATTCCGCGGATATAAATCTGGAACATCTGCCAGAGGGAAATTCCCAGTACGGGAATGTGGATACCGTCGAAAAACTCTTGAATTTTCAAGATAAATTTAGGAAGTTTTGCGCTCATTCTTTACTTTAATATAATCTGTTTGGTCCGATGTTTCCGGTAGCTATCATCAATACTCCCGCCAAAGCAGGAATCTGTGAGCAATACGGAAAAATACAGGAAGGAATGTATATCTGCATCGGACCGGTGTTCTTACAAAAGTAATGATTTTTTTAAAATTAAGATTCTCCGTGGAATTGAGGAATTATGACGTTCTTTAATTTATGAATATCTTTGCAGCCTATAATATACCCTAATAATGCAGATCAGCTTACTTTGTATCGGAAAAACAGATGATAAGGAAATTACTTCGCTCATTAATTATTACCTGAAACGTCTTCCGAAACACTGGAATTTCGAAATCACCGAAATCCCGGACGTGAAAAATGCAAAAAACCTGTCGCCGGATCTCCTGAAGAAAGAAGAAACCAAATTGTTCTTAAACCATATTGACAAAGCCGATCTTGTGATGATTCTGGATGAAAAGGGAAAACAGTTTACAAGCAGGGAGTTTGCCGGTAAAATAGACGGCTGGATGAATTCCTCTGTAAAAAAAATCCATCTGCTGATCGGTGGCGCTTACGGTTTTTCTGAAGAGATGTACACCAGAGCAAACGAGAAAATGTCGCTTTCTAAAATGACTTTTACTCACCAGATGATCCGGCTTTTTATTGTAGAGCAGATTTACAGGGCGGATCAGATCTTACAGGGAAAGCCTTACCATAATGACTGATAAGGTTTAAATTCACGCTCAGGCCTTAACCGGAATATTTTAAAACGAAAAGTTTTATGAATCTACAGACTGCTTGTTAATTACTTTTTTCGCAAGAATCCCGAAAACAGTTCCTAACACGGAGCCGGCAAATGCGCCTACCAGAACATCGCCGGGAAAATGTACTCCCAAATAGATCCTGCTGTAAGACACTACCACGGCCCATACCAACAGTACATAAGGAAACCATCTTAGCTTGCGGCCTAATAGAATGGTTAAATATATAGCTAAGAAAAAGGTATTGGAAGCATGCGAAGAATAGAATCCGAACTGTCCCCCACATTTCACGATCCTCATGACGTGCTCCAAGCCTGGATCGTGACACGGCCGCAGCCTTTCAAAACCATGCTTAAAAACACCGGCCAACTGATCGGAAACGGTAACCCCGATTGCGACAAAGATGAGGATAAAAACCAAAGACCGAAGTTTATAGTTTTTAAATAAGAAATAAAAGAAAATAATGTACAGAGGAACCCAGATCCATGTGCTGGAAATCAGCATCCAGAACTGGTCAAAACGGGAGTCTCCCAAATTATTGAGAAACAAAAAGATTTTTTTGTCTTCCTGAATAATTTCCTCCATCCGTCCTATCGGCTTACAGGGCCTTCATATGTTTCGTCATCCGACGGCTTGGGTTTCGGAGGTTCATTGGATGCCAAAGGATCAGCGATGACCTCTTTCTGAACATCATTCATCGGATTGTAATCTTTTGCTGCATCTTTTACCTTCTCAATTTCACGTTTTATTTCGGAAACAGGGTTATCTGTTTCCTTCATGATTTCGGTTTTAATATCCTCGACAGCGCCCCGCATCTTACGTACTCCTGATCCCAGGTCACGTGCAATCTGAGGAAGCTTGTCCGGTCCGAATAAGACAACAATTGCAACAGCAATGAGTGCCATTTCTCCAATGCTTAATTCCATATTGTAAAATTACGAAAGATATATGAAACTGGATGTTAAATATTAACTTTTAATGAAATATTAAGCTTCAATAAAATTTAATCATTTCCAGGAAGGCAGATACTGGCTGCATATCCGCCTGTAAAATCCTTTTATGAATTCCCTTGGTTCTCTGTCTCTATCTGTGAGAATAACAGGTCTGATATGGATAAATAGCGGTTCAAAAGGAGTTTTTAAATCTGAAAAATATCCTTTACTGTGACTGAATTTCTTCTTTTTTAATATCCTTTCTTTTGAAATTAAAATACGTAATTACCACGCTTACCGACATTAAAACAAATGCCAGAAAGAAAGGTGCACCCGGGAATTTCAGCGATGCATCATCTTTGCTGAACTGGTAGTACAGGCTGGCCATTAACGGAGGTCCTATGGTAGAAGTAATGCTCATTAAGCTGGTCAAGGCTCCCTGAAGTTCTCCCTGTTCGTTCGCAGCTACGTTTTTTGTGATCACCGACTGCAGGGAAGGTCCGCAGATTCCGCCCAGGCAATACGGAATAAGAATGGCAAACATCATCCACCCTTCCGTAGCAAAGGAAAAGAGCAGCATCCCGATGGCATACATCCCAAGACCGATATAAATGCTTTTGTATTCTCCCAGCTTCGGTGCCGTCCATCTGATGAGGACCCCCTGCACCAAGGCCACTAAGATCCCGACCACGCCCAGGGAAACTCCTACGGTAAACTCCGTCCACTTAAATTGTCCCATGGTAAAAAAGCTCCAGTTGCTCTGTACGGCATGCCCGGCCACATATACCAAGAAAAGCGTTGCCACCAATCCGGAAAGTTCGGGATGTTTAAATAAAAACTTCAGAGAACCAATCGGGTTAGCCCGTTTCCAGTCGAACTCCCTCCTTTTATCCTTATCAAGACTTTCAGGCAAAATGAAATAGCCATACAGGAAATTCAGCAGGCATAGTCCTGCGGCTGCGTAGAAAGGCATTCTCGCCCCGAAATGCCCTAAAGCTCCACCGATTAGGGGACCGATAATAAAGCCCAATCCAAAGGCAGCACCAATAAGCCCGAAATTCTTAGCCCGGTCTTCATCTGTAGAAATATCGGCGATATAGGCACTTGCTGTGGTAAAGCTGGCTCCCGTAATTCCGGCAATAACCCGACCTACAAAAAGCAGCCAGATCGTAGGCGCCAAAGCCAGAAACACATAATCTATGGTAAACCCGAAAAGGGAAATCAGAATAATAGGTCTTCTTCCGAATTTGTCGCTCAGGTTTCCGATCACAGGAGAAAATACGAATTGGGTAAAAGCATAGGCAAAACTCAGCCAACCGCCATATTTTGCCGCTTCCTTTACGTCTCCGTGAATAAGCTCTTCAATGAGTTTCGGGATCACAGGAATAATGATTCCCAATCCGATAATATCAATCAGCAGGGTAATAAATATGAAGCCGATGGCCGCCTTTTTTCTCGAATTTTCCATAGTAATGCAAAAATAGTGAAATCGGAGATATGGAGAATTGCCAATTGGTAATTTTGAAGAAGGATATTGGAAGTGAATGATGAATGGTCAATCTTGCTGCGCAAGTGAATTTTTAAAGCGGATAATAAGTAACCATTGATCCGTAGGGATTCATCATGGACTCAATGTGAATGGTCAATAGTCAATTTCGCTGCGCAAGTGAATTTTTAAAGCGGCTAACAAGTAACCATTGATCCCGAAGAAATCGGCTATTGACATAATGTTAACCGTGAATCGGCAGTTTTGTTGCGAAAATCAGCTTTCAGAGATGATTAAAGCAATTCAGCATCCACAGCAGAAATTCAACAATAACAATACGACTGATGAGCTTCATAAAAGATATTTAGAAAAACAATATTCCGTAGGAATAATATCTGTGTAGGAAAACAGGGTTCAGCACAAACAGCACGCCGGAGGTGTGCTATCTGACGAAACGTTTAAAAGATAGAACTCCTAAGGAGTTCGGGCCATATTTCTTCTATATATACTACACAGATATTGCTCCTTCGGAGCAAAGCAATTTTCGTAATAAGTTAAGGAATTTACTATTGACGCAATGTGAATGGTGAATGGCCAATTTTGCTACGCAAATGAATTTTGTGTAACTGAAAATTCACCATTGCCTCGAAGAAATTGACCATCGAAAAGATAAGAATAGTTAATAGTGATTTGGCTTGGCATGTGAATTTCCTGCAACTGGAAATTCACCATTGGCCCCGAAGGGAATTCAACATTGACAACAAGGAAGGCCATTCTGACTTCCGAAGGTAAGCCGATGCAATTTAACTTTAATCCACAAACCTTAAACCAAAAAAAAGCCTTTCATTACTGAAAGGCTTTTTTCTTATTTATTGTAGTTTACTTATTTTGAAGCAAGTACTTCTTTATCAGTCGTCGTTTTACCGTGAACCTCGTCTTCTTTTCCTGTTTTCAGGAAGTCGTACGCGATCGCCGATGCCACGAAAATGGATGAATATGTACCAAACCCGATACCGATTAACATCGCAAACATAAATCCTCTCAAGTTGTCTCCCCCGAAGATGAAGATCGCCAGGATCACCAAAATGGTAGTGAATGAGGTGTTGAATGTTCTACCCAATGTGCTCGAAATAGAGTCATCGAACAATCCGGCCAGGGTTAAAGATTTCTTCTCTCTCAAATATTCTCTAATTCTGTCGAAGATAATTACCGTATCATTGATGGAATATCCTAATACCGTAAGGATTGCCGCCACGAAATCCTGGTTGATTTCCATGTTGAACGGCATATATTTATGAAGCAATGAATAAGCTCCAAGGATAATTACTGCATCATGGAATAATGCCGCAACGGCACCTAAAGAGAACTGCCATTTTCTGAATCGTACCAAAATGTAGATAAAGATCATGGCCAACGCAGCTACAACGGCGTAAATTCCGTGCACCTGGATATCATCAGCTACAGAAGGACCTACCTTTTCGGAAGAAACAATTCCGGCGTGATCCTTATCTGCAGATTTGAAATCTTTCAGGGTAGTTCCGGCAGGTAAGTTTGATTTTAAACCTTCAAACAGTTTCTGTTCGATAATCTGGTCAGCCTTCAGGGATTCGTCTTCGATAAGGTAATCCGTAGAGATTTTCAGTTGCTTTTCGTTTCCGAAAGTTTTAGCTTCTACCGAAGAGTTTTTACCATCCTCCGTTTTAAATAATGCGACTAATTTCTCTTCAATATCTTCAGCTTTTACGTTTTTATCAAATCTTACGACGTAATTTCTACCTCCGGTAAAATCGATACCGTATTTGAAGCCGTGTGTAGCAATGGAAATGATACAAACGACCGTTAAAACAGCTGAGAAGATATAAGCATATTTTCTTTTTCCAATGAAATCGATCCAGGTATTTCTGAATAGGTTTTTCGTTGCCGGAGTCCATACGGAAAGTCCTTTTCCTTTATTCAATCTTGAGAAGATCATGGCTCTGGAAAGAAGTACGGATGTGAATAACGTCATCGCAATACCGATCATTAACGTCAGTGCAAAACCTTTGATAGGTCCTGTCCCGAAGAAGAACAATACAACCGCCGTTAAGAAAGTAGTGGTATGACCGTCGATGATCGCATTCAATGCATGTTTGAAACCGTCTTTATATGCTTCCAGAATACTCTTTCCTGCAAATAATTCTTCTTTGGTTCTTTCATAAATAATAACGTTCGTATCCACTGCGACCGCCATCGTAAGAACGATACCTGCGATTCCCGGAAGGGTCAGGGTAAAGTCACCGGAATCCATGATCCCAAAGATATAGAATAAGTTGATGACCATTGCAATTACCGCATACACACCCGCTCCACCGTAATAGAAAATAATGTAAACGATAATGATAGCAAATGCAATAATGAATGACATTAAACCGGAATCAATAGCTTCCTGTCCTAAAGACGGACCTACTACCGTAGCCTGAACTACTTTTGCACCCGCCGGCAGTTTTCCTGCTCCTAAAACGTCTACCAGTTCTTTCGCTTCTTCCTGAGAGAAGTTTCCGGAGATCTGTGTTCTACCGTTTGGAATGGCATTTACAACGTTTGGTGCCGTATATACTCTGTTATCTAAGGTAACCGCTACCGGCTTTCCTACGTTTTTCTCGGTAAGGGTTTTCCATTCTTTTGCCCCTTTGGAATCCATCTGCATATCTACTACAACTCTGCTTAATTCGTCATAGCCGATGTTTGCACTTTCCACAGCACCGTCTACCGGGGCTTTCTGATTGATGTTTCCTCTGATGGCATATAATACAAGACTTTCAGCGTCGGTGGCTTCCGGCTTGTATCCCCACATGAATTGGGTATATTTAATGTTGGCAGGACGTAAAGACTGAGCCACTTTGCTGTTCAAGATTTTGTTTACAGCAGCTGTGTCAGACAATTTTACGTTGGCTACCCCATTGGTTCTTAATTTGTCAAGGTGCAGAAGATTCATGAAGTTCGTGTTCTTAGCCACGCCCATAGAATCTCCTTTTGCAGCAATAACTGAAGTTAAGGTCTGGAAATAAGGCGCTACTTCAGGAACCTGCTGTACTTCCCAGAACTGTAGTTTTGCAGAAGTCTGAAGCATCTTTTTCACTTTATCGATGTCCTTCATCCCCGGCATTTCCACAGAAATCCTCGCAGTACCCGGAACTCTCTGAACATTCGGCTGGATCGCCCCAAGCTTATCGATCCTGGTTCTGATTACTTCGAAAGCTGTCCCTACAGAAGCATCGATTTTTCTTTTGACGATGTTTTTTACCTGATCATCAGGCGTATTGTACTTTACTTCCGTCAGCGTAGTATTTCCGAAAAGCTCCGGATCCGCCAACTTCAGGTTTGTACCTTTAGCCTTGTTGATTGCATCGAACTGCTCAAAGAAATTGTCGATGTAAGATTTAGTGGAATTTTTCTGAACTTCATCCGTCTTGTTTAAAGCCTCGATCAGGATCGGATTGGTGGAATAATTGGTTAGATCATTCACAAGATCCCTCTGGTTGATCTCCAAAAGAACGTTGATCCCGCCTTTAAGGTCAAGACCAAGCTTCATTTCCTTGTCTTTGGCTTTGGTGTAATAAAGTTTAGTGAATCCCAGGTTCAGCGTATCCTTAGAAAGTTTTGCAATCTCTTTCTGATACTTTTCCGGATTGTCTCCTGCAACAGCAGTTGCCTGCCTTTCAATTTTGCCGGCGTACCATGTTGGTAATAGCTCGTTTAAGCAAATTAACCCTAGTACAATAGCAACAATTGTAATAAGTCCTTTTCCTTGCATTTTGTTATAACTACGTTAAATTAAGTCGGCAAATATAATCATTTTCTTTAATTTTATGAATTTAAAGTACAGAAATCGTTTATTTTCAGACATATCGGCAGTCTTATTTTTATTTAAAATTCAATATCTTTTTTGTGGTATGCTGATGCGGATTTTCATGATCCATTGGTACGGAATTTTCATTCATATTTAATGCACTAAATATCAAATTATTATGAAAAAACTACTTTTTTGCGCAAGTATTTTTTCTTCCTTTATGTTTAATGCCCAAAGCATTACCCTGGAAGAATTTGCGACCGGGTTCACGGCACCCGTAGAAATTGTAAACGCGAATGACGCCCGGATGTTCGTTGTACAGCAGAACGGCATCATTAAAATTTTACAGGCCAATGGAACGGTAAACGCTACCAACTTTTTAAACATCGGCTCAAAAATCACTTATGGAGGAGAAAGAGGCCTTCTTGGATTAGCATTTCACCCGCAGTACCCGACGAACGGGTATTTTTTTGTTTACTACAATGACACCGCCGGGAATATTACGGTGGCCCGGTACACCAGAAGCTCTACCAATCCTGATGTAGCCGATCCTTCCACGGAAAAGATCATTCTGAATATTCCGAAGCCATTTGACAACCATAACGGCGGAAGTATTCATTTTGCACCGGACGGCTATCTTTGGGTAGTGACCGGTGACGGCGGGAGCGGCGGCGACCCGAACAACAATGCACAGAACAAAAATTCCCTGTTGGGAAAACTGCTGAGGCTGGACATCAATTCTACCGGAGCTTACAACATTCCGCCGGGAAATCCTTTCATTGGAATCGACGGAGCCGATGAAGTGTGGGCTTACGGACTGAGAAATGCCTGGAAATTTAATTTCGATACCGCTTCCGGCAATGTGATGATCGCAGATGTAGGACAGGGACAGATCGAAGAGATTAACCGAATGCCATTGACCCAAGCAGGAATCAATTACGGCTGGAGATGCTATGAAGGCAACAATGCCTATAACACAACAGGTTGTGCCGCCCAATCTACGATGACGTTTCCGGTGGCTGCCTACGATCATTCCGGCGGGAAATGTTCCATTACCGGAGGTTATGTGTACCGTGGAACCCAGTATCCGGCATTACAGGGAAGGTATTTCTTTGCCGACTACTGCTCTACCCAAATCGGAAGCCTGAATCCGGATGATTCCATTACCTGGAGTGCCGCCTCACCCGGAAATAATTTTTCCACTTTCGGCGTGAATAATCAGAATGAACTTTTTGCAGCAGCATTAAGCAGCGGAAAAATTTTTAAAATTACGACTTCTGCTGTTTTGGGAACTCAGGAAAACGACCTGTCGACATCAGTAAAAGTGTATCCTAACCCAGCCTCCAGAACGGTTTTCATTGAAGGCGTCAAGGATAAGGAGGCAACCGTTGAAATTTACAGCTTCGAGGGAAGAAAGGTGCTTGAACAGGGAAAAATCGACAGCAACAACAGCATCAATATTTCAGGAATCCCGGCAGGTACTTATTTTATCAACATCAATTCTGGAAATCTTAAATCGTACAGTAAAAAATTGATTATCAGATAAATTTTTCAATTATTTTCAGACAGTTTTCAGGGCCTCATTCAAACTTGTTTTGACTGAGGCTTTTTCAGCAGGTACAGCATTAAGAAAAGAGGGAGAACCAGAATGATTTTAACGGGTATAGAAAATCTCTCGGTTTCACCATCAAACAACACATTCGGAATTAAGGTAACCAACAGAAAAGAAGTCACAAAAAATACCGTTTCAAGGGCCGACAGGTTTTTCACCTGAGCATTTTTATGATCTGTCAAACTCAGGATCCAGAACCCTAAGAACAGGATCATAAAAGGAAATGTCCAGATCCTGTAGGTATCGTATGCGATGGAATGCAGCAATAGAGGAATAAATGTGATAACCGAAAGTAAAATGAATACACCGATATTTTCTTTTAATTCAAATTCCTTTAAAGTTATCCATAATAAAAAAAGCAAAGGTATCCCGTAAAATAAGGTCGCCTTTGAAATGAATACCCTCTGGATAAAATGTTTATGCTGCTCCTGAAAAGAGAGGCTGAAACTCTGGGTATAGCCTGAAGTTACGGACTGTGCCACCTTATCGGGGATAAAAGGAATTTCTCTTAAATAATTAAATACCTTAAAAGCATAAGTTGTTCCGTCATATTCATGAAAAAATGAGATAAAAATGACTGATAAAAAAGGTAAGATTAAAAACAAAGCCATTTTCTTAACCATTCCCTTTGAAAGAATATTTTTAAATAAGAACGGTATTTTCGGGCTTTCAAAAATTAACAATGCAAAGACACTGACGGGCAGCATCAGGAAAAGGGAAATCTCATGAATAAAAACACTGACTGTTGCGATGAGCGATGCCTGAAATATTCTGTCTTTTCTGATCAGATAAATAACGGCCAGGGTAAGCAGAAAAACTACATGATCCAGATAGCCGATGAGATGCGCCGAGAATACGATGTATTGCGAGAGAAAGAATATTAGGAAAAACAAGATCCTGTAAAAACTGTTTTCCCTCTTAATGGTTTCTTTAAAAGCAATCCCGATCATAAAAACAGATAGCAAAAGCAGAATTACGGCCGAAAGGATTAAAATGGAAAATTCATCTTTTGTGCAGAACCAGCCAAAAATTTCACCGGCCAGCCCTCTTTTGATAAACCCGAACCGGTAATCCATCATCCAATGCGATTCCGACCATTTATTAGGAAGCCTCAATGTTCTGCCAACACTGAACAGCAGAGCGTACAGATACAGGCCAATTAAAAGAAGCTTCCTGCCCATGGGTTAGATGGTCATGGAGAAAATACGGGTTTCCGGCTTATTTCTCATCATTCTGAGATCGAAAACCATGGCAACGTTTCTCGTAAACGCCCTTCCTTTTTCAGTAATCTGTATATGATGGCCGTTGATTTCTACCAGTTCATCTTTTTCCATTTCTTCCAGCATTTCAAAGGCATTCTGCAATTCGGGGAAAGAGTTGTTGATATCAAAAGTAGTTTCCAGCTGGCACATCAGATTCAGGATATGCCTTCTCATCGTCAGGTCTTCATCATTAAGAATATGACCTTTTACGACCGGAATTTCCCCTTCTTCCACCATTTTCTGATACTCTTCCACGGTTTTTACATTCTGTGCAAAAGCATACCATGAATCTGAAATAGCCGACATTCCCAGACCAACCATCAATTGGGTTTTGCTTGAGGTATAGCCCATAAAATTTCTATGCAGCTTCTTATGGATCAGGGATTGGTATAAATCGTCATGTTCCAGGGAAAAATGGTCCATCCCAACTTCGATATATCCCAGTTCTTCCAGTAATTTTTTACCGTCTTCATACAGCCTGCGTTTTTCTTCGCCGCTTGGAAGATCATTTTCATCAAAACCTCTCTGTCCTACGCCTTTTATCCACGGCACGTGCGCATAGGAATAGAAAGCCAGGCGGTCCGGTTTCAGCTCCATGGTTTTGCGGATGGTATTTTCCATTGCTTCCCAGGTCTGGTGCGGCAGTCCGAATACCAGGTCATGACTGATGCCCCGATAGCCGATTTCTTTGGCCCATTCGGTTACTTCCTTTACTTTTTCGAAAGTCTGGATCCTGTTAATGGCTTTCTGCACTTTCGGATCGTAATCCTGAACCCCGAAGCTTACCCTTCTGAATCCTAAATTGTATAAAGTTTCCAGATGTTCGCGGGTGGTATTGTTCGGGTGGCCTTCAAAAGAAAACTCCTGATCTTCCGCAATGTCTACAGTTTCAAAAATCCCTTCCAGAAGGGTTTTTAGATTCTGTGGTGAGAAGAACGTCGGTGTTCCGCCGCCAAGGTGCAGTTCTTTCAGTTTCGGCCTCTCGCCGAACATCCGGAGGTACAGCTGCCATTCTTTAAGTACGCTTTCCAGGTATGGAATTTCCACACTGTGCTGCTTGGTGATCCGCTTGTGGCAGGCACAGAACGTACATAAAGCCTCACAGAAAGGAAGGTGAATATAGATAGAGATCCCTTCTTCCGCATTGGACTCTTTAAAAGTTCTGATCACACTCTGCTTCCAGAGTTCCGGAGAAAAAGAATTTTCATCCCAGTAAGGAACGGTAGGATAAGAAGTGTAACGCGGGCCGGGAATATTATATTTATCGATTAAAGAATTCATTTCTTGTTTTAAAATGTTAGCATCAACTTCTATTAAAGCTGACAATGCAAAATTAAATATATCTTATGGATTTTGAATCATGAAATATATTAGGGTATTTTTTCCGGAATTTATAATGAGTCTAAATACTTTTCTATATTAAACCAATTGCAAAGATAGAGTGAAAATAATGATCCGGAAAACGATATCTTCTATTTGTCAGATTTAAAAATTTAATTTCTGTTATTCAATTCTGAAGATTCTTAATACCGTTATTTAATTTTCATTTTCACAATACGGTCTTTGCCGGCAAAAACAACGTTATGTTGATCTACCCATTTACAGACGTACAGGTTCTTTTCATCGGAGATTTTTGTCCAGGTCTTCCCGAAGTCCGAAGAATAGCTGATGTGCTTATCTCCGACAGAGATCATCTCTTTTCCTTTGGAGCCCGGTTTTATTTTCACGCACGTCGTGTAGCCTGCATTTTTCCCCGAAGCACGAACCTTCCAGGTTTTACCGCCGTCATTCGTGGTGGCGATATTGTTGATATTGGCTTCCGGTTTGGTGTAATCTCCGCCAACAGCAATTCCGAATTTATCTTCATAAAAATCGATGGAATAAATACCCTGTGAAGATTCTCCCTGAATGAAAGGCGTATTGTACACACTTGATTCTAAAGATGCAAAATCACCTTTTATGATCCTTGACATTTTTCCTCCTGTTGCTACCCAAAATTTAGTTTGATAGGTCGCAATATTCGTATTGCTTGCAGCAAAAGCCGCTTCTCCTTCATTAAATTTTATGAATTTATTTTTATCTTTTGTTTTGGTTTCATTGAAATCGTAAATGTGCCGGGCGGACATAAGTACCATTTCCAGCCGCATATGATGATCTTTGTCCGGATCGCTTAAGGCTAAACCCATTTCTTCATCTGCATAAACAAATGAATCGTAAAAGGCTGTCTTTAAAGTATCCGTATAAATATTAATTATACTAAGATCCTTCTTATCTATTCTAAAAAACTCTGCAGGACTCTCTATATTTATAGCATAAAAAGCTTTTTTATCCTGTGCTAAAGTTCTGAATTGCAATTTCTTTTCAGATAATTTAATCTGCTTTTGATTTTCAGGGTTTTTAAGATCCACAAAGCCAAATTTCGAATCCGTACCGCTATACCAGACTTTGTTGTCATAGATTTCTAATGCCCTGATGCTTATTTTATCATTTAAAATAGTTGTAAAACTTTCTATTTTTTGAGAGAATGCCGAAAAACAGAGAAATAACAGTATAAATATTGATGCTTTTTTCATACTCACAAAAATAAAGAATCCGTCTCACAACTGAGGCGGATTATTCTTGGTTATTATTTTAGATTTTTGTATATTTACATCTGACAATCAGGTATTTATATATGAATTTCAAGTATTACAACCAAAATCAGACT
>CAJYXJ010000027.1 GCA_913778085.1 uncultured Chryseobacterium sp.
ATTTTATCATCAGAAATCATAGCAGAAAATTTAGTTAAATATTTGAACTTCAATACCTTAAATATACTAATTTTTCTGCTTTTTTATAGCATAAATTTTATTTATTCTTATCCCGAACTCACGTTAAATAAGTACCGTATTTTTCATCAACAAAAACTTCATTCATTTTAGAATCGGGCATTTGTTCAAGTAAGGCGGCAAACTTTTCAGCATCGCTCAAGAGTTTATTCAGCAATGATTCCCACTGCTCCTGCGACTCAATCGGAGGAAGATCAAAACTGTATTGATCCCTGATCTCCAAAGGTCCGCCTTCAAAAACCTGGATCAATCCTGCAATATAATAATCGATGTGAAACGTAAGCATGGCAATGGTATTCAGCGAACCGACTTTTGTTACGGCCTGTTTCCAGGATACATCGGAAAGCTGGTTCTTAAAATTGGTATTGGCAATCCATAAACCCTCCAATAATACTTCACGAAATCTTTTGGTTAATTGTAATACGGTACTCATTTGTTGTAATTTTCTTAAAGATAATTATTTTTAATTTTCTGGATTGCATTTGTTTTTTAAATGGGTCATACAAATTTTCACAGCTGTTTATAACTTCCGTTTTTTTTTGCGCAAACATCTGTGAAATCTGAGTGATCTGCGGGATAAAAAAAATCCTTCAGAGTTTAGAACCCTAAAGGATGATATTATTATCGTCAAATAAATACTACATTAAGCGAAAAGCTCTTTCTTCGCGCTGCGTAAAATCTTCTCAAGAATTTTTAAAGTAATCAGATAGGTTGGCTTCACTCCCGTTAACCCCAAACCACCGGAAGAAAGTGTACTTCCTGTCTCCAGCGGATTATCCGAAGCGTAGTAAGCATACATTACAAAAAGGTCCGGGGTAATGTGGTGCCTTATTTTAGAAGCTACCTGAATGGCTTTCTGGTAATGCGCACCTTCCATTTCGAGCCCGATCGCTTTCCATGAGGTATTCATAAAATAAGAAAGAATATCCCTGTTCTGAAGCGAGGTTCCAAGTACCGTAATCATCGGTCCTTCAAAAGCCTGCAGTTCATCATCTTTAAAATCTTCCAGCTTCAAAGCGTTTTCAAAAGGGTAGTTATCTGCGGTTCCTTCAAAAATATGGGCTGTCGGGATCATAATATCACCTTTTCCGCCGGCAAGAATTCCCGCTTTTCCCATAATCGATACCGATTTCACTTTCATCATATACACCTCTCCTTTATGCTCGAAAGGACGAAGCAGTTCATCCATCACTTCAAAGGCCTGTTCACCGAAAGCGTAATCAAACACCATGATCACATCGTCTCCACCATATTTTATATCGCTGAAAGGCGTATTCTTAAGATTGGTCTTACTCAGATCGATGATCTGAACATCGATATTGCTTCCGCTTTTATCGTTAATATAGATCATCCCCTCGTCCAGAGCATATTTGGAAACCTTGTCCCGAAGCTCTTTCTTATCGGAAATCTCACCATATAATTTATAATCGACTTCTTTATGGTCTTTCTTTTTTAAAGCATCATTGGCATACAGCATATTTTTCACTGAGTGCATATTGGCGGAAATGATATGCAGCGGGCGCATGTGGAGATCATTTTCATATAAAACCTCTTTCACTTTATGGGCCCATTTTTCACCGAAATAGTGATGCCCTACCCTTTCCTTAAGGATCGCACTGAAATGAATCTCCCGCTCCCGGGTCTGCTTCGCATCATCCAGACTCACTTTTGCCAGGTTGTAGATAATCCTGAACAGACGATCCGGATTATCATCATCACCAAAAGTATTGTATGCCCTTAATGTCTCATCAAAACTTCTCCCAATTAAAGAGGAAAGATGGATCAATGCTACTTCCTTTTCCTTACGGCTGAATTTCTTTTCCCCTTTTACCACTTCCTCAATAATCTTAAAGGCACGCGTCGGCTTCCAGTTTTCATCCTGAATGAAAGCCAGGTTACGGATCTTATCCGCTTCTATGAATAAAAAGGTAAGGTGGGTAAGAATATCATAGATTTCAGAACGGCCCAGCAGCACTTCAATGTTCATCTGATGCTCGTCGATGCGGTAGCAGTTCCTTCTTCTCTTTTTGGGAACAATCGGTTCGAAACTCCCTTTATCAAACCCTTCATCTGAAGTAAGATGAATAAAGGCACACTCTTCAATACCTTCCGGAAGCCTGTCCAGCACATACATCAACCCGTCCAGCTCCAGCTTGCTCGGAATATTCATACTTCCGTAAATTTCGGGATTGATGGTCTTCAACAAACTTCTAATGCTTTCTCCCGAAACTCCGCCTGGCTTAAAAAAACCTCTATAAAACAAATGCCTCATAGATATGTATAGTCTTTCAATAGCCTCGGTGGTTTCTCTTGCTCTAGAATTTGTCATATATTAAAATTTTTATAAAAAGTCTGCTAAGTTACGAAATTTTTTTCAATTATTTTAAACTGTTATAAATCAATAATTTAAAGCAAATGTTTATCTTTAAAGAATAAATTCAGCATTCTAAAATTAATGTTTTATCCCTTTATATAAGGAATAAATTTTCTTAATATAAAAAGCAGCTGTAAAATTCATAACTTTCCGCCGGAGCTCGATTTCATTAGACATCTCGTTTTAATTCTTTTTCTGACCCTAATAAAAACGGGTTCTCAATTTTTAAATTATCTTAAAATTTCACAACACCCCTAAAATTTTAAGGGTGAAAATATTTCGGATTCATTTTTTTCGTAAATTTGCCCCGTAAAAATCAAACCTAATATGTCAACTTTAAGATTCAAAGCGTTAGAAACTTTACCATTCAAGGACTTTAGAAGAGATAATTCCGTTGAAGTTCCTGTAAAATTGTCAGAATTATTCTGCCAGAATGTTTTCTCAGAAGAAACGATGAGAGAATATTTAACGAAAGAAGCATTCAATTCTATTATGGATGCCGTTAAAAAAGGAACCAAAATCCAGCGACACATTGCAGATCAGGTAGCGGTAGCGATGAAAGACTGGGCCATGAGCAAAGGGGTAACCCACTATACGCACTGGTTCCAGCCACTTACAGGAAGCACTGCCGAGAAGCACGATTCATTCTTTACACCCATCGAAGGGGGAAGAGCCATCGAAAGATTCAGCGGAAACCTATTGATCCAGCAGGAGCCGGACGCATCTTCTTTCCCGAACGGAGGGATCAGAAACACTTTTGAAGCAAGAGGTTATACGGCGTGGGATCCTACTTCCCCGGCGTTTATTATGGGAACGACTTTATGTATCCCTTCGATTTTTATCTCTTATACCGGAGAAACTTTAGATTATAAAGCCCCTCTTTTAAGAGCGTTGAACGCGGTAGACGAAGCGGCAACCAATGTAATGCAGTACTTCGACAAAAACGTAACCAAAGTAACCCCTACGTTAGGTTGGGAGCAGGAATACTTCCTGGTTGATTCAGCATTATACCAATCCCGTCCGGATCTTGTATTAACGGGTAAAACCTTATTGGGACATTCTCCGGCAAAAGGGCAGCAGTTAGACGACCACTATTTCGGTTCTATTCCGACACGAGTGATGAACTTCATGAAGGAACTGGAAATAGAATGTATGAAACTGGGAATTCCGGTAACCACAAGACACAACGAGGTAGCACCAAACCAGTTCGAGCTGGCACCGATGTTTGAAGAAGTAAACGTTGCAGTAGACCACAACTCCCTGTTGATGGACGTTATGGCAAGAATCGCCCACAGACACCATTTCCATATCCTTTTCCATGAAAAACCGTTCGCGGGTGTAAACGGAAGCGGAAAGCACAACAACTGGTCTCTGGCAACTGATACCGGTGAAAACCTTTTAAGTCCGGGAAGAAACCCTAAGAAAAACTTACAGTTCTTAACGTTCTTCGTAAATACCATCAAAGCGGTTCACGAATATGCGGATCTTTTAAGAGCAAGTATTGCTTCTGCAAGCAACGACCACAGACTAGGAGCTAACGAAGCACCGCCGGCCATTATTTCCGTATTTATCGGGAGCCAGCTGTTCAGCGTCCTGGAAGAGCTTGAAAAAGTAACCAGCGGAAAACTTTCCCCTGAAGAAAAAACAGAATTAAAATTAAATGTCGTAGGAAAAATTCCTGAGATCCTGTTGGATAACACCGACAGGAACAGAACTTCTCCGTTTGCATTTACAGGAAATAAATTCGAGATCAGAGCGGTTGGTTCTTCTGCAAACTGTGCAGAATCCATGACGGTAATGAATACCATTGCAGCAAAACAGTTAAGCGATTTCAAAAAAGAAGTGGATGCTTTAATTGAAACAGGCCTTAAAAAAGATGAGGCGATATTCAACATATTGAGAGAATACATCAAGCAGTGCAAGAGCATCATGTTTGAAGGAGACGGATATTCGGACGATTGGGCACAAGAAGCTGAGAAAAGAGGACTGAACAACCTGAAAACGACTCCTGAAGCACTGAAGCAGGAAATGGATGAAAAATTCCTTGCCCTTTATGAAGAAATGGGAATTTTCACGCACCGTGAAGTTGAAGCGAGAAATGAAATCAAATTAGAAAAATATTCTACGGTAATCGATATTGAAGCAAGAGTATTAAGTGACATCGCGAGAAACCACATTATTCCTTCCGCTTTAAATTACCAGAACAGACTGATCGAGAACGTGAAAGGTCTTAAAGAAATCTTCGGAGAAAACGAATTCAAATCCCTGGCTAAAGAACAGATGAGCCTGATTACGAATATCTCTGAAAACGTATCTAAAATCAAATTAGGCGTTGAGGACCTTATCAAAGCAAGAGAAGCAGCAAAAGCGGTAACGGAAAGCCAGAAGCAGGCGGAAGAGTACTGCAACAGCGTAAAGCCTTTATTCGATGTGATCAGAGAAGCTTCTGACGATCTTGAAATGATGGTGGATGATGAGCTTTGGCCAATGACAAAATACAGAGAAATGTTATTTACAAAGTAACATTTGTAAAGTTCCATATTAGTGAAACTCTCCGGTGATGCCGGGGAGTTTTTTTATTTAAAACATTAAATTTTTAAGATCGTAATGTAGTATGCTTTGTTATTAATGTTAAGATTGGGCTGAATCCCTTACATCAGACGCAAATAGTAGAATTAAATCTCAAAACCATGCTTGTAATCAATTCTTTATTAACAAATGTTATAAGCGCTTTTTTTGAAATAATCTTTTTGAAACCTGTTATTTTGACCGATTCGGGAATAATTTTGTTAAAGAATCTTAATAAAAAAAACCGCATGCCTCCCGAAAACAGGCGGCTGCGGTTTATTTTTCTTTAACATACTTAAAAAATATGTTAAAATGTGTTAAATAAAGAACCTGACAATTGTCATATCAAGGTGCTTTTATACGGATTCTATATTTTTGTATTGCTTTTGAAAATATACTAATCCTTTTAACACGGTAATCAAATATATATGAAGAAAAGAGTTTTGTTTTATTTAGTTGCTTTCGTTTCTACTGTATCGTTACAATCATGTGTTACCAACTACGTCGTTTCAAAACCAGCAACTTACGCTAAAGAGTACAAAACAGATGCCAAACTAGCTTCTTTAGAAACCAACAAAATGGAGCAGGACAAGCAGAAACTTATCAACTCCTTCCTTGCCGAAAAGGCCGCTGTTTTAGCCAATGCTAAAAATTCTATCAAAAATTCCGAGATTGCAAAAGCAATCAAACACAATACAACCATCGACAATATCTTAAACGAAGCGCAAACCTACATCGGTACCCCTTACCGTTACGGAGGAATGACGAGAAACGGGATCGACTGTTCCGCTTTCGTTCTTTCCGTTTTCGGAGCTGCTGCAGGACTTAGCTTACCAAGAGTAGCTGCTTCCCAATCTGAAGAGGGAGAAAAAATAGATAAAGAAAACCTTCAGAAAGGAGATCTTATTTTCTTTTCTCACGGAAGAAGAATTTCTCACGTTGGTATTGTAGAAAGTGTAGATGAAAACGGAGAAGTGAAATTCATTCACGCTGCGACATCGAAAGGAGTCATGATTTCATCACTGAATGATTCGTACTGGGGACCGAAATACAGGTTCGGAAAAAGGATCATCAACGAGAACGGAGAAGCATACAACAATCTTGCAACGACAACTCCCGCTTCCAACGGAACAAATTTTTAGTTTTAAATAATTGATTTAAATAATGAAACCATCAGATAGATCCTGATGGTTTTTTTATTTTTTAGACGTTTTTGATTCTATTTATTAAGAGCTTTAGGCATCAGACTTCAGCTTTCCAACCCGATTAACTGTTCTTATCAATTTCAATATCCAGATGACGAAGCAGCCCCTGGATTTCAGAAAGGGAGAATTTGGCCTTTTTCAGCCTGTTTACGGAAGGATTAAGAGAATAACTGTACGAAGTCCTCAGATCCGATTTTTCGAGGTTGGTGCGATCGAAAACGGCACCCGAGAGATCGCAGCCGGTAAAGACAGCGTATGACAAATCAGCTTCTGAAAAATCGACTTCTGTTAATTTAGAATTTTTAAAACGCGTTTTCTTGAGAGAAGCTTTATAAAACACAGAATTGTTGAGCAGGCAGTCTTCAAAGGCAAAGGACAATCCGAATTCATTACACTCATTAAATTGCAACCCGAACATCTTGCATTCCCTGAAAACCACATCACGAAAAGCAGCCGAAGCAAGCTTTACCATACTCAGGTTGCATCCTGTAAATTCACAATCGTTAAAATCAGA
Organism: uncultured Chryseobacterium sp.; assembly: GCA_913778085.1. GTDB lineage: Bacteria > Bacteroidota > Bacteroidia > Flavobacteriales > Weeksellaceae > Chryseobacterium. The sequence goes on from CAJYXJ010000027.1 coordinate 6,740, forward strand.
TCCGGAAAAATCAGCGTACTCAAAATTACAGTTGCGGAATATACAGTTTTCATATTCGCCTTTTTCCAGAGGTTTCTGTATAAAGTCCGTGTTTTCGAAATGCTGATCTGAGAAATAGTTGCCTGTCATCATTATTTAGAGAATAAGTTAACTTGAGCCCGAAGTATTTAATTGGTTGGATGAGGGAAGCTGGAGGTTGATGCTTTTCCCTGTTAATATCGTTATCAACCGCCCTCAGTTATTAAAAATAGTGTTGCCTATAAGCTGTTGTTCTGTTTGAAATCTTAAATGACTTGGGATTACTTTTTTGTTAAATTGTAATTCAAATAAATATCATCGAAATTAAGTTAAGATAATTGAAACCTTTACATAACAGATTGCCGGATTGTAAACTTCCAGCCTCCATCATCCCGCTTCCAGCATTTACACCAAACTATTCTTATCCGAATAATTCAATTTAAAGAAAATAAAAGTCATGATTGAGAAAGCAAGCAGTGAACTTCCACCGTAGCTGAAATATGGCAGCGGAATCCCTACCGTCGGGAAAAGCCCCATCACCATCCCTAAATTGATCGTAAAGTGCATCAGCAGGATCGAGGCAAAACAATAGCCGAAAACCCGGTTAAAGCCCGACTTCTGCTGTTCTGCGAGATAATAGATCCTTCCGATATAGATCATATAGCAGAGAATCAGAACGGCGCTTCCAACGAAGCCCCATTCTTCACCCACGGTACAGAAAATATAATCGGTTTCCTGCTCCGGAACGAATTTCCCCTGGGTTACGGAACCTTCGCGGTATCCTTTCCCCCAAAGCCCTCCGGAACCGATAGCGGTTTTCGAATACAGGAGGTTATAACCCGAAGTATCTCTAAATGCCTTTTCCCCTTTGAAAAGAACTTCGATCCTTTCCCTTTGGTGCTTAGGCAGTTTTTCCAAAATATAAGGCGAGCCGAAAGCCAGTCCGCACAACAGGACAACGGAACCGACGATCCCTGAAATGGAAATAACATTCCAGGACATTTTATAGTAATTCATGGCGATATAACCGCCGATAATCACCACAATGGTAATTGCTACCCAAATCGGGTCTACCGCCAGTGAAATCAGGAAAACCCCGGCAAATAAAAACCCTATCCCAAACAGCATCCCGCTTAATCCTTCACGGTATAACGCGATAAAAAACGCAATGAAAACAAGCATTGAGCCGACATCGGGAATAGCCAGTACCACTACCGCCGGAACACCGATAATTGCCAGTGTGGTCAATAACGATTTTCTGTTTTTTAAATTAAATTCCGGGCCTGAAACATAATTGGCCAGCATCAGAGCAGTCCCTATTTTGGCAAACTCCACCGGCTGCATCGTAAAACTTCCGAATTTATACCAGTTCTTCTGCCCAAGAATTTCTTTCCCGAAAGGAAAAAGTCCGATTAAAAGCAATACGCCGCCGATATAAATGATACCGGACATATTTTCAAAGAATTTGCTTCGGCCGACGAAGATGATCAATCCTACAAAGAGGGAGATCCCGAAGAAAATCAATTGTTTTTCACCCAGTTTCTGGTCGACACTGTAAATATTTGCGATGGCAAAAGCGCAAAGCAGAAAATACAGGCCGAGACCTAATTTATCTATTCCTTCTGCCCATTTCATTGCTTAACCGTTTTTGTATTGTTGGATTTCTTTTTTTCTTCATCCATTTTTTTCTGCAGCTTTTCCTTCTGCTCTTTTACAAGCTTCAGGCTGTCCTGAATCCGTTTCTGCTTAATAGAATCTTCGCTGGGCTTATACAACCCTTTTCGCTTCAGATCGGCAATCCACTGTCTTTTATATTCGGGCATAAAGCTGGAGGTGACCATCTTTTTGTAAAGAAACTCACGTTTTACGTCACCCGTGATATACTTCTCGGCAATCACGGTTGCTGCCGGGCCTGCCCATGTGGCTCCGAATCCCGCATGCTCCATGACAGCTGCCACTACGATCTTCGGTTTGTCGGCAGGGGCAATCAGCACGAAAATAGAGTTGTCCTTCCCTTGCGGCACCTGCGCCGTACCGGTTTTGGCCAGCTGGGTAAAATCACTTGACTTCAGGCCATGCGCCGTACCTCTGAGCACCACCGCTTCCATTCCTCTGAGAACGGGATCGAAATGTTTTTTATCGACCAGCGTATAATGTTTTTTCTTAAACCTCGGATCCGGATTCGGTTTACCGTCTATCGCTTTTACGATATGCGGCGTATAATACCAGCCTTTGTTGGCAATGGCAGAAACATAATTAGCGAGCTGAAGCGGCGTTACCAGTACATCACCCTGTCCCATCCCGTTGTAAATGGCACCGGTAGACATTTCATCCCAGTTTTTGAAATCCGTTCTTTTGGAGCCGCTGGCTTTGATCATCGCCTTGAATCTTTTCTCATAGAAATCTCCGGAAGGAATCCGGCCTCTTGCACCGACTGCAAAATCGTTATTCAGGAATTCGCCAACTCCGAAACTGCTCATGATCTTTTTCCATTCATCTACGCCCCGGGAAGGATTCAACGGATATTTTTTGAGGATGGCAATAAATGCATAGGTAAAGAAACAGTTACTGGAAACCTGGATGGAAGGGATCAGCGGATCTGCGCCGCCATGGCCTTTGATTCTTTTGCCTTTATAATAAAATCCGCCGCCGCACGGGAAAATCGTATTTTCATCCATCACACCCATCTGCATCGCCGCCAATGCCGTCAACAGCTTAAAAGTGGATCCCGGAGGATAAGCCGCCTGCAAAGCCCGGTCGAACGTCGGTTTATTCTCGTAGATGGTATCTTTTGATAAAGCGTATAAATTTCTTGATTTGTTCGGCCCCGTAAATAAATTCGGGTCGATATCGGGACCTGTAGCAGAAACCAGTACTTCCCCGTTATTAGGATCAATGGCTACGATGGCGCCATGTTTATTGACCAGCATTTCTTCCGCCATCCGCTGAAGGTCGTAATCGATGGTCAGCGTAATATCTTTTCCCGTAATAACATCTTTATCCAGCGAGCCGTTTTTATATGGTCCCACATTCCGGAGCCTGATGTCTTTTTGAATGTATTTCATCCCTTTTACTCCCCGGAGCTCTTTTTCATAGGCTTTTTCAATTCCCGTTTTCCCGATGAAGTCACCCGGCAGGTAATAGGCCGAATCTTTTTTAATCTCCTTTTCATTTACTTCGCTGGTGTACCCCAGGAGATTTCCGGAAGTGGAAACCTCATACTGACGCTGCGGCCTTGAAACAATGCTGAAAGCGGGATATTTGAATATAATTTCCTGAACCCTTGCAATGTCCTCACGGCTGAGGTTCTTCATAAAAGTCATTGGGGTAAGTTTGGAATAATATTTTTCCTGTTTAATTGCATTGATGGTCTTTATGAAATCCTTTTCAGAAATTTTCATAAGGTTACAGAAGGCTACTGTATCAAAATCAGGCCTCATGAGTGCCTGGGTAAAGGAAACTTCATAAGCCGGCTGGTTTCCTACCAGGATTTTTCCGTTCCGGTCGAAAATAACACCCCGTTGCGGAATGACATATTCGATTTTAATGGAAGTATTTGCGGCATTCAGTGCATAGCGGTCTGTAAAAAGCTGTAAATAAGCAATTCTCGCTATGAATATCAGAGCAATAACAATAAGAGCGGAAAAGATTTTTAAATAACGTGTGTTCAAACTTTTTGTTTGATTTTAAATATTAATGCGTAAATAACAATAAAGATAAATGAAATTATACTAGTTACCAACACATTAAGCAATATTTCAAAAAATCTGCTCAGCTTGAAGAATTCGATATACTGTACCAAAAGCTGGTGCAAAAAGATACTTGAAAACAAAAACAGTAAAAACTGCGCCCACTGCAGGGACTGAAAAGAAAAAAAGTCGGTAGAAGTATCGGTAGAAGTTCTGAAAATCAAGGTCCTGAAATATGCAATCAGTGTAGTAGCAAAAGCATTGATGCCCCATGAATAGAGAAACGCATCAACCGACAGGCCAATCAGAAAGCTCAGCGCCAGAAACTGAAACCTGTTTCTGAAAAAAGGATAAAACATAACGAATACGGGATACAGCACGGGAGTGTACTTCCCGAAAATGGTAATCCTGTTCAGCACAAAAATCTGTAATGCCACCAGGAAAATCATAATCAATATGTCCGTAAATAATGTCCTGCTAATCATTTTCCTTTTTTATTACCGTCTGCATGGTATCCTGAATTTTCTGCACCTCAGCTTTTTTCAGGTTTTTCACCACATAGACTTTGCTTAAAGCCCCCATCTTTTCACTCAGCTCCACGGAAATATCCCAGAAGCCCGTTTTATTGTCTACGGAATAGCCCGCAATGGTACCAATCATGACCCCTTTCGGGAAAATAGCCGACTTACCGTCTGTCACTACTGTATCTCCCACTTTCAAGGCTACATATTTAGGAATATCCGCCAGGTGCATCACCCTGGAATTATCACCGTTCCAGGTAAGCGTCCCGAAATATCCCGAACTTTTAAGGGCTGCATTGATCCTGATTTTATTAACACTTAAAACCGACTGAACCAAAGCGTAACTGTCAGTGGAATTGATAACGATTCCTGCAATACCTTTCGGAGCCATTACCCCCATTTGTGGAAATACACCGTCTCTTCTTCCCCGATTGATGGTAAAATAATTGTTTCTTCTGTTGATACTGTTGAAAACGATTTCCCCATCTACAAAAGTATAAATCTGGCCACCGCCCAATGTGTCATGAACTTTCCTGAATACGGGATTTTTTGCGCCCTGTTTTCCGTAAAGCTCAACCATCAGAGCTTTGTTTTGCGTCACAAGGTCTTCGTTGATCTGTTTTAATTTAAGATAGGAAACCCCTTCGTCAATGTATCCGGAAACCCATGAATTGATCGCAGCCGACTGGCCCGCAATCCAGGATTGCTGCATCGCATTTTTAGAGAATATCAGAACAAGAGCAATGATTTGCAGAAATATAAAGAAGACAAAAAGCGCATTCTTGGAAAATAATCTCAGCAAAAATCCCATTCAGATGTGTTTGTTTCGTAAAAGTTAGAATTATTTAATCAGGAAGTTGAATTTATCCATGTTCTTAAGGGCAATACCGGTTCCGCGAACAACTGCTCTCAACGGATCTTCCGCTACAAATACCGGAAGGCCTGTCTTTTTATGCAGTCGGTCGGCAAGGCCTCTCAATAAAGCACCTCCTCCTGCAAGGTAGATCCCTGTTTTGTAAATATCGGCAGCCAATTCCGGTGGAGTTAAAGAAAGCGTTTCCATTACCGCATCTTCAATTCTGATGATGGATTTGTCCAATGCCCTGGCAATCTCTTTATATCCTACCATAATTTCTTTAGGCTTTCCGGTGATTAGGTCTCTTCCCTGTACCGGAATATCTTCGATGTCCACATCAAGGTCTTCAACGGCTGAGCCTACTTCGATTTTGATTCTCTCTGCGGTTCTTTCCCCGATGTAAAGGTTATGGTGTGTTCTTAAGTAATAAGCAATATCGTTGGTGAATACGTCTCCCGCGATTTTCACGGATTTATCGCAGACGATACCTCCCAAAGCCACGACAGCAATTTCCGTAGTACCACCACCTATGTCGATGATCATATTCCCTTCAGGCTTCTGAACGTCAATTCCTACCCCTATGGCAGCAGCCATCGGCTCATAGATCAGACGGACTTCCTTCGCATTCACTTTCTGGGCAGAGTCTCTTACCGCTCGCTTTTCAACTTCCGTAATCCCTGACGGGATACAGATCACAATCCTCAAAGCAGGCTGAATGAATTTACCCTTTATACCCGGAATTTTTTTGATGAATTCCTTAATCATGTGTTCAGAAGCGTGGAAATCGGCGATCACCCCATCTTTTAGCGGACGGATGGTCTTGATATCCTCATGAGTTTTACCCTGCATGTGTTTTGCCTGCTCACCCACGGCAATCGGTCTGCCGGTAGAACGTTCAATAGCAACAATCGACGGCTGATCTATAACAATTTTATTATTATGGATGATAAGGGTGTTGGCAGTACCAAGGTCTATCGCAATCTCTTGCGTAAACATATCGAATAAACTCATACTTTTTTACTTCTGATTTTTTAAGGAGTTACAAAGATATAAATTTAAGACGTTTAAAGAAATTTCGTACGCATTTAATTTGGTTAAATTTTTATTAAAATTTAAATAGGGTTATTAACTTTTACATGAAGTATTTACAGAGCCTGATTTCAACCAGATTCAAGACTTTTCCCGTGTTGGAGCGGCATAGAGGAACCGGCTGGCGCCTACGGCAAGGAAATATGAAAAGCGTATAAAATTTCAAGGCCTGAAATTCTTAAAAACATTAACGGCTTTCAGCAGAAAATATATTATTTCAAGCAAAAAAAGACCTTATTTAGAAGCATCCAAAAATAGTTATTTACGATAATTATCATATACATTTTCAGAAGGTGCTTTATGAAAAAAACCGTAAATTTGCCCCGCTTATGTTACAGTATTCCAACATACATCAGACCTCGAATTTTGCCGTTCTTTCCATCAGTTTCGAAAAAGCTGATACCGAAACGAGAGGTAAATTTGCATTCTTTGACGAGAACATTAAAAACTTCGTGACCAGGATTCACAATGAAGACCTTGGAGATGCTTTCGTGGTTTCAACCTGTAACAGAACCGAGATCTACACGACTTCCCCGAATTACCTTCTCGTCGCTGAAGAATATTGCAAAACCATAGATGTCAACCTGATGGACTTCATGCAGTTTGCCAATATCCTCACCAAAGAAGAAGCACTGAAGCATCTGTTTCGGGTAGCTGCCGGGCTGGAAAGCCAGATCATCGGAGACTTTGAGATCATCGGGCAGATTAAAAAAGCCTATAACCGCTTCAAAAAAGAAAGACAAAATTCCAACCCATATCTGGAGAGGGCCATCAATTCAGCGATCCAGATTTCAAAAAGAATCAAAAACGAAACGGGGATTTCCAACGGTGCAGCCTCCGTTTCCTACGCTGCCGTTCATTATATCCTGAACAACCAGAAAAGGATTACCGAAAAAAATATCCTTCTGCTGGGTGTCGGGGAAATCGGGCAGAATACTGTGGAAAACCTGGTAAAACATGTTTACCAGCCGAAAATAAAGATTGCGAACCGTACCCAGGAAACTGCTGAAAAAATTTCCGAAAAATATAAAATTCCTCACATCGACTATACTGACTTCGACAAGGAGCTGGGTGGAACCGATATTTTAATCGTAGCTACCGGAGCGAGGCACCCGATCGTAAACAAATCCCATTTTCCGAACGGAAAGGAAACCCTGGTGATCGACCTTTCCATTCCGAATAACGTAGACAAAAACGTAACGGAGAATGAAAACGTAACGCTGATCGACGTGGATGAACTTTCGAAACAGATTCAGCAGACCATCCAGCAGCGGGAAAGAGAAATTCCGAAAGCGGAAAAAATCATCAAGGAAATGACGAAAGACTTTCTGGAATGGGAGAAAAAAAGGAAGCTGGCCCCGAATATCCACCATTTCAAAGCCGTTCTTAAAAATATGGAGCGCAATGAAATGCACAATTTTTATAAGAAAAATAAATACATAAACATCACGGACATGGAACTCTCTGATAAAATGATTCAGAAAATTACCAACCGTTTTGCAAAATATATCATCGACAATCCGTTAAAAGCCGAAGAAATTAGTAAATTAATGCACGAAATATTAGTTGAACAACCAAACAATGAATTCAATGAAAAGCATTAGAATCGGAACCCGGAATTCCGCACTTGCTCTCTGGCAGGCGAGAGAAGTTGCGAGGCACCTTCAGAATAACAATTACTTAACGGAAATTGTCCCTATTGTATCGTCGGGCGATAAAAACCTTTCCCAGCCTTTATATGCATTGGGGATTACGGGAGTTTTTACACGAGATCTTGATGTGGCTTTATTAAATGACGAAATCGACATTGCCGTACATTCTTTAAAAGATGTCCCAACCAAACTCCCTGAACATCTGGAAATTGTTTCTTATCTGGAACGGGATTTCCCACAGGATGTCCTGATCCGTAAAGAATCGGCTAAAAATAAAGAACTTCATGAGCTTAAATTAGCCACAAGCAGTTTAAGAAGAAGAGCCTTCTGGCTTAAGAATTTCCCGCAGGCCGAATTTTCCGACATCCGCGGAAACATTCAGACCCGTCTTCAAAAGCTTGAAGAGGGAGACTTTGATGCGACCATCCTATCTTTGGCCGGTATTAAGCGGATGAAAATGGATATCGATTATGAAATGATGCCGTTTATGATTCCTGCACCATCACAGGGAGTTATTGCTGTAGCCGGACATTCTGAAAAAACCGAGATCAATGATATCGTGCGCGAATTTACCAACCACGAAAACACCCAACTCTGCGTAGAGATGGAAAGAAATTTCCTGAGTACGCTGGAGGGCGGATGCACCGCACCGATCGGGGCTTTCGCTGAAATCTTTGACGATCAGATTCGTTTCAAGGGAGCACTCTGCTCGCTGGACGGCAAAAACTGTATCGCTACGGACGAAAATTTTGTTTACACGCAGGAGGAGAACTTCGGGGAAAAATTTGCCCGAGTAATCCTGGAAAACGGAGGAAAAGAACTGATGGCAGAAATCAAAAATCAGATTTAAAATCCAGGGTTTAAGATTTAACATCCAAAGTTCTGCAGGCTATGAAAAAATATTTTTCAGTATTTGCTGTTATTCTTTTGATCTTTTTTGGAAAAGCCCAGAATCCGTTTGCCCAAAAATTATCCAATGCCGCTTTGAGCCTTACAAAAGATAAAGTCACCTATGATCCCGCCTATTTTATCATCAAATATCCGAAAGGAGATATTCCGGCCGACAAAGGGGTTTGCACTGATGTTGTAATCAGGGCGTACCGGAAAATGAATATTGATCTCCAAAAGGAAGTACATGAAGATATGGCAAAAAATTTTTCAAAATACCCGAAAACGTGGGGCTTGAAACAGCCCGATACGAATATCGACCACCGAAGGGTTCCTAACCTGCGGGTCTTCTTTGCCAAATTCGGAAAATCTAAATCTACGGAAACAAGGCCTGAACTGTACATTCCGGGAGATATCGTTACCTGGATGCTTCCAGGTAATTTAACGCATATCGGAATTGTTGTGAACCGAAAATCTGCTGATGGACAACGCTATCTAATCGTCCATAATATCGGAAAAGGTCAGGTGATGGAAGACTGCCTGTTCAAATATCAGATCACTGGGCATTACCAATATCAGAAATAGCCGGAAATGAAAAATATACTGTGTTTTTTGATGATCCTGATGATTGGTTTTGTAAATGGCCAGGCTAACGAACCTAAGATCATCCGGAAACCGATCAGCTATTCAGAAGACAGAATCCGTCTCAGTCTCGAATATTTAAAGGAACATCATGGGCTGGTGCAGAAAACATCGGTGATTGTACCTAAAATGATTATCCTTCATTACACCGCAAACGGAGATGTAGAAAGCAATTTTAAATATTTTAACAAAACCTATCTTGAAGGCGGAAGGAATACTTTGAAGAAGCAGAGCGCACTGAATGTCTCTTCACAATATCTCATCGACCGTGACGGTACTATCTATCAGCTAATGGAGCCTGATCAGTTTGCCCGGCACACGATCGGCCTGAATTACTGCGCTATCGGAATTGAAAATATCGGGAGCAAAAAAGAGCCGCTTACGGATAAGCAGGTTGCAGCCAATGCCCAATTAATCCGGTATTTAATAAAGAAATATAAAATCGAATATCTCATCGGACATTCGGAATACGGAGCTTTCAGGAATTCAAAGCTGTGGAAAGAATCCGATCCCGGTTATTTTACCATAAAAGAAGATCCGGGACAGGACTTCATGAATAAAGTAAGACGGCAGGTGGCCGATTTGCATTTAAAAGACCAACCGTAATGAAAATTTTATTTACCAAACCCATCGATCCGGAAATAATATCCAAAGAACTTGGAGATGATGTCCTGGCCGATTGTGTTGAGGTAATCCGGACAAATCCCGTAAAAATTTCCCCGTTTGAACTTAAAAATTATTCACTCATTTTTACAAGTGCCAAAGGGGTGAGCTCTTTCTTTAAAAACGGTTTTGTTCCTAATGAAGATTTTACCGCTAAAAATTATAATAAAATCTACTGCGTCGGTGAAAAGACCAAAAAAGAATTGCGGAAAAACGGTTTCGGGACTTTCAAAGTCCTTAAAAATGCGGAAGAACTTTCAAAATTTATCGTTACCCACTGCCAGCATGAAAAGTTTCTGCACTTCTGCGGAAACATCGCGCTGGATGTGCTAGATCGCAATTTACCCTTACAGAATATCAGCTATAAAAAAATCACGGTTTACAACACCGAGGAAATCAATCCGGTAATAACTGAAAAATATCATGCTGCCGTGTTTTTTAGTCCGAGCGGAGTTCGTAGTTTTGCAAATCGGAATTCCTTTGAGGATATGAAGCTGATTTCCATTGGCGAAACTACTGCCCGTGAACTGAGGAAACATACCTCACAGCCGATTTTGGTTTCGGAAGGAAACAGCCTGATATCGGTCCTGAAACTGATCCGAAAGGAAATTCTGAACAAAAATTGATATATATTATTGTCCTTCGCGGCAATCTAGTCTAATACATTATGATTAAAAACGACCTTTACTTAAAAGCACTTCGCGGAGAAACCGTAGAAAGACCGCCGGTTTGGATGATGAGACAGGCCGGAAGATATTTGCCGGAATTCATTGCGTTACGCGACCAATATGATTTCTTCACAAGATGCCAGACGCCGGAGCTCGCTTCTGAGATTACCGTACAGCCGATCAGAAGATTTCCGCTGGATGCGGCAATTCTTTTCTCCGACATCCTGGTGGTTCCTCAGGCGATGGGAATCGATTTTAAAATGAAGGAAAGTGTAGGCCCGTGGCTGGATACGCCGATCAGAACCATGGAGCAGGTTCAGAATGTTGCCATTCCGGATGTAAATGATACGTTAGGCTATGTTTTTGACGCGATTGAACTCACTTTACAAAAGTTAGACAATCAAATTCCGTTAATCGGTTTTGCCGGCTCTCCGTGGACGATTCTTTGTTACTGCGTAGAAGGAAAAGGAAGTAAGGCTTTTGATATTGCCAAATCGTTCTGTTTCCAGCAGCCGGAAGCGGCGCATCTGTTGTTACAGAAAATTACGGATACGACAATTGCTTATTTAAAGAGAAAAGTTGAAAAAGGCGTTTCTGCCGTTCAGGTTTTCGATTCGTGGGGCGGAATGCTTTCTCCGAAAGACTATCAGGAATTTTCATGGCAGTACATCAATCAGATCGTGGAAGCACTAAGTCCGCTAACCCATGTTGTTGTATTCGGAAAAGGATGCTGGTTTGCCCTGGAAGATATGACCAAATCCCCGGTTTCCGCATTGGGCGTTGACTGGACGATCACTCCTGAGTTGGCCAGAACATTTACTAACCACAACATTACCCTTCAGGGAAATTTTGATCCTGCAAGGCTGCATTCTACGCCTGAAACCATCAAAAAAATGGTGACCGAAATGATCAACCGTTTCGGAAAAGATAAGTACATTGCCAATCTGGGCCACGGTATCTTACCGAATATTCCGGTGGAAAATGCGGAGGCGTTTATCAGAGCGGTGGTGGATTGGAAACCGTCGGCTGAGTTTTAATATTCCCACTAATTTCACAGATTTACACAGATTAAAGCATATTTGCTATTCCGATACGTCAACTTTTAGCTTTAACCAATAAAGAGCACCCTTTTATTCATTGTAAAGGGTGTTTCTATTATTTAAAAAATTTTTTATACATTTGATTATCAATATTTTTATAATGGATATTCAAACCAGAAAATTAGAATTTATACAGGCTTTCCTTAATCTTAAGAATGAGGAAGTTATTGCTCAGTTTGAAAAACTACTGAAAAATATTAAAACGTCTGAAGCAGGAAACTCTTTTGAGCCTTTTACTGCTGAGGAATTCAGCAACAGAATCTCAAAGTCTGAGGAAGATTTTAAAGAAAGCAGATTTAAAAACACTTCGGAACTTCTTTCAAAATATCAGTTGTGAAATACGAAGTTATCTGGTCTGCTTTTTCTGAACAGCAAATTGATGATATTTTTAATTATTATGAGCAAACTTCTAAGAGTTATCAGATTGCTCTAAAAATTATTACTAATATTCTTCTAGCACCTGATAAACTGAGACATTATCCCAGAATTGGCCAGAAGGAATTTTTATTAGAACATCATCATATTGAATATTATTATATTGTTGAATCTAATTATAAAATTGTTTATTCTATTGATGATGAAAACGGCTACATTAAAATTGCTGATGTCTTTGATACAAGACAAAATCCTGAAAAAATCAATCGAAAAAAATAAAAAACACCCTTTTCTTCATTGAAAAGGGTGTTTGTATTTCTCTCATAAAAATTTAATTTTATTGTTCCGTTACAGTAACCGTTTCTGGCGGCATTGAAATCTGATTAGCAAAATACTGCTCCAGATCTTTTAGGGTTTCCGGATTGGTCTGGATGTCTTTTACCTGCTGTCCTTTGTTTACGACCACAATTCTGTTGCAGACTTCCGTGGTGTGGGAAAGGTCGTGGCTGGAGATGAGGAAGGTTACGCCTTCCTGTTTGGATAATTCTTTGATTAAATTTTTCAGTTTGATCTGGGTAGAAGGATCCAGGTTGGCAAAAGGCTCATCCAGAATAATGATTTCCGGGTTTCCGATGATCGCACCCACAATACCTACTTTTTTCTGATTCCCTTTGGAGAGGTCACGGATGTATTTCCCGGAGTTTAAAATCTCTCCGCTGAAAAGATCGTGGAACTGTTTCAAAAATCCGTCTACCGAAGCTTTGTTCTGGCCTCTCAGTTCCCCGATGAAGTAAAAATATTCTTCCGGCGTCAGATAGCCGATCAGGAAGGAATCATCTACAAAAGCGGAAACTTTATTTTTCCATACTTCGGATTCATTGACTTTGATACCGTCGATGCTTACAAAGCCGGTGGTCGGCTGAATAAGATCCAGCATCAGACTGAAAAGGGTTGTTTTACCCGCTCCGTTGTTTCCTACCAGACCGAATGTTTCGCCTTTGGGAATTTCAAGGTTTTCTATATTTAAAACGGTGGCTTTACCGTAAGTTTTTGTTAAATTATTGATCGTGATCATATGATTAGTCTTTGTTTTTGAATGCTTCTAATGTACTGTACTTTTCTACTTTATAATGTCGGACGATGATATCGAAGATTTTTTCCCGTAATAGAAACCCGATCAGTCCCAGAACTGCGATGCTGATGACCCCTGCTGTGATATTAAAGTAGTATTTCACGAGGGCGAACACCACCATCGGCAGGATCATTTTAGGAATAAGCAGCAACATCGCCTTGATATTAAAGCTGTTCTTTTGTCCGAATCTTTTCTCTTTAGCATTAAGGTCGATCTGCATTTTGTTGAAAGCTCCGGACCAGAGGGTAAACTGGGAATTAACCCCGATATTATAAATTCCTGCCGCAAAGAATGTGAGATACATATCCCAGCCGAAATAGGCATAGCAGACCGCCAGAATCATCGAAATGGCCGTTACGATATTCATCAGCCACCATTTGGCTTTCAGGTATTCTTTGTAAGGCACATTCAATGTCATCATCAGCGGGTAATAAGAGCTGTCGAAGGCCGGTACCCGCTGGCCGAACATAAACTGGAATCCTCCCGTTACAAAAAGCCCCATAAACATCATCATGGCCGGTGTTTTATAAATGGATGAAGAGAACATCAGCATGCCATAAAAAAGGAACAGAAAGCTTCCCCAGATAATTCCTTTGGTTACTTTATTCCTTTTGAGCATTTTAATATCGTTGTTGATAAAGGTTCCGATAGCTCCGAATTTATTCAGGAAAACAATATTCTCTGTTTTTCCCACCTCCTTCTTCGCTTCCAGGCCTTCATCCAGATAAAATATATTGCGGATATGACCAAAACAGATTTTCCAGAGCACAGCGAATAAAAGGATTGAAATTACCATAAAATAAGGCCTCTCATAAAAACTATAGAAAAACCGCTCCGAATATTCCAATACCGGAACGATATGGTAATACGCCAGCCCTGCCACCGCTGCAAAAAGACAGCCGACCACGATAACAACCGCTTCTTTATCGTTGAAAAGAATATTGATAAAATTGTTCAGGTAAAATAATAAAGATACCCCGATCAGCCAGGCCAGTACCCCCAATACCTGATAACCGTTAAACATCGCAATAACCGAAAAGGTAACCAGGAACAGGGAATTCAGCCAGCTGAATGCATTGATAAAAGTTTTCCCCAGCATGTAATTGACCAGTGTTTTCTTTGAAATATTCAATGTCAGGAAAGGCTTGATATTCTGTGTAGGCAATTCCTGCCACATATATTTGGCGATCAGATCAATACCCCAGGCAATAATTAAAAACCGGGAAACCACTTTTAACGGATCCTGATGCATTTCTTCCTGAATATAGAAAAACGCACCGAATGCCCCGCCCACCAGACAAAGCATAAAATAAAGGATTCCAATAAAACGGAAAATCTTCATCGCCAGGTTGATCCCTACGGAGCTGCCGCGAAAAAAGCTTTTGATTTCTAATCTGAGAAATTGTATAAACATAGTTACCTTTTTCTTATTAGTTAAGGGAATGGTAAAAATGTTACAGGATTTTTGGATCTTCATCAGATAAAAAGATAAAACCGCAGAAGTTTTCTACGGTTTGAAATTTTATTTTATTATAAATTTTAAATGAGTAGGATTAGCAATAAACATTATTGTTTGTATTGCTAATAGATAGAAACTAAATTCCTTAAATTCTTTTTTCACATTTTATTCCTTTATAAAAGGTAATGCAATATTAGGTTCTATAATTTTCACAAAGAAGTTACATCCCAATTCGTACCAACTTTCTGTATGTTTAACAAAAACTATTTTTACAAAAGAATTTTCGCCCAAAAAACCTATTCCGGTAATTTGAGTAACGTCTATTCCGCTTTTAAGAGCCTCTGAGAAAACTATTTCATAGTCTATTTCCAGCTTTTCTTTTGCAAAATAGATTGCTGACAAAACATTTCCGCGCGGATCGTTTTCCGGATTTAAAAATTTAACAATTCCTAAATGATGATATGCGGATATAGGCTCTTCCATATCTTCATCATCATAACCTCTATCTCCAACTTCTATATCTTCTGGAAGTTTAGGAATATGATATGCTTCCGACACTCTGTGAAATGCTATTTCTGCCTGTTCTTCTATTGGAATAGACATTTCCTGGATTTCAACTAAGATCGTAGACAATTTTTTATCGTTGTCGATCCAGTCTTGTATAGGATTATTATTATATTTTTCCATATATTTTTTCTCTTTCTCCCCCTGGGGCAACCCATTCATTATAACTTAATTCGCTTGGCTGAAACTCTATCCCTGTACATCCTGCTTCGTCAATCTTTTGTTTTAGCTTTTCCGAAACAAAGTATTGAATTCCTCCTTCCACATATTTTAATGCAAAAAATTCATTATCGATATTATCAAATAAACAAATATTAGAAAAAAAAAGTTTTCCTTCTAATTTATTTTCTATCATATAAAATTCAAAACTATAATAATTTTCAAAGGAAATGTTTTCTAAATAAGTGCCGCCTTCAGGCTTTCTCTTCCTTATTTTTATAATAGATTTACTTAAATCAATAAATTCCGAAAATGATTTATTACAGTATATAATCCAATAGTCATCTATGATTTGTCCCTTATATAAGATAGGTGACTTAAAGAATTGAACATTTGAATTATTAACATTATCGCGAATAATATTCTTTAACTTTCCACTCACTAATAATTTCCGAGTAAATCCCATTCCTGAAGTTGAAATTATATCTGTTAACTTAGCTTTATTATGTAATATTGCATTAGACACAATTGGTTCAAAATCTATCGGTGTCAATTCATGATGCTCAATAAATGCTGGTTCATCCCACACATGGCAATTATGTTTTGCATCAGTTGATTGGGGAAAGTTTCCTGCAATTTCTAAATCTATGCTTTCTTTTAGTAAATAATATTTCATTCTTTAGAATACTAATTGATTAATAGGAGTATTTGGATGATTGTTAATCGCTGTTCTAATGTCTTGTATTATATCCATTACTTCATTATAAACTTGATTTGGTGTGTAGTTAGAGGGAATAGCATCTAATCTTTGTTTTACTAGACTATTATAATTACCATGACTTCCATAATGTACAGCATTATTTAAGGGAATCCCGTTTAAAGCTTCATTAAGGTGAAAAGCGTTTGAGGATAAAGCTGCTTTTTGTATTGCAGGGCTATCGTACAATTCCCACGGTATTATATGATGAGCTTGTCTGGCATCTCCTTTTATCATTCCTAAAACTTTTCTTAATTGTCCCCTATTTCCAAAGGTTACAAATCCATCAAGCCGTCTTATGAACTTAAGACTGGTTTTTGCCCCGTTTGCCAAATGTACTACTTTTACCGCATATTTTGAAACTGTCGCTCCCCATCCTGCTAATGGTATTGCCGCTGAATAACTTAATGCTGCATTAAGTGCATCACCATTCATAGCATATATTGATCCATTAGTGAGATCACAAACCTCTCCAATAAGCGGAAAAGTACCTCCAATATCCAGCAATAACTGTACGGTATCTCTTGATGCTTCCCATAAGCATTTTCCTTTACTCCAATTTGGATAAAGCCGTCTTAAATTTTTATAATTTAATGCTATTACTTTTGTTTTTTCAGAAATTAAAGCCTGTGGAACAACGATTAAATTAGGACAGCATTGGCTGAGGACTGTTTCAACATCTGTCTCATTCATACTGGAAAGATCAGCATGAGCAGTTATTGCCACATAGATTTCATTAGCTTCTTTTAAGTTTTCTTCGTCATAAGGCGAAGCGTCAATTTCTTGGTTGATATTAACAAATTCCTGTAGTTCTTCTGAAGATAGCACCGGAAGCTTATTAATATAGCTACTACTATACCCGTTTAAAAACCAATTTTGAAACTGCTCCCAAGTTGTACTGGAATTTGTTCCCCAAAAACGTATTGCAAAAAGCACCAATTCATAATCCTGGCCAGAATTATGTAATGTCAGCACATAATTTTTAAGATTGGAAGGAAGATTATTATAGATGCCGAGCTCATTCAGGGGAAGCATAAGAGGACCTGCTATAATAGGACCGCTTCCGTTTCCTAATCCACCTACATCGCCAAAACCGCCGCCTCCTATATCATTTAATATCGTTTCCTGATCGCATTGTGTTGAGGAGGTTGTATAATAATAGCCTTTTATGTCGGCAATACATCCTGAATCCCAGGGATAATGTAGCCCCTCAGAACATAAAGCAGGTAATACAGCGTATGTTGTAGTACAGCCTTTCGAAACAAAACTTTTTGCTGTGTTTTCAAGAATCCTTCCATCCTTCCATTTTGCAGAAAAAATATCCTCTCCCTGCAAATCTTTAAAATGCGAACTTCCGGTAAAGTGAATCAAACTTTTATCATCTCTTTTATCTGGTATAAATGTGACGATAATTCCGGATTCTTTATTATTCTTTAATTTATCATAAAAATAAACAGCACAAATAAAATACCGAATCTTTTGGGGATGAAATTTTTAAGCTGTATGATATTTTTTCTTTGGTTTCAATCTGCCTGATCTCCTCACTGCCATCAACGGCAACGCCATAATTTTTACTAAATATTTTAGGATGGGATTGCAGAAAGTTTAACATTCCGGGAACATCTTTAAGCTTTAAAGCCTGCTGATTTTTTTTGCCTACGGAAGAAGTTTTAAGAGTTTCTTCATTACCAAACTCACTTCTACAGCTGAATAACAGAAATGCCAATGCCAAAAGCATTAAGAAATAATTTCTTTTCATGGTGTATTAATTTTTAAAATTCTGCTACAAAGAAAATAATTCCCCCATTACCTACCACACATTTTTTTATTCGGGTTTATTCGGGTATATTCGAATAATATTTATTTTTGCAGAAAAACACCCTATGGTAAAGACAAAACTGATCCGGAAAAGAAACGAAAAAGAGTTTACCCAGAAAGACCTGGCAGAATACCTGAACATCAGCCAGACCCAATACAGCCGCAAAGAGAAAGGAGAAGTTGAGATTTCCGATGAAGAGTGGGAAAGGATTTCTAAACTATTGGAAATTGAGGTTGATGAAATAAAAGAAGAAGATATTAAGAATACAAATAATTATTTTGAAAATACTGTAACAAGCAGTTCATTTGGAAATATCGGAGGAACATTTTATTGCAACATTCCCGAATTCCTTTTAGAAAGCCAGAAAGAACTGGTAGAAATGCTGAAAAAGGAAATCCGGCAGAAAGATGCTGAAATTGAATTGCTTAAGAAAAGAATTGATGAGCTTAGCTAGAAAAAGCTTATCCGATCAACTCCTTTGCCTGCGCCAGTGCCGCCTCCGTAATTTTGCTTCCGGAAAGCAGCTGGGCGATTTCGTTAAGCTTTTCTTTTTCGTTTAAAGGAATGATGGTGGACTGGGTTCTTCCGGCGACATCCTGTTTTATAACTTTATAGTTGTTGTTTCCTTTGGCAGCTACCTGTGCGAGGTGTGAAATTACGATCAGCTGCATATCGGCAGACATTTCACGCATCAGGTTTCCGATTTCCTCGGCTACTTTTCCTGAAACCCCGGTATCGATTTCATCTAAAATTAAGGTCGGCAGTTCATCGCTTTCGGCAATAATTTTCTTTACGGCCAGCATAACTCTTGATCTTTCCCCTCCGGAAATGGCCGTCTGAATCGGCTTTAATGGAAATCCGGAATTGGCCTGGAACAAAAGCTGGATGTTTTCCTTTCCAAACGGATTGAACTCCTGGGCATCACGCAATTCGATATCCACTTTGGCCTTTTCAAGACCTAATTTTTTAAGCAAAGCCTCTGCTTTTTTAATAAATACCGGAACGCTCTTTTTTCTGTTTTTAGACAGCTTATCGGCTAAGACCTGCAGCGATTTTTCTTTTTTGGAAATGTTTTCTTCCGCTTCGGCAATCTGCGCTTCAAGATCGGAAGCACCCTGTTGCTCGCCTGCAAGCTGATCCCTTACTTCTCGAAGTTCTGTGATGTTGCCCACCCCATGCTTCAAGAATAAGGAATGAATCCGGTTGTTCAGTTCTGTGAGAAGGGCCAGGTTTTCAGGATTGACTTCTATCCTTTCCGCTTCGTCTTCAAGCTCGGCAATAATGTCTTTCAGTTCAACATAAGAGGTTTCCAGTCTTTCATGAAGTTCGGCAAAGCTCTGAGAAACCTCGGCAGTTTTCGCCAGCTTATTTTTAGCTTCATTAAAAAATGAAAAGATTCCTACTTCCTCCTGATGGAATCTTGATAAAACCTGTGCCAGGTTATCGGAAATCATTTCTGCATTTTCCTGGATCGACAGCTGGTTCTGAAGGTCTTCAAAATCCACGTTATCCAGATGCAGATCCTCAAGTTCGTTCAGAAGAAAGGCTTTATAATCGCTTTCCTTATTGGCTTCCGAAAGCTGGGTCCGTAGTTTTTTAAGCTGTATGTTGAGGCTCTGGAAATCCGAAAATTCATTCTGGTACTCTTGTACGATATGCCTGTTTTCGGAAAGTCCGTCGATGATTTTAAACTGATATTCCGACGTAAAGAGATTGGACGTTTCAAACTGGGAATGGATATCGATCAGCTGGGAAGAAAGTTCCCGCAGAATATCCAGCGTCACCGGAACATCGTTGATGAACGCCCTGGATTTTCCCGACGGCAGGATTTCCCTGCGAATGATTGTCTGATGTTCGTAATCGAGGTCGTTTTCAATGAAGAATTTCTTGAACTGGTTGTTCAGTGAAAATTCGGTTTCCACAATACTTTTCTCCTGTGCTTTAGAGATGGATTTTACATCGGCCCGTTCTCCCAGGATCAGCCGCAGCGCACCCAGGATAATGGATTTTCCGGCACCGGTTTCCCCGGTAATCACCTGTAAACCATTGTGCAACGATACTTCCAGGGTATCGATCAGCGCGAAATTTTTAATGTAAATTCTCGAAAGCATTGATTTTACCTAATATTAATTTAGCTGTAAAAATAAGTCTTTTTAACAAAAGGTTTACATCAAGTTTAAATGATTTTATTGTTTCGAGATATCAATTAGCAATTCATAAAAATTATGATACATAAACCCGAAACTTTCAGGGTTTTTGTAATTCTATAAGAAAACCGGAGAGTTGGTATCTTCTGCTTCTTTTTTAAAGCAGAGTAATCCCCAGTCTTCATAAATGGCAAACGGGATATATTCTTTATCAAATAAATATTCTCCAAGATAGGTTTCAAAAATGACTTCTCTTAAAGAATATCTCCAGATATAAACAGGATTTGAACAGAAAAACACATTTGATATCTGAAGTTCACAGAAATCCTATTTCTTTCTCAAACTCAATTAAATCTTCATCCGAAACTGTACTTTTTACCGGAACCTAATATTGCCATTCGTTTTCATCCTGAATAGGAGCCAACATTTCTGTTTCGATAATAAAAGGAAGCTGATTAAGCCCTTTTTCCAACCATTGATCCAGATGAGTCTCAAAAATCCGCTCAACGGTTTCTTTATCTGTCATTTAGAAAACCCTTATTGTTTCCATTTGCTCCATTTCGCATCGGTATTTTTCGGCGAAAGAATAATCATTTCGTTTTTGAGATCACCCAAAACAATTCCGCCGTTGTTCCCGGAATTGAAAATATTGAAGATCTCATCCGCTTTCGTATCCATAAAAAGATTAAAGAAATAAGCCTGCTGGAAGGAGTTTTCATATTGTTTCAGCTGCATCAGAGCATCAAAGATCACTTTTTTGCCCTGAGCCTGGTCCTGGTTAAACAGGGTATCCAATCCGGCCCGGTGATAGGAATAGATGGTTGCACGCACCTGGCTCCAGTTTGGGCTCATGATCTCTTTGATCAGAATTGAGCGGCTTCGCGGTTCATTGATCTGCTTCCAGCCATCGTATGTATTCTGGGATTCCCCATTCTGGGCAATCTGTTGGGCTTTCTGGAACCATTCCGTTCCGGACATCGACTGAAAACTGTCTGCATCCAGCCCCAAAATCACGTATACGTAAAAACTGATGACATCGATGAGGTTTTTTCCTGAAAACTGCCTTTCATTGAAAATAAGGTTTTCGTTTTCTACGTAATCAAAAGAAAACCGGTTATCCTGAGCATTGAGCAGCGGCGACTCATAAGTGGTGTTGAATACAGGACGGACTGCCTGTACCACAATTTTTCCCCTGAAACGGTTTCCGTCTCTCTCGGTAATGACAATGGCAAAATTGGATTTTATTTTTTCGTAATTCTGCAGCCTTCTTCCCGTCCAGCTTGTATTGTTGATGAAATCCCGAAGACTTTTCTCCAACGCTTTATAGGCCGACTGGTTACTTCCTCCTATCTGCTGGGAGTTTACCTGTACCGTAGCCAGCAGTTCCTGGGAAAACCCGAGACTGAATATGAAGAGCAGTAAAAATATGCTTAAAATTTTTTTCATTTTCTATTAAAAATTGAGAACGGAAATTTATTAAATTTATTTTAAAAGTTGAAATTCAATGAAATCCAAAATATCCCTGGCCACATCATCTTTAGATTTCAATGCAAATTCTTTTTTTTCCGTACGGGTAAATATTTTTATTTTATTGGTATCGTTTTTAAAACCGGCACCTTCGTCACGAAGCGAGTTCAGCACGATCATATCAAGATTCTTCTTTTCGAGCTTGGCTTTGGCATTTTCCTCTTCATTCTGGGTCTCCAGGGCAAATCCCACTAAAAACTGATGGCTTTTCTTTTCGCCCATCGTTTTGAGAATATCAGGATTTTTAACCAGCTCGATCGTCAGATGATCATCGCTTTTTTTTATTTTTTCTTTAGCCACTTCCTTCGGGGCATAATCCGCAACAGCCGCACTGGCGATTCCGATGTCCGCTTGATCATAAAATTCAAAAACTTTATTCAGCATTTCCTTTGCGGAGGTCACTTGATACAGGTCGATATTTTTGTCCTGAATGGTTTGGGCAGTGGGTCCGGAAATCAGAATAACCTTCGCTCCTCTTTCCGAGGCTTCTTCCGCTATGGAAAAGCCCATTTTTCCTGAGGAGTGATTTCCGATAAAACGTACGGGATCAATGGCTTCATAAGTGGGACCAGCTGTGATCAGTACCGTTTTTCCTTTCAGTGTTTCTTCTTTTGGATTGGCACTAAAAAAGCTTTCAATCGCTGTTGCGATGGTTTCCGGTTCCGCCATTCTTCCCTTCCCGACCAGCCCGCTTGCGAGTTCACCGTTTTCCGCCGGAATAACGATATGGCCGTAGCTTTCCGCCAGTTCCAGGTTTTTTGTAGTGGAAGGATGCACATACATATCCAGATCCATAGCCGGAGCAATAAATACAGGACATTTCGCCGACATATAGGTAGCGATCAGCAGATTGTCACAGATACCGTGAACCATCTTGGATAAGGTGGATGCCGTACAAGGCGCCACTACCATTACGTCTGCCCATAAAGCCATATCCACATGGCTGTTCCAGGATCCGTTATCACCATAAAAATCTGAATAAACAGGATTTTTAGACAAGGTAGAAATACTCAGCTTCGTCACGAAGTTCTCGGCATCAGGCGTCATAATTACCTGAACCTCCGCTCCTTTTTTGATAAAATCTCTGATCAGAAAATGAATTTTATATGCTGCAATTCCTCCGGAAATCGCGATGAGAATTTTTTTACCGGAAAGGTCCATTCCAATTTTAATTTTAAGAATACTAAATTACTTATTTTTCATGTAATACATCCAAAAACTCTGATTAAACTGCCTCTCATTTTCTGCCTGACAAAATATACTACCGGATGATCCGATGAAGGCTGTCTGCCAGTTTTTTGGTAAATAAAGTAGCGCCGTCTCTATTAAGATGGCCGTTATCATAAGCATTTCTGTTGGTATAAAATTCACTGAATGCCGTACGGGACGAAAAATCCAGGATTCTCGCATCCGGAATTGCCCTGACATCTGATAAATCGGTCGGCGTAGAAAATGGAGGAAGGACAAGAAATAGTTTGATCTTTTTTCTCCGACAATCTTCTGCCAAAAGCCTGAGCTCGGAAACCAGAGCCGGATTCAGTTTCTTTTTCGGGCCTTTTTCAGCATCGATGCGGTTTTTATAGATCAGCCTGGTATCTTTAAGATAAACCGCCCGTGCTTTCCTTACGCTTACCAGGTTCTTGTAATCTTTTTCCAAAGGAAAATAACCGTTGTTATAATCGGTAAATTCATTAACGGTTTTGTCCCGCTGACCTAATTTTTTAAAGTAAAAAATATTGGCAAACCAATGGGAAACCGTCAAAAAGGAAGAATTCCAGTCTTTATTATGAGCAAAATATTTAAGCTCGAAGTTTACGGTAGGAAGATCGTGGCAGTACAAAAACTTTTCTGTATAGGCATTGATATCAAACGGCTGTACATCCTGAATTTCAAAAAACAGGTATTTAATATTTTTATGAAGATCCGTATGCCGGTATTCGTACATACTTTCAGAAAAAAAGGTTCCTCCGCTTGCCATGTTGTAGGCCTTTACTTTATGCATTGTCGCAGAATCCAGCAATCCCGTATTTACCTGGCGGTACATTCTGCTGCTGCCGAAGACCAATGCATTGTATCCTGCGCCGTGCTTATCGTAATAATTGACTTTCTGCCTGATAAAATATTCGCCGTAAAGCTTATACTTTTTAACGGATGCCAAACCGTAACCTATCAGGAAAAGGAAAAGCAGCCAGCATGTTATTTTAATGATAAATTTTTTCATTTTAAAACTGGAAATAAATGAATTCATTACTGCCGAAATTGGCGTAACGCAGGATGATAAAAATGATTACCAGATACAAACCTCTCCGCAGCCACGGATTGTATTCCCGGATTTCCAGCCCATGGAACTTCCGGCGGTTCAGCCATTCGATAATCATCATGACGGCTACAAAAGCCAGTACTTTATACGGTATCGGATTAGGTAATGACAGTAAGGTTTTGCCAAATAATCTTTTTATATAAAGAATAGCCTGTAAGACACTTTCCGCACGGAAAAAGACCCAGGCAAGGCAGACAAGGGAAAATGTAATGAGGATCTGAAAGATTTCCCGGAACGAAGGAACCAGCCTGTTCATCGCAACCACCTCCAGGTTCTCACGGTTTTTGCCGAATACGAGCAGTGGTAAAAAATAGACGGCATTTAACCCGCCCCAGATCACAAAAGTCCAGTTGGCCCCATGCCAGAAACCGCTGACGAGAAAGATAATGAAGGTATTCCGTATTTTCATCAGCATACCGCCTTTGCTGCCTCCCAGAGGAATGTACAGATAATCCCGGAACCAGGTGGACAGGGAAATGTGCCATCTTCTCCAGAATTCGGCAATATCCCGTGAAAAATACGGGAAGGAAAAGTTTTTAAGAAGCTCAATACCAAACAGGCGCGATACGCCCAATGCAATATCCGAATACCCTGAAAAATCACCGTAAATCTGAAAGGCAAACAAAACGGCGCCGAGGGCAAGGTTGCTGCTGCTTTCCGTCTGATAATGGGTAAAAATTTCATTTACGATCGGTGCACAGTTATCTGCAATTACAATTTTTTTGAAAAATCCCCACAGGATCTGCCGCATCCCGTCTGCCGCCTGGTCATAACTGAAGACCCTTTTTTTCTGGATCTGCGGAAGAAGATGGGTTGCCCTCTCAATTGGACCGGCCACCAACAATGGGAAGTAACTTACGAATACGGCGTAGTCGACCGCATTTCTCTCTGCCGGAATTCTTTTTTTATAGATATCGATGATGTAGGAAAGTCCGTGGAAGGTGTAGAAGGAGATTCCGATTGGCAGTACGATATGCAGGAGCACAATATTAACGTGGAAACCAAACCCCTGAAGAAGCTCTGAAAAGCTTTCTGCAAAAAAGTTGTAATATTTAAAGAAACCCAGGAAACCGAGATTGATGCCAATACTTAAAGTAAGCCAGAATTTTGCTGTGTTCCGTGTTTTGCTTTTTTCGATCTGTATCCCGGATAAAAAATCCAGCGCAATGGAAAACATCAGAAGAAGAAGGAATCTCCAATCCCAGCATGCATAAAAGTAAAGACTGGCGACCAGCAGAAGGATGTTCTGGTATTTGTATTTTTTATTGAAAAAAAACCAATATAGGATGAAGACTACCGGTAAAAACAGCAAAAAGCTTATTGAATTGAACAGCACGATATTCCGTTAAAATATTACGCCGTAAAAGTAATAAAAATAAACCCCTGTTTTTATATTAAAAAAAACATTCTGCAAAACATATGCTTTACAGAATGTTTTCCTATCATTTATGATGACCTATTTAAAAATATGCACCATAATAAGAGATGTAATTATTTTCTTTCTTCAGTTTTTCTGAAATACACATCATCGTTCAGCCATTCTTCAATTGCAATAGAAGTCGGCTTAGGAAGTTTTTCATAATGTTTGGAGATTTCAATCTGCTCTCTGTTTTCAAAAACTTCTTCCAATGTGGAATTGTGCACAGCAAATTCGTCAAGCTTATTGTGAAGTTCCGTACGGATTTCTGCATTGATCTGCTCTGCTCTTTTTCCCATGATAACAATCGCTTCGTAGATTGAGCCTACTTTGTCTTCAATCTTATCTTTGTCGTACGTAATCGTATTTACTTCTGCTTTTGTATCTTTTACACTCATTTTGAGAATATTATTTTTTATTTAAGTTCGCAAATTTACGAATTATCTTTGAATTTTGAAAGTCGCTGCCGGCGGAGGGGTATTTATAGCTGCACTGTCCCTCTGGATCTGCATTGCTTTCTTCTCGGCTTCTACCTGATCTTTTACCTGCTGCTCGGTTTTAGCCTTCTCTGCGTTCTGGGCTTCAAGCCTTTTCTGCTTCTCTGTTAAAGCAGCAATTCTCGCTTCGGTATTCTTTTTTACCACTACGAAATCTTTCTTTTCCTTTTCAAGTTTTTCCCTGAGGTCTAAAGCGGTTTTGGCCACTTCGGTATTCGGCATTTCTTTTTCTATCTGCCTGGTGAAAGCCAAAGCGCTTTCGATACGTTCGTCTTTAAGGTCATAAACAGATTTGGTGGCAAGTTCGTAACGTGATTTTACGATATAATCATAGATCTGCGGACGAAGCTTTGTGCTTGGAAAATCTTCAAGCACATTTTCAAAGGCTACATTGGACGCTTTGTATTCACCCATTTTGTAATACTGCTTTGCATTTTCATATGCTTTGAATTCAAGCTTATAAGACAGTTCATCAATAAGGGTGCTGATATTTTTGGACCTTTCCGAAGTCGGATAGTTATTCAGGAAGTCCTGAAGCTCATTGATTGCGGTCTGTGTAGTAGACTGGTCCAGGTTGTAATCCATCGATCCTTCATAATAACATAAAGCCGACATATAAGCTGCCTCTTCTTTTCTTTTATCCTGAGGGAAGCTGATGGCAAAATTCTTAAACTGATTTCCCGCCAGCCTGTAGTTTTTATCGTAGTAATTTGCATATGCGGAATTGAAAACCACATTGGGTGCATCATCCGTTCCCGCCACCAGGTTGGGAAGCCTGTCGTAAAGTGCCAAAGCATTTTTCCACTTCTTTTTAGCAAAGTTTTCATTGGCCGTCTTCAGGATAAGATTCTTATCCGCACTTCTCATTGCCCTTTCCTGTTTACTGACACAAGATGCCACTACCGCTACAGCAAAAATACCTAAAATATATTTTTTCATATAAAAAATTCAACCGTTTTCGGATTACACAGCCGATTTACTAATTTGCAAAAATATAACTTTTTTGTCAATAGATTTTTTTTTATGATTATTTAACGTAAATTTAGTCGGCAGCGTATCCTAAAATAGCAAAAACACTCATAAGAAGATTCATCCTTACTTTCTTCTCCGCTTCCTTGGCATAGGTTTCGTCATTTTTGTTTGGAACATACAATTCGTAAAAATTCCGGTTTCGGATCACAAACAACGTAGAGCCTATAATGGTGGTAAGCACATCTTCCGGCTTAGGCGTAAAGGTAAATACCCCGGATGCCACGCCTTTTTTAATGACTTCATCAAGCTTTTTAACGAACAGCTGATAAAAATCCATCAATTCATCCTTTACATTATCGGTATGACGGAGCTCCTGGGTTACAAAGCCGTGGAAATAATTGTATTTGAATAACTGGCCAACGATATACTTGATCATTTCCTTCATCTGCATTTCCGGCTTGCCGTCTTTAATGGTATCGGCAAATCCTGAAAAGTTCTCCCTGGTTTTCAGCACCCGGTACTGATACAGGTAAGACATCATTTTTTCTTTAGAACCGAAGTAATAGGAAATCATGGCGACATTAATATTGGCCTTGGAACAAATATCCCTTACGGACGTGCCTTCATAGCCTTTTTTTGCAATCAGCTCTTCGGCAATATCTAAAATGTGGATTTGTTTTTCTGTAAATTTTTTCTTCATACATGCACTTTAAGTAAAGTTAAGGAATTTTTAACAAATTTATAAACGTTCGTTTAAGAAATTTATATTAAATCTTAAATTAATGGTATTTTTGGGAATGGAATTTTTTGATTTTCATCACCACAAAAAACATACCTCCAACGGTATTTACAATCTTGAACCCGGAGAAAGACCGCCAGATTTTCCTTATTCGGTAGGAATTCATCCCAAAATGATTAATGCTGATCCATTTGAGCGCCAATGGACCCAGTTGTATGAAGATATTTCAGAAAACTGTTTTGCGATCGGGGAATGCGGATTGGATTCCCTGGTAACAACGGATCAGAAAATTCAGGAAGAGGTTTTCCTTAAACAGATCCGGCTGGCCAACGAACTGAAAAAACCTTTAATTATCCACTGCGTACGGAAATTTTACGAAGTGATTTCTTTGAAAAAACACGCGGAACAGCCGATGATCATTCATGGTTTCAATAAAAAAGGAAGCATTGCCAAAGATTTGCTTAAAAATAATTTCTATCTGAGTTTTGGAAAAGCGGTTCTGTATAATTTATCTTTGCAAAATACATTGAAAAGTACGCCTTTGGATCGGATATTCCTGGAAACCGACAATGATGCATTCAATATTGAAGAATTGTATCTTAAGGTTTCGGAACTAAAAGAAATTTCACTGGAGACGTTGAATAAGCAGATTACAGAAAATTTAGAAATAATAAAGAATGGATAAATACTGGTTGGAAAGAACAGAACTTCTGATTAAGGATGAAGGTCTGAAAAAACTAAGCAAGGCCAATGTTCTGGTTGTTGGATTGGGAGGTGTAGGTTCTTTTGCCGCAGAATTCCTGGCCAGAGCCGGCATCGGAAAAATGACGATCGTCGATGGCGATACGGTAGATATTACGAATGTCAACAGGCAGCTGCCCGCTCTTCATTCCACAGTAGGAAAGCATAAGGTGGAAGTGGTTGCAGAAAGGCTTTTAGACATCAATCCTCAGCTCAATCTCACCAAGATCAACGAGTTCCTGAATCCCGAAAGAATGGAAGGAGTGCTGGATGCTGACACATTTGATTTTGTGCTGGACTGTATCGACAGCGTTACACCCAAATTAAGTTTAATTATAGCCGCCAAGAGAAGAAGGATAAAAATTGTAAGCTCCATGGGTGCCGGCGGCAAAACCGATCCCAGTAAAGTACTGGTAAGGGACATCAGCAAAACCGAGCATTGCCATCTTGCAAGACAGATAAGAAAAAGGCTTAGAAAAGTAAAGATCGATAAAGGCATCCGTTGTGTTTTCGCCAACGATATCCAGGATGAAGACAGCCTGAAAATGACGGACGGAACCAATTATAAAAGATCTTTCTACGGTACCATAAGCTATATGCCTGCTATTTTCGGGCTTTACGCAGCAGCAGAAGTAATTAATCATCTTATAGAAAAAGATTAGTTTAAAATTAAGTTCTTCGGCAAATGCTGAAGATGAGATGTTCCCATAAAGCTATCGGAAAGTATTATTTAAACACGGACAGCATCCGTGCAAATAAAATATGCCTTATCTTTACACCTTTACATGACAAATTTCAAATATCCCAGAGCAGAAAAACTCAAGAAAAATACCGAGATCTCTTTACTTTTCGAAAAAGGTAAATGGAGAACAAACGGGAATTTGAGAATCATTATCCTGAAAAACAAACCGGCTATTCCTGTCGAAAATACGAAGTTTGCGGTTTCGGTTTCTAAAAAATATTTCAAGAGGGCTGTTCACAGGAACCGGATTAAAAGGCTGCTGCGTGAATGCTACCGGCTGAATAAAGACCTATTTAAAGAAGCTTTCGGTGATAAAACAATGGCGATGCTGTTCTGGGTTTCCCCGGAAATGCCCGGGAAATTCCAGGATGTGGAAACACAGTTTATTAAGCTTTGCCAGGCTCAGAAGAAATCTTAATTCCGGTTTATAAAAACGTCTCTGTAAATTTACGTCCTATATTCAGTTCTTATTATTCTTTTTGTATCTTTAGGGAAAACAATAAATCTGAAAACTAATATGTTGGATCATCTTCCCTATTTATCCTATTTTCTGAGTGCCTTTATCGGTATCGGACTGGCTGCTGCGACAGGCTTCAGGGTATTTCTTCCGATGTTTGCTGTAAGTTTGGCCTCCTACTTTCATTGGATCCCCATGAATGCAAGTTTTGAATGGCTCGCCGGGCTTCCGGCACTTATTACCACGGGCATTGCCACCATTGTTGAAATTTTAGCTTATTATATTCCTTTTGTAGATCATCTTTTGGATACCATTTCTATCCCAATGGCGACGATTGCAGGATCGGTCTTATTTGCAAGCCAGTTTGCGGAGTTGGGAACCTTTCCGCAGTGGGCATTGGGATTAATTGCCGGCGGGGGAACGGCAGCCACAATAAGCTCTGGATTTGCAGGGCTCCGGGCTGCTTCCACAGCAACAACCGGCGGATTAGGAAATTCGGTAGTAGGTACTGCTGAAACAGCCGGAGCGGGCATCATGGCGTTTCTGGCAATGGCAGCTCCTGTTATTGCAGTTGTTTGTGCCTTTATCCTTATCATCGGTGTCGTCTTTTTCGGAAGAACGCTTTGGCGAAGATTCAGAAAAAATAAAAATACCGCCAAGATAACATAAAAAACGGGGGAAAAAATTTCCTCCGTTTTTTATTCAAGTAAATTTTACTTTGGTTTGGATAAGTTTCCCAAGACGATTCCCAAAGGCCCGACAACCGGGAGAAATAAAACCGCCAGATAAGGCAGTATGCCCGATTTATGCCTGTATAAAAGCGTTATAGCATAAATATAGAGTACTACAACTGCTACAGCAACAAACATAATGTGAAAAGCATTATTCGATAATATATTCATGGTATTTGTTTTTGGTTATCCTTTGGTTCTAAAATCTTTAATTTCCTGAATTTTCCCTTCGTAGTATTTTTTCTTCTCAGGAGTTTTTCTGATCAGGATTTCAAAAGCTTTAATAGCTTTTGTATACAGTTTCTGTTCAAAATACAGATTGGCTAATGTTTCCGTCATTAAATGTGAAATATCATCCCCTTTCTCCCTGATGACAAAGCTGCTTTCTTCTTTAAGCTGGCTTATTTTCGGGTTTGTCTCAATAAAGGTCTCAATCACTTTGTTTTTAAGTTCGGTTTTGTCTTTTTGAATATCTTCCGGCCGGTCTATTTTAAGCCAGCTCTGCCAGGTATTGATAAACCCGGGAACGTTACTGTCAAAAGTTCTCGTCTGTGGCTTCTCGGATGGCTGTTCCGCAGAAGATCCAACAGCTTTTTCCGTTTCAGCTTCTCCTTCATTTTCAGGCTGAGGCTGCGTTTTTTCAGGCTGGGGAATCGTCCAGCCGGAACCGAAGAAGGAAACATTCATTACGGGAGCATTTTCTTCAGCCGCTTCAATCTTATTATCCGCATTAGACTGTTCGGATGCGTCATCAGGATTTTCAGGTTCAGAAGGTTCTTTCGCCTGGGTTAAAATTTCTTTTTCAGAT
Organism: uncultured Chryseobacterium sp.; assembly: GCA_913778085.1. Lineage (GTDB taxonomy): Bacteria > Bacteroidota > Bacteroidia > Flavobacteriales > Weeksellaceae > Chryseobacterium. The sequence continues at coordinate 37,889 of CAJYXJ010000027.1, forward strand.
TCAGCTGTTTCATATTGAACTGCTTTTTTAAAATCTTCTTCTTGGAGCCGTTCTGAAACAGACCGAGAGGTTTGAGCAGGTTTATCCAGCAAAGAGTCCGGAATATTGGAGTCGAAAGACATTGGTTTCCATGCTCTTGTTTCCGGCTGTTCTTCTGTAGAGATTTCGCTTATTTTTTTAGTATTTTCAGCCTCTGTTTCTTCTTCAGCTTCAGCATTATCTGATTCAACCGTATGTTCAGATTTAAAATCTTCTTGTTTTTCTTTTTCCGGCTGTTCCGGCTCAGCAGGTTTTACTTCAAAATGTTGGGTTTCTGCAAAGCTGATGTCATATCCGGTATTTTCGTGCTCTGCTTCCTGTTTTTTATTTTCTTCGGAAGATGCTTTTTCCTTCATTTTCTTTTCAACTTCCTCAATAAGGCGGCGCATTTCATCTTCATGTTTGCTGAGGTTCTGCTGAGGAATCTGGGTAATGGTTTCCTGTTCATTAGCCTGGATTTTCACCTCCGGAAGGAAAGATTCCGTGCCGTGGAAACTTAATTCGGATTGATCCCGAACCGCTTCTTCTACTTTTTCAGATGAAATTTCATCTGCGTCGATGATCTTTTCAGGCGTAAAATCTGCAGCTTCCGGTGTATCATTTAAATCTGAATTTTCTTCAGATTTTTCCTTAACGGTTTCAGGTTCCTTTATTTCTCCTCTTTCATCAGAATCAACCTGCACTTCAGGCATGAAAGCTTCGGTTTCATGGAAACTCAGAGACGATTCATGGGAAATTTCTTCCTGTTCGGATTCATTATTTCCGTTTTCCGTATGGATAACGGTTTCCGGTGTAAATTCCTCTGTTTTTTTCGTCTGGGCATTTTCTGACTTTTGAGGTTCCGAAGCACCGGTTTCCCGACTTGCGGTTTTTTCAGAATCTTCTTCCTGCATGGCATCCAGAATAGCCTTTACCTCCTGGAAGTCTGCTTCGGATGATTCTATATCGCTTGCTTGTTTGGCTGGTGCAGCTGTAACTGTCCCGGTTTCCTGAATAGCATTTTCATCAAACGCATTTTCTGTCGGCTGACTTTCTTCGGATCCTATCGGAAATTCTTCTTTTTTTTCAATTTTCTGGGTAACGATAGAACCGGATTCCAGGGTAGACTCCAGATCGATGGTTTCTACCGTATCATCATTAAGGAAATTTTCTTCGCCTTCAAAAAGAATCCTGTTGCGTTCCCCATTTACGTAAATATGTCTGGTCTCTTCTTTCTCAGGAGGGAGAATCCGTGGATCTTCCTGTGGCTGTTTTTTATCATCCTGTTTCGACTCTTTAGCGACCGAAGGTTCAGCAATAAAGGAATCGTCTCTTTTAATCGGAAAACTGCCTGCCTTCGCCTGATAAAGAACTTTTAACGGATTTTCTGCCGGAACCGATTTTTCTTTTGCCGTTTCCTGCTTTACTTCAGGTTTTGGAGGCTGCTGGATCTTACCGTTAATCAGCTGATAGAGAATCTTTTTGTCCGTCGTATAAGCTGCGGTGGTAGATAACACCTGCTGATAGTTTTCTTTATCATATAAATGTACCCCGTACAAATATAATGCTCTGATATTCTGAACATAGGGAAAAGAATTAATCTCTTCTTTCAGAAGGGTTAAATCTTCTGACTGAATATTTTTCGGGGTCTTTAATAATTCTAAAACTCTATGATTCATCTTACCAATTCGCTACAATATCGTTAAATATTTTATTTATAATTCTGTCTGTCGCAATTTTAACCTGAGAAGATTCGATCTCAGATTGCGACAGGTTGCTGTTGAAAACCGCCTCGTCACTGTATGTCCTGTCAAAACTGACATCCGGGTGAAGTTTATTTTCATAATGAACTTTCACGGTGATCGTAAGCTTGTTCTGGGATTCCTGTATTACTCCGCCCGTATTCTGGTTGGTTACCGTATTGGAACCGATGGTGGTTGGGGTAATCGAATAATCCGTAATTTCCCCTTCTACCAGAATATCGGGATTTTCTTTGGTCCCTTTCAGGGTTGTACGTTGCAGAAAACGGTTCTGTATATCCGTGGAAAACTGCTGCGATAAAGTAGGGTTTACCAATGGGGCATTGTTTGGAAACTCGTTGATCTGAATGGTTTTTTCATCCGTAAGGGACGAACCCGTAAAGCTATAGCAGGAATTCAGGATTCCCATACACAGCAATAAAAGCCAGAATTTCGGCTGGCCGATTTTGATATTTTTAATTTTAAAATTCATCTTTAATTCCAATTTCCTGAATTTCGTCATAAGTGATCTGCTTTAAAGCATCTTCATACGCAAAATAGTGAGAAGCATATGCAAAAGGTATTGTAAAAATCAAGCCAATAAAACATGCGATAACTCCTAACTGAGATAAAAACGCTACTGCCAGTGAATATAAAAAGATAGACCAAAGATTTCCTTTACTCATCACGGAAGAGATTTTCCATGCCTGCTTAATCTCTGTAATTCCTGCAAGGGAAATTAATGCCGGCATATAAAAACCTTTCATGACTACAAATAAAACTCCAATATACACGATGAACAAATAAATGAAAAAGATGGCAGGTGGTTGAGCTGAAGAATGCTGCTCTCCCATGGCTACCAACATGATAATCATAGGAATATAAACGACTATTAATCCAGCGAATAAGATAAGCTGTATCATCAGGTAAGGCGTAAAATTATCAAAATTGAAAATATCTCCCGCACTCACCTGCCTTCCAGCTCTTAAATCACGGCAATATTTATAAAAATTCCCTACTGCCAAAAGCCCGCAAAAAGGAATGATTGACATCACCATTGCAAGTAAAAAAGCTCCTAACAAATTTCCAAAATTGGCTTTGTAGAATTCGTAGCCGTCGCTGATGTAATTCCCCAGTTTGAAATTAACCGGTTTTGCATTAATTTTCACCATGATTTAATTTTTAGTTTATTATTCTTCTAAGTTATACTGTTTTATTTTTCTGTACAAAGTTCTTTGGGAAATTCCCAGTTCATCTGCAGCTTTGTTTCTTCTTCCTTTATGTTTTTCCAGCGCTTTGATAATCAAGTCTTTTTCATTATTCTGTAATGACAGGGATTCCGGACGGTTTTCCTCAATTTCAATATCTTCGATATCTTCATAGCTGTTTTCCGGCTCAGACATAATGGTCGGATTCTGAATAACAGGATTGGTACTGCTGTTATTTTCAAAATAAAGCAACGAACCCGGTGCTACATTCTGCTGCTGAGTTTCAGGTGTATAAATCCTGTTGATTAAGTTTTTCTCATGATTACTCAGATCCGAAGTCCCGCGGTTCTTTATGAGTTCCGAAGTTAAGGATTTTAAATCATTAATATCGTTTCTCATGTCGAACAGAATTTTGTACATGATTTCCCTTTCGCTTCCGAAATCATTCTGCTTTTGGTTATTGGGCGTATTCACCACCATCGGCAGGTGGGACTCCATCGGAATATATTCCGCCAGCTTTTCAACGGTTACATGCCTGTTTCTTTCAACAACCGTCATCTGTTCTACCAGGTTTCTCAACTGACGAATGTTTCCGGGGAATGTATAATTTTCCACATAATGCACGGCACTTGGCTCTAATTCCAATTCAGGCATCCTGTATTTCTCAGCAAAATCGATAGCGAACTTCCTGAACAGTAAATGAATATCCCATTTTCTTTCTCTTAACGGAGGCATATCGATCTGCACGGTGTTCAGACGATAATAAAGGTCTTCCCGGAATCTTCCGTCATGAATAGCCTTCATCATATTCACATTCGTTGCAGCGACAATTCTTACATTGGTTTTCTGAACCTGCGAAGAACCTACTTTCATAAATTCGCCGCTTTCCAAGACCCGAAGTAAACGAACCTGTGTCTGTAAAGGAAGTTCTCCCACCTCATCTAAAAAGATCGTTCCGCCGTCGGCAACTTCGAAATACCCTTTTCTGGTTGCAGTGGCTCCTGTAAAGGCTCCTTTTTCGTGTCCGAACAATTCGGAATCAATGGTTCCTTCCGGAATTGCACCACAGTTAACGACAATATAAGGCTGATGTTTTCTTTTGGATTCTGAATGAATAATTTTCGGAATAAATTCTTTTCCCACTCCACTTTCTCCGATAACAAGGACTGAAATGTCAGTTGGTGCCACCTGAATGGCTTTTTCCAAAGCCCGGTTTAAAGCCGGAAAGTTTCCGATAATTCCGAAACGGTTTTTTATATTTTGAAGCTCGTTGCTCATAAGTAAATGTTTAGATTATTGATTTGAATACGACTTACATTAACAATTGTAAATCTGTTGTTTAGTTTAAAAAAATGGGTTTAAATTTAACTTACAACGTCCAAATAATCTTTATTTCTGACTTTTGAAACTTTGGTTTTAAAATATAAAACTTCAGCGAAGAGATTTTTCCTGCTGTCCTTTTCAAAGTTTTTCAGGAGCTGGTCATGTTTTTCTTTTTCAGGAAAATCTGTTCCTGCTTTATTGTGATGAAAATTGTTTTTCTGTTTATTTGAGAAAATTTTACCGATAAGATCAATCGCATGATGCTTTTGATTTATCGTTATATTCTGTGCAGGATTTTCTTTTGTACAGGTTTCCTGCAAATCTTCACAATCCTGATTTAAAATCCGGTTATAAAGTTCATACAACTGTTTACAGTCTTCACTTTCAGCCGTGCCGTTGGAAATTTGAGCCGAAATATTGCTGCAGATTATTACCAACAATACACTTAGGCAATACTTATGAAATTTTTCCATTGTCCGAGTTTAAAATGTTAATAAAATCTTGTTTACTTGGTAATACCGTAAAATATTTACTTGCAAAGATCTGTTCGTTATTCTCCGGTAAGGTATATTGTACAAGCGCTTCGCTTTTATCCTGACACAAAATGATCCCTATGGTCTTATTTTCTTCCTCAAAACGTTTTTCACGATCATAATAATTGACGTACATCTGCATCTGTCCAATGTCCTGATGTTTCAGCTCTCCGATTTTCAGATCGATCAATACAAAGCATTTCAGAATCCGGTTGTAAAATACCAGATCAATATAAAAATGCTTTTCTTCAAAAGTAATACTTTGCTGTCTTCCAACGAATGTAAAACCATTCCCCAATTCCAGGAGAAAATGTTCTAATTTATCAATTAATTCGGACTCTAATTCGTTTTCAGAATAATGAGGTTTTTCAGACAGACCTAAAAACTCCAAAATATAAGGATCTTTGATGAGATCTCTGGGTTTTTCTATAATCTGTCCTTTTTCAGCAAGCTGAAGAATTTCTTCTTTATTTTTGCTTAAAGACAGTCTTGTATATAAAGCGGAATCATACTGTCTTTGCAATTCTCTTAAGCTCCAGTTGTTTTTATAACTTTCTATCTCGTAAAAACTTCTTTCGTTCGGATCTTTAATCCGCATTAATTTCAGATAGTGCGACCAGGAGAGATTGAAATTATAAGGAAGTGTCTGATTTTCAAATTTAACTTCTTTGTTTTGAGATCTAAGAGATCGCGTTTCGGAATTTGATATTTCAGATTCGTCAGACAGTGTCTGACAAATTGAATAAGACAAGAAAAATTGCCTCATCTGTTTAAGGTTTGTTTCCGAGAAACCTTTACCAAATTTTTCCGTTAGATTTTTAGAAAGAAACTTAAGCTGTTCTTTTCCATATTCCGCCCGGCTTTCACCCTTCTGCTCATCCTCCACAATCATTCTTCCGATTTCAAAGTAGGTAAGCACAATGGTCTGATTAACGGCAACGACAACTTTATTCCATGCATTTTCGAGCAATGCGGAAATATTTTTTAAAAGCTGTTCATTAGTTAATCCTTCAGGCATCATTATTTTGAAACAGTTTCCCCTAAAAGCGTGCCCTGTGTATTATCAAAAACAAAAACGTCCACTAGGTCACCGATTTTCTGTCCTTCCAGTTTATCAAAAACGCAAACCGCATTCTGGGAGTTTCTTCCTTTCCATTGGTTTTCGTTCTTTTTAGAAGTTCCTTCGATAAGGATCTGATGAACTTTTCCTACATAAGATTTCATTCTGTTTCTGGACAGTTCTCCCTGCAAAGCAATTACTTCTGCCAGCCTTCTCTGCTTAACGTCTGCCGGAATATTATCCTCCATCTTTTTGTGGGCAGGAGTTCCAGGTCTTTCCGAGTAGGCAAACATATATCCATAGTCGTATTCAACCTCACGCATCAGGCTTAAAGTATCCTGGTGGTCTTCTTCGGTCTCGCTACAGAAGCCGACGATCATATCCTGGGAAAATGCTACTTCCGGAACAATTTCTTTGGCTTTTTTAATTAAATCCAGATATTCTTCACGGGTATGCTGCCTGTTCATCGCCAGAAGCATATTGTTGCTTCCGCTCTGCACCGGCAGGTGAACATATTTACAAATGTTATCGTGTTTCGCCATCATCCGGAATACCTCCAGACTCATATCCTGAGGATTGGAAGTAGAGAAACGGATTCTCATTTGTGGAACGGCTTTCGCTACAAGATCAAGCAATTGGGCAAAGTTAACGGCTGTTGCTTTCTGCATTTCGGATGCTTTGGCAAAATCCTTTTTAGGACCGCCTCCATACCAAAGGTAAGAATCCACATTCTGACCCAACAGCGTAATTTCTTTGTAACCGCTGTTCCACAGGTCTTTACACTCTTCTAAAATGGAATGCGGATCACGGCTTCTTTCACGGCCCCTGGTAAAAGGAACTACACAGAATGTACACATATTGTCGCAGCCCCGGGTAATGGTTACATAAGCGGTAACCCCGTTCCCACCAAGACGGACCGGATTAATATCCGCATACGTCTCTTCTTTTGAAAGAATAACGTTGATGGCATCCCTGCCGTCTTCGGTTTCTTTTAAAAGATTCGGTAAATCCCTGTAGGCATCCGGCCCCACCACAAGATCAACCAGCTGTTCTTCTTCTAAGAATTTGGTTTTTAATCTTTCTGCCATGCAGCCCAAAACACCAACCGTCATATTCGGTTTTTCTTTTTTCAGGTTTTTGAACTGTGAAAGACGCATTCTTACGGTCTGCTCGGCCTTCTCACGGATAGAACAGGTGTTTAAAAGGATAAGGTCTGCTTCCTCAACTTTCAGTGTCGTGTTGTAGCCCTGCTCATTAAGGATGGACGCAACAATTTCAGAGTCAGAGAAATTCATCTGACAACCGTAGCTCTCTAAAAACAATTTCTTTGAGTTTCCGTCTTTTTCCGCAATGGCAAAAGCTTCACCCTGTTTGGTTTCGTCTATATATTTTTCCTGCACGATAATCGGTTTAAAGTTCAGAGCTTAAAATTCAAGGTTATTTGATCCTTGATTTTTTATTTCTGAATATATTGAATTTGCAAAGATACAAAATCTTGTGACAGAATGGCAGGATTATCTTTCATAGAAATTCGTAGAAAAATCTATGGGGAAAACTATTTTTTGTTTTATCGGAATATTGGAGTATAATGCAGGTTTCCATACTTTTTTGAGACGTGACAGGGTTCTTAAAAAATCTACATTAAATTTCCGGTCATAAATCTCCGGATAAATTCTTGGATTGGTAATAGATCCGTTTTTATCAATATAAAATTCTAAATTAACAGTGCCATTGATATGATAGTCTGTGAATAAACTCATAAATTCATTTTGAAAATCTTCTCTGAATTTTTCATATCCTCCGGGATATTTGGCAGAAATCATGAAGCTGTTCGCATTATAGTTCTGCCGGTAATTATCCATAATATCTTTCGGATACAAAATAAACTCCGCAAGAGCTGCTAAATTTTTCCCTTTTACTTCCGCAGGTTTCCAATTTTTTAAATTTTTAAGTAACTCCAGTGAAATATCATAAGCACATTTATTCTTCTTAATATTTGCTGTATCGGAATCTTTTACAAGCTTAACAACGGCGTCTTTCGTAATAATAAATCTTGGCTGATATACTTCCTGATCGCCACATTTTTTAATCGTATTCTTAACCAAGTAATCATGAGATTCTTTATAAAAATTAATCAATCCTCCTTCATAAAAGTCCTGACCTTTAGGATATTCATCCAGAATCTGTGCTGGACAGGAAGAAAAAATAATAATTGTGATATAACCAAGAAGTCTTTTAATCATGATCATAAGTATTGGTACTGAAATTCACTTTCATCACAAATTTGGAATCTACCGGGGCCCCGTTCTGCATCGCAGGTTTCCATTTTCCTTTAACTTTTTTGGCAGCGTACTTCATGTCATCGATAAACATTTCATTGTTTTTAAACTTCGGAAGTATATCAATGTTGCTGATTTTGCCTCTGGGATCAATGTTAAAGATAAAGGTTACTTTTCCCTGAACCGCATACAAGGCCATATCGATGTACGCATGAACCATATTCATAAACTCTTTTTGGAAAGCTTCATCGCCGCCGGGAAATTCCGCTTTCTGAAAATTTATGGTTGTCGTCTGGGTCTGAGACCCAGTCATCTGCGAAAAACCTTTACCGCTGAGAAGCAATAAAGGCAGGATTAAAAGGTATTTTTTCATGGTTAAAATAGTAGTATCGTGTATTTTTTAGATATCGGTTGCGATTGAAGACAGGTTCATATTGATTTTAATCTGTGAGGTTACCGGCTGTCCGTTGCAGCGGGCGGGAATCCAGTTTTTCTTGATTCTTCTCACCACATATTTCATATCATCAAAGAATACCTGGCTGTTGGCGACTTTCGGAGTTCCCTCGATATTGGTCACTTTTCCTTTCTCGTCTACCGTAAGGGTGAAGGTAAAATCGCCGTTCAGAACATAGAAATCCGTATTCAGGTAAACATACATATACTTTCTCAACACTTCCTTATAAGCCGGAATTCCGCCCTCGAAGCTTGCTGCTTTAAAATCCTTACAGTTTTTCACTGCGACCTGAAGCAGCGGTTCTTTTATATCTATTTTAAGGATGTTCTTATTGTTTTCCGTCATAAAATTATCATCCCGCTCTTCCACATCATTAAATTGTGCAAAAGCTGAACCCGATATCATAAGGGTCAGAAATACGACAAGTGTTTTTAAAGAATTTTTCATAAAATGTAAATTTACTTAAGCAAAGATAATATTTAAAAGGCTCCGATAAAACCGATCTTCATTACAAAATATCTTTAATATGTTTGTAATTGCTCTTCACCGTATCCAGCACTTCTTCCATTTTTCCGCCTAACATAAGCTGCGCCATGGATTTTGTCATTCCCAAAACCTGATTGGCTTCGATCTTGGGAGGAAGTGCCAGTGCATTAGGATTCGTAAAAATATTCAATAAATAAGGCCCCTTATAATCCAGGCATTCTTTGATGGCATTTTCCACTTCTCCCGGCTGATGAATATTTTTCCCGGGATATCCCATGGCGTGGGCAATCATCGCAAAGTCCGGATTTACCATATCGGTTTCGTTATCCGGCATTCCTCCGACTTCCATTTCCAGCTTTACCATTCCAAGCGATCTGTTGTTAAAAACGATGATCTTTACCGGTAACTTATACTGGAAAATAGTAGCCATATCACCCAGAAGCATCGACAATCCGCCATCACCGCACATCGCAATTACCTGCCGGCCCGGATAAGCCAGCGAGGCCCCAATGGCCATCGGCATGGCATTGGCCATTGAACCGTGATTGAAGGAACCCAGCATTTTCCTTGCGCCCGTTCCGGTAATGTATCTTGCGCCCCAAACGCAGCACATTCCTGTATCTACCGTAAAAACAGCATCTTTTGTAGCTAATTTATCTAATGTATGTGTGACAAATTCAGGCTGAATGCCATTTTCTGTTCCCGGATCCTTTACATAGGTCAACTGATTTTCTTTTACTTTTTCATAAAACTCCAACTGCTGTTTGAGGAAATCCGTGTCGGTTTTTTCATTCAGCAACGGCAGTAATGCTTTAATGGTTTCTTTTACATCACCGGTAAGTCCTAGTTCCAGTTTAGCTCTCCTTCCCAATCTTTCAGGACTTTCATCAACCTGGACGATTTTATTTTTTACAGGCATGAATTTCTCATAAGGAAAATCGGTACCCAAAAGAATGAGCAGATCCGCTTCGTGCATTGCATGATGCGCTGAAGGAAGCCCCAAAAGCCCGGTAAGCCCGACTTCATTCGGATTATTCGGCTGGATCGACATTTTGCCACGAAAAGAATATCCCACCGGAGCCTTTAAATATCTGGATAATTCCACGACCTCCGCGTTGGCTTTTTCAGCACCGATACCGCAGTAAATGGTTACTTTTTTGCTTTCATTGATGAGACCTGCCAACAGGCTCAACTCTTCATCCGATGGACGGATAATCGGGTTTGTTTTAAAAATTTTGTTAGAAGTCGCTGCTTCTTCCGCATCAAGCTCAGAAACATCACCCGGAAGACCGATAACGGCAACTCCTTTTTTGGAAATCGCATGCTGAATGGCTGTCTGAACCGTTCGCTGCACCTGCTCCGGCCTGGTGATCATCTGGTTGTAATAGCTGCAGTCGTCGAATAGTTTGATGGTATTGGTCTCCTGAAAATAATCCATGCCCATTTCTTCGCTGGGAATGGTGGAAGCGATCACCAGCATCGGTACATGAGAACGATGTGCTTCATAAACTCCGTTGATCAGGTGAACATGTCCCGGCCCACAGCTTCCCGCACATACAGCAAAACCGTCCAGTTCCGCTTCCGCAGCAGCGGCATAGGCTCCTGCTTCTTCGTGCCGTACATGGATCCATTCGATACTGCTTTTTTTAACGGCGATGTTTAAATGATTAAGGCTGTCGCCCGTTACGGCGTAAATTCTTTTCACGTTGGCGCTTTCCAACATCTCTACAATTTGTTCTGCAATATTTTTAGCCATTATTATTGTATTTTGGTGTTAATTTTAAAGAAAAAGATCCGAAAACAGACCGATAAGTAAGCTGTAAAGATTATGCCAACACCCCCCTCATCCGTTAATTAATAAAAAAAGCTCCGCATTTCTGCAGAGCTTTATATTTTTTTGCTTATCTCGATCCTGTCTGGCCTGCGAAAGGATCTCTCGCCTGAAAGGCAGCCCTTGCATCTGAAGGCTGGATGTCCCTGCCAAAGCTTACGTTTACGCAAATCTCCTGATTCCGGGTTCCTGCAAAATGCTTTTCCATTCTTTTAAGATCTCTTTTCACCTCTCTTTCAAATGTCTTGTCGTAAAGTTCCGGCAGCAGCTTCAAATCTGCAATTTCCCCTTTATCATTTACATTAAAACTTAATTTGAAGTCGCCGTTTGCCTGAAATACATTGCCCGTATATCTTAAATTATCGGACAGGTCGGATTCAAATTTTTTCGGTCCACCTTTGTATATGGTTTCTACCTGGCTTTTTTCAAGAGAAACCTTCACATAGGTTTGAGAAAACGACAAAGTAAAAAGGCCTGTTGCCAGAATAGAAAATAATTTTTTCATAGCCTACCGTTTATCTTTTAAAGGTAAGCCTTTTAACGATAATTTACAACACTTCAATCTGGTTTTTGAGCAGGTCCTCAAATTCATCCCTTCTTCGGATCAGGTGCGCTTTACCTTCCAGGAACAATACCTCGGCAGGTTTCAGTCGTGAATTGAAGTTGGAACTCATTTCAAAGCCGTAAGCTCCCGCATTACGGAACACCAGGATATCCCCCTCCCTTACTTCATTCAGTTTTCGGTCCCAGGCAAAAGTATCGGTTTCACAGATATTCCCGACTACGGTATAAATCCTTTCCGCTCCTTTTGGGTTGGAGAGATTTTCGATTACATGGTAGGAATCATAGAACATCGGACGGATCAGGTGATTAAATCCTGAGTTTACGCCCACAAAAACCGTCGCGGTAGTCTGCTTGATGACATTCGCTTTTACCAACAGATAACCACTTTTTCCTACCAGGAATTTCCCCGGTTCAAACCAAAGCTCAAATTTTTTGCCTGTAGATGCGGAAAATTCGGAAATCTTCTGTTCCACTTTTTTACCCAGGGTTTTTACATCGGTTTCCTCTTCGGTATTCTGATAAGGAATTTTAAAGCCGCTTCCCATATCCAGGTATTTTAAATTCGGGAAGTGCTCCGAAAGTTCGAGCATAATATCCAAAGCCTGTAAAAATACGTCAGGATCTTTAATCTCACTTCCGGTATGCATGTGAAGACCTTCCACGTTAAGGTTCGTCGACTTCATTACCCGTTCTATATGACGAACCTGGTGAATGGAAATCCCGAATTTGCTGTCGATATGCCCTGTAGAAATTTTATAGTTTCCTCCTGCGAAGATGTGCGGATTGATTCTTACCAGGATCGGATAAGAACTTCCGTATTTGTTACCGAACTGCTCAAGGATAGAAATGTTATCGATATTGATATGAACCCCGCAGGCCATGGCTTCTTCAATTTCAGCAAGATCCACACAGTTGGGGGTAAATAATATTTTCTCTTTTGGGAAACCTGCTTTCAGGCCGAGCTTCACTTCATTAATAGAAACACAATCCAAAGAAGCCCCCAGGTTTTTGACGTACTTCAGGATGTTGATGTTGGTCAGCGCCTTCGCAGCATAGAAGAACTTTGTCTTTTTTGAAAAAGAAGAGGTAAGTTTTTCGTATTGGGTTTTGATGGATTCAGCATCGTACACATACACCGGCGTGCCAAACTCATTGGCAATCTTCAACAAATCTTTTGAATTCATAATTAATAAGTAAAAACTCCTTTTTTTGTAATTAAAGAAAGAGCAAAGGTAGTGAGAAATTGTTAATAATTTAAAATCAACAACATAGAAGATTATACTTATATTTCATCTTTAACAGAATAAAATTCTTTAAAAATTTTCATTTAAAGAATTTTATTTTATCTATTCAAATAACTGCCAATTATAAACATAAGCATCACAATTACCGAAAACGTAATGACAGAGAATGGATTCGCAAAATTGACGGTCCATCCGAAACCATATCTCTTAGGCGGAAACAGCCTTTTATCCTCTTTATTGAAATAAAACAGGCCAAACTTCCAGCAGGAAGAATTTTTGTAGAATGGATGCATAAGAAATTATTTCGGTAACGGCAGGGTTTCAAAATCTCCCCGGAGCAATGCCAGCTGCAGTTCGTTCACCAGATCCGAAGATTGGTAAAGCAGATCGATTTTCAATTTATTAAGCTTGCTTAAAGTCTGGATCTGCGTAAAAAGTTCATAAAAACCATAAGACATAACTTTGCCGTTTTCAATAATCAGGAATAATTTTTCACCCAGCTTTCTGCCTGGTCCAAGCCAGAGCTCGTTCCGCTTTTTAAAATCTATTTTCCTTTTGAAATATTCAACATCCTGATATTCTTCAAACTTTTCAATAAACTGCACGGCCTTTGAACCCTGTGTAAAAGACCTGAATTTTAAAATGGGCTTTTCAAGCTTATTCAACTTGTTTTTTTCTACCAGATATTTTCCGTTTCTGTAGTAGAGACCGAAGGGAAACGTTTCCTTTTTTTTGATTCCTTTTGAATTCAGGATCAGCTTGGCAATAATATCGGTTCCGGTAAGCTCATAATTAATCTGTTCGACTTCTTGCTGGATAAGCTCCCATTTCTTGGATTTGGAATTGAAAACCTTTTTCGAAAACTTGTTAATATCCTGAACATGATCTGAAAGAATAATCCTCCCCGATTCATTCTGAAAATAGACAAACCCTTTTTCATTCGGAAGATCCTGCGTCAGTATCTTAATCTTATTAATATAGGTTTTGGCATTGGTTTCCTCATGCTGCTTCTGGATGATTTCGTTTTCGGTATCTTTTGCAATTAGCAGCTTGAACAATTCGAGCGTGGCCCGAGCATCACCATCTGCCCTGTGATGATGGGTTAAAGGAATTCCCAGTGATTTAACAAGCTTTCCCAGAGAGTAGCTTACCTCATCCGGAATCAGTTTTTTAGCCAGGGGAATCGTATCTAAAGTATTGATTTTAAAATCATATCCCAATCGTTGAAAAGACTGACGGAGCATTCGGTAATCAAAATCGATATTGTGCCCGACCAAAGTGGTATTGGCGGTAATTTCTACAATCCGGCGAGCAATTTCATGAAATTTCGGTGCTGTCTTCACCATTTTAGGAGTGATGTTCGTCAGTTTCTGTACGAAAGGCGTAATATCACTTTCGGGGTTTACCAGGGAAATGAACTGGTCGACGATTTTCTGACCGTCATACCGGTATACTGCAATATCGATAATGCATTCTTTTCTGTAACCTGCACCATTACTTTCTATGTCAATTATGGAATACATTTAAACTTTATACAATCTTCTTTTAAATTAATTATAAACCCTTTTTCTTAAGCATATGCGGTTATGTTTGCACAACTTATGCCAACAGATGTTAAAAAACCGGGCAATCCTGCTAAAATAGTAAAAATATTTATCTTCGCCTTCCTCCCAGGCCAAGCATTCCCAAAATTGCCTTAGCCCCTTCACGCATCAATGTACTGGTGAAGGTCCTGCCGGCTTTGCTCTGGAGAATCTGCTCAAACATTCCCGGCTCTTCTTTTACAGGCTTAGTTTTCTGGTTATTGACAGCTTCTACCTCCCGTGAAGCCTGCTCCATCCTTTTAACCAGCATTTCATAAGCCGACTCATTATCAACCACTTTTTCATATTTGTCTACTAAAGCCGAACGGCCGGTCAATTCTGAAATTTCCGCATCGCTGAGGACATTCATCCGTGATTCCGGTGAAATCAGGTACGTATGTACCAACGGCGTTGGGATTCCCCTTTCATCCAGGGCTGTTACAAATGCTTCCCCGATTCCCAGGTTTTGTATTAAAGTTGAGGCATTGTAGAAATCCGTTGTCGGATAATTTTCCACCGCTTTTGAAATTTCCTTTTTATCCTTTGCGGTAAAACCTCTCAGCGCATGCTGAATTTTCAGTCCCAGCTGTGAAAGTACAGATTCCGGAACATCTCCGGGAATCTGTGTGATAAAATAAATCCCAACTCCTTTTGAACGGATCAGTTTCATCATTGTTTCGATCTGGCTAACCAAAGCTTTGGAAGATTCGTCGAAGATGAGATGGGCTTCATCGATAAATAAAACCAGTTTCGGCTTTCCGCTGTCGCCTTCTTCCGGAAACGTCATGTAAATTTCCGCAAAAAGCGAAAGCATGAAGGTAGAAAACAGTTGGGGCTTGCTTTGAATATCCGCCACCCGCAGGATGTTTACCACGCCTTTGCCGTCCCTGGTCTGAAGAAGGTCATGAACATCGAAGCTCAGCTCCCCGAAAAAGCCGGAAGCCCCCTGCTGCTCCAATGCCACAATAGCCCGAAGGATAGCACCCAAAGATGCCGGAGCAATAGAACCATAATTGGAGGACAGCTCCGCTTTTCCCTGCGGATTTTCAGTAACGTATTGAAGGACTTTTTTCAGGTCGTTCAGATCAATCAGCGGAAGGCCTTTGTCATCGCAGTATTTAAATACAATCGACATGATGCTTTGCTGCGTTTCATTCAACTGTAAAATCTTACTTAGAAGTACCGGGCCAAATTCAGTAACGGTGGCTCTGAGCTTTACCCCCCTTTCCCCGGAAATAGTCATTAATTCTACAGGGAAAGCCTGCGGTTGGTAAGGCAGCTGTGTTTTGGCATACCGTTCCTGGATGGCCGGATTTTCCGTCCCTGCTTCAGCGATTCCCGAGAAATCTCCTTTGATATCAAGTACCAGTGAAGGAATCCCCTGATGGGAAAGCTGTTCTGCAAAGACCTGCAGTGTTTTGGTTTTACCCGTTCCCGTAGCACCGGCAATAAGCCCGTGACGGTTTACGGTTTTTAAAGGAATGGTAACATTTACATCAGCAACCACTTCTCCATCCAGCATGCCCTTACCCAATATAATATGATCTCCTTTCGGATTATACCTTGCATTTAATTCTTCGATGAATTTTATTTTATCTGCCATTTGATTTTTTTAACTCATAAATATAAAGTTTTTATAAAATAGTTGTGCAGAAAAATATATTCAACGAAACGATATTCGTATTCATCTACAAAAGGCCGCTCTAAAACATTAGAACCAACCTAATTGCTATTCTAAACATAACAATATTATCGTTCAAAACATGATTTTTTTCAGTAAAAAAAAGAAATAAAAGGCATTTATGACATCTATTGCCTATAGAACTAATTCTATTCGTAGTAAACAATTGATTTTCTAAAATGGTCACAAGTATGCATACAGACTACACTTTTATAAAAAATAAATAGAAAAAAGTGGACTTAATATCAAAATTAGGTGAAATAATCCCGCTAAATCGTTCATAATTAACAATTTGGACATTTGATAAAAAGTGATATATTTGCAGCCTAAAACCCTTATCAAACTCACATGAAAAAAACACTATTATTTGCGATCCTGTGCGTTTCCAGCTTTTCGTTCGCCCAAGTAGGGAATGTAGGTATAAATACAAAAACGCCGCGTGTCAAGCTTGATGTTGCCGGAACTTACAAAACCGGAAAAATTATCTCCGGAACCATCCCATCCGTTACTGCTGTAGAAAAAGACCGTTATCTTCTGCTCAACCACACTATATCCGATAATACAGTGCAGAAAATTAATCCCGGACAGGCAAATGCCCCGGGGATTGCCAGTATCATAACATATTCATTAAATAACGTAAACGGTGACTGGGTAGAAAATTTTAACACGAAGATAAATTCAAACGATTATTCTCTGATGGTGCTGTCCGCTTATTTTAATCTGGATCTTTACGGAGGAAACATCGCAATTCCATCTTATGGAGTAAAAAGCGTAAATAACGAATGGCAGATTTACGCAGATTATTCTCAGGTTGCTCCTCAATCAAACGGGGTATGGACCATTGTATGTGCAGTATACCCTAAAACATATGTAAAAATATTCCCTGAACACGGACCTTTTAACCTTAATGGCTCAACCACAGGATCAGACAATGCTCCTATTCTCCCATAAATATTAATACTATGAAAAAGAATTTCTTATTTATTTTCTTATTACTTTCAGGATTAAGTCTGGCTCAAGTCGGCATCGGCACGCAAACACCTACTGAAAAGCTTCAAGTGGCGGGAAGTGTGGCCATTGGACAATCCGTAACCATCGACCCGACAGCTTATGTGAATAACACATCAGGTTTTACTATTTTAGGAACCGACCCTTTGTCTTCTACCGTCGGAGGAAAAGTGCTGGCTATAGAGACCCTTTATACCCCTCTTATCGTACAGCCCTATTCTATCAGCAACATCTACAGGGATGACCTTAATGATATAAATCTCAATATCCCTAACGATAAATACTTTATTACCATCGCCAATTTTGAAGCCATTCCGTCATCCGGAAATAACGGAATTTATTCTCCTATGGCCAACCCTGACAGCAATACCAACAGAGGTCATTTTACCATCAAGGTTTTCGAATCGGGACAGAGCTGGCATGTGAATATCGGTTATCCTACGCTTAATACACAGAACACTACGGACCGATATACCTATAATTTCGATATTATCATCTATTCAAAAAGATTTTTTAAAAACCTGGGAACTATAAATGTTGACTTTAACGGATCAAACAACGGATCCGCTACTGCGGCACCAACTGGAATCTAATACATCATCAATTATCATGAAAAATATTTTAGCCATAATCGCCTTGGTAGGTAATTTTTTAATCCTATCCGCTCAGACAAATGGAGTAGGAATCGGTACCACAACACCGACGCATACCCTGGAAGTGAATGGAAACACCAAACTCAGCGGAAATCTTTATTTTGAAGATCCGGGCACCTATACCGGAAGCTCTGCAGGTTCTTACTTTCTGGTAAGGGATAACAGCGATAATGTAATCAAAAGATATGTGCCTGCTACTTCCGAGTTCAGTGCCATCAACAGTACGGTATATTTTATCACCAACATCAGCACAAGCGGTGTGACCAATTTTGATACCGGTATCCCGGCAAGCAAATATTATGTGGTTATCGGAGGATTTATCGTAAGAGGGCAAAATAACGATTCAAATATAAATATTACCCGGCCGAATAATCTTGGTGATTATATTCCTCAGTATTCAACCCGGTCATTTGTACAAAATGGTACCTGGAGAATACAATTTACACCAAACAACGGACGTGTATTTGACCGTGTTCCGGAAATCCGTCTCAGCATCAGTGCTTACCGTAGAGATATGCTTACCACGATCAACAGCCAGATCAGTTATGACATGAATGCCGTAACCTCCGGAAATGCTTCAGTACCAGCACCGGTACTACCTTAATAAGATCAGGATAAAATTTAATATAAAACATCGGAATGTGTATTCTGATGTTTTTTTGTATTTCAAAACAAGGGAAAGATCAAGATGCTGCAATCTTTATGGCTAAAATTGGTAAGCACAATTCCACAAATTTATCTACAGGCCTTAGAACAGTTTTATGCTTTATAGATTTATTCTATCAATATCCATTTTTTATTTTTGGTGGTATTAAGAAAATAAATCCGATTTTTGTATTTCAAATAAGAAACATTAAACGGATACAATCACAGAATGAAAGTCGAACAAATATACACAGGATGCCTGGCTCAGGGTGCGTACTACATCGTATCCGAAAATGAAGCCGCGA
The DNA here is from genome assembly GCA_913778085.1 of uncultured Chryseobacterium sp. GTDB lineage: Bacteria > Bacteroidota > Bacteroidia > Flavobacteriales > Weeksellaceae > Chryseobacterium. The sequence goes on from CAJYXJ010000027.1 coordinate 56,503, forward strand.
TCATCGATCCGCTCCGGGAGGTAACGCCTTACCTGGACCGGCTGGAAAAAGACAAGGTTACTTTAAAATATATCTTTGAAACCCATTTTCATGCAGATTTCGTCTCAGGACACCTGGATCTGAGCAAAAAAACGGGCGCACCAGTCGTATACGGACCTACGGCACAGCCTGAATTTGAGGCTATTATTGCGGAAGACCTTCAAATATTTGAAATCGGAAAGGTTAAGATCAAAGTTCTTCATACCCCGGGTCACACCCTGGAAAGTACCACCTATCTGCTGATTGACGAAAACGGTACCGAAACGGCTATTTTTACGGGGGACACCCTGTTTTTAGGAGACGTAGGAAGACCGGATCTTGCCCAGAAAGCAGGCAGCCTCACCCAGGAAGACCTTGCAGGCATTTTATACGACAGCCTGCAGACGAAGATTATGCCTTTGGATGACAATATAACAGTATATCCGGCACACGGCGCAGGTTCAGCATGCGGAAAAAATATGCAGAAAGAAACCGTAGATATCCTGGGTAATCAGAAAAAGACGAATTATGCCTTAAATCAGCCGGATAAAGCATCTTTCGTGCGAGAAGTGCTGGATGGCTTAACTGCTCCCCCAAAATATTTCGGGATGAATGTCGCCTTAAACAAAGGCGGATATGAAAGCCTTGATTCCGTAATGGACAAAGGGCTTACTCCGGTTTCGGCGGAAGATTTTGAAGCTTACGCAGAAGAAACGGGAGCCTTGATTTTAGATACGAGAAATCCTGGAGAATTCTGCAAAGGATTTATCCCGAATTCCATCAATATCGGCCTGAAGGGTGATTTCGCCCCTTGGGTAGGCACACTGGTTGTCGATGTTAAGCATCCTTTGTTATTGGTTGTTGAAGAAGGAACCGAGGAAGAGGCCATAACCAGACTGAGCCGCGTAGGATTCGACAATGTACAGGGCTATCTGAAAGGCGGTTTTGAAGCCTGGAAAAACAGTGGCAGGGAAACGGATGAGGTATACCGGATTTCTCCGGAAGAATTTTCACAACAGTTTACGGTAGATTCAAAAGTAATTGATGTACGCAAGATTTCCGAATATTCTGCGGAACACATCGATAACGCTTATAATAAGCCACTGGATACCATCAGCGATTGGGTGAAAACCATCGATGATGCCGAACATTTTTTCCTGCACTGCGCAGGAGGATACCGGAGCATGATTGCGGCAAGTATCCTGAATTCGCACGGAATCCGGAATTTTACGGAAATAGAAGGCGGCTTCGGAGCCATTAAAAAAACCGGCAGTTTACCAACATCAGATTTTATCTGTCAGTCAAAAGTAATCTAAAATGGAATTATTTTTGCAATAATTCTAATGCATAACAAATTCAATACACTTTAGTTTGTAAAACGGATTTAAAACACCTTTCTGATAACTTCGGATGATTTTAAGTGATTTAAATTTTATAAACTAAAGTGTTTCTTTTTAACTAAAAACCAATCTTATGTCACAAAAATTTCAGGAAATCATCGATTCCGAAAGGCCGGTTCTGATCGACTTTTTTGCCACCTGGTGCCAGCCGTGCAAAGTACAGTCATCCGTATTAAATACTGTAAAAGAAAACGTCGGCGAAAATGCCAGAATCATCAAAGTGGATGTTGATCAGTATCCCGCATTGGCCAACCAATATGGGGTGCGCGGAGTTCCTACCCTGGCGATCTTTAAGAAAGGAGAAATGCTATGGAAAGAAAGCGGCGTGCATGATGTAAATACTTTAACTCAGCTTTTAAAAGAGTATGCTTAAATAAAGGCTAAGGCTGAGACTGAGGCTCTTGAATCCCAATCTCAGCCTTACTCATCACAATTCAATTAAAAAAGAATCGCGGTCATTCAGGAACCGGAAATGATTTCTGAATTCTTCCAGTTCTTCCAAATTCAATTCCGCTGTAACGAAATTACTATTTTTATTAGATATCTCAGTTCCGTCTGCAAAAAAGCAATGGGAGCTTTCCTGATAAAACAGGTCATTTCCATCGGTTCCGATGCGGTTTAACCCAAAAACAAAAGCCAGGTTTTCAATCGCCCTCGCTTTCAGCAGATGTTCCCAGGCGCCTACTCTTTTTTCAGGCCAGTTCGCCACATACAAAATAGCATCATAATCATCATTATTTCTTGCAAAAACAGGAAAACGAAGATCGTAGCATACCTGCAGCAATACCCTGAATCCTTTGTAGTTTACAATTACCCTTTCCTTTCCCGGACTATATACTTTATCCTCTCCAGAAAAGGAAAACAAATGTCTTTTATCGTAGAAATCCACCTTTGAATCGGGATGTACGAAATACATCCTGTTGTAAAAACGGCCATTGTCTTCTACAGGAGCACTTCCGCAGAATGCTGCATTCTTTTCATTCGCTATTTTTCTGAGGAATTCCAGAGACTCCAGGTTCCGGTCGGAAACTTCTGAAGCATCCATGCAGAAACCGGTGGAAAACATTTCCGGGAGCAGAAAGAGATCGGCTTCCTGATGCTGTAATTCTTTTTCAATAAGCTGAAAGTTTTCCGCTTTATTTTTCCAGACAATATCCAGATTCAGTCCTGTAATCTTCATAAACTTTGTTAAAAAACTTCCATAAAAATACGATTTTCCAATGATTTCGGTTTTATTTTTGTTGAAGATGTTTTGCTTTTAAACAACATCATATCTTTTAGCCGGATAATAACAATTAAAAAATAAATTTATGAAGAAACTGGTTTTTATGCTGATGCTGGTTTTTGCCGGTACGGCGGCAGATGCTCAGGCCTGGACAGGGAAAGGGGATCAGAAAATCAATGCCGGGCTGAGTGCCTGGGGATACGGCACGGGACTTACCGGAACTTATGATTACGGCTTAAACGGACTGATTTCCGTAGGAGCCGGGCTGAATGTTTATTTCGACAATTACAAGGACAATGATGATGAAAACCGCGTCTTCGCTTTCGGAAGGGTGAATTTCCACCTGAAAGATGCCCTGCAGCTGCCTGAAAAGCTGGATGTCTATCCTGGAGTTGATGTAGGGGTTGTGGGAAGGAATTTCGGACTTGGGGCACATATCGGCGCCAGGTACTTTTTCACCGAGAGAATCGGCGTTTTCGCCGAAGTCGGTAACAATGGCAGTCTCGGGGTTTCCATTAATTTATAACAGATCATTGCTTTATATGACAAAGCTTCCCGTTTCGGGAGGCTTTTTTATTTGGCATAGTTTTGAGAATTGTTACCTTTGCAAATTAAACATACAAAGCATTAATGGAAATAGCAATCAAACTGTTTCAATTTATATTGAGCATTTCTATCCTGGTCATCCTTCACGAACTTGGGCATTTCTTACCCGCCAAATGGTTCAAGACCAAAGTTGAAAAATTCTATCTTTTCTTCGATCCGTGGTTTTCTCTGGTAAAGAAAAAAGTGGGCGAAACCGAATACGGGATCGGCTGGCTTCCTTTCGGGGGATACGTAAAGATCGCCGGAATGGTGGATGAAAGTATGGATACCGAACAATTGAAGCAGCCGGCACAGCCTTGGGAATTCAGGGCAAAACCGGCCTGGCAGAGACTAATTATTATGCTGGGAGGAGTTACGGTAAACTTTTTCCTGGCCTGGATTATCTACAGCTGCCTGTCTCTCTTCAACGGGGAAATGTATACTGATCTTACGAAATTCAATAATGGCATCGGCGTAACGGAAGCCGGTAAAAAAATGGGCTTCCAAAGCGGTGATAAAATCATCAGTATCGATGGCAAACCTGCAGAAAGACTGGAGAATGCCTCGATCAATATTCTTTTGGGCGACCATGTAACCGTACTCAGAAATGGGAAGGAAGTTACATTCCCGATTGAAAAGGAAGGTGTAGCAGAAGTCTTAAAACAAAAAGAGGCCAAATTATACATCACTCCGAGATTCCCGATGATCATCGATTCTCTGGCAAGCCCGGCATCGAAAGCATCAGGTTTGGCTAAAGGCGATAAAGTAGTAGCCGTAAATGGGAAACCGACTCCTTTTTTCGACGAAGTAAGCACTGTACTATCTGAAAATAAAGGGAAGACCATTGCTATCGAAGTTCTGCGAAACGGAAAGCAGGAAACCTTTAATGCAGCTGTTGATAAAGCCGGTAAACTGGGGGTTGGGGTAGATCAGAAAGCACTGGCGGCTGTAGTAACGGATAAAAAATATTCTTTTGGGGAAGCAATTCCAAGAGGTTTTGAAAGAACCATCGAGGCTTTAACCATGCAGGTAAAACAGTTCAAAATCATGTTTAATTCTAAAATCCAGGGATACAAAAACGTCGGCGGACCTATTGCCATCGTTAAAAACATGCCTGTTGACAGAGCTGCAGACGGTGGTATTTCGATCAACTGGGCGGCCTTCTGGAGCTTTACGGCAATGTTCTCCGTATGGCTGGCATTCCTGAATTTAATTCCAATTCCAGGACTGGATGGCGGACATGTTCTTTTCACTCTATATGAAATGATCGTAGGCAAACCGGTTCCTCAGAAAGTGCTTGAAAACGCACAGATGATCGGGGTTATCTTCCTGTTAGGCTTGATGTTAGTGATTTTCGGGAGTGACATCTTTAAGATTTTCGCAGGGAAATTATAATTTTTTTCATTTTTAATAAAAAAATATTTGCAGGGTATAAATATTCGTCCTATATTTGCACCACTTAAAACAAAGGACATTCCTCCTTAGCTCAGTTGGTTAGAGCATCTGACTGTTAATCAGAGGGTCGCTGGTTCGAGCCCAGCAGGAGGAGCAAAAAAGACTTACAGCAATGTAGGTCTTTTTTTATTTGGTTTGAATTGAAATTTTTTAGCAATTTAATTAATTGATAAATAGTGGAATAAGCTACAAATCCGATGAACACAGGAAAAATATCAATATTTTTAAAATAAAAATTTGTGTAATCGCAATATTCCTTTTATATTTGCACCACTCCAATAGAGGAAAATTCCTCCTTAGCTCAGTTGGTTAGAGCATCTGACTGTTAATCAGAGGGTCGCTGGTTCGAGCCCAGCAGGAGGAGCAAAAAAGACTTACAGTACTGTAGGTCTTTTTTATTGCACATTTATGATGAAAGCCACCGCTATCGGATCAATTGCAAAAGTTGGGGAGAAAAAAGATAAAGTCTATTTTTGTTGAATGTCTGGTGAGAACGAAATTTTGAAATTACGGCTTCCTAAATATTTAATTTCCCATTTCGAGATTGTCCGCTTTGAAGATGAAGATAACGTGCTGCATATTTACTTTGAAGAAAAAAGAGATCAGGGATCATGCACAAAACCTGGGGACTATGTAAAAAGTTTGGTTAATCTGAATAGGAAGAAGGTCCGGTCTCTGACTCCCCGGAGCTGCATCCTGAAGTTTTTGATTTTGGCATTAAAGGATTCGGCGGCTGCATTGGTGCTTCTCTGGTCAAAGTAGTTTAAAATATCCCTGTAATGATTCTTTATTGTTTTTCTTAAAGTGGAAAAAGATTCAAAGCCTGATTCCTCAACCTCATTGAACCAATGCGCAAGCTTGGTCATGGCTAAAGATTTTGGAATGTTCCGGTTATAGATTTTCCTAAGGCTGTCAGTTAATTGATAGGCTTTTTCCAGGTCCGGATATTGTGAAAAGAGGATGGATGCCCTTTGGCTTTGGGAGAGCGTCCATTTTTCACGGCTTTTATAAAGCAGATACCTGCTTCTTGCCAAAAGCTGTTTGCGGGAATCTCCGTTTTCGAATACTTCGGTGGTTGGTTTTTTGTCTTTATCCGTTCTTTCCGTTTCCTTATTTTCCGTTTTAATAGCTTCCCAGCGGTGCCTGACCCTGATTTCCTGAAGGGCTTCCATAGCCAGCTTCTGAACATGGAAACGATCAATCACCTGATCTGCACAGGGAAAACATCTTTTCGCAATCCGTTTCATCGAACCCGCCATATCCAGGGTAATCTCTTTTACCGCCATCCGTAGCTTTCTTTTGATTTTTAAAAGATGGGAAATGACCGAATCACTTTGCGTTCCTTTAACAATAGCTACAATGCTTCCTTTTCTGCCTTTTGCCTGTTTTGAGGTAAGGACCGTGTAGAGTTCGCCATCGGATAAAGCCACTTCATCCAGGGAAAGCTGCCCCGAAAGGTTCTCAGGATAAATGATCCAGTCCTCTGCATGGGGCTTTTGTTCCCAGTCCTTAAAATCGCTGAGTTTCTTTTTGTACTGCCGCTGGAATTTTCTTCCGTCAAGGCCATAAAGATCACCGATGGTTTTGCAGGAAAGGGCTTTAGTATCGGCAGATTTTTTTTAAGAACCCAGCAAAATCCTGAGTCATGCGAGTTCCTTCGGCAATAAGTTTCCAGTCACGCTGAAGAATTTTACCGGATTTCACATCGGTCCACCGGCGGCGTTTAATATGGAGCTTCACCGACTTTCCCCGCAAGGGAAAATCATCCACCGTGATTTCATCATGGAAGCCTTTGGACTGTAAATGCAGAGATGAGAATTCTTTGGGCACGGTACTTTTTTCTTCAAAGTAAATATGCAGCACGTTATCTTCATCTTCAAAGCGGACAATCTCGAAATGGGAAATTAAATATTCGGGAAGCAGTAATTTCAAAAGTTCGTTCTCACCAGACATTCAACAAAAATAACACTTTATCTTTTTCTCCCCAACTTTTGTTACTGATCCAATTTATGCAGTTCAGTAAGAACACCATTAAATCTAAAGAATATGTATAAGAAAATTATTGCAGGTCTGGGCGGAGCAATTGCCCTTAGCCTTCTGCACGAAGTAATCCGTAAAAATTTCGACAATGTACCGGAGATTAACAAAGTAGGTGAGGAAGCTTTAAATAAGGCATTGGATAAAGCCGATGTGAAAATTACCAATCAGGATCAGCTGTATGCCGCTACACTGGCAGGCGATGTCATAGGTAACGGAATGTATTACGCTACAACAGCTACCAGCGGCTTCAATATCGCTTCCGGATTGGCGATGGGGTTGGGTGCTTTGGCACTGCCTGAAAAAATGGGACTGGATGAAAAGCCTGTTGCGGAAAATACCCAGAAAAAAGTAATGACGGTTGCTTATTACCTTTTTGGAGCTATTGTCACAAAATTTATTTATGATAAAATAAAATAATAAAAACTTTTAGGTAAGCCTTACAAAAAGAAAATTGCCACATCAATCTGTGGCAATTTTTTTACATTTTTTTTAGCGCTGAACCTTTATGGACAGCCGATTTTCCTGTCTTTTCACTCATGACCTCGTACTGAGGTTCGTCTTCCGAAGCGCGGCGCTGCTTATCCATAAAAGTAAAATCCTTTGTGTGTACTTTGGTAATTTTTCCGTGGGTCTGTCCATTACTTGAATCCCATCTTACCATGTCTCCTTTTTTTAATGTGCTCATTTTTGTTGATTTTGGTTGGAGTGATAAAATCATTTATTATGCCATATCCGTGACGCAGACGTAACTGGGTTTCAAAAACCGAGGTTTTTATTTGCTGCGTTTCTTTTGCCTTAAAACTGATCCTGCGAATTTTTGTTATTCTAAAGGATTTGCAGTGGAGCAGATTTATTTTATTCCGGATGTGATAATTACAAACAAAAAATCCCACTTAAAAAAGCAGGATTTGTATCATTTAATTAAAAAACACCTTACTGTACAGCCAGTTGGTTGAAAGGAGTTAAAGCGTTGTCATCTTTCATGGTCTGACCGATGAATTCCTTTTTCTGATTTCCTTTCATCCTGTTTGCCGCATCGTTCCCGTTAAAGAAAGACTCGCTTAGCTTGGTGGTAATTTCAGCAGGGTTAAAGTTTAATTTCGTATCGCCGTCTACACCCAGATATCCGTTCTTTCTGGTAAGGTTGGTGATGTAGTTATTGTAATTTGTTAAAGTGCCTCTGAACATGTTGTTGTGGTATTCCATGCATTTTTTTGCTTTTTTGGAAGAATTGTTCAGGATACAGTTGTTCATATTGCCTCTGTAAAGCCTCCATTCGAGTTCGACCTTTCCGTATTCTTTCGCAAGAGCTGTAGTGCCATTGGAAAGAATATTGGGATCATTTTCTTTTTCACTGACTTCCTTCAGATGCTTGATCACCAACGGAACTGTACTTTCGATTTTAGATTTAGCTTCACCTACCGCGCTGAAATCTGCTGCCGGAGAACCTTTTTTCTGGGCCGTCGTGAGGTTAAAAATAAGTAATAACAGTACAATTAATAAATTATATCTTTTCATGAGAAATTTTTAAAGCACTAAAATAAATATAATTTCCCGGTTTAAACAAATAGATTTTAATTTTATTTAATGAATTTTAACAAGTTTTAAGAATTTGTGTTGGAAAGTCTTTAATTTATATTGAATATTCACTTGATAAATTATACTCGTTAAAAATTTAACAAATTTTAATAAAATTTATTTATTTGATTATCAATATGTTATTCAATTCGGATCTTTATCACTAAAAAAATAGTTGTTTGATTGAATTTTATTTATACATTTGTATAACTAATTTCTTAGTGATATTGATTTCGTGGAAAATATATATCACCTTTAATGATAAATGAAAAGGATATGAAAAATCAGACGTTAACGAAGGCAGAAGAGCAGGTAATGCAGTATTTATGGAAACTGGAAAAAGGATTTCTGAAGGATATCCTCGATCTTTTTCCGGAACCGAAGCCGCATACCAATACCGTTTCTACCATTCTGAAAGTGCTGAAAGAAAAAGAATTTGTGGATTACAGCGTATATGGAAGGCAGCACGAATATTTTCCGCTGGTTTCCAAGGAGCAGTACTCCGGCAAGACCATGAAAAGCCTGGTGAAAAATTATTTCAAAGGGTCCTATAAAAGTGCCGTTTCTTTCCTGGTGGAAAAAAATGAGATGACGGTGGAAGACCTTGAAATGCTTTTAAACGAACTTAAAAAGAAAAACTAAAACCTATGGAAACTGTACTTCTCTATTTCGGCAAAGTTATTTTATGTTCCGGTGTAACGTTTTTATATTATCAGTTGTCTTTAAAAGACAGGACGTTTCATCACTACAACAGATTTTATCTTTTGTCTGCGATGCTCCTCTCGCTGCTGCTCCCTCTGGTGAAGGTAGAAGACTTTACCATTGAAGTAAGCAGTGATATATACAAGTTGATAGATCAGGTACAGTTCAATACGATTAAAAACTCAAACTATGACGACCTTTATTTTAGAATTATTCTTTCAGCTCTGGGACTGGTTTCTCTCTATTTTTTAGGGAGGTTTACCTACGGGATCTTCAGAATCCGCCAGCTGAAAAGCAGTTTTCCAAAAGAAACTTTTGACGGTATCAATTTTTACCGGACCAACCTTTCGGAAGCACCGTTTTCCTACTTTAAGAATCTTTTCTGGAAGAATTCCATCATGCTGAATTCCGATGTCGGAAAGCAGATTCTGAAGCATGAAATGGTACATATTGAACAGAAACACTCTTTCGATAAAATCTTTATGGAAATTATCACTTCCGTATTTTGGTTCAATCCGTTCTTCCATATCATCAAAAAAGAAATCAGTTTAATCCACGAATACCTGGCCGATAAAAAGGCCGTGAAACAATCGGACACCCAAGCATTTGCGCAGATGCTTTTGGCAAGCCACTTTTCCGGAAACCCGTTGCCTGCCGCGAGTCCGTTTCTCAGTTCAAATCTAAAAAAACGATTAAAAATGTTACAGAAACCTAAAACCAAATTCGGTTATGCGCGTAGAATTCTAGCATTGCCGGTAGTATTTACAGTTGCGTTCGCCTATCTAGTGAATGCCAAAAACCAGGAGATCAAAGCCACCAATATCGAAATTAAAAAAGCGGTTGCCCAGATCGGAAATACACATCAGATCACTATTCAAAAAGCTCCGGTCGGTATTAAAAATGATACGATTGTTCCGGATCCGAAAAGAAGTATGGCTACTCCAAAAATTTACAGAAAAGCCGACGATGATAGGAAGATTGCCGATCTAAGCCGGAAACTTCAGCAGAAAACAGAAATTCTGCAGAAACTTGAACCCAAAAGCGATGAATACTACAAAAATCTTGAAGAAATTGGAAAACTTTCCGGTGAGATCGGGAAAATAGCAAGTACGAAGGATTATCTCAATTCTGCAATGGTTATTAAAATGAATGGAAAAGATATTAATATCAATGATTATTTCAAATCAAAAGAATGGAAAGATGAAGTGAAAAATCTTAAAGATCTCAATATTGAGATGCCGGAGATGCCGGAAATAAACTTTGATTATCCTGAATCTCCACAGCCGCCTAACGCGCCTGAAGTGCCCAAAGTAAAATTCTACTCATTTAGAGATACAAAAGACTTGAAATGGTCACCGGGTACCGAAAACGAGATTAGAATATCGGCATCCGGAAGAAAAGAATCTGCATCTACCGCCAGAAAAAGAGCCAAGCTTGAAAAAGAAAGGGCCCGGCTGGAAGAAAAAAGAGCCAAGCTGGAAGGCGAGAGGGCCAAACTGGAAGCGGAAAGGAGGGCGCTTAACGGTGACAGGGTGTATGTGTTCAGCAATGTTTCTAAAAAATTGCCAATTGACAGGAATTTTAGAGTGAATGCTGATAACATAAGAATTAATCTGAAAGATCAGTCTCTTGTAGGTTCTGGCATTAAAAATCTGAGCGGAAATACAGAAAATACCAAAATCTACATTAACGGAAAAGAGTCTACCAATGCACAGATGCAGGCTTTGGATCCGAAAAATATCAGGTCGGTCAACATCAATAAAACTTCCACCGACGGATCGAAAACCACCACCGGCGAGATCAGGATTGAAATAAAATAATAAACAAAAGGCCGTGTAAGATTGAAAACCAGGCATGGCTTTTTTGTTACATTTCAGAAGTGTATGAGTGATTCGTTTAACAACATTCTTACGCAGAAAAATGGAAAATTAGAACCAATTAAATTAATCATGAAGAAATTTATAGCTTTCGGATGTCTTGTCTTAGGCATTCTTACCCAGGCACAGATCAACCGTTTTTTCTACGAATACAAATTCATTCCGGATTCCAACAACCGGGAAGATGTGAAAAGCGAAATGATGTACCTGGACATTGATAAAAACGGATCCAGCTATTACAGCCGCGATAAATTCGTTTCAGATTCCACTTCCAGGGCGGAAATTGAGAAGCAGGTAAAATCTTTTTCCGGGAACATCAGCGTCAACCGCAAAGAAAAGCCGGGTCAGGTTTCTTTTAAGGTTACCAAAAGCTATCCTGATTTTACCACTTATCTTTTCAGAAATATCGCTTCAGACCGATATAAGATCAAAGAAGACCAGAAACCCGAATGGAAAATCCTTCCCGATAAGCAAAAAATTGGAGAATACAATGCTCAGAAAGCCACCACCAACTTTGGCGGAAGAGAATGGATCGCCTGGTTTTCCACAGATCTCCCTTTTCAGGACGGACCCTATAAATTCTACGGACTGCCGGGCCTTATCGTAAAAATCGAAGATACGACGGGATCACATATCATGACCCTGGCCGGCAATAAAAAAATCGCAGAAGCACCTGCTTCCGAAAAAGAACCGGAGCTGCCGCAGAATATGAGGATTGTCGGAATGGGAGGAAAAGAGATCGAAGCATCGAAAGACCAGTTCAGGAAAGCATGGAAAGCTTACGTAAACGATCCTACCAAAAATATGAGGGAAATGGTGATGCAGAACAATGAAAATTCCAAAGTGATGTTCAAAGTAAAAACGTCAGACGGAAAAGAAATCTCAGACCCAAATCAGGTATTCAGGGAAATGGAGAAAAGAACCAAAGAATCACTGGCAAAAAATAACAATCCTATCGAACCGGATCTGGTAAAGTAATAACGTAATATTCATATTCAACGGGGTGAAAAATCATTTTTCATCCTGTTTTGTTTTTATTACCTTTAAACAAGAAACCAACACCTCACAAATAACGAACTATGACAGAAAAAGAGAAATGTGCACAGGGACTTTTATACAATGCCAACTATGACCAGGAACTGATTAACGAAAGGGTGGCTGCCAAAGACCTCTGCCAGGAATACAACAACCTTAAAAATTCGGATTTCAGAGGCCGGATTTCCTTACTTAAAAAACTTTTAGGAAAAACAAAAGAAAATATCTGCATCGAACCTGCTTTCTGGTGCGATTACGGGTACAATATTGAAGTTGGTGAAAACTTTTATGCCAACCATAACCTGGTGATTTTGGATTGCGCAAAAGTGATTTTCGGGGACAATGTGTTCATCGGTCCGAACTGTAGCTTTTATACAGCCAATCATCCGATCGATGTAAAACAGCGAAACGAAGGGCTGGAATCCGCATATCCGATCAAAGTCGGAGAAAATGTATGGTTTGGAGGAAATGTGGTGGTTCTTCCGGGAATTACCATCGGGAATAATTCAGTGATCGGGGCAGGAAGCGTTGTAACAAAAGACATTCCGGACAATGTGGTCGCTGTAGGAAATCCTTGTCGCGTCATTAAAAAGATTACGGAAAATAATCAGGTATAAAAAACAGGCGCGGAAACCAAGTTTCCGCGCCGCGTTTATTTATCATGTAATTAGCTATTAAGCCAATTTCTGAGAATCTGCAATAAACTGAGCCAGTCCGTTGTCTGTCAAAGGATGTTTCAACAGGCTCAAGATCGGAGGCAGTGGAGAAGTGATCACATCAGCACCGATTTTCGCACAGTCGATGATGTGCATCGCGTGGCGGATGGAAGCCGCTAAAATCTCTGTTTCATACATATAATTGTCGAAAATAAGTCTGATTTCCTGGATCAAATTCAGTCCGTCCGTAGAAATATCATCCAGTCTTCCTAAGAAAGGAGAAACGTAAGTCGCTCCCGCTTTAGCTGCCAGAAGCGCCTGCCCCGGAGAGAAAATCAGCGTACAGTTGGTTTTAATGCCTTTATCTGAAAAATATTTTAACGCTTTGATTCCGTCTTTGATCATCGGGATCTTTACCACGATATTTGGATGGATAGCAGCCAGTTCGTCCCCTTCTTTGATCATTTCCTCGTAGGTCGTAGAAAGTACTTCTGCAGAAATATCCCCGTCTACGATCTCACAGATGGCTTTATAGTGGTTTTTAATCGCTTCCGCTCCCTGGATTCCTTCTTTTGCCATCAATGACGGATTCGTCGTTACTCCGTCAAGGATTCCCAGATCTTTCGCTTCTTTGATCTGCTCTAAATTAGCCGTGTCAATAAAAAATTTCATTTGTTTTGAGATTTATTTATACAAAGATAGTCATTCCGTTTTTGAGAAGGAAATTAATTTTGGTTAAGGTTAAGAGGTGAATGGTGAATGGTCAATCCGCTTCGCTTGTCAATTTAAAAAAAATTTTCAATCATAAAACCGCAAACCATACCTTAACCGCAATTCCACTCCCTCGGAGGGGTGGCGAAAATTCTGAAGGAATTTTTGACGGGGTGGTTTTAAGCCGCCGCATTTTAAAAGTGAATAGTGAATGGTGAATCCACTTCGCTTGTCAAATTAAAAAAAGTTTTCGATTTCAATCATAAAACCGCAAACCATACCTTAACCGCAATTCCACTCCCTCGGAGGGGTGGCAAAAATTCTGAAGGAATTTTTGACGGGGTGGCTTTTAAGCCGCCGCATTTTAGAAGTTAATGGTGAATGATCAATCCGCTTCGTTTGTCAATTTAAAAAAAGTTTCGATTTCAATCATTAAACCGCAAAACCATACCTTAACCGCAATTCCACTCCCTCGGAGGGGTGGCAAAAATTCTGAAGGAATTTTTGACGGGGTGGTTTTAAGCCGCCACATTTTAAAAGTGAATGATGAATGTTCAATCCGCTCCGCTTGTCAATTTAAATAAAGTTTCGCTTTTCAATCATAAAACCGCAAACCATACCTTAACCGCAATTCCACTCCCTTGGAGGGGTGGCGAAAATTCTGAAAGAATTTTTGACGGGGTGGTTTGAGCCGCAGCACTTTAAAAGTAAATGGTGAATGGCCAATCCGCTCCGCTTATCAATTTAAATAAAGTTTCGCCTTTCAATCATAAAACCGCAAACCATACTTTAACCGCAATTCCACTCCCTTGGAGGGGTGGCGAAAATTCTGAAGGAATTTTTGACGGGGTGGTTTTAAGCCGCCATATTTTAAAAGTGAATGATGAATCCGCTTCGCTTGTCAATTTAAAATTCACCATTCACCTGCGAAGCAGAATTGACTGTTGACATTAAAAAACAGTAAACAAAAAAGATCCGAAAAAATCGGATCTTTCAACATTATGAATTTAAAGCCTGGCTTAATTTTACCGCATCCTGATTGCTTGGATCGTATTGCAATGATTTGGCAATATGTTCTTTCGCTTTATCAGGATTGCTTTGCTGTTCGGAGAATGCGACATAAAAATAGGCATAAGCCAAGTTCTTTTTATTCTGCTCTATTTCTTCCGGTTTTACGGTAGCGATATATTTCTCATAAGCCAGTTTGGCGTTGGCATCATCTTTCGCTGACTGATAGGCATAGGCCTGACTGTAATACGATGGTGCCCAATCCGGCAACAATGCCGATATTTTCTTCCAGGTAGCTACCGCATTGGTCCAGTCGGATGCTTCCTGATACACTCCGGCTAGCTGAGCAAGAGATTCCGTATCTTTAGGATTAGCTTCGATTTTCTTTTTAAGTGCATCGATGGCTGGATTCCCGGCGGCCTGAACCGTTGTGGTAGTGGTTGCACTGTCCGTCTGAGTTGTTTGTGCGTTGGCAAAACTTACGGCTCCTGTCAATATTAAACCTAATAAAAGGTTTATGTTCATTTTTGTCATTTTCATAATTCCTACATTTTAAACGTGTTATAAAGGTAGAAAATTCCATTTTTACTAAAAAATAAAATTCAGAAGCTTTAAGGTTTTTTAGAAAACATTAACGGGATCAACTATTTTTTTACCATAATTTTAGATTCGCAACGGTTTGGATTATCTTTGTAAGAGACAATTAGCTCAAAAATTATGAACATCATACTCGCATCCACTTCCACGCTTTTTGGCGGACAATATCTTGACTATTTAAGAGAAGAGATCATTACATTATATAAAGGAATTGATGAAATCGTTTTCATTCCTTTTGCAAGACCTGGCGGAATTTCCCATGAAGACTATACGGCAAAAGCAAAGTCTTTCTTTGAAACCCTGAATATCCACGTGAAAGGGCTCCACGAATTCAATGATAAAGTAAAAGCGGTTAACCAGGCCAAAGGCTTTTTTACCGGCGGCGGAAATACGTTTCTGTTGGTTAAAACGTTGCATGAAGAAAAGCTGATGAATGTACTGAAGGAAAATATAGAAAGCGGAAAACCTTACCTGGGATGCAGTGCCGGAAGCAACATCGGCGGACAGAATATGAAAACCACGAACGATATGCCCATTGTTTATCCTCCAAGTTTCGACTGTATGAGACTGGTTCCTTTTAACATCAATCCGCATTATCTCGATCCGAATCCCGATCTGAAGCATAACGGCGAAACCAGAGAAACAAGGATTAAAGAATTCCTGACACAGAATGATATTAAGGTAGTAGGGCTCCGCGAAGGCAACTGGATCCGCAGAACCGGCGACCGGATTACCGTGGAAGGTACGGAACTGACGAGAATTTTCGAAAAAAACAGGGAGCCGTACGAAATCGAAGCGGGTTCGGAGCTTTAGCATTATGGAATATTCAAAAGAGGAAATTGATCAGTTTGTTGAAACCAATCTGCCGAATTTTGTATTAAAGGGTAAAGGATGGTATAATTTACTTCGTAATATGCTTTATGAGATTTGTCTGGCAGGATGGAATCTGAATGACAAGGTCGGAGGAAAAGAAAAATTCGGCGGCTTGCGGTGCTATGCCTACTCAGAAGATGAGCCGCTGAATACTGAAGTCCAGAAAATACTAAAAAAATACGAAGCCTTATCGGTGAGTACCTGTGAAGAATGCGGAGACAAAGGAAAACCGAGAGTCGTACAGGGCTGGGATATTACCTTGTGCATCAATCATTATATGAAAGAGATTTCCGTTCTTCATATAAAAGATGACCTTGTTTTTCTGAACGAACGTTTTCTGTTTACGCTCGGTGAAATAGAAAAGGTGGAAACACTGAATTCTTTTAGGGGAATGCAGGTATATTTATCAGGTGGTGAGAAATTTATTTCATTGAATATCGGAAATCCCAATTATTACATTTTGCTGAGATCGATCCCTTTACATGTATTTTCTAAAGAAGACAGCGATCAGATCAGACTGATGTTCGAAAATCTGGAAGACTGTGAAGTCTGCGGACATACAGCTCTTTGGAAAGACCGTTGTTTAAGATGCAATGAAGAAGCGTGGCAGGAGTCTTTCCTGGAGGACTACGAAGATAAAACAGATTATCTGAAGTATTGCCAGATGTACCTTCATGTTGATAAAGACGGTTATGAAGAGGTTTCTCATTTCTGTGACCGGTCATTTAATAAGATCGAAAATCACAGGATTCTCTTTAACAACGATGAACTGGAAGAGTTCAAAAAAGAATGGTAGGCTAAAGTACCGTAATTTTAAATTATATTTGAATAAACAATCCTTCATGAAAAACGTTTTTCCTATATTTCTCCTTTCGGCACAGGTGGTTCTGGCACAGGATATTGCCCAAAAACTGGATGCTGCAACCAAAAACCTGATGAATTCTTCAGGAGCGGTTTCCTCCAATTTATCTTTTTACGTTTCGGATGAAAACGGGAATTTTCTTTATGAATATCAGGGAAACAAAGGTCTTTCCACGGCTTCGACACAAAAGATCTTTACGGCAGCCGCTGCATTGGAAGTATTGGGTAAAAATTATACCTACAAAACAACGGCATCTTATTCCGGAACCGTTTCCAACGGAAATCTGAACGGAAATCTCTTCATCAGTTCAAACGGGGATCCTACGCTCGGAAGCTGGAGGTATGAAGGATACAAACCGGAAAATTTCAGGCAGAAATTAATCGAAGCTGTTAAAAAGTCGGGTATCAAAAAAATATCAGGAGACCTGGTGATCGATGATTCTTATTTTGACCACCAGACAGTTCCCGGAGGCTGGCCGTGGGACGATCTGGGGAACTATTACGGAGCCGGGGTCTGGGGCGTGAACTGGCGCGAAAACCAGTTTGATATCAATATGAACGGAACTGAGTTCAAAAGTTTTTCCTATCCATTGGAAGGCGTGAAATGGCTGAATGACCTGAAATCCGGGGGAAGTTCAGATCAAAGTTTGATTTTTACCGCACCGCATTCGGATGTTGCATTGATTAACGGAACCCTGCCTTCAAAATTAGTGACGGTTTCGGGCGCCACTCCCAATCCGCCTTTGCAGTTGGGTGTGGAAGCGAAACAGTGGCTTAAAGAATCGGGAATTGATTTTTCAGGAAAAGTCATTACAAATTCCCAACTTGAAATTGAAGGCGGGAAACCGCAGGAGATGCCTGTAAATAAGATCGTTCTTACCTACGAATCACCGGCATTGGAGAAAATCATCTACTGGTTTCTGCGCAAAAGTATCAATCTTTATGGGGAAACATTGGTTAAAACATTGGGAAAAGAGAAAAAAGGAAATCCATCTTTTAAAAGTGGTGTAGCTTACCTGAAAGAATTCTGGAAATCGAAAGGAATCAACCCTGTTATGATTAATTTTGCAGACGGAAGCGGGCTTTCGCCGCAGAATTATGTTTCGGCAAAAGCTGAAGTCCAGGCTTTGCTGTACGCTAAGAAACAGCCTTGGTTTGAAGCCTATTACGACGGTTTTCCCACCCAGGACAACGGCATCAAAATGAAAAGCGGAACCATGCGGGATACCAAGTCGTACGCCGGTTTCCATACTTCGAAAGATGGGAAGAAATATGTATTTTCAATCATTATCAACAATTTTCAGGGCAGCGGCGGTGCAGAGCTGCAGAAGATCCTGAACGTTTTAAAATAAACTATTGCTTTGAGGAAATCATTATTTGCTAGACTGAATAACTGGATCATTTTTACCTTAATGACGATTGTTGTTTTAACAATTGTTATTGCTTCTACCATGCTTTTTAATTTTCTCCGAAAGGAAGAAATAAAAAGGGTTGATATTTTGGTAACCACTTTAAAATTTCAGCAGGAACTAAATCCCAGTTTGGATTTACAGGAGTTACTTCTCAAAATCAATAGTTCTAATAATACAATTCCTTTTATAGTAGCGGACAAAAATAAGCAACCCATATTAGACTTAGGTTTTTACAGAAATATTCCTGAAGAAATCATAAAAAAACCTGATAAATTGAGAAGTTTGATGGAGGGAATGGAAAAAAAATATAAACCTATTGAGCTTAAAATTGCAAATGGAGACAAACAGTTTGTGTATTATGACAATTCGAAAGTGCTGAATTATCTCCAATATTCTCCTTATTTGCTGGGGTTATTCTTATTAAGCTATTTTCTTTTTTTAATTTGGTTTTTAAGAACAACAAAAAAAACGGATGAAGGTTATTTGTGGGCTGGTTTAGCTAAAGAAACAGCACACCAGATCGGAACACCTCTTTCCTCCATGATAGGCTGGATGGAAATCATGAAGCTTGATACTCCCGATTCTGAAGGGGTACATGAAATTGAAAAAGACATCGAACGGTTAAGAACTATTTCGGAAAGATTCTCGAAAATAGGTTCCGTCCCTGAACTGAATGACCGCGATTTTAATGCGACCATTCAGGAAAACTACGATTATTTAAAAACAAGGATTTCCAAAAAAGTTAATTTTGGATTGCACTTGCCAAGCTATACCGTTTCAGTTCCCCACAACAAAATCCTGATAAGCTGGGTTATTGAAAATTTGGTAAAAAATGCAGTAGATGCGATGAAAGGGGAAGGTTCAATTTCAATTTCAGTTTTTGAAAAAAACAAAAATATTTTAGTTGAGGTGCAGGATAATGGAAGCGGAATGACAAAACAACAGGCGAGAAATGCCTTTAAACCTGGATACTCTACAAAAAAAAGAGGTTGGGGATTAGGTTTGTCTTTAGCAAAAAGAGTGATTCAAGAATATCA
Source organism: uncultured Chryseobacterium sp. (assembly GCA_913778085.1). GTDB lineage: Bacteria > Bacteroidota > Bacteroidia > Flavobacteriales > Weeksellaceae > Chryseobacterium. The sequence continues at coordinate 75,573 of CAJYXJ010000027.1, forward strand.
TAATGGAGATATTAAGATTGCTCAGACAGAATTGGGTAAAGGAACAGCTTTTAGAATTGTTTTTAGAAGCGGAGTGTAAAATGAAGATCGATAATTGTAATTTTTTAAAATATAAGTTAATTTTAAGGTTGTCCAAATAGACAACCTTAAATTTTTTTCCTACACATAGTAGGCTTCAACCAATGTTCCAATAATGCTGTAAGTTTCAAATGAACCATCAGTGTATCTTTTTGTAATGAACTTACTAAATCTGCAGGGATTTCCGGCATATCCAGTAAATGTAACTACTTCTTTTACAACTCTATTTCCTGCGCCCTCTGCCAATCCTCCCTTGGTTGTCATCATCTGATTTTTCGATAATTTTTTCATTGTTTTTGTATTTAAAAATTAGTATTCAAATGTAATATTTTTACAAATATGAAAATCATAAAAATTTAAAATTTCATGCTATTTGCTGTCAATTTTGTTAAATTAATTATTTTTTTTAAATGAAAATGTATTTTTGATTGTTGTTTTAAGGTGATTCATTTATGGGGTAATAATTTTCAATACGGAGAGCCCTTTTCAATTTCAAGTCGTTAAAAAAGCGGAGAAAATTTCCCCGCTTCATATAATTTGTTTTATTTAAAACTATTTCTTTCCGGTCAGCCACTGATCCTGAAGTTTCTTTTCGGCAGGAGTAGGGTTGGATTTAAACGCAAGGGTTTCTACCGTCATCTTATCAAGGATTGCTTTTCCTTTAAGATCAATCTTATCGGTTTTGTCGCCGTTCTTTCTTAAAACCGTTACCGTCACATTCTGTCCTTCCTTGATGGTCTTGGCGTAGCCAATAAAAGACTGGATATTCTGGATGTTGATCGTTTTGCCGTCCAGTGCTACGATTTTATCCGTAATTTTCAGGCCGATGCTTTTGGCGAACGACGACTGGGCAGAACTTTCATCAAATACAAAAGCATTGTCTTTTTCATCATAACCTGTCTGTTGCGGATCTTTGATGAACCAGAAAATCGGAGGGGTTTCCTGCTTTTTCGTTTCGACGCCTACCATATCCAGGTATTGGGCATAAGGAGTCGGTTGGTCTCCGGCAATGTATTTATTGTAGAAATCCTTCACCTGCGGATATCCGGTAACCGCTACCAGCTCATCAATTAACTTATCGTCTTTAAACGGCTTATTTTCCCCGAATCGCTGCGACAGTTTGCGGATCATATCGCGGTAGCCCATTTCCCCGTTGGATAACTTTCTCAGTTCGATATCCAGGCACATGGCCAGAAGCGTGCCTTTTTCATAGACGTTTCTGTATTGGTCTTTATATTCATCTTTCAGAACATTTTTGCTCATTACCGTAAATGGCATGGTGTCGTTATAGTTCTTGGAATTAGCGATTTTTTCGCTTATTCTCTGGAGGAACTCGTCTTTGGTGATAAGTCCTTCCTGGATCTGGAAAAGGTTGGCAAAATACTCTGTTCCTCCTTCATACATCCACAGATGCTGCGACATTTTAGGATCGGCATAATCAAAATAGTGGATTTCCTCAGAATGGGTCTTCAGAGGATTTACCGTATGGAAAAACTCATGGGAAACCACATCCGTAATGGTTTTGTCAATCGCTTCCTTCGGCATCATTTCGGGGAGTACGACACTTGTGGATTCATGGTGTTCCAGCGCTCCGAAACCTTTAATATGCGGCCCGTCATTCCCTGCAAGATACAGCATGATTGCGTATTTTTTATTGGTATTCATATCACCCAGGAATTTTTTCTGGGCAATCACCGTCTTTTCCAGATTTTCTTTAAAATCTGCGGCCTTATATTTTCCCGTTGGAGAGTATACGCCCAGCACAAGATCCATTCCGCCTGCATTGAAGGTAACATAATCAGGCTTGGTATACATCAGCGGAGAATCCGTTACCTTCGCATAGTTGGCAAGCGTAAACGTGTCGGTGGAGTCGGAAGTATCCTGGTCTACCAATGCCGTCGTTCCGTAAAAATCGGCCGGCTTTTTAATCACCAACTGATAGGGTACATCCTGCATATTATCGAGGTAGCCTATGAATCCGTGGGTATTGATGAGGTACACTTTACCGGCTTCAATATCAGTCCCGGATGGTGAAAATACCGCTTTGTGCTTCGATTCATCTATTTCATCATCGAAGCTGTCATTTACCAGATAGGTGACTTTAGTTAAATTCTGTGCATTTTTAAGGGCGTAAGTATTGTCATTAACTTTAGTAAAAGGAATTTCTTTTCCTTTGTTGTCCATAAATTTAACGCCCTCCACAAAACGTCCGTAATCGTCAACGGAATAGGTTCCCGGAACGGTTTTCGGGAAATGGAACTTCACGTCACCGGACTTCATTTTGGGGAATTCCATCGTTACCGGCACCTTGTCGTCTTTTACATTAACGAGATCAATGGTGGTTTTTATAGATTGGGCATTCACCATAAAAGCGGTTAAAATCCCCAAGCTTAAAGCTGTTTTTTTCATTGAGTTCAATTTATAGTTAAATAGTTGCTGATCGGGTAGTTTTGTTACTAGAATATATATTAAACTTTGTTAAATTATATATATTATAATTAAATACCTTATTAACAATATGTTATCATATGCGTTTTTCGAACTGTTTTATTTTGATTCGACAAAAACTCTGTTATACAGCAAAACCGTGTTCTGTTGATGGTTTTACTGAACTTTTTTATAGCTGATATAATAATTTTTATTGAATTCCACGGGGTTTCTTTCCTTTAATTTTACGGTCTGCCACTGCTCGGTAGGATTGAGGGTTTCTCCTCCGGCAATAACCGGAAGCCTGAAATTTTTAACCGTATTGGTATACCGGAATTTCAGTTCATTTCCTGTCTGAGAATATTCCAGAACCGGTACTTTAGTCGTTCTTAGATATTGATTGAATACACTAGAGAAATCAATGCCTGATTTTTTTGAAATATAATTTTCAACCTGTGCCGTGGTTACCGTCTGATGATAAAAGTCTTTGTTCAGGCCTCTCAGGATTTGTCTGAATTTTTCATCATCATTAATTACCTGGCGGATCGTATGAATCATGCTCGCTCCTTTCGGGTACATGTCGCCGCTGCCTTCATTTCTTACCCCGTATTTTCCGATGATCGGTGTATCGTTCTGAATGATATTCCGAATTCCCTGGGCATAAATATCTGCCGATTTTTTATCCATGTAGTTTTCGGTAAACAGCACTTCGGAATAATTCGTAAAACTTTCATGGATCCACATATCTGCCTGGTCTTTAGCCGTAATGTTATTGGCAAACCATTCATGCCCGCTTTCGTGAATGATGATAAAGTCCCAGTTCAGCCCGACACCGGTTCCGGAAAGGTCTCTTCCCAGGTAACCGTTCTCATAGCCGTTTCCATAGGCTACACTGCTCTGGTGTTCCATCCCGAGGTAAGGGGATTCCACAAGCTTGTAAGAATCTTCGTAAAAAGGGTATGGGCCGAACCAGTATTCAAAAGCCGACAGCATCGGCTTTACCTGCTGAAACTGTTTTCTGGCTTTATCAATGTTGTAATCCATCACCCAGTAGTCAAGGTCGAGCTTTCCTTTTTCCCCGTTAAATGTATCTTTGAAATTTACATATTTCCCAATATTCGGAATGATGGAATAGGCATTGATCGGGTTTGTTACTTTCCAGGTATAAGCCATTTTATCGCCTTCCGCTTTTTTGCTGATCAGCCTTCCGTTTCCTACACCCACCAGATCTTTCGGGGTTATGATTTTCATTACAATGCCATTGTCAGGTTCATCGCTCCAGATGTCTTTCGTAGGAAGCCAGATGGAAGCACCGATGCCTTCATCTGCCACACTCATCCAAGGATTGCCTTTTTTATCTTTGGTAAATACCCAGCCTCCGTCCCAAGGAGCATTTTTCGCAATGGTGGGATTTCCGGAATATGTAACGGTGATCGTATATTTTTCGCCTTTTTTAAAAACTTTGTTGGCCCGGATCCAGATAAAATCTCCGTCCTGCTCATAATTCGTTATCGGGAAACTTACCTCTACTTTATCAGCTTTCATCGGTTGCTGTAAATCCACCTGGAAAGTCGGGTTTGTGACATCTTTGGTGATTTCAAAGCTGATGATGTTGCTTCCTTTAATGCTTTTCGCAGCAAAATCCGGCTCTATGGACAAATCGTATTTTTTAACATCCCAAAAATTACGGAATTGCGTATCAGAACCTTTTAAAGTATCTTGTTTTGTAAATACTTTGCCATTTTCAAAGAACTGGCCGAAAGCCAGTCCCGAAGCAAATATAAGCGTATATGAAAGTTTTTTCATCTGAAATAAAATTAAAGGACTAAAATAAAGAATTAATAGGTGCTGAACTACACTTAAATCATAAATCTCCCTAATAAGACGGAGGAACCCGAGGTTTTGTTACAGCCTGAAGTTAAAAGAGAATCGTCAATCTGATTTGCTTGTCCATTTTAATGGACCTTACAGGTTTCAGAAGCGTTTAAGGTTTTAAAAGATCAAACATCCCTAAAAAAGAATCCCGCAGAAAAATCCGCGGGAATATGTTTTATGATTTAAATATTTATTTCTGAACGGCCGGTAAATTGGCTGCTGCTTTCAGTACCTTCTTATAGGTGTAAGAACACATAATGATACTGAATTCATATAACAGAAGCAAAGGTAACGCCGCCATCATCATACTTAAAACATCCGCCGGTGTAATGATCGCTGCAACCACCATAATTAAAACAATGGCGTGGCGCCGGTAAGTCTTCATAAACATCGGGGTTAAAATTCCGATGGTTGTAAGGAAGTAGATCAGTACAGGGAAAAGAAAAATAACGCCCATCCCCAGAACAACCTGTAAAAACAGCGTCGTATAGTCGCTCAGGTCATACAGTGGAATAATAATATCCGATATTTTAAAAATTACCCCGAAATTAACAGCAAATGGAAGGATAAGATAATACCCGCACAAAACACCGGTTACAAATAGGATCCATACCGAATTGATGATAAACAGAGAGTTTTTTCTTTCATTGGGATGCAAAGCCGGACTGATGAACCGCCACAATTCCCATACGATATAAGGAAAGGCAAGCACGATTCCTCCGAAAATGGAAACAGCCATCATTACGTTGAACTGCTGGTAAAGCTTACTGGCTCGAACCGGGAAATCTTTTGGCAGATGGATACTGTCTTCGCCCAGAATCATTTTTGAAAAATGGTTAACCATTTCAAAAGTTGCAAAATCATTCCTAGTCGGACCGAAGAAAACGTGGTCCATAATCCAGTTGATATTGAAACCGATAATGATCGCAGCAACCACTATGGCGAGAATCGAACGGATGAGGTGGCCTCTCAGTTCGCCAATATGTCCCCAAAAGGACATGTCTTTAGCATCACTCACAGAATAATATTTTTTTAAGATTCCAAATTTAGGAAAAAAGTTTTACTAAAGTGGGATGTTGGAAGCAGGAAGATGTAAGTTTATTTGACAAATCGGTAAAAAAATATAAATATACAGTAAGATCATCTGATGTTGGAAGCCTGTTTGTAATGTTAACAGAAGAAACTGCCGGTTTCCAACTTCCTTTTTCGGGCCTGTCAACCTCATTTCTACGGTGAACTTACATTAATTGATCCCTTCATCCAGCAGCTTATGCAGATCAATAATCCCAAAATATTTCCCGCTATCCGTGACCACCAGCTGGCCGATATTATTATCCTTTAAAATCTGCATGGCTTCTTTGGCAAGGGCTGTTTTTTCAATGGTTTTCGGGTTGGCTGACATAATATCTTTAGCCAGCACTTTAGAAATATCATCGCCCTTTAACAGCATTCTCCTTAAATCTCCGTCAGTAATCACCCCGATAATGTCATCTTCTTCCGTTACCACAGTAATCCCATGCCTGGAACTGCTGATGGAGATAATGACGTCTTTTACAGTAGCGTTTTCCGTAACCTGAGGCTTCTGTGAGGAAAGAAAATCGTCAACTTTTGAGATTAAATTTTTACCGAGGCTGCCTCCCGGATGAAATTTGGCAAAATCGTTGGCTTTAAATTCATTCATTTCCATCAAAGCAATAGCCAAAGCATCACCCAGAGCCATCTGCAGAGTGGTTGAACTTGTTGGGGCCAGTTTGTTCGGGCATGCTTCCGTATCTACGTGGGCATCCAGGATGAGATCCGAAAATTCCGCCAATTTGCTCGAGGGGTTTCCGGTCATGCCAATCAGCGCGTGGGAGTAATCCTTCAGATAAGGAACCAGGTTCACAATTTCAGGCGAATTTCCGGAATTGGAAATACAAAGCACGACATCCTGTTTCTGAATAACGCCCAGGTCACCATGGATAGCTTCCGAAGCATGTAGAAATTGGGAAGGTGTTCCGGTAGAGTTCAGGGTTGCCACAATCTTGTTTCCCACATGTGCAGATTTTCCGATACCCACCACAATCAGTTTTCCTTTTGCCGAATGAATAATTTCTACTGCCTTTACAAAAACATCATCAAGCCGGGCGGCAAGTTTTTCAAGTTCGGCAATTTCTATTTCCAGGGTGGTTTTCGCTATTGAAATAATATCGGCTTTTTCCATTATATTTTTATCGGACATATAAAGATTCGTTCTAAAAACGTTATATTTTTAAAAGGATATTTATTTTAAATTTTATTTTTTATAAATTCGTTCGCTTTTATTTTAAGCGAAAAATTCATAACTTTGGGTTAGATGCAAATTTAGCAATAGAAAATTAGATGAGCGCAAAAAAAGCCAATTTATCAGGCGAATTGAAAAAATATTTCGGGTTTTCCACTTTCAAAGGCCAGCAGGAACAGATCATCGAAAACCTTATGAATGGTAAGGATATTTTCGTTCTGATGCCGACGGGCGGTGGGAAATCCTTATGCTATCAGCTTCCGGCTCTTATTTCGGAAGGTACGGCTATTGTGGTATCACCCCTGATCGCGTTGATGAAAAATCAGGTAGATGCCGTAAACGGCCTTTCATCGGATGACGGAGTTGCCCATGTTTTAAATTCTTCTTTAAACAAAACCCAGACCAAACAGGTTTTTGACGATATAAAAAATGGAAAAACCAAGCTGCTGTATGTAGCTCCGGAATCACTGATCAAAGAAGAATATCTCGACTTTCTAAAAGATGTGAAGATCTCCTTCTGTGCCATCGATGAAGCACACTGTATTTCGGAATGGGGACACGATTTCCGGCCGGAATACCGAAACCTGAAATCGATTATCGATAAAATTGCAGATGTTCCTGTAATTGCCTTAACGGCGACGGCGACACCTAAGGTGCAGGACGATATCCAGAAAACACTCGGAATGACGAATGCCCTGGTTTTTAAGGAAAGCTTCAATCGGCCGAATCTCTATTATGAAGTACAGCCAAAAATCAATGTTGATAAGGAAATTGTAAAATTCATCAGTCAGAACAAAGGTAAATCCGGAATTGTATATTGCCTGAGCCGCCGGAAAGTAGAAGAGTTTGCACAGCTTTTACAGGTTAACGGGATCAATGCCCTTCCTTATCATGCCGGTCTGGACCAGAAAATACGGGTGGCCAACCAGGATAAATTCCTGATGGAAGAAGTGGATGTTATCGTAGCAACAATTGCTTTCGGGATGGGAATCGATAAGCCGGATGTGCGTTTTGTGATCCATTACGACTTCCCGAAATCCCTGGAAAGTTATTACCAGGAAACCGGACGGGCCGGTCGGGATGGCGGAGAAGGTCATTGTATAGCGTATTACGATCCGAAAGATATTGAAAAGCTTGAAAAATTCCTTGCTCAGAAACCCGTTTCCGAAAGAGAAATCGGATTGCAGCTGCTGAATGAAGTTGTAGGTTATGCTGAAACCTGCATGAGCAGAAGGCAGTATATTCTGTATTATTTCGGTGAAAATTTCGATCCGGTAAACGGAGACGGGGCTAAAATGTGTGATAATTCCTCTAACCCTCCCAAGCTCAAGGATGCGACGGATGATCTGAAAAAAGTCCTTGAACTGATCAGGGATACCGGTGAAAAATTCAAATCGAAGGATCTGATTACCGTAATTGCCGGAAAAGAAACCGCTGTAACAAAATCATATAAGCTGGATCAGAGTCCATACTTCGGATTTGGGAAAGAAGAAAAAGACAATCACTGGAAGACGGTTCTGCGACAGGCAACAGTTCAGAATTTTTTAATTAAAGATATAGAAACCTATGGTGTTTTAAAAATTTCTGAAAGGGGAAGGCTGGTACTGGACGGAAAACTGGAGCATTCTTTCATGATTGCCGAAGACCGGGAATTTGATTTGACGCAGGCCAAAGCGGACAGTGATCAGGTGCAGATGCAGTCCGGTGGCGGATTGGACCAAAACCTTTTCAACCAGCTTAAAGAATTACGGAAAAAAGTCGCCAAGAAGCACGGCATTCCACCTTATACCGTATTTATGGATCCGAGTCTGGAAGACATGACGGTTCAGTATCCGGTAAAAGTGGAGGAGATTGCCAAAATCTATGGCGTAGGTGAGGGAAAAGCCAAGAAATACGGGAAAGAATTTGCCGATTTCATCAGTAAATATGTAGAAGAAAACAACATCGAGCGTACCCAGGACATGGTGCTGAAACAGGTTGCTAACAAATCCAGCCACAAGGTTTTCATCATCCAAAGTACCGATAAAAAAATCGACCTTGAAGATATTGCCCGGGCTAAAAACCTGTCCATGGATGAATTGCTGAAAGAAATGGAACGCATCGTTTATCAGGGGACAAAGCTGAATATCGACTACTATATCGAAGATAATTTTGATGAAGATATTGTGGACGGTTTCATGGAATTTATGAACGAATCCGAAAGCGACAGCATGAAGGTTCTGCTGGATGAATTCGGGGACGAGCTTTCCGATGAAGAAGTAAGGATGCTGAGGATTAAATTTATCAGTGATGTTGCTAATTAAATGAAATATTATTTTAAAGACATTACAAAAGCATTGTTTTACCTAAGCTTATTTGTATTGGGTTTTATGTTTTAATATATGTTTTTAATTTTTTTATATCCTGGTTTCTGCAGGGAAGAAAATAAATTTAAAGAGTCAGCTTACAATTCAATAATATGGATTAGAATTGATTATGTGAAAATCTATCTCCAATAAGAGGTGGAGAAAAAACATAAAGAGTCCGTTTCATTAGTTGTAAAACGGGCTCTTTTAATTAAATTATAAAGACGTAATTTTAACACGGTGTTTGTCATCCCCGCAGGGGATCTAAATATAGCATTGGAGAACAGGTAAAGAGATTCGTATTTGGATCTAGGGAAATCGACGATTCGACGCAATCAAATACAATGTTAATATATGAGAAGAGGAAGAAATTTAAGTGTGTTATTTTATCAATCATTTACTTTATAAAAAATTGATTAAAATCGAAATTTTATATTCGCTATAATCTTTAAAGGCCTATTTTAATTTTAATTCAACAAACTTTCCGTCATTTTTCTTAATTTCTGAATTAAATGAACTTTGTTTATTCTTCACCTTAATAAGATGATTTTAATTGATTTAATTAAATATGTTGGGCAACCGATACATTGATTTTTTTAAGCTAAAAAACCTTAAATTCTTAATGTTAAAATATAAAAGGTAACTTAAATAAGTTCTTAGAAATAAAATTTTAATTAAATAAGTAAATGGATATAGTTAAAAACTGTACCAAAACTTTTTACTAATTTTACAGGGATGAAAAAGATCTCTGTCATATTTATCCTGCCGGATCTGGAGACCGGCGGCGCGGAAAGGATTGTAACTACTATTGCGAATCATCTCTCACGGGACCGGTTTGAGCCTAAGATTTTGCTTTTGCGCAAACAGGGCGGTTACCTGAATTTCCTTAAAGAAGATGTGGAGATCATTGATATCAACACCGAAAGAATCAGGCATTCGTTAAAGCCTATTTTAGCGGAAATCTACCGCAGAAAACCGGATATTGTGTTTTCAGGATTCGGTGAAGTCAATGCCTATTTGTCCCTATTCATCAGGCTTTTTCCGAAAACAAAATTCATTGCTCGGGAAACCAATGTGGTAACGCAGCACGTGACCCGGAAAGAAATAAAATTTTTCTATAATTTTTACAATAATTACCACAGGATCATTGCCCAAAGCGATGACATGCTGAAAGATCTTACCCAAAATTTCAGGATTAAGCCGAAAAAGGTTATCAAGATTAATAACCCGGTTGACTTTGATTTTATCGGAGAAAAGCTTAAACATTCCCAAAAGCCGGAAAGTTTTAAATACAATTATAAAAACGTCGTCGCGATCGGAAATTTATCTGCACGCAAAGGCTTCGATAACCTGTTGAAAGTATTTTCCAGGCTAAAAAACGAAAATGTGATGCTTCATATTCTGGGTGACGGGCAGGACCGTGATCTGCTGCATCAGATGAAGGCTTTCTTAGGACTCGAAAATGTTATTTTTCACGGGCGGCAGGAAAATCCATACCGGTTTCTGAAACACGCAGACCTGTTCGTTCTTTCGTCAAGATATGAAGGCTTTCCGAATGTGCTGCTTGAGGCAGGAGCCTGTGGAGCCTATTCTCTGGCCAACAACTGTCCCGGAGGGATCAACGAAATCATTCAGGAAGATATCAACGGGGAAATTTCTGATATTGAAAACCATGAGGATTTTGCCCAGAAAATCATGAGCATCCTGCACGAACATCACGATCCGGAATCCATTGAGAGTTCGATTAAATCCAGGTTTTCAAAAAACATCATCATGGATCAGTATGAAAAAGTTTTGCTGGATCTTGTAAAGTGGTAATTTTTCAGATTTGCCTGCCGGGATCCGTTTTCTTATTTTTGGCAATTCAAATTATTAAAAAAATCAATTTTCATTCATGATCAAAATGCAGAAATTGGGATGTGCCTGTGAAAAACCGAACGCATCGTATACGGAATTCAGAACTTCATCACTTGGCACCGATCAGACCCACGGAAAAAATGCCGAGGTAAGCATTCAGCAGTGCAAGCTTTGCCAAAGGATATGGATCCTGTATGCTTTTAATCCAGACCTTACCCCTGAATCCGGTAAATGGTATAAAGGAATGGTTTCCAAGAAAGACCGCCCGCAGATTAAACCTGAAAATGCGTTAGAATATATTGAAAGCCTGGAATGGTATGTGTATGGCGGTGAATTTTTTGGAAGTACGACCGCATTTGGCGCAGGGAAAATTGATTTTTGATTTAAAGAATTAATTAAGTCTATTTTCTAATTAATTAAAGCATTTACAATAATGAATCGTAAAAACATGAAATATGCTAAATGTAAATGCTGTGGGATTCTCAGAGATCAATCTGAAGTGCTGATAAGTTTGTCTGTTCTGAAAAAAACACATGGTGTAAAAAATTCTGATCATGAATGTAATTGGTTTGAATGGCTGATTGATTCGGATTTTAAATGGGCCTGTGATCAATGCATCAGCGATAAGAAGGCTTTGGTATCAAACTTATCACAGCAAAGCAGAACTTCCAGTCCGGATTTATCATATTATGATATCAGGTTAACTTGTAAAAGATGTAAAAATGAATTCACTTTTACCAAAGAAGAGAAAAAAAATTGGTATGAGCAGTTAAAATTCCATATAAAATCCATTCCTGTATATTGCTTGATCTGCCGGAAAGAGATCAGGAGATTGAAGTATCAAAATAAAACACTTTCTCAGGTTTTGAAAAAGAATCCAGAAGATATGACTATAGATGAACTTTCGCAGATTGTTCAGGTTTATGATGAATGGGATAAAAAGGATAAATTTAATTTTTACAGCAGACTTATTAGAGGGCGATTAAAATAAAGTTACCAAGAAGGTAATTTATTACAAACTTGATAAAACTCACTTTCTCACGTGGCAATTAATCGTTAAATTTGTAAGAACTAAAGAGATAATAAATAAACAAATTCATAAATAACATGAGTCAATTCGATGTTACCGTAATCGGTTCCGGTCCTGGTGGTTATGTTGCTGCAATCCGTGCCGCGCAATTAGGTTTCACAACAGCAATTATTGAAAAATACCCGACTTTGGGCGGAACCTGTCTTAACGTGGGATGTATCCCGTCGAAAGCACTTTTAGACAGCTCTGAGCATTTCGAGAACGCCAAGCACAATTTTGCAGGCCACGGAATCATTATCAACGAGCCCCAAGCAGACATTGCCAGAATGATCGAACGTAAAAACGAGGTGATTAAACAAAATACCGACGGGATCAGCTACCTGATGAACAAAAATAAGATCACTGTTTTTGAAGGCGTGGGAAGCTTTGAATCCGCTACTCAGATCAAAGTAACGAAAAACGACGGTTCCACGGAAACGATCGAATCTAAATATACCATTATCGCTACCGGTTCCAAGCCGTCTTCTTTACCTTTTATCACAATTGATAAAGAAAGGGTAATCACTTCTACGGAAGCTTTAAATCTTAAAGAAATTCCTAAACACTTAGTTGTAATCGGTGGAGGAGTAATCGGTCTTGAACTGGGTTCCGTTTACTTAAGATTAGGTGCTCAGGTAACTGTAGTGGAGTTTATGGATAAAATTATTCCGGGAATGGATGGTGCTTTGAGTAAAGAATTAACGAAGGTTCTTAAAAAACAAGGTATGAAATTCATGCTTTCTACAGCGGTTTCCGCAGTGGAAAGAAACGGAGATACCGTTAAAATTACGGCTAAAGATAAAAAAGGAGAAGAAGTAGTAGTAGAAGGCGATTACTGTCTGGTTTCCGTAGGAAGAAGACCTTTCACAGACGGACTTGCCCTTGAAAATGCCGGTGTGGAATTGGATGAAAGAGGAAGAGTGAAAGTTAACGACCATCTTCAGACGAATGTGGCTAACATTTATGCCATCGGAGACGTGATCAAGGGGGCAATGCTGGCTCACAAAGCGGAAGAAGAAGGGGTTTTCGTAGCTGAAACATTGGCCGGACAGAAACCGCACATCAATTACAATCTGATTCCGGGAGTGGTTTACACATGGCCGGAAGTTGCCGGAGTAGGTAAAACCGAAGAGCAGCTGAAAGAAGAAGGCGTGGCTTACAAAGTAGGTTCTTTCCCGATGAGAGCTTTAGGAAGAAGCCGTGCAAGTGGTGATGTAGACGGATTGGTAAAAATCATTGCTGATGAAAAGACCGATGAGGTTTTGGGAATGCATATCGTAGGCGCAAGAGCGGCCGACCTTATCGCAGAAGGAGTAATCGCTATGGAATTCCGTGCCAGTGCAGAAGATATCGCCAGAAGTTCCCATGCGCATCCGACGTACGCGGAAGCCATCAAGGAAGCGGCATTGGATGCAACAGCAAAAAGACCGATCCACATGTAATATATGGTCATACAAATGAACAATTAAAAATATTTGTAAATTGGGAGAGGCTTTAGCCTCTCCTTTTTTAAGGATAAAATTGTAAAATAAACAGGATATGAAAAAGATAATCATCGGATTGGCTCTTGTGGCAGGATGTTACGCATCGGCACAGCAAGCCGGAAAAGCCGGTGAACGGCTGAAAAATGAAGCATCCGTTTCCGAAATGGGATCTTCGGATTCCAAAACCAGAGTTCATAACAGCAATAGCAATAACAGCAGAAGCAACAATAACAATAATTCAGGCTTCAGAAACCGAAATACCGACGGTTTAGGAATTAAAAGCCCAAACTACCAGTGGAATCCGGATTACGGGTATTCGGAGGTTTTTCTCAGGATTCCCGAACAGGGATTTTTCAGCGTGGAAGTAGGGGACCAGTATATGTCCAACAATTCCGGGCGGTACCGGTTTTTCGATCTGCCGGCAGGAAGAATTCCCGTTTCCATTTACGAAAGCGGGGATCTGGTTTACAGAACCACTTTGAATGTACGGAACAACAGCAGGATGGTCCTGGATTTTTTCACGACAGAAGGTTTGTATTTGCTGGATACCTATCCTGTACCGGACCAATCGTACGGTTTTGGCAGCTGGAACGATGTGTGGAACAATCCATATGGAGCACATGGCGACTGGAACAACAGTGAAAATTATCCGAATGTTATGAACGATCAGGATTTTCAACGGTTTTTTTCAACCATACAGGAAGAAGCCTGGTTTGATGACAAAAAGATAGCCTTTATCAAAACGCAGGGACGCTACGCCATGTTTACTTCAAAGCAAATCAGCACTCTTGTAAAAGATTTAAGCTTTGATAAAAATAAAATTGCATTGGCCAAATTGCTTTTTCCGCAGTGTGTCGACAAGCATCGATACTTTATGGTAGGAGATGCTCTGGATTTTGAAAGTAGCAGAAAGGAAGTGATGGATTACATTTCCCATCTGTAAATCCTTTTATTCAAACTTAATTAAGGTGCGGAATTTATTTTTCTTTCTTGGGATCCTCATTTTCAGCTTAACTTATGGGCAGGATGTTACCGCCATCCGGAAAACCGTTGAACAGATCAACAGAAACGGGAATTATACCGTAAAAACGGTCCCAATGAATATTTCAGTTTGAAAAAAGCAGGTTATGAATAGCCAATGATATTCGATAATTTATATCTGCATAGCTTTGAATGCAGAAAATTAATCTATGGAAGTTTTGATTCAACATATTTCAAGTATTCATTTAATTCTTGAGACTCTTTACTATCGATCAATACATAAGTGGTCAAATATATCGTCATTTTGTTAATTTCTTCTAAAAAATCCATAAACATTTTATTGGTTTTTGTCAAATCAATCGATCGCATTATTTCAAAATGTTCGCGAAAATCTTTATTGTAATGTGAACCTGTATTGTCCCGAATTTTTTTTATATAAGCTTCATCATAATTTTTCATAAAAGTGTTCAAATGTTTTTTTGCTATTTTTCCTTCTACTGGATGTTCATCATTCTTAAATAAAATTTGATTATATTCTTTTAGGAGTACAAAAGTTTCATGAATCACTCTAAAAACTGCTTTTGCGAAGAAAATCTTATGTAAATATTGATCTGACAGATCAAAAGAATTTGCAATCACGATACATTCAGAATTTATTATTATAAAGTTAGTTGCAGCATTAAATTTCTTTAGACTAGAAACAATTTTTTGTGGAGTTTTTATGCCATATACTTCGTAAGAATCTATTTTTAGATTCCACTTCTGCATGGTGTTTAAGTAATCAGTATATTCATTCAACAGATTATCAAGTTTTTCATAAGACATATTAAATTTGATTTTTAAGGTTATTAACAAGTAAATGTAATACTTTTGCAGAATATTAGAATTTATTTATGCAACCCGGAAAAACCCAGACTTTAAAAATCTCAGATAAAAATAACTCAGGATGGATCCTTACGGACGAATCCGGCGAAAAAGCTTTCCTTCCCAAAATTTTCATTCAGGATGAAAAAGAAGAAGGAGACGATATGGAGGTTTTCGTGTATCAGGATGATGGTAAATTAAAGGCCACCACAGAAATTCCTTTGGCAGAAGTGGATGAGTTTGCGGTAATGAGCTGCGTGCAAAGTCTGCCGAGCGGTGCGTTTATGGATTGGGGGATCATCAAGGATCTTTTTATTCCGTACAAGCAGCAGAAAACCAAAATCGTTGAGGGCAAAAGGTATCTGGTGCATATCTACATTGATGAAGATCTTGAACTGATCACCGGAACCACCAAGTTTAAAAGAAATCCACAATACCAGGATCTGCCGTTTCAGAAAGGCGATAAAGTAGAGCTGATCATGATGAATGAAAGTGAGCTGGGCTGGAATGTGGTGATCAATAAAAAATACATCGGATTGATTTATGCCTCCGATGTTTTTAAAAAATTATATCCTTTATCAGAGGAAACCGGATATATCAAAGCCATCCGGGAAGACGGGAAAATCGATGTCTCTCTGCAGCCTGAAGGATTTGAAAACATCGATGAATTCAAAAAGAAAATTCTGGACAAGCTGGAAGAAAACTATGGACTGCTTCACCTTTCAGATAAATCCTCACCGGAAGAAATTAAAGAGGAAGTACAGATGAGCAAAAAGAATTTCAAAAAAGCCATCGGAGGACTTTATAAAGATAAAATCATCGATATTTTGGAAGATAAAATACGATTGCTATAATACAAAAACGAGCGGAAATTCCGCTCGTTTTATTTATTTTCTTTTAAAAATGCAAGCTGCTCTTTTAGGAGTGAGATTTGTTCATCTTTACTCCGGATCAGTTTATCGTATGCTTCTTTAATATCCTTGATAATGTCTTTGTAATCGTTATTAATTGTTTCAACATATCCATTGCCACTACCTTCATTAGATAAGCTATGAATTGTATTTTTACTATTCATGTCTAAAAAAGTAGACAGGTCCTCTTCTAAAATTTCCGATATTTTCATAAGTCTTTCCACACTAAGCTTGGTTTCTCCTGTCTCGATCTTACGGTAGGCAGCAGGGGTAATGTCTAATTCATGAGCCATATTTTCAAAAGTGTAGCCTTTTTTACTCCTTTGTTGGGCAATTTTCTCAATAATTTTCTCCATTTCCATCATTTATATTTATTTTTTTCAAAAGTATATATTTTTTTAGTAAAAGTAAAAATTTTTTTACCAAAAGTATTTCTCAGAATAACGAAGTATATGTAGCTTAGCTAATGAAAAACACAAGTGCACAAATGTTTTTTTAGTGTTTAAATTTATTATTAAATAACAAAAATTTCATTTTATGAAAAAAATTTTATTCGCGGCTGTTTTAGCTGCCGGAACAACTTTAGGATTCGCTAAAGAAGCGAAACAACAGGAAACACTTCCAATTGACCAAACGATTAACTCACTTGTTAAAAATGACAATGAAAAAATTGTTATTACAAAGGTTAGCATGGTAGGTCATTTACAGCATGTCGAAGGATATGTAACAACGACCGATTCAGAAGGTTACGTACAGGTATATTATTATGATTTTTACATTTATGTGCCTTAATTATTTAATATTTTAAAAATCAATGAAGCTATCTATAATATATTGTTTAGATAGCTTCTTTCATACTAAAGAATTTTGAATGTCTATAATGATATTCTAAGAAAATTTCAAATAATTTTAATTATCAATTTTATAAAATATGAAGAATTTCTTATCAATATGCTCTATCTTTCTTTGCTTGTTTGCATTTGCACAAGATACTCAAAAAGGCGATCTATTAAGTATTGTTTCTTACGAAAAATTATCTGTCGTCCCTGATAGTTCTTTTAAGGATTTTCCAAAAGCATTTCAAGACATGGCTAAAACCCATAAAAATCCACCTACATATTATGATCTTTTTTTTAATAATACTGAAGCTTTATATAAGAAAGTAGATAAAAAAGCAGAGCCACATCAAGACGAAATGAATACTGGAAATATTCAAATGAAAGTAACTAAAGTTGATGTAAGTAGTAGTACTGAAATGTATAAAAACTATAAAACTAAAATCACAATAGATTCAAGAAAAATATTAGATAAAGAATTTTTAGTATCAGAAGATTTAAGAAAAATAGATTGGGAACTAGTAAATGAAACTAAAAAAATAGGAAGCTTTGAATGTAAAAAAGCTCAAGCAAAAATAGGTGATGAATTAGTAGAAGCATGGTACACACCAAATATTCCTACTATGGCTGGACCAAGTATATACTGGGGCTTACCCGGATTAATTGTTGAAGTAAAAACTAAATCACTTTATTTTATTGCAACTGAAATTAAGGAAAATATACAGGGAAAAATCGAAATCCCAACCAAAGGTAAAAAAGTTAGTAAAGAAGATTTTCAAAAGTTGGCTAAAGAACGTCTTGACGAAATGATAAAAGATAAACCTACTTTCAGGGTTGTTAATGAATAAAGTCCTAATCATAATCTCTATTTATGGAGATTATTTTATCATGTAAACTATTTTTATAACATAAATGAAGAACTTTAATTTTCTATTTTTTTTATTTTTTCCTGTTCTTATGTTTTCTCAGTTAAAAATCACAGGAAAGGTTCTTAATAGCAATCATTCTCCTATTGAGAATGTAATTGTTCAGGTATTGGATAAAAATGGGAATACACTTGCTTATGGAAATTCTGAGGAAGGAGGAAAATTTAGTTTTCAAATCAGTGAAGGAACACCATATAGCGTGGAATTTAATAAAATGGGTTATGAAAAGTTTAGAAAAGAAATCACGATAGATAATAATCAGAAATCAATTGTACTAGAAGAAATACTTTCAGAGAAGATAAATCAGATTGAGGAAGTAAAGATTATCGGGCAATCCACTGCCGTAAAGCAAGACGGAGACACAATAACGTACAAAACAAAATATTTCACGACAGGAACTGAACGAAACCTTAAAGATGTCCTTAATAAAATACCAGGCTTTGATGTTGGAGGTGACGGGCAGATACGAGTAAACGGGAAAAAAGTAGATAATCTCCTTGTAGACGGGAAAGAATTTTTTGGCGATAATCATCAGTTAGCAACAGAAAATCTGGGTGCAGATATGATCGATGATATTAATGTTATTAATCATTATTCAGATTATTCAAAAGTAAAAGATTTAGAACCTTCGGATAAAACAGCTTTAAATATTGGTATAAAGAAGGAATTTAAAGGGAAAATAACAGGCAATACAAATGTGGTTTCTGCATATGAAGGACGTTACAAATTAGGAGCAAATTTGTTTAAATTTTCCAAAGCTGCCAATATCAGTTTTATAGGAAACTCAAATTCAATTAACGATGAAGTAATTACATTCGATCAATACTTCAAAATGATTATTGCTTCTAAAAATGATTTTGTGAGCAGACGTAATAGCGGTTCAGATTTTCAAATTCCTGCAATCCTTCTAAGTGATGATAAAATGACAAAAAAGTATAACAATTTTGGAGCAGTAAACATTACTTCTAATTTATCAAAAAAAACAAAACTTAATATTTACAGCATTTTTAATAAGGTAAACCAAAATAAAAGCATATTGAATAATACCTTGTTTTTCGACCAGAATTTAAATTATAGTACTTCCGAAAATATAAAAACGAAGGAAAACCTATTTTTTAACAGAACCAGAGCTAATGTTGACTATTTGGTATCAGAAAATAGTTTACTTACCTATAGTCTGGCATTTGATCCTTACAGTGCAAAAAAAAATATTCAGATAGATCAAACCTTTGGTACTATCGAAAATAATATACATGAAAAAATTAATGATAGACCCTATACACTTTCTCAACAATTGAGTTATACATCTAAATTATCTCCTACAAAACTTTTAGCTTTTTACATTTTTAATGACATTAATCATCAAAAAAATGATTTTCAGTTAGATAACTTTCCGAATATTTTAAATTTAGATTCACCATTATTACAATATAAAAATTACAACCAAAAAACATATGGATTTTTAGGTACTTATACTTTTAAACCAAAAAAATTGGTTTATTACATTGGTTTAGGATATTCTTCTGTTCAAGAGAATTTTTTATCATCAATTGAAAATTCTTTATATTCAAATAATAACGGATTCAACCGAAATTTTTACAATGTAGATTTCAATATTTATAAACGGAAAGGATTTTTTCAATTTTCACTGCAAAATACATTATTGTATTACGCTTCTTTAAATAAATTCTTATACCTTCCAAAAGCCAGTGCAAAATTTCAATTAGATAAAATGTCCGAACTTAATTTTCTCTATGAAGCAAAAAACGATTTTATAACTTCAAATCAGGTTTTTATTCAACCCATACTAGAAGATTATAATAGATTGTTAAAAGATAATATTTTAAATGTTGGGGTGCCTATCCGAAGCCATAATTTTAATGTTTATTTGAGATATCTAAATTTGTTTTCGGGAACTATACTATCTTTAAATTTTAATTTTACCAAAAATGAAAAGTCAATCATAATAGCGAGTCAGTTGTTATCACAATATGTTACTGAAAGCCAGATTTTGAATTCAAGTCCCACTCAAACATGGTATACAAATATTAGCTTAGAAAAGAAACTCAATTTTATAAAAAATAAGATTAAATTAAATGGTAGTTATTCTAAATCTAATACATTGAGTATTGTAGATCAAGTGGAAAACCCATTTACTTCTGAAAATATTCTAATTAAAGCAAGTTTAATGAGTGTTTTTAAAAAAGGATTTTTTAACTATGAACTAGGTATTTCTAAACAGACAAACATTAGTAACTATACTTCTTTAAACAGAAAAGCAACTAGTGATAGAACTGAAATATTTATAGATTTTGAAGGTTCAATTAATAAAGTTTTAACATACAATATCCGAAATCATTATAATATCTATACTTCTGAACAAAAACAACATTTTTTAAAAACAGATTTTGAAATATCGTACGATTACAGCAAAAAATGGGAATATAGTTTAATTGGAAGTGATATTCTAAATTTCAATAAAACACAAGTAGTCTTATCAACCCTACAAAATGTAACCCTTCAAACAAGTATCATACAAAGATTACCTGGATATGTTGGGTTCAGAATAAAGTATAATTTGTAAACTGATTAAAAATATATCTGCACAGTTTTTATTAATGTATATTTACATTCTTTAAGTATTTAATTAGATATAAAAAACATCTAAAAGGTCATTGCTGTAATAAAATGTAACAGCAATGACCTTTTAATATAAAAAAAACTTTTTTAATAACAAAATAGATACTAAAGGAGTCAAAATGTTAGTCTTTTTTAAGGCTAATCCTTTTTAGGATTAATTGTGTTTCCTTTTTTGCTAAATCTTTGGCTTAAATCTCCATATACAGGTTTGGCGGCGTTTACTCCTTTAGATGCCGCTTCTTTTACTGTTCCATAGTACATCACGGAAGCTACAAAAGCTTCACTTCCGGCAAGCATGATGGGTGTCATCAAAGCCATAGGCAATTGTTCGGCAAGATAAGCTAGAGCCTTAAGTCTAGTAACGACCATTTCGTCTTTCAAAAATTCAACTTTATCCATGTAGAAAGATGCAAATTCGGGATTGGTATTGATGTCAGTTTTTAGTTTTGTACCGTTGCAATAGTTTTATCGCCCATTTTTAAAAAGTGCTTTTCTTTCATCATTGGTAAGACCTTGCAGGAAAGGAGCTAGTAAAGTTTTGTATTCTTGAAGCTTCTGATTTACATCATTTAATACATTTTGGAGAATTTTTAGGCTGATTTAATTATTTGTGCTCATTTTAAAAATTTAGTCTTAAATAATTATAAAACTGATTACATAGGAAAATTTAATATTCTTTTTTCTGATGTTAAATTCTCTAGATTAAAATATGATGCATATCATATAAATTCCTTTAATTATTTTGTTTAACAATTTTGTCAAAAATAAAATTTGATTTAATTTTGCCTCACAAATTTGTTTAACAATAATGTCAAATCAAGCAAAAAAAGACCAAACACAGGAATTAATCAAAGAGACAGCAAAGAATTTATTCTTTGTGAAAGGTAAGTTTGACGCCACTACACAGGAAATTGCCGATGCAGCAGGTGTCAACAGAACGCTGATCAACTACTATTTCCGTTCACGGGATAATCTGATCCAGATTATTTTTAATGAGGCGCAGAAAGTGGAGCATGAGAAATCCGAGATCATCATGAATTCGGACCTGCCTTTTAAAGAAAAGATTGCCCAGTTTATTGAAGGCAGCTTATCGACGAGCCTGCAGTATCCGTATCTGGAAACCTATATCGTATCACAGATCAACAAAGGAAACTGTCAGAAAAAAGATATTGAAGAAGATGAGCTAAAAAAGCTGTATAATGATATCGAAGCGGAAATGGAACTGGGCAATATCGAGAAAATGAAACCCATCCAGTTTCTCCTGAACATGATCTCCCTATTGGTTTTCCCAAGTGCGGTGAGGCCGCTGCTGATGGAGAATTTAATGATTGATGAAGTGGAATTCGATAAGATCATTTCTGAGAGAAAAGGAATTATCCTGAGTATGCTTTTTAAAAATTAGAGAAAAGCTTAAAGTATTTTAACCTATGATCCGTCCTTTAGAAATAAAATTACTGAAAAGAGATAATCACATTAAAATAATAAACGAAGTATAATATTATGAAAAGTAAACGTATAACTGCAAACAAGCTGAAAGTAGGAATAGCGGCTGCATTTATGATGTTCGGTTTTTCATTGGCGTCTGCCCAGCAGCAGGTTTCCCTTCAGGAAGCCATTAAGCAGGCACTCCAGAATAAAGCGGAAGCCAAAAAAGCTGCACTGCAGGTGAAAAAAGCCGAATACAAAATTGATGAGGCAAGAGCCGGAGCACTTCCGCAGATCAGCGCCAATATCAGCAACACCTTTAATCCGATTCTTCAGAAATCGGTACTTCCCGGTGAGATTATCGGGATGCCGGGACAGCTTGTTCCCGTTACGTTCGGAACAAAATGGCAGTCGGTAAATTCTGTATCGCTCTATCAGAATATTTTCGATCAGAGAGTTTTTACAGGATTAAAAGCTGCAAAATCCACCAGGGAATTTTATTTGCTCAATTCGGAGCTTACGAACGAACAGATCATCGAAAACGTAGCTACTGCATATTATCAGGTATTCGTTCAGGAGGAGAATCTTAAAACGGTACAGGCAAGCTATGCCAATACCGAAAAAGTAAGAAATGTAATTAAGAGCCTTGTGGATAACGGATTGGCAAAATCAATTGATCTTGACCGTACCAACGTTCAGCTTACCAACATCGGCTCAAACAGGCAGCAGCTTGTAAATGCCGTGGAAGTTTCCAAAAATGCCCTTAAATTCTATATGGGGGTTCCGATCGGTACTCCGATTGAGTTGGAAGAAAAAAACATTGAACCTAATTCAGCACTGTTGAATACAGTGGCCAATCTTGAGGAACGTTCAGAGCTGAAAGTACTGAATAAACAGAAAGAACTTTTACAGTACAATAAAAAAGCCACCGAAGCTTTGCTTTATCCTACAGTCGGTCTTCAGGCCAATTACGGATGGCAGGGATTAGGGAATAAATTTCCTTACTTTACAGGAAGTTCACAGGGGACCAACTGGAGTGACTATGCTTCGATAGGTCTGGCCATCAAGATCCCAATCTTCTCGGGAGGATCTACAAAAGCACAGATTCAGCAGGCAGAAATTGATATTCTGGATCTTGATCAGGATATCAGCAACACCAAAGAAAGCCTGGATCTTGATTATAAAAATGCCATCAGCAATATGGAAAATTCGATCATCAATATCGAAAGCATGAAAGACAATGTAGGACTGGCTGAAAGAGTGCAGAAGAATACCCAATCCAATTACCAGTACGGTCTTGCTACACTTACGGAGGTGTTGGATGCAGAAAACGCACTTACCCAGGCCAAGCAGAATTATGCCAATGCCTTACTGGATTACAAACAGGCTGAAATTAAACTAATCAAAGCAAAAGGACAATTAAACACATTACAAAACCCATAATAAACTATAATGAAAAAAACTCTAATATATATCATCGTGGCAGCGGTACTGGTCGGTTTAGCGGCCTATAAGATCGCAAGCAATAAAGAAAAGCAGACGCAGGAAGTAAAAGAAGTAGCCAAACAGGTCGATAAGATCAATGTAAATGTGGTAACGGTTTCCAGGGAAAATATCGATACGGATTACTCTGCGAATGGAACCTTTATCCCAAAACAGCAGTCTAACCAGTCTTCTGAAATTTCCGGAAGAATCGTAAATGTTTTGGTGAAAGAAGGCTCAAGAGTAGGTGCAGGACAGGTATTGGCAACCATTAAAAAGGATGCCATCGAAGTGGACGTTACCCAGGCGCAGAACAATTTGCAGAATGCCATTATCGATAACCAGCGGTATGAAAACGCCTTTAAAACAGGAGGGGTAACGAAGCAGCAGCTGGATAACTCAAGACTTCAGCTGAAAAATGCACAGGCGGCTGTCCGTGCCCAGGGAGTACGGGTAAATGATACCAGTGTACGTGCCGGAATCAGCGGGACCATCAACAAGAAAATGGTGGAACCGGGAATGGTTGTGGCCCCGGGAACGGCTCTGTTTGAGATCGTAAATATCAATTCATTAAAGCTTTCCGTTTTGGTAGACGAAAGCCAGATCGGGAAAATCCAGCTGGGACAGGAAGTTCCGATTAAAGTGAATGTATTGCCGGATGAGTCTTTCGTCGGAAGAATTACCTTCATCGCTCCAAAGAGTGATGCTTCTTTAAATTTCCCGGTGGAAATTGAAGTGCAGAACAGAGGGAATCTGAAAGCAGGAATGTATGCCACGGCTACTTTTAAAACCAACAACGGTGCAGAGACTCAGAATATGCTGACGGTTCCTGCAGAAGCCTTTGTAAACGGCGTAAGTTCAGGACAGTTGTTTGTGGTTCAGAACGGTACAGCCAAACTGACCAAGGTTACCGTTGGAAAAGTATACGGCGATAAAGTTCAGGTGCTTAGCGGGCTGAACGGAGGTGAACAGGTAGTAACCAGCGGGCAGATCAACTTAGACAACGGATCCAAAGTGAATATCATAAAGTAGGAATAAGCGATGAAGTTAGCAGAAATATCCATTAAAAGGCCATCCCTTGTGATCGTACTCTTTACGATCCTTACGCTGGGTGGTATCTTAAGCTACTCCATGATGGGGTATGAATTGATTCCGAAGTTTGAAACCAATATGGTTACGATTTCCACGGTCTATCCCGGAGCTTCACCCGCTGAGGTGGAAACGTCCGTTACCCGGAAGATTGAAGATGCCGTAGGATCTTTGGAAAATGTAAAAAAAGTAGAATCTTCTTCCTATGAAAGCTTATCTGTCATCATGGTGCAGCTGAACGACGGAGCCGATGTAGATTATGCATTGAACGACGCGCAACGTAAAGTGAATGCCATTTTAGCCGATCTTCCGGATGACGTCGATGCACCGTCCCTGAATAAATTCTCCCTCGATGATTTACCGATTATCACCATGAGTATTTCTTCGGATAAATTGAACAGCAAAGATCTGTATGACCTTTTAGATAAAAAGATAGAACCGATCTTCTCCCGCGTGAACGGAGTAGCGCAGGTGGATCTTGTGGGTGGTCAGGAAAGAGAGATCCAGGTGAATCTGGATGAAAAAAAACTGCAGGGATACGGCCTTTCGATTGGCGATGTGCAGAATGCCATTCTTTCCTCGAACCTTGATTTCCCTACAGGAAGCATTAAAACGAGAACAGCCAAATCGACCATCCGTTTATCCGGAAAATACAGATCTATCGAAGAAATGAACAACCTGGTGGTTTCCAACAAAAATGGGGCACAGGTACGTTTATCCGATATTGCAACCGTATTCGATTCCCAGAAAGATGTGGAGAAAGTAGCGCGTTTCAACCAGTTCCCAACGATCTTAATGCAGGTGAAGAAACAGTCGGATGCCAATGCGGTAGCGGTTTCTGAAAGTATTCAGAAGACCATTAAAACCGTAGAAGAAGCCTATAAAACACAGGGGGTAAAGGTGAAAGTCGTAAATGATACCACAGATTTTACTCTTGAATCTGCCAACCACGTGATCTTCGACTTATTCCTGGCGATCATCCTGGTGGCGATCGTAATGTTACTCTTCCTTCACAGCATCAGGAACGCCTTTATCGTAATGATTTCCATTCCGGCTTCATTGGTGGCAACCTTCATCGGGATGAACCTAATGGGGTATACCTTAAACCTGATGAGCTTACTGGGGCTGTCGCTCGTAGTGGGGATCCTGGTGGATGACGCGATTGTAGTGCTGGAAAATATTTACCGCCATATGGAAATGGGGAAAAGCAAGATCCGGGCGGCCTACGATGGGGCTTCGGAGATCGGGTTTACCGTAGCGGCCATTACCCTGGTAATCGTAGTGGTATTCCTTCCGATTGCAATGAGCTCCGGGCTCGTGGCGAATATTCTTGCGCAGTTCTGTGTTACGGTAGTTATTGCCACCATGTTGTCCCTCCTGGCTTCATTTACTATTATTCCTTGGCTGTCTTCGAGATTCGGTAAACTGGAGCATTTAACGGGCAAAAACTGGTTCCAGAAATTCATCCTTTGGTTTGAAGGCATGATTGATAAATTCACCCATTGGATTACAGGAATTCTTGAATGGTGTCTGAAAACAACATTAAGAAGGATAATGACGGTGGTAATCACGTTCATTGTGCTTATTGCTTCTTTTATGCTGGTGGCCTTCGGATTTATTGGAGGGGAGTTCTTCCCTAAAACCGACCGTGGACAGTTCCTAGTACAGATGGAATTATCCAAAGATGCAACGATTGAGAAAACCAACCAGCTGACGTTGGATGTAGAAAAATATTTAAGAAACGACAAAGACGTGGTGGATCTGATCACCACGGTAGGGCAGCAGTCTACCGGTTTCGGCGGGGCGCAGGCCACGACTTACCAGTCGGAAGTTCAGGTAAATCTAACGGATAAATCCGAACGCTCGGAAAGTACCGATATCAAGGCGGCGAAAGTAAAAAGAGCTTTGGAAGAGAAATTTACCGGAGTAGAATTCAAAACAGCACCCATCGGGATCATGGGAGCTGAAAATGCGCCGATAGAGTTGGTGGTAACCGCACCGGATAACGCAACGGCCGTAAAAGAAGCCACTCGTATTTTAGCATTGCTTAAAAAAGTGCCGGGTGCCGTAGATGCGGAATTATCCACCGATAGCGGAAATCCTGAAGTTCAGGTAAATATTGACCGGGATAAAATGGCTTCTTTAGGTTTAAACCTTTCGAGTGTAGGGCAGACGATGCAGACCGCATTCAACGGGAATACCGATGGGAAATTCAGAGCGGGAGAGTATGAATATGACATCAACATCCGTTTCGGAGACGCCAACAGGCAGTCAATTGATGATGTGAAGAACCTGATGTTTACCAATCCTCAGGGACAGCAGGTCAGATTAAGCCAGTTTGCAGATGTAAAAATGGGATCAGGACCAAGTTTGCTGGAACGTAGGGATAAATCGCCTTCAGTAAAAGTAAGAGCGAAAGCAGTAGGCCGACCTGTAGGCGACGTGGCCAACGAGTGGGCGGCACAGTTCATGGATAAACCGACAAAACCTGTAGGGGTAGATTATATCTGGAGCGGGGATATGGAGAACCAGCAGGAAGGTTTCGGTACACTAGGAATTGCTTTGTTGGCAGCTATTGTATTGGTATATCTGGTAATGGTTTCCCTGTATGACAGTTTCGTATATCCGTTCGTGGTACTGTTCTCCATTCCGTTGGCGATGATCGGGGTTATGCTGATCCTGGCTTTAACCGGAAACTCCCTGAACATCTTTACCATGTTGGGGATGATCATGCTGATCGGTCTGGTAGCAAAGAACGCGATCCTGATCGTCGACTTTACTAACTCAAGAAAAGCAGCAGGGTCCAATACCCATGATGCATTGATCCAGGCCAACCATGCCCGTCTCCGTCCGATTCTGATGACTACGATTGCAATGATCTTCGGGATGCTGCCAATCGCATTAGCTACAGGTGCCGGAGCCGAAATGAATAAAGGTCTGGCATGGGTAGTAATCGGAGGTCTTACCTCATCTCTCTTCCTGACGCTGATCATCGTGCCGGTAGTATACTCATTATTTGATTCCATTTTAAGAAGAATGGGCAAGCATGAAAAAGTAGACTATGAGGCCGAAATGAAAGCCGATTATGAACACCGAGAACTGAGTGATGACGGATTTACCCCGAAACATTTAGACTAAAAATCAACCAACCTATAATTAACCCAAAAGCGTATCAGCAATGATGCGCTTTTATTTTGCTGAAGGATATGAAATACTACGCCTTTTTACCTGATATGACGACAAAAAGGTGTCAGAATAATCTTCCGGCCAGAGTAGCCTCACTTGATATCAACTGATGGCTTTTAACCACAAAAGTCGCAAAAAGGCATTGATGATGTATAAAAAAAGCAAACTAAGAGATGCTGAAAAAATCTACAAAAGTTTTAAAAATCACAGATTTTTATATTTTAAATTCACAAGACTATTTTCCGGTGGCTGAGCGGAGCCGAAGCCCATCCGTTATATCTGCGGAATCCTTGGAACACCCTTTTGTCATTTCGCAGAAATCCAGACGCGAATTTTTCCTTTGCGTCTCTAATACTATGCTTAGATTCCTGTGGAATGACAGGCGGGAGGTTGAATTTATTATTTAAAACAATTGCCATCAGATGGCTAAACGGAATCGAAGCCCCACAATCATCTGTGAAAATCTTTGCAAATCTGTGGTTTAAATCTAAAAGCACTTATTGGCTATAATACTTATAGCTGAGCGGAGCCGAAGCCCATCTGTTATATCTGCGGAATCCTTGAAACACCCTTTTGTCATTTCGCAGAAATCCAGACGCGAATTTTTCCATGCCATTCGCTAATACTATGTTGAGATTCCCTTCGGGAATGACAAATAGGACGTTAAATTTTAAAATCAAGCACAATTATCTGGAAAATCTGTAGTTCAAATTTTAACAGTAAGAATTTAACCACAAAATAGCAAAAAAATTCCAGCCATCAACGCTTATCTCTAATACCATGTTGAGATCCCTTCAGGGATTAAAAACGGAGTATTATCTTATTATACTTCATCATTGATTTATGCACTGGAAGCTATACATCCACAAAAATTCGTGTCATTCGTGAAAAAATTAGTGTTATTTGTGGTTCATCCACGCCAATTTCCTGAATCAATTCAATAAAAAAAGACTTCCGAGGGGTTTCCCGGAAGTCTTTCTTTAAATATCTTCAGAAAATTAATCGGCCATTACTTCACCTGCTTTTCTATATACAAAACTGCCGTAAATATGTCTTCTCGCAAAGCGGCTCGGCGAATCAGCATTCACCATTTTGATGTAGGTATTTCTCGGAACACTCAGGTATTCATAAATGTTTCCGTTCAGGTGTTGAATGGTAAGGATGGATTTTTCAAGATAAAAATCCTGAATATTGGATGTGGTAATCGTTTCCGTATATTCTTCCTTGTATTTTTCCTGTGTCTCTGGGTTGATGCTCACCAAAAAATGATAGGCTTCAATCACCGATTTGCTCTTTTCTTCCGCTTCTAATTTTCCGGCTTCGTCGTTGATGAATTTATCAGGATGCGTATCTTTCATCGTATTCCTGTAAATGGTTTTCAGTTCTTTTAACGTTACGTTTTTATCTACTTCCAGAAGCTTTCTGTATTCGCCTAATTTTTTCATATGGTTAGATCCCTTTTTCGGAGTGCAAAATTAAGGTTTTAAATTTTAAAAATCATAACCTATTCATTTTTAATTTATTTCTATCTGAAAATTTAAGACAAATTTAATAAACGTCCATTGAAACAATACCGAAAAACTATTTTACTAACAGACATTTACCAGTGGCAGTCGTGAGGTTTACAAAGATTAATGCAGAGATTAAGCTGTAGATTCAGAAAGTCAGGCTTTTATAATATTGAATGGTTTTATTTCCTTCTTCCGTTTTCTCGTAATCGTTAAATTCGAAAATAATCCTCTCGTTTTCTTTATCTAAAAAGCAACTTATTCTGCCATCAT
Source organism: uncultured Chryseobacterium sp. (assembly GCA_913778085.1). GTDB lineage: Bacteria > Bacteroidota > Bacteroidia > Flavobacteriales > Weeksellaceae > Chryseobacterium. Next base: position 105,092 of record CAJYXJ010000027.1, read on the forward strand.
GAGAAAGATTATTTTCCATAGTTGCCATATTAACGATGAGTTTGTTTTTAAGATTGAATAAGATCACGTTATGAGTTTTATCACCCGTAACCACAATAATGGTATTCCTTACAGGCGAAATACCCCAGGAAATGATGTTATCGAGACTTCTATTCAGCGTTTCATTCAAAAGGAATTTTTCCTTTGTTTCAAAATTTTCGCAAATAAGATCTTTACCTGTCGTTGCATAAAATATTCCGTCAAAAGAATCAAAATGACCGGCATAATGGTAACGGGCCTCATCGGTTAGGATTTTTTCTTTGCCTGTTTCCAGATCAACTTCAACAACCACTTCATTATTCGGATCTAAAGAATACCATTTTACCAGAATAAGCTTATGATATTTTGCTGAAATAATATTTTTATTAAATATTTCGCCGCCATAAGTCCGGCCGTTCCATATTTTATTTCCGTTTCTTAAAACCTCAACAAAATAATAGGGTGGTCCCATTCTGATTTCACCTTCATAGCTGCATTGAAGACTATATTCTCTATCGGAAATCTCGCCTCTATCGATAATGAAAGGATATTTTTCGATAATGGATTCGGCATACTTCTGGTCTTCAATACGGATAATTTTCATGCTCTGCCAACAATTTGAATTAAAAGTAATCAATAAACAAAATAAATTTATTGCTCATCTTCTATAAAATGAAATGTTTTCATGGAAATATTCATATGCTAGTCCCCCTAAATCTCCGCATTCAGAAATTAAATGATTAGTTTCATCAAAAATTTACTGTGAATTTCCAATAGCCGCCGAGCCATCCAGACCTAGCAATAGGATATAAAATGTATCTGTCAGAAATCAGATCTTTTAATTTTTTAATTTGATTTTGTTTAAATTTAATGCTTCAATTTTTGCTGAAACAAAACTTCCATGTTCTCTCACACGATTCCCTATAAATCTACTTTACGTAATACCTTTTCCGTTTGATGAAGGATGTTAAAGAACTAATTTCCGGACAAATGTAAGAGATAATTTTTTTTACCTTGTCAACGTTAAAAAAGTTAACTGGGATTATAGCGTTAAGAGGGCAAACGCCAGTTTCAGCGATTCTGCAATATGCTCTTTTAGGGTTCCACTATTTTCCAATGGGTAATAAAACTCTTTCGGATTGACGAATACATTATTGTATTTCGTGCGTTCGCTGGCCCCGTCGACGTCAATCGGTAAGAGCCCAGGCTTCTTTTTTCGCTGCACGGTCACCAGGCCTTTTGCCGTAACTTTGGATTCTACGCAGCCTACCAATGCACCTCTTCCCAATACATCAAAGCAGATGGCCGTGTAAATTCCATTCGGGACCAGCTGGCCTGGCGGGAGAATGCAGGCATAGAGGACGTGAGGCAAATTGGTAATGCCCCGGGCAATTTCAACGGACAGATTTGTACCATGAAATTCTTCGTATTTGTTTTGCAGACTTTCTTTAAACCCGTTCAATGCATCGCGTATCGTCAACATTCCGGGATCATTGGTCTGCAACGGCTGACCTTTTATCACCGGATGAAACTGCCTGAATTCGCAGATGGCGTTGAAATAATCGGAGATAGGATAGTCATTCATTAATGTGCAGGTTATTCTGCTCGCTGAAAGATATGCGTCAGCTTTGCATTCTTAATAAATTCTTCCGTAGAGGTGCTTTTATCTGCCTTTTTATCGATGAGTTCAAAATAATAAATCATCAGGTTCGGAAACTTCGGATCTTTGCAGACTACTTTAAACCGGCGTACGGTGGGGTCGTTGCTTAAAAAAATAAGTTCTGTGCCGCTGCTGAATCTGATGTTATTCACCTCGAAAGCATCTTTCCAGTTTTTCTGAAGCTTGGCAAAACGTTTTTGAGTTCTGTCGCTGTCTTCATTTTCAAATTTATCGACCTGATATTCGGTTAGCATCTGAGGATAAACCAGCGCCTCTTTTAACAGCAGGGTTGTAATTTTATCGGCAGGATCGTAGAAAACAATCTTATTGTCGAACAAGATCTGCTTATCGCTCAGTATTATTTTTCCGTCGAATTTCCTGTAATTCTTCTTTTTGTAATCGTTTTTAAAATGTTCAATGACAGCTTTGTCTTTCGGACTTGGCTTATCGGTTTTCTGTGCGTAAATCTGGGATGATAATAATAAACATAAACCTGCGGTATATAGTAGTTTCATCTTTTACCTTTTAATTTTTATAAAATAGATTTCATTCTCATATGCTGCAACAGCATAATGGTTTTGGCATCTTTGATCTCGCCTGAACTGATCATTTCCAAAGCATTCTCAAAACCAAGTTCAAGGACTTCAATATTTTCTCCTTCGTTATCCAGGCCACCGCCTTCACCGGTTTTCATTTCTTTAGAATATTCTGCGATAAAGAAGTGAAGTATTTCCGTAACGGATCCCGGCGACATATAGGCTTCAAATATTTTTTCTACGTGGGAAATTTTGTAACCGGTTTCCTCTTCGGTCTCCCTTTTGATGCACTCTTCCGGATGGTCGTTATCCAAAAGGCCGGCGCAGGCCTCGATCATCATGCCTGATGTATTTCCATTGATATACGTCGGCAAGCGGAACTGTCGCGTCAGAATCACCGTTCGGGAATCTTTATTGTACAATAGAATAACGGCACCATTGCCCCGATCGTATGCTTCCCGGCTTTGTTGTTGAAAAGTTCCGTCTTTTTTCTGAATGTTGAACGTTATCTTCTTTAGTGTATACCAGTTGTCAGAGAGAATCTCCGTTTTTTCAATACTTACTTTTGTATCGTGCATAAAATGTTATGTCTTGATTATTTAATTTTATAATAAATCTTTTAAGGCTTCTTTGAGATTGGGAAACATGAATCGGAATCCTGCTTTCTCTATTTTCTCCGCTGATGCCCTTGAGCCTTCCAGCACTGCCACCGACAGTTCTCCAAAGATCAGTTTCAGGATGAATCCAGGGACATTCGGCATAAATAAAGGCTTTTTTAATACTTGTGCCGTCTTTTCGGTAAGGTCTTCGTTTGTTGCATATTCCGGGGCAACTGCGTTGAAAGGGCCATCCAGCTCAGAATTTTTTAATGCAAACTCATACATAGCGCAAATATCCTGAATATGAATCCAGGGCAAATATTGTTTTCCGGTTCCGAGTGGGGAGCCGATGCCTGCTTTTATGGTGGGAAGCATCTTTTTTAAAGCTCCTTCCTTTTCAGAAAGAACAACGCCGGTCCGCAGCTTTACGACCCGCTCCGCCACGTTTCTGTTTTTAAATTCATCGGCAGCCTGCTCCCAGACAACGGTTACTTTACTCAGGAAGTCATTTCCCGGTCCGTCTTTTTCCGTAAATATCTTTTCCGTGGTTTCTGTTCCATAATAGTTGATGCCTGAAGCGGAGACAAAAGACTTAAGCTTTTGATTTTTCCTTTGCAAAGCTTTTAACATAAGACCGGCGGAACCTACCCGGCTTGAGATAATTTCTTTTTTTCTTTCCTCTGTCCATCTTTTTTCAGCAATCCCTGCTCCTGCCAGGTGAATGATGTGCGAAACATTTTCCAGAGCGTTTTCATCGATTGTCCCGGCATTGGTATTCCATTCAAATTCATTTTCATGCTGCTTTTTCCGGGTTAAAAACCTTACGGTATATTCTTTTTCAAGTCTTTTTGACAGTTCTTTGGCAATTAAACCGTTGGCTCCGGTAATCAGGACGATTTCTTTCATGTGATGTATATGGTATTTTATGATTTATTTTTCACGATCAGAATAAAGTCATCATCCAGCAGTTTATAGCCGTAATCATAGATGAATTTATATTCCGAGCCATTTTTATAGACTCTCAGATTCGTGAAATAGTCAAAATCAAAACCCAAGCCATCAAGTTTCGTCCGGGCCACTTTTGTTTTACCTTCGATGTTGACCTCCGTCAGGATCCGGTAATTTCTGCGGAGTTTGTTGTTGATATTCCGCATCAGGTTGCTGGAATCCTTATTCTGTTTGTTGTTGTATGCGTTCCGGCAGGCATCATTGCAAAACTTTTTGTCTGACCTTCCGATGATTTTTTCGCCGCATTCGAGACATTCCATAATTTTATTTTTTCATTGTGTGTGGATGTTGATGTTTTTTTCTGAGCAATTTTTTAAACCTGCTGTGGGCGGGATAGCTCCGGTTAGGTGTTAAGTTATTAAAAAAAAGTGCTACAAGCAATAAAATAAGGCATCCCGAAAGAACGGGCGACAGCACATACCAAAATCCCAGTTCGGGAATTTTTCCCGTTGAGCTTACGGCAATCAGTGCGGTAGCACCGCCCGGCGGATGTAAAGTTTTGGTATACTGCATCAGCACAATGGAAAAAGCCACCGCCAAAGGGGCGGCAAGCCATATGATCTCAGGAACGATCTTATAAACCGTTACCCCTACCAAAGCTGAAATAACATGGCCCCCGACAACATTGCGGGGCTGCGCCAGAGGACTCTGGATAGCGCCGTAAATTAACACACTCGACGCTCCGAAAGAACCGATCAGAAAAATATTTTCCGTTGCTGTAAGGCTGTGAGACTGGATAAAAGCAATAATCCCGATTCCGAAGAATGCGCCCATAAAAGACCAGAAATGTTCCTTGTAATCTACCAGCGTTTCCTTATAGATCACGTATTTTGAAACCCGGAATGTTCTTTTTATCATCTTCTTCATAATATTTCAAAGTTACGGAATTTATCCGTTTACAAACGACTACAAATGAATTTAAATAATTTTCTACCGGCTCGGGCTGGAGAAACGGGCAATCTTTGCAACAGAGATTTGAGAAAACAGTGAACGTCTCTGATCTGAATATTAACTTTTAAAAACTACACATTATGTCACTAAGAAACAAAATTACATTGATCGGTCACACAGGAAAAGAAGTAGAAGTGATGAACTTTGAAAACGGAACTTTAAAAGCCAGCGTATCGCTAGCCACCAGTGATCATTACACCAACGCAAAAGGGGAAAAAGTAGAAGAAACCCAATGGCACAATCTGGTTGCCTTCGGGAAAACGGCAGAGATCCTTCAGAAGTATGCTCCAAAAGGAAAAGAGCTTGCCGTAGAAGGGAAACTTACCTACCGGTCTTATGATGATAGAGACGGTGTGAAGAGATTTATTACCGAGATCCGGGTAGAAGAAATCCTCTTACTTGGAGGGAAATAACCTTAAAAATCATTGCCATGAAAGTAAAAGTTTTTAAAATAAGAATAAGCGAAGAATACCTTTATAAAGATCAGAGAATGCTTGATGCTTTTCTGGAATCGCACGAAATCATCAAAGTGGAAACCGCTTTTGTGAATGACGAAAATTACTGGTCGGTGGTCATGTATTTTGATGAAATTAAGATGGTAAAGGACTCTGTTAAAGAGCCCAAGCACGTAAAGTATTCTGCAGAAGATGATACGCTGACCTCTGATGAAACGGCGATTCTGGATGCCTTGAAATGCTGGCGTTCGGAAAAGGCGAAAGAGCAGAATCTTCCGTCATATTTCATCGCGACCAATAAAGAACTGTTGTCGGTAGCCAAATATAAGCCGGCAAAGAAAGAAGAGCTTTTAGACATTAAAGGCTTCGGAAAACATAAGATTGAAAATTATGGCGAAGAAATTCTGGAGCTTTTGGAAAGCATATAGTTTCAGATAAAAACACAAGTGAATGGAGTATTATTTCAACCCTAAGCCGGAGATAACCATTCTCCGGCTTTTTGTTTGTCTTAAAAGTCGGTTCAATTCCTTATTTTTGCTGCTTATAAATATTAATCATCATTTATCTGTTATAAAATGAAACCAAGTTTAGCAAAAGGAACGAGAGATTTTACGGCATTGGAAGTTTCCCGGAGAAGATACATCATCACTATTTTACAGAAAAACTTTGAATTGTTCGGGTTTCAGCCGCTGGAAACGCCAAGCTTTGAAAATCTTTCTACGCTGACAGGAAAGTATGGGGAAGAAGGAGACCGGCTGATTTTTAAAATTTTAAATTCAGGAGATTACACCTCAAAGGTAAATCAGGAAGATTGGGGAAATAAAAGTCATCAGAAACTGACTTCCCAAATCTCGGACAAAGCCCTCCGTTACGACCTTACCGTACCTTTTGCGAGATTTGTGGCAATGAATCATAATCAGCTTACTTTCCCTTTTAAACGTTACCAGATTCAGCCGGTTTGGAGGGCAGACCGTCCGCAGAAGGGAAGATTCAGAGAGTTTTATCAATGTGATGCCGATGTGGTAGGAAGTGAAAGCCTTTTACAGGAAGTGGATCTGGTTCAGCTATATCTGAAATCATTTTCAGAACTTGGCGTTTCCGTAACCATTCATATCAACAATAGAAAAATCCTTTCCGGATTGGCAGAATTCGCCGGAATTACTGATAAACTCATCGATTTTACCGTAGCATTGGATAAGTTGGATAAAATCGGGAAGGAAGGCGTTGTAAAGGAACTATTGGAACGCGGAATTACACAAGAATCGATTGATAAGCTGGATTTCCTGTTTACCCAATCTGATGATGCACTGGAGAACCTGCTTCAGCTGAAAGAAAAATTCGCAGGAAATGAAACCGGATTGAAAGGGGTAGAGGAACTGGAAACCGTTATTACCCAATCTTTAAATCTTGGGATGGATATTCAGAACCTCAGGTTCGATATTACTTTAGCCAGAGGTCTGGATTATTACACCGGGGCCATTTTTGAAGTGAAAGCGGATGAAGTGCAGATGGGTTCCATCGGCGGCGGCGGAAGATACGATAATCTCACGGAAGTTTTCGGAGTAAAAAATATCCCGGGAATCGGGATCTCCTTCGGATTGGACCGAATTTATCTGGTGATGGAAGAGCTGGGACTTTTCCCGGCAGAGGCAACTTCCAAAACGGAATATCTCTTTGCAAATTTCGGAGGAGATGAAACCCTTGAAGCTTTAAAACTCATCAGACAGCTGAGGGAGAAAGGAATTTCCGCAGAGATCTATCCGGAAAATGCCAAGATCGGAAAACAGTTTATCTATGCCGAAAAGAAAGGTATCAGAAACCTTGTTTTCCTGGGTGAAGAAGAAATCACAAACGGAACGGTAACGTATAAAGATCTTGAAGCAGGAGCACAGAAAACCGTTTCTTTAGAAGACTTTTTAAATAAATAATGAATCAGGTTCCGGAAGAACTTTTAGAAAAATGGCTTACAGGGTGGTCCATATCGAGGGGCAAGCCTTTGCCGGAAGCCTGGGAATCCGGGTACAGAGTTTTAGTAGGAGACGGGAAACAAAAAGCAAGATATGTATTTCCGAAGGTAAATAAAGATTTTATTCAGCTTGCGGAATCGATTCATGAACCCTGGGTTTATCTTAAAGTCTGTGAACCTTTTGAGAAATTCAGATCTGTGATCCCTGAACGATGGCAAATACAGCCTCAAGGTTATATGATGTACTGTCAGGAAAAAATGAATATTCGCGAAAACCCGCTTCCGGATGATTATTCGATGAAAGTATTTCAGCCTCAACCGGATTCTTTTATGGTGAAGATTTATACGGCGAATAAACAAGTGGCAGCTGTCGGCCGACTGATCCTTGTTGACGGACTTGCAGTCTACGATAGAGTTGAAACCGATAAAGATTACCAGCGTAAAGGCTTTGCCACGCAGATCATAAAAGAGCTGGAATTCATTGCGTTATCCAAAGGGATTGTGGAAAATTTCTTAGTGGCTACTGCTCAGGGAAAACTTTTATATGAATCTCTTGGCTGGAAGATATACAGTCTTTACAGTACCATCGTTATTCCGGAAGATCATTGAACTGTTTTATATATAAAATTCTGAATTTATCGAAACATCCATCGAAATTTCGTAATTTGTATGCTTAACGGTAAAACTAATGATTAATGAATACGATTTGCGGATTATGCGGTAACCCATTAACCTTAATGGATACGGCAGCAGGCGAAAATAAACTGGCAGACGGTCATTTGCTGTGCAACAGCTGTCTGAATCAGGCTGCTGACCTTAACAGAGATATCATCACTCACCTCAACCAGTTTTTCCTCCCCGAGATCAGAGGGATTATTCTTCAGGGAAAAATCGGTACATCAGAAAATCCCATGTCTGCAAATTCTTCAGGTTTTCAGAACAACACGGTACCGACTTTCGGATTTGGCGGGATACCGACGAGATTTGATGAGATCCAGGATCAGATTGTTGCCTTGAATGCCAGATTAAGTATTTTGGTAAACGGTGAAGTAAAAGAACTGGTCCATATTTTAGAAAGGGATGAAAAACTGACTGCTATTGCAGAAGGATTAATGCTTCCCGGAAAAATAGAAGGACTTATTTTTTCCACGCATCAACGAGTGGTTTTTATCGACAAAAAACTTTTGGGAAATGTGCAGAAAGAAGAATATCCGTATCATCATATCCAATCCATCGATCATGTGGAAAGTCTTCTGTATTCAACGCTCAGAATTATTTCTAAAAACGGTTCTTCAGCAGAATTCAAGCTTCATAATAAAAGTGACGGCAGAAACTTCAGCAATGCTTTCAATCAATATCTGAAAAGCGGGACAGATCAGTCTTTTTCACAACAACAACAACAACAACAACAACAACAACAACAAATTCAGGCTTCCTCTTTTAATCTTCATAGTATTCCGGATCAGGAGCCACCATTTCATCAGAAAAACAGTTATGAAACCATCTCCCGGAATTTAACCAATGTAAAAAAAGAATCGGCAGAAGTAATTATTCAGCAACTGGAAAAATTGGGTAAATTAAAGGAAATGGGTGTTTTGACCGAACAGGAATTTGCAGAACAGAAAAAGAAGCTGTTGGAAAGGTTGTAGTATCCGATTAATTTTTAAAAACTAAGTGTATGGATAATTATCTTGAAATCAATAGAGATTCGTGGAATGCAAAGGTAGAACCTCATCTGAAATCTGACTTTTATTTTGTGGATGAATTTCTGAAGGGACGAACATCTTTGAATTCAATCGAACTTGAACTTTTGGGAAATGTGCAAAATAAAAGTATTCTGCATTTACAGTGTCATTTCGGACAGGACTCCATTTCTTTATCAAGATTGGGAGCAAAGGTCACTGGAATTGATTTGTCTGATAAAGCGATCGAAGCTGCCAGAGATCTTGCCCGGAAAGCACAAACCGACACAGAATTTATCTGTACGGATTTATATAACCTTCCTAATATCTTAGACCGGAAATTTGATATTGTATTTACAAGTTACGGAACTATCGGCTGGCTTCCCGATCTGAAAAAATGGGCTGAAATTATCAGCTTGTTTTTAAGGCCCGCGGGAAAATTTATTATGGCGGAATTCCATCCGGTTGTATGGATGTTCGACGACGATTTCCAAGGCATCAGGTATAATTATTTTAACGAAAAGCCCATTGTTGAAATTTATGAAGGAACTTACGCCGATCAGTCGGCGGATCTGGTTCAGGAATACGTAATGTGGAATCACCCGCTTGCCGACGTTCTTCAGAACCTTCTTCAGAATCGTATGGAAATCACGCATTTTAAAGAGCTTGACTGGTCTCCGTATCCTTGTTTCAGGCATGTCGATGAATTTGAAAAAGGAAAATGGAGAATTCCGCAGTTGGGTAATAAGATTCCGCTAGTTTATGCCGTCAAGGCCATAAAAAAGTCATCATAATTAAGAATATGATGACTTTTTGTATATGAATGTTAAAATAATCTATTCTGATTAGCTAACTACCTCCTGAGCTTTGTTTCTTACCTCATCAGCTTTGTCCTGCGCCTGAGAAGCTACTTCATTGGCTCTGTCCTTTACTTGAGAAGCCACATTGTTTGCTTTATCTTTAAGATCATTGCTCCATTTGTTAATATTATCTTTTGCCGTATTGATCTTGTCTTTTACTATTTGTTTCTCCTCATCAGAAGAATTTTTGTATTTCCAATAGGCTATTGCACCTAAACCGACTAAAGCTAATAAGCCTTTTGTTTTATTTCCCATGATTTCTATTTTTTAAATGTTAATATTAAACTTTGTTGTTAGTTATCATGTAAAATACGTGCCAAAAAAAAGGGAGGACTTATAAAATAATGTTAAATTTATTCGAATATCTCAAAATCTTGCCCGTCAAAACTGGCAAAGACCATAGTAGGATGGGAATCCTGATGGAAGATATTTCCTTCCTGATCAATGGCAATGGCCCCGGCGAAACCGCCAATGGCTTTTAACTCATCAAAGGTTTTCTGGAAAGCATCTTCCAACATCATCCCGTCGGTAACCCGGGTTACAATCTTTGCAGCAGTAGCATTACTTACAATATCTTCACCCACTCCGGTACAGCTTACGGCACAGAAAGAATTGGCATAATTTCCGGCAACCGTTGCAGAATCGGAAATACGGCCAGGAATTTCAAAGCCTTTTCCTCCGGTGGAAGTAGCGGCTGCCAATTTTCCGTCTTTATCGATGGCTACACAGCCTACGGTCCCTTTTCCCCCGTTCTTCAGCTTTTCCTCATATTCTTTTCTCCGCTGGGAAGTTTCGGTGGAGTGGTTTTCAAAACCGTGTTCGGCTGCATATTTTTTGGCTCCGCTCCCGCCCAAGACTCTGTCATCTTCTCCTATAAGTGCTTTCGCCACGAGGATCGGATTTTTTACATTCTCAATATTGATGACTCCGCTCATTTTTTCAGTTTCCCCATTGATGATGGCCGCACTCATCCGGATTATGCCATCGCCCTGGATCTGTGAGCCGGTTCCTGCATTGTAGAGCTCGTCGTCTTCCAAAAGCGAAACCGCATAGGCGACCGTATCAAATGCAGAATGTGTCTGTAAATAGTTGTAAGAGTTTTGTGCGATATTTTTAAGCGAATTCTGTTTGGCGGTCTTTACGTCGTGGCTCTGTCCGCTTTCCGAGAAAAATCCGCCGTGGATGATTATTTTCATATCTATATTGTAATTGATGTTTGATCAATGAATTTTAACTTGCCGACGATAATAATTAATAATTTAATGATCAATTATTATTACCGGTCCTGTGGAATCGGGTTAAATTGTGAGTTTTCGATCGTTAAAGTTTTTGTCGTAAGATCATAATGATCGTTCATCGACATGACATGGACCGTCAGGTTGTCAATGGAAATCGGTTCGCCAAGATTAATATTGGTTAAATTGGTATCTTTAATAAATCTTCCGTCTACTAAGATCACGAGTCCCGAACCTACGGCAGTCATCACTTCATTATGGATATAAAGCCCCGTATCTTCACCCAGACCGATACCCAAAGTTCTGGGGTTATTCACTACCGCCTGGAAGAGTCTTCCGATTCTTCCCCGCTGTACAAAGTGTGTGTCGATAATCACATTATCGATTAAACCAAGCCCTTGTGTAGTTTTAATTTCTCCTTTCAGCAGAGATTCCGAGCTGCTTCCCTGGTAGATCATATTTTCCGATGCCGCTGCGGCTCCGGCAGATGTACCCGAATAAATGAAATCCTGCTCCTGATATTTTAGTAAAATGGTATCGTGAAATCTTGTTCCGCCAAGAATTGAAGTTAACCTCAACTGATCTCCACCAGTAAACATAACTACATCTGCAGCATTGGCCCGTGCTACAATAGGATCGGAGTTGGCCTCGTCACGATTATGAATATCGAGAATATTAACATTTTTGGCACCTAAAAATTCAAATGCTTTTTTATATTCTGATCCTACAATTTGCGGAATCTGGGAAGCCGTTGTAATAATTTCAATCACCGAATCTTCCTTATGCTTAGATTCGTTAATAATTTTTCTAAGAATCCCTCTTTCAAAAAAATTGAGGTTTTTTTCTATGTTCTGATCAAAATCGGTTTCAGCAAAACTGCCTTTATTAACAGCACCCCCGATCACAATTAATTTTCCAACTGGTTTAATCATAGGATGCAAAGTTAAAAAATTATTAATAGGTAGAGAAATTCGTTCTTATCGAAATTAATCATAAGGATTTAATATTTATTGATGATTTTCATTTATTTTTTGCAAATGTTTAATTGTGGTATAGTTTCATTTGGGGTTTTGCATTATCTTTGGTACTAAATGCAGTTATTGTTAACTATTAAAAATGCAAATAGACTATGAAAATTGAGAAGATACAGGCGTTGCGCGGCCCTAATATTTGGAGTATCAGAAGAAAAAAGCTGATACAGATGAGATTGGATCTCGAAGAAATGGAAAATTATCCTACCAATAAAATCGATGGGTTTCGGGAAAGAATCGAAAAGCTGATCCCTTCCTTACTCTCTCACCGTTGTTCCGAAGGGATGGAAGGCGGATTTTTTCATCGTGTGGAGACCGGAACATGGATGGGCCACGTCATCGAGCATATTGCGCTGGAAATTCAGACGCTTGCGGGAATGGACGTGGGTTTCGGGAGAACCCGTGAAACGAGAACGCCGGGCGTCTATAATGTCGTATTCAACTATATTGAAGAAAATGCTGGGATTTACGCTGCAGAACAATCTGTGGCCATTGCCGAAGCATTGATCAAAGGAGAGGAATATGATCTGAATGCCTGTATCAAGACATTAAAAGAAATCAGGGAGCGGGTGCGCCTCGGCCCTTCTACGGGAAGTATCGTGGAAGAGGCAGTTTCCCGGAGAATTCCGTGGATCCGTCTGGGAACGAATTCTCTGGTTCAGCTGGGATATGGCGTCAACCAGCAGCGCTTCCAGGCAACGATTACCGGAAATACCAGTTCCATTGCCGTAGATATTGCATGTAATAAAGAGTTAACAAAAAGAATGTTGCATGATGCGGCGATCCCTGTTCCCATCGGAGACCTCATCACCGATGAAGAAGGTTTGGATGCCGTAGTAAGAAAAATAGGATATCCCGTGGTGATCAAGCCTTTGGACGGCAATCATGGAAAAGGTTCTTCCATTAATGTAAACGATTGGGAAGCTGCGAAGATAGGATTACAGCACGCCCAGAAATATTCCAATAGAGTTATTGTCGAGAAATACATTACCGGATATGATTTCAGGGTATTGGTGATTAATAATAAAATGGTGGCGGCCGCGAGGAGGGTTCCGGCACACGTTGTAGGCGATGGCGAACTGAATCTTCAGCAGCTGATCGATAAAGAAAATAAAGACCCGAGAAGAGGCTACGGACATGAAAATGTTTTAACAGAAATCCTGATCGACAAGGATACGACGGAACTGCTCGAAAAACTGCATTACACCCTTGAAACCGTACCTCAGAGAGGTGAGGTAGTTTATTTAAAATCAACGGCTAATCTCTCCACCGGTGGGACTTCCATCGACGTAACCGATATGGTTCATCCGGAGAATATCACAATGGCAGAAAGGATTTCCAAAATCATCGGTCTTGATGTCTGCGGAATCGATATCATGGCTGAAAATCTTACCCAGCCTCTTAAAGAAAGCGGCGGTGCAATTATTGAGGTTAATGCTGCTCCGGGATTCAGGATGCACCTTGCTCCGAGTGAAGGATTGCCGAGAAACGTGGCGGCTCCGGTAGTGGATATGCTGTACCCACAGGGAAAACCATTTACTATTCCTATTATTGCCGTAACGGGAACCAATGGAAAAACAACAACGACAAGGCTGATCTCCCATATTGTTAAAAGCAATGGATACCGTGTAGGTTTCACCACTTCAGACGGAATTTACATTCAGAATACGATGCTGACGAAAGGAGATACCACAGGTCCTCTTTCCGCAGAATTTATCCTGAAAGATCCTACCGTGGAATTTGCGGTTCTGGAAACGGCCCGAGGCGGGATTTTACGTTCCGGATTAGGGTTTTCACAGTGTGACATCGGGGTACTGACTAATATCAAGGAGGATCATTTAGGATTAAATGACATCCACAATCTGAAAGATCTTACCCGTGTAAAAAGGGTGGTTCTCGACAGTGTAAAGAAAAACGGATGGAGTGTGATGAACGCCGATGACGAATATTCGATGAGAATTATAAACGATCTGCATTCCAATATCGCTATTTTCAGCATGGATGAGAACAATCCGCACATCAGAAAATATGCAAAGGAGGGAAAGATTACCTGCGTCTATGAGGATGGTTTTGTAACCATCAAAAAAGGCGACTGGAAGATCAGGATCGGGAAGGCCAAAGACTTTCCGATTACCATGGAAGGCAAAGCCAAATTCATGATCGAAAACGTATTGGCGGCAAGCTTAGCGTCTTACCTGCATGGTTTTGGGATCGAAGATATTTCAAATTCCTTACGTACATTTATTCCAAGCGCACAACTTACTCCGGGAAGGCTGAATGTATTTAAATTCAAAAGTTTTAAGGTTTTAATTGATTTTGCCCATAATCCGGCAGGATATGAAGCGATCGAAGATTATCTGAAAAATGTGGAAGCAACCAAGAAGATCGGTATTATTTCAGGGGTTGGCGACCGACGGGACGGTGATATCCGCGAGTGCGGAAAGATTGCGGGAAGGATGTTCGACCACATTATTATCCGTAACGAAAAGCATTTGCGCGGCAGAACCGAAGACGAGATCAACGGATTGATTATCGAAGGGATGCAGTCTTCCGGAAGGGATGTCAGCTATGAGATCATCCCGAAAGAAATCGAAGCCTTAAAACACGCCATGGGCATGGCCGAGGAAGGAACCTTCATTACCGCTCTGAGCGATGTGATTTCCAATGCTATCGATCTGGTTCAGGAATATCAGGCAAGGGAACTGATGGAGGATGACAAGATTCAGTAGATACTGATAAAGATCAGATTTGGCGGCACCAAAGGTGCCGCCGAAATTTTGATTATCAATCAAATACATAAAGATGAAAGTACGGTTTAAGAAAGAGCTGGAAAATTTTAGAAACCTGGATGAATATCTGGTTATAGGATTTGGCCTTCATGAAAATAAAACAAGATTTTACCTTATAGCCGATGATAATTTTGCGATTGGCTACGGAGTGTCAAAACATTTTGATATTAATGATGATACTACCGATGGTTATGTAAGAAGGGATGATTTGAATTTCGGATTAGAATTTTACCTGGAAAGCGAAATGAGTAATTCTCGAAGGGATCTTAAAAACTATTGGCAAATAAACAATCCTTATGAAAACGTAAGGTATTTTGCAGATAAAAAGTATCCGGTTTCTGTAGATTATGAGAAAAGTATGCTTAATGAAAATAATAAACTAAGCCGTATTGAAGGTGCTTTGTTATTTATCGATCAGTATTTGTACGAACAGTTTTGGGATGCTACCTATAGGGAAGGCCTGCAATTTTACAAAAGAAATTCGCTGGATTATTTCCTGGAAAAGAAGTTAAAAGAACCCGAAGCAATTGACGTGATTGATTATAAGGCTGAACTTCTAAAATTCATTGAAAAAGCGTTTGGAGCAGGAGAGCAGTCAATAGACAATTCTGATTATTATGCCCGGACTCTTTCAGGTCTGATCAGTGCCCTATTCGTAAACGAAATCGCTTCGGTTCAAAAGCTTGAATCATTTTATGATAACTGTTTTGTTATTGAGTACGAAAGCAGGTATTATATTTTAAGCAGATATTGGGCATCCTGAAATTACGATAAAATAAAGAATCCGTCTCACAACTGAGGCGGATTATTCTTGGTTATTATTTTAGATTTTTGTATATTTACATCTGACAATCAGGTATTTATATATGAATTTCAAGTATTACAACCAAAATCAGACT
>CAJYXJ010000028.1 GCA_913778085.1 uncultured Chryseobacterium sp.
CTCCAATAATAATAGAATATCTGAAACATTTTTTTTGCATAATAAGAAAATCAGAGATTAAATCTCAAATTTAGCAAAAAATTAACGCTAAAAAATACTAACTTAATGACATTGGGCTTTAGCCCGACGTAAAGAATGTCGTTAAAATCCGGCTTTAGCCAAATTATGATAGGTTTTGGCTAAAGCCGATTATAATGCATCGTAGGGTAAATGGGCTAAAGCCCATTCCTATTGATAATATCCTATACCAAACCTATTAGAAATAAGTAAAATGAAACACACCACAGAAAACAAAATCCAAATCCTGAAAGATGCAATTCAGAAAGGAATCGACAGTGGAATCGCGAAAGATTTTGATGCTGAAAAACATCTTCAATATTTAAAAGACAAAGTGAAAAAGAGCAATTAAATATTGTCAGAAACAAAACGGGTTAAAATTAAATTTATTTATCGTTTCATAAAATCAGCCTGTTATGATACACTCAGTGAAAAATCAACTGGAATATGCCTCGCTGAAACCGGATGGCGTACTGAAAGACCTCGTGGAAAGCATCTGGATGATGAGGTATCAGGCGGATGAAAAGCAGGAAAGTATTATCGTTCCGGACGGAAAATTAGATATTGCCCTTTTAGCGGTGGAAAACGGAAGTTTTGAGATGTTTATATCCGGAATATCGACCGGCCCGGTCATCAAACCGCCGTTTCCGAAATCAACGATGTTTGTCATCAGTTTTTACCCGATCGCGGCGGAATATATATTCAATCAGTCTTTTACAGATTTAAAAAACGACAGGCAGAAACTTCCTGAGGGCTATTGGGGATTCTGTAAGGATGATCTTGCTGATTTCGGATCTTTTTATGAAAAAGCCTGCCAGATGATTGCCTCGAAACTGATCCATCAAGTTGATTTCCGGAAAAAGCATCTTTTTGAATTGATTTATGCATCAAAAGGTGCCGTTACCGTAAAGGAATTATCCGGACAGGTAGGCTGGAGCAGCCGGCAGATCAACCGATACTTCAATCATTGGCTTGGGGTTTCCTTAAAATCATACCTCAATATAATCCGCTTTTCAAATTCCCTGAAACAGCTGAAAAAAGGTGATTTTTATCCTGAACTGAATTACGGGGACCAGTCCCATTTTATCCGGGAAGTCAGGAAATTCGCAGGCGTAAATCCCACCTTTTTAAACAAAAACAAAAATGACCGATTTATCCAATTGAGCATGATGCCTGAAGGCTAATTTTGTCTTATTAATCAAACAAAAGAAATCATGAGTTTAAATCATATCAATCTGGTCGTGAAAGAGGTAGATCAGGCCGTAAGCTTGTTTGCAGATTATTTCGGGTTTAGTTTAATAACCAACCGCAACGGTAAAATGGCAGTTCTGGAAAGCAGCCACCAATTTGTCCTCGTCATCTGGAGCCAGGAACTAAACAGGAAAGACGATATCCCGCAATACCCTGAGAATTTCCATATCGGGTTTTATCAGGAGGATGAGGATGCAGTTCGGGAAATCTATCAAAAACTAAAAGGCCATGAAGGTTTACAGATGGAATCCGAACCTAAAAAAATCAGGAATACGTTCGGATTTTACTTCTATTTTGAAAAGCTGATGATCGAAATCAGCGTTAATCCGTTTAAAGAAAATATCGCATAACTGCTGCCGTAAGTGCTGTTTAAATCGGTTAAAAATAACTTCCGTTAAAGCAAATTTGATGGAAGTTTCTTTTTATGATTAATAATGTGAATTTCGACAGGATTGAATTTTTTAAATCGGCGGCGGAATCATTAAGCCCTGAAAGGGTGGTATCAATAGCCCCGGGCATCGCACAGGGTCAATGATGTATGAATATATTTGAGACCCGTAAGGGCGTAACCGTCAAATACCGGTTGCTTTTCGGATTATCCGTAGATAAGATCGGTAGCAATACGCCGACAGAATAAACTTCCAGGCTCCCGCTTCCTTCTTCCAGCCTTTTGATCTGTCTTCCGCTTCGGGCTCACGTTAATCTACAGGTTATTTCACCATCCGTCCGATTTACGATGGCAGACCCCTGTTTTCGGTTAAATTTTTTTCTTCAAAACAGGGTTTTTGATGCTGAAAATGGCCTGTTTTATCGTTTTAAAATCGAAACAGATAAAATGTAAATCATTAAATTGATGATATTTATATTTTTGATTACCATATAAATATGTTCTGGTTTGTATTGGAACAATATCCGGGTTGAACGGTTTTGAAAAAATAAAGTGTAATTTTTACATTTATTTAAAATAGAATGTTATATTTGTTTTTAACGGAATGTGAAATTTCGTTCTTAAAAGGAATATAATTTCATACTTATTGAATTTTTTTGATAAAGACTGTATTTTATTCATATATGATTTGAGATCATTATGATTTTCTGATAATGAAGGGCTGCATTCAATAATATTTTCCGGTAATAAAATACTTAGTCAAAATAAAATATACAAATCCACCAAACAACAGAATATGACGAATCCATGATGCTATTTTATTTTGCGTATTTAAATCCCTTCTGAACGGGTAAATCAAAATATGCAAGGAATATTTTCCATCAATTTATTTGAATATCGGGCCTGACTTTCCGACAGTCAGGAAGCATTTTTAATGGAAAAAAGAACCATTTTGAAAACAGATTTAAAAATATGATTCAGCAGCTTGCTGATACTTTAACTTAAACAATAAGACTATGAAAAAACTTGCTCAGCGCATTACCCTTGCTGCCGTCTGTATACTTACAGGCATCAGCATTTCCGGGCAGCTTACCACGGTAAGAATCAACAAAAACACCACCTACCAGAAAATTACCGGATTCGGCGGATTCGTCTGCAGTCCGCAGTTCGGGTACAATCACATGACGACTTCGGAAATCCAGACCCTGTGGGGAGCCGGCAGCCAGGGAGGTTATAACATTATGAGGCTCTATATCCCGGAAGACAGCAACAACTGGAGTTCCGTACTGGCTACGGCACAGCTTGCCAAATCGATGGGGCTCACCATCTTTGCAAGTCCGTGGACTATGCCCGCCGCATGGAAGACCAACAACCATGTAAATGCGGTGTATACGGATGCAAACGGCGTGCAGCAGATCGGATACCTGAAAACCGCCAATTACCAGGATTATGCCCTCTATCTCAACAGTTTCGTTACTTACCTGCAGAGCAACGGGGTAACGCTGGATTATATTTCCATTCAGAACGAACCGGATGAGATGGCACAGTATCAGGGGTGTATCTGGACACCGACGCAGATTGCCACTTTTGTACGCGATTACGGCCAGCTGATCAACTGTAAAGTCATTGCCCCAGAAAGTGTGGGCCTTACCGATAATTTTGCCAGTGCTATGCTGAACCAGCCGACCATGGATAATTTTGAAGTCTACGGTGGTCACCAGTACGGCCTGATGCAGTCCACCTACAAACAGTTCCAGAATTACAACAAAGAAATCTGGCAGACGGAATACCTGATCAACTGGAACCCTTCTACCGGGACGCCGCGCGACTTCAGCTGGAACCTGGATGCCTTTAATTTCGCGTCCAGCATCAATAATGCCATGCTCGGCAATGTGAATGCCTGGATTCATTACGCGGCCAAGCGGTATTATGCCCTAATGGGCGACGGAACGAACGGAACGACGACCGGAGTGATGACCAAAAGAGGCTATATTCTATCCCATTATGCCAAATATACCACCGGGAAAACGCGTATCGCAGCAACCTGGGGCGACGCAACCGGAATGCTTCAGGGGTCTTCCTATATTTCACTCGATGGAAATCAGGTCGTGCTGATGATAATTAATCCTTCGGCGAATGCCTATAACTTAAAAGTGGATCTTCCGTTCTATTCCACATCAGGAACTAAAGTGCTGACGGATGCGCAGAACAATATGGCGACCACACCGATAACGATGGCACAGACTTTCAGGCCAGGCGTGACGATCAATGCTTCCAGCGTGATGACTTTCGTATTCAATAAAAGCGGTGACCGCCCGGTTTCATCGATGACCGGCAGCGACATCCGTTACAACAAGATTGAAACCATGACCACGACCAATTCCGCTTTTGGAACAGGCTTCAACATCAGCAATACCACGGCAACATTTTCCAATGCCAGTCCGTTGATCAGCACCAATACCACTGCGGCAAACGGCTATTTACAGCTGAACGACCGCTACAACAAAATGGTGCTTCATGTGAACAGCTTTACCACAGCGGGACAGAGCTATTCAGACAATACCACATTGTATTACATCAACAGCCAGGGGGTGACGAAATCTTATAATTATGGTAAGATCACTTTCCCGGCGGGCGGTAATTTCGATATTACGCTTGATATTTCAAGACAGGTTTTAACGGACGGATGCAAAGGTATTTTAGGACTGCGGAATTCAAACTACGGCTCCGTGCTCACTCTGAATTTAGGCGACGTGTATTTCAATGTCGGCAATGAGGTGGCTTCCAAATTTGCCGGAACATATTCCGACGGCGACAGCAACCTGATGGATGCCCTGGAAAATGGTTATTATACTTCCGTGGATTTCAGGAATACGACGGGAACAACCTCCGCCAACAACTGGCAGCCGGTAAGTGCTAATTCCAACAGCATTTATTATGTGCCGGCTTCAGTAACTTCTTCTAGCAATAACGTGATTTCCGGAACCGGTGCTGCTAATCTTGTCCTTTCAGACCAAGGGAAAGATTTTCAGGTTCCGTTTACCTTCAGTGCATCAGCTGCATCATATTCCCGTACATTCAATGGATTTGAAATGCTGCTTTTACCTTTCACGGCAAATATTCCATCCGGCGTAAGTGTTTATCAGTTGGCACCGGGTGCTACCGGAATAAGCTGCACGGCCATTACCAACGGAACCATTCCGGCCAATACACCGGTATTGGTGAATGCCACAGGAGCCGTTACCTTCCAGGGAACCGGAAATGTTTCCACGCCGAAAGCCATCACCATCAACCAGATGAACGGGGTGTACAACACTATTAAAGTTCCGGCGAACAGCTATGTTTTACAGACCGTCAACGGAACTCCTCAATTCTCGAAAGTCGTAGCGGGAAGCGAGCCGATGATCAATCCTTTCAGAGCGTATTTAACTGAAGAGAATACCTACACCGCATCGGTACTTCCGTTAAGCTTTACGACACTGGCTACCGAAAATCTTCTTGCCGATAAGAACGGACCTAGCCTTTATCCAAGTCCGGCAAAGAATGAAATTTTCATCGACCTGAAAACTTCCGGTACCGCTTCCGTATTTGATGCCAAAGGCAGTCTCATTATGAAAGACCAGCCATTACGTTCCGGTAAAAACCGTATCGAGATCGGGCACCTTCCTACAGGAATGTATCTGGTGGAAATTTCCCCATCCGGAAATAAATCCATTCAGAAAAAGTTTATCAAGCAGTAAATTTTTTAAACAAAGATCACCTTTTTATACTTCAAAGCCACCATAACCGGTGGCTTTGTTTTTTGAAGTTCAAACCTCACAGGTTTTCAAAACCTGTGAGGTTTTTTAGCGTTATCAAGCATTTTAATACATTAATAAAGTTGAATGTAAGTCCGCTTAACTAAGTGCTGATTTATTTTTTCCGATCAATCACTTCCAGTGCTTTCAGAAGCAGAAGATCTTCTTTATTGCGGGTACTCTCAACGGTTGGGCGAACAATGACATCCGGTTTTATGCCGATACGCTGGGTTTCTCCTCCGTCCGGATAATAAATACCGAGCCCTGAAAAAATGATCTTATTGCCGTCCGTCAGCTTAATGAAGGTTTTATTACCGTCGGCGCCGGAGGTCTGGCTGCCTACGAAGATTACGTGAGGGACTTTCTTGAAAACCATGGCCCACATTTCTTCTGCACTTTGGGTATGTTCATTAATAATCACGACTACCTGTCCCTTATACGGATCAGGATTATCTTTTCCTGCAAATTTATACTCTTTATTTACGATATTGTCTACAAAACAGAATTTACCCGGTTGGCTGAAGTTAGGTTGGGTTTTTATTCCGTATAGGACGGGATTGGCCAGTAAATAATCAAACACTTTAAGCAGGGAACCGTTGTCATTGTAGCCGCGCAGGTCAAAAACCATCCCTTTGGTATTTTTGTATTGTTCCATCAGGGCAGGGATTTCCGCTCCCTTCAATGAAGAAAACTCGAAATATACCTTATCATCTATGGGAAAGCTTGGATTCAGGCGGCTTTCTTTCTCATTATAAGTTAAATAGTTATAGGTTTTTCCCTGGTACACCAAATGAAGATCCGGGATTCCGTCTTTATCCCATTCGTCATCGAAAATACGCTTTGTCCGTTCTACGGTCGTCCGGAACTTTTCCCCATTCTTATGAATTCCTTCCACGGCAAAGGTTTGCTCATCCCCGCTGAAAAGATAGCTGTACGCTTCCCGCAGTTCAACAGATTTGTTGGAAAAGGCAAAATACTTTGATCTTTTTGGTATGTTTTTAAGAATAGATTTTCCGTTAATTTTAGTAATCAGGTCGCCAACTTCAATACTGGCTTTTTTCATTTTAGCCTTATCCTTTATTCCTGTGATAAGCACCTTATTTTCAACGATCTGAAAAGTAAAGGGAGAAGAAAGCTTCCCGACCACATCATATTGGTAGGTCTTTTCAATTCCGACATGGGTATCCTGCAGTTCAGCAGCAAGCTGCATCACTGCAGATTCGTAATCTTTTTCGTTATTGATTTTTCTGAATAGGGGAATGTATTTTTTCAGGACATCATCCCATTGATGGTCAAGCAGGTACTTATAAGGATAAAAATACTCAATAGCATTCCAAATCCTGAATAAATCAAGCATTTTAACCTCCTTTGAAAAGCTTTCATAAACTTTCTCATTGGCACTGCTGAAATAGATACCGCTTTTAGCCGTATTGGAATAAAATGAACCGACATCCGCCGGTTGATTAGCCAATTTTGTCAGGCGGGTTTTATTTTCAGGCGAAATTTTTAGTTTATTAATCCACGAAGCGTCAAAATTACGGAGGGTGATGCTGTCGCATTCATTATTTTTTTCAGTGATCTTATCAAACTTTTGTTGGTCTGCCTTGGTCATCCAATTTTTAACAATGCCTTCAACTCCTTCTTTTGGGCCGGAACGGAAACTTTCCAGCAGAACACCGTCCCAATCTGTTTGTCCCTGCGAGACGGCAGGATGATAATATTTCATCAGTCCCCAGACTTTTCCGATCTGGTACAATTCGCGGTCGGAAAAAGTACTCAATTGCGCAGACAGGGTAGAGGTAATCAAAAATGAGATGAGAATAATGGATTTCATATTCGGATTTGGTTTTGCTTTTGCTTTTGGTGAATAAGTAATACTAATTTTCAAGGCCTTAATTTACTGTATTTTGTGAAACTAGAACTATTTATTGTTGAAATAAAGATTTGGAAGCAGTACAGGTCAAAAATATCTCCCTCAGATTGCACGGATTTTCAAAGATTGATTTCGCACAACTGCTTCTTTATCCAGTTTCGCAAGTTTATTTATTCAGATTGAATAAATAGATGAATTAAACACCCGCTTCATCAGATCAGCTGGCTGATCAAATCTTTGCTCCCTAGACTATGCGTAAGGAGAATAAGATCTTTGCATTAAAGAAATTCTCTTGACTCAACTTTACTGAATCATTTCAAGTTCTTATGTTTTAATTTCTATATCAAAAGCTTTTATCAATGAAAACTAACGCTTGAACTTAGCCCATCGGTAATATTCTCAAAAATTAAGTGTTAATTACACATTTATTTAAAAGAGAATCCTATATTTGTGCTTCTCACAAAGATTACCACAAAGCCTTGATGAATTTTAAATGATGAAAAGCTTACAGAACGTTTGACCATTGATATTCATATATGAAAAAGATCACTTTAGGCATCAGCCTCCTCATCAGCACAGCATCGGGACTATCTGCACAGACCACCGGTACAGAACCGTTCAGAAATATTAAATTACCTGTAGAACAGCGAATTGAAAACCTCCTCGGACTGCTGACGGTAGATGAAAAAATAGGAATGATGATGGATAATTCCAAAGCCGTTCCCCGGCTGGGTATTCCCGCATACGGCTGGTGGAACGAGGCACTGCATGGTGTGGCAAGGGCAGGAACCGCTACGGTCTTTCCGCAGGCCATCGGATTGGCGGCAAGCTGGGATGTCCCGGAACATCTGAAAACTTTTGAAATGATTTCTGACGAAGCCAGGGCCAAATACAACCGGTCTTTTGACGAAGCAGGAAAAACCGGACGATATGAAGGACTCACGTTCTGGACACCCAACATCAACATCTTCCGCGACCCGCGATGGGGAAGAGGGCAGGAAACCTACGGAGAAGACCCGTTCCTGACGGCAAGCCTGGGCGTAGCAGCCGTAAAAGGATTGCAGGGAAATGATTCCGACTACTTCAAAACGCACGCCTGCGCCAAGCACTTCGCCGTACACAGCGGCCCGGAATGGAACCGGCACTCCTACAACGCTGAAATTTCCCATCGCGACCTTTATGAAACCTATCTGCCTGCTTTCAAAGCTTTGGTGATCGAAGGAAATGTAAGGGAGGTGATGTGTGCTTACAATGCTTTCGACGGACAGCCTTGCTGCGCCAATGATTTCCTGGTGAGCGACATCCTCCGCGGAAAATGGAAATACGACGGCATGGTCGTGTCCGACTGTTGGGCACTCGCCGATTTCTACCAGAAAAAATACCACGGAACCCATCCGGATGAAAAATCGACCGCCGCAGATGCACTGAAACATTCCACCGACCTTGAATGCGGGGATACTTATAATAATCTTAATAAATCCCTTTCAAGCGGACTGATCACTGAGAAAGATATCGATGCTTCCATGCGCAGAATCCTGAAAGGCTGGTTTGAATTAGGTATGCTCGACCCGAAATCTTCCGTTCACTGGAACAGCATCCCGTACACAGTAGTCGATTCCGAAGAACATAAGCAGCAGGCCCTTAAAATGGCTCAAAAATCAATCGTTCTCATGAAAAACGATAAGAATGTTTTGCCATTAAACAAAAACATCAAAA
Organism: uncultured Chryseobacterium sp.; assembly: GCA_913778085.1. Lineage (GTDB taxonomy): Bacteria > Bacteroidota > Bacteroidia > Flavobacteriales > Weeksellaceae > Chryseobacterium. The sequence continues at coordinate 9,083 of CAJYXJ010000028.1, forward strand.
AAATCGCCGTCGTAGGACCAAATGCCGATGACGGATTGATGCAGCTCGGGAATTACAATGGAACGCCTTCTTCGATCGTGACCATTTTGGAAGGGATCAGAACCAAATTCCCAAATGCGGAGATCATTTACGAAAAAGGAAGTGAGGTGACCGATCCATCTTCAAGAACATCACTTTATCAGAACTTTTTAAGCCAGGAAAAAGGGGAAAAAGGTATGAAGGTGGAGTTTTTCAATAACAATGAATTCAAAGGATCACCGGCCAATATTTCCGTTAATAAAACCGGAATCAGCTACAACAGTTTCGGCGGTACCCAGCTTGCCCCGAACGTCGGCAGGGAAAATACCGCTGCAAAAATTTCAGGTATTTTTAAAAGTACCTATACCGGTGAAGTAATCTTTTCCGCATCCACTTCGGATGTTTATACACTCTTTGTAAATGGGAAAGAAGTGGCTACCCGGAAAGGTCCCGATGCAAGGCATCCTTCGGAATTCCCTGTGAAAATGGAAAAAGGAAAAGAATATAACATCGAACTTCAACATAGGCAGATCGGCAAATATGTGAGCATCACATTTGACGTGTACAGAAAAGATCCTGTGAATTTCGCTGCCGTAAAGGAAAAAGTGAAAGATGCGGAAGTCATCATTTTTGCCGGCGGACTTTCCCCAAGCCTGGAAGGAGAGGAAATGATGGTGAATGCAGAAGGTTTCAAAGGCGGTGACAAAACCAATATCGAGCTTCCGAAAGTGCAGCGCGAACTGTTGGCCGAATTAAGAAAAACCGGAAAGCCCGTTGTTTTCGTTATGTGTACAGGAAGCGCCCTCGGATTGGAGCAGGATGAAAAGAATTATGATGCCCTGTTGAACGCCTGGTACGGCGGACAGTCCGGTGGTACGGCTGTAGCAGACGTACTTTCCGGGGATTACAACCCGTCCGGAAAGCTTCCGGTTACTTTCTATAAAAATATCGCACAGCTGGATAATGCCCTGTCCAAAACCGGCAAGCATGAGGGATTTGAAAATTACGACATGCAAGGAAGGACCTACCGGTATATGAAAGAAACGCCGTTATATCCATTCGGTCACGGGTTAAGCTATTCCACCTTTTCTTATGGGAATGCAATCCTCAGCAAAAACGGCATCGGTACGGATGAAAACGTAACCATTTCAGTTCCTGTTACCAATACTTCAGGAAGAAACGGAGAAGAGGTTGTTGAGGTGTACATCAGACGGAATAATGATCCGCTGGCCCCGGTAAAAACACTCAGGGCCTTCCAAAGGGTATCCGTTCCGTCCAAAACTTCTAAAACTGTTCAGCTGACCCTGTCTCCGGATTCGTTTAGGTTCTATGACGAAAAAGCGGATGACCTGGTATCGAAACCTGGCGATTATACGATCCTCTACGGCGGAACCTCGGCCGATTCGGGATTAAAAAGCCTTTCTTTGAAAGTAAAATAATAATTAAACTTAAACCTCACAAAACCTCATAGGTTTTTAAAACCTATGAGGTTTAGCTTGATAAAAAAACTTTAATGAAAACAAAAAATATCATCTCAACCGCTGCGGTCTTCCTGTCGGTTACTTTCTTTTCCGCTCAGTCTCAGAAGTCAAGCTATGTGCTGGATCTGAACGGAGCTTCCACCGGTATTAAAATCCAGCCTACGATGTACGGGATTTTCTTTGAGGATATCAACTTTGCGGCCGACGGCGGATTGTATGCCGAACTGATCAAAAACCGCAGCTTCGAGTTCGACGAACCGCTGACAGGCTGGAAGCAGCCTAATACCAAAACGCTTTCTCCTAATCTGGATTCCGGGTTTCTGACCATCATTACCGATACATCCAAAACCAATAAAAACTATGCAAGGATCACCGTGCTGAATGATAAAAACTATTCGCTGGAAAATGAAGGTTTCCGGGGAATCGGGCTGCATCAGGGTGGGAAATATGACTTAAGTTTTAATTTGGAAAATGTTTCAGGAAACATTTCTGCCATCAACATCAGTCTTGTCGACGAAAACGGAACGGCAGTTTCTTCAGTTTCCAACATCATAAAAGGTACTGGCTGGCAAAAATACAATGCCGTTTTCATCCCTTCTAAAACGATTGAAAAAGCAAAACTCAAAATCACATTTACCGGAAATGGAGTCGTGAATATGGATATGATCTCCCTGTTTCCCCAGGATACCTGGAAAGGGAGAAAAGGAGGCTTACGAAAAGATTTAGTGCAGAAATTGTATGATCTGCAGCCGGGATTTTTACGTTTTCCGGGGGGATGCATCGTAGAAGGAAGAACCCTTGCTGAGCGTTATCAATGGAAAAAAACAATTGGGAAAGTAGAAGACCGTGAAAATTTAATTAATAAATGGAACAACGGATTTGCGCACCGGCTCACTCCTGATTACTGGCAATCCTTCGGACTTGGTTTTTTTGAATATTTCCAGCTGGCAGAAGATCTGGGTGCAGAACCGCTTCCGATCCTCAGCTGTGGAATGGCGTGCCAGTTTAATACCGCTGAACTCGTAAAAATGGAAGATTTGGATCCGTATGTTCAGGACGCTTTGGATCTGATTGAATTTGCCAATGGCAATGCCGGGACAAAATGGGGTAAAGTACGGGTTGAAATGGGACATCCGCAACCTTTTAACATGAAATTCATCGGCGTAGGAAACGAGCAGTGGGGGGAAGATTATATCGAACGCTATAAAGTTTTTGAAAAGGCCATTCATTCAAAATATCCAGATATTAAAATCATCTCCGGAAGCGGACCGTCCCCGGACGGCGAATTTTTTGATTACGGCTGGAAAGAGCTGAAAAAGCTCAACGCCCAAATTGTGGATGAGCACTACTACAACTCCCCGGAATGGTTTATGAAAAATGCAGGAAGATATGATAAATACGACCGTTCCGGACCCAAAGTTTTCGCCGGGGAATATGCCGCGCAATCGGTGGGTGTCGTAAAACCGGATAATAAAAACAACTGGCTTACCGCTCTTTCGGAAGCCGCTTTTATGACCGGACTGGAACGTAATGCAGATGTGGTGACCATGACGTCTTATGCGCCATTGTTTGCCCATGCAGAAGGATGGCAGTGGACGCCGGACCTGATCTGGTTCAATAACCTTAAATCTTACGCAACACCGAATTATTATGTTCAGAAACTTTTTTCCAACAACAAAGGAACGGAAGTCCTGAAAATCACTGATCAACGTAAACCCATAGCCGGTCAGGATCAGTTATATGCTACGGCTGTAAAAGATGCTGATAATAAAGAGACCATCATCAAACTGGTAAATACAGATGCTAAAAGTAAATCCGTAACCATCAATCCTGAAAACATCAGTCTGGGCAAAAAACTCACCAAAATTACGCTGACCGCACCGGAGCTTTCTACGGAAAATAGTTTTGAAAATGAGCCCATTCAGCCTAAAGAAGAAACGTCAACCGTCAAAAAAGGGAAAATGACGGTGGAGATTCCTGCCAAATCATTGGTTATTTTAAAGATAAAATAGTTTTAAACAACTGATAATGAGTGTTAAATAAAAATTAAGTGTATTTATTACATTTAATTAAAAAGAATCTTATATTTGTTTGAATCTCTGAAATGAACAGATAAGAATTGTAAAGAGTTATGATCGCTAAAAACTTGCGGGTGTAAATATAAAAATCTGTTGAGAAGGTAAATCGGTTTTTATGATATTAAATAACCCTTATACGTGTCTTAATTAATTTTTAACGATTTAATATCAGATAAAATTTCAGTCAGAATTTAAAACAGATAATCAAAAATTAAGAATTCCCATTCATGAAAAAATATGTTATAGGATTAGATTACGGGACCGATTCCGTTCGGGCAGTCCTCATCGATACCGAAAACGGAGCCGAATTGGCGTCCTCCGTAAGCTATTACCAACGCTGGAAAGAAGGCCGTTTCTGCAGTCCTGAGAAAAACAGGTTCAGGCAGCATCCTTCAGACCACATTGAAGGGCTTGAAAAAACCATTACCGAAGTGGTTCGGCAAAGCGGGGTACAGCCGGAAGAGATCGTCAGCATCTGCATCGACACCACCGGATCTTCTCCGTTGCCTGTAACTCAGGAGGGAATAGCTCTTTCCTTGACGCCGGGCTTTGAAGAAAACCCGAATGCCATGATGGTATTGTGGAAAGACCATACTTCCATTCGTGAAGCGGAAGAAATCAATACCCTTGCCAGAACATGGGGCGGCGAAGATTATACCCGTTTTGAAGGCGGCATCTATTCCTCTGAATGGTTCTGGGCTAAAATTTTGCACATCAACAGGGTAGATGAAGAAGTGAAAAATGCAGCTTACAGCTGGATGGAACACTGCGATTACATTACCTTCCTGCTGTCGGATCATAAAGATTTAAAAACATTTAAGAGAAGCCGTTGTGCGGCCGGGCACAAAGCCATGTGGCACGAAAGCTGGGGCGGACTGCCTTCCGAAGATTTCCTCAACAGGCTCGATCCGTCGTTGGGAGAACTGAGAGACCGGTTATATGAAAAAACCTATACTTCTGACGAAATCGCCGGCCATCTTTGTGAAGAGTGGGCGCAGCGGTTAGGCCTGACAACTTCCACCGTGATCGCCGTCGGAACGTTCGATGCCCATTCCGGTGCGGTAGGTGCCAAAGTGGAGGAGAATACCCTGATCCGCATTATGGGAACTTCTACCTGCGACATCATGGTAGCCCCGAACGAAATCATCGGTGAAAAAACGGTAAAAGGAATCTGTGGCCAGGTAGACGGATCTGTCATCCCGGGAATGGCCGGACTTGAAGCGGGACAATCTGCCTTCGGAGATGTATTAGCCTGGTTCCGTGACATTCTGATGTGGCCGGTGAACAACATGCTGCAGCATTCAGAAATCATTTCACCGGAACAAAAAGTACAGCTTAAAGAAGAATTTGAAAACAACCTGATCAAAAATTTAACCCTGGAGGCAGAAAAAATCCCTGCCGATGAAGCTTTACCGGTCGCTTTGGATTGGGTTAACGGCAGAAGGACGCCGGATGCCAACCAGGAGCTAAAGGCAGCCATCAGCCACCTTTCCCTGGGAACCAAAGCACCTCATATTTTCAAATCCCTGGTTAACGCCATCTGCTTCGGAGCCAAGAAAATCGTCGACCGTTTTGAAGAAGAAGGGGTTCCTATCCACAAAGTGATCGGAATCGGAGGTGTTGCCAGAAAATCACCGTTTATCATGCAGACATTGGCCAATGTGCTCGATATGCCGATCATCGTTGCCGCTTCAGACCAGGCTCCGGCATTAGGGGCTGCCATCTATGCTGCCGTTGCAGCGGGAATTTACCCGACTGTTCAGGAAGCAAGTCAGAAAATGGGTTCCGATTTCGAGGCAGAATATCATCCGCAGCCGGAACACGTTCAGCAGTATGCGCAACTGATGCAACAGTACCAACAGCTTGCCGACTTTACGGAAAGCGTTATTAAGTTAAAAAACACTGCCAAAAAATCAGTAGTAAATTAGAATAAGAAAATTTTTTATTTGGGCAGCTTAATCCGTCTTCCACTCCCGCTTTTTTATTGGCCAGGCTATAAGTCCAACGCCAAATAAAAAGAGCTCCGTTCAAGCCGGGCTGCTACTAATTAAAAAAAAGTAAAATGAAAAAATATAAAGAACTTCAACGGGAATGCTATGAAGCCAACATGCAGCTTGATGCATTGAAGCTTGTGGTTTATACCTTTGGCAACGTAAGTGCCGTTGATCGCAGTGAAGGTATTTTTGCCATCAAACCGAGCGGCGTTCCGTATGCGGATCTGAAACCGAAAGACATGGTCATCCTGGATTACGATGCCAATGTTATCGAAGGAAAACTGAGGCCGTCTTCCGATACCAAAACCCATGCCTACCTTTACAAAAACTGGGAAACCATCGGCGGAATTTCCCATACCCATGCCATTTATTCTGTGGCCTGGGCCCAGGCGCAGATGGACATCCCTATTTTCGGGACCACCCATGCGGATCACCTGACTTCCGATATTCCGTGTGCGCCTCCTATGCATGACCGCCTGATTGAGGGCAACTACGAATACAACACTGGTATCCAGATTCTCGACTGTTTCAGGGAGAAAAACCTCTCACCGCAGGAAGTGGAAATGGTCCTGATCGGAAATCATGGTCCGTTTACCTGGGGAAAAAATGCAGAAAAAGCCGTTTACAACAGCAAAGTCCTGGAAACCATTGCCGAAATGGCTTACCTCACAAAACAGATCAATCCGGACGCGCTTCGGTTAAAGGATTCTTTAATTAAAAAACACTACGAAAGAAAGCATGGCAAGGATGCCTATTATGGGCAATAGGCGGCTGGCGATTGGCTTATTGCATAAACCTCATAGGTTTTAAAAACCTATGAGGTTTGGCGAAAAACGACTCCAAAAAGTTCAACATAAAATAATCATATAAGCCTAACGGGTTTCTAAAACCTGTTAGGTTTCATGAGAAACCGCATTAAAAATCAATCATCAATTATCAATCATCATTTATAAACTATGTTAACACCTCTCAATACGAAAGAAATCTGGTTCATTACCGGAAGCCAGCATTTATACGGGCCTGAAACCTTAGCGCAGGTCGCCGAACATTCAGCAAAAATCGTGGAAGCGTTCAATGCTTCATCACAGATTCCGGTGAAGGTGGTTTTAAAGCCTACCGTAAAAACAACGGAAGAAATTTTTGAAACCTTGGTCGCTGCGAACCATACCGCCGACTGTATCGGGGTAGTGACCTGGATGCATACCTTTTCACCCGCAAAAATGTGGATCCGTGGGCTGACCGCTTTGCAGAAACCGATGCTGCACCTTCATACCCAGTTCAACCAGGATATTCCGTGGTCGACGATGGATATGGATTTCATGAACCTGAACCAGGCTGCTCACGGCGACCGTGAATTTGGATTTATGGTGAGCCGACTTCGTAAGAACAGGAAAGTCGTGGTAGGACACTGGGCAGAAGAAAGAGTGCAGAAGCAGATCGGAGACTGGAGCCGCGTGGCTGCCGGCTGGGACGACTGGCAGGGCGCCAAATTCGCACGCTTCGGAGATAACATGCGGTATGTGGCCGTAACCGACGGTGACAAAGTGGAAGCAGAAACCAAATTCGGATTCTCCGTAAATACCTGGGGAATCGGGGATCTGGTGAGCGTGATCAACAGCATCGGGGAAGGCGAAGTGAAAACGCTGATCGAAGAATATGAAGCTTCCTACAGAATGGCAGAATCCCTGCTTTCAGGAGGTACGAACAGAAAATCCCTGGAAACCGCTGCCAGAATTGAGCTCGGACTTGAAAAATTCCTGAAAGACGGAAACTTTAAAGGATTTTCCGATACCTTTGAAGACCTTCACGGGATGGAACAGCTCCCGGGAATCGCCGTACAGCGACTGATGGAAAAAGGATACGGTTTTGCCGGCGAAGGCGACTGGAAAACGGCAGCCCTGGTAAGAGCCATGAAAACGATGGGACAGGGGTTGCACGGCGGAAATGCATTTATGGAAGATTATACCTACCATTTGAATCCATCCAATCCTTCGGTGTTAGGTTCTCACATGCTGGAAGTGGATCCTGTTTTGGCAGCCGATAAACCGTCTTGTGAGATTCATCCGCTTGGAATCGGTGGCAAAGCAGATCCGGTTCGTCTGGTATTCAATTCCCGGGGAAATATTGATTCCCTGAACGCTGCTTTAATGGATTTCGGAAATCATTTCAGATTATTAATCAACAAAACCAAAGCGTTGGAGATCACTGAAGAACTACCAAAACTTCCGGTGGCAAGAGTACTCTGGAAGCCACTTCCGGATTTATACACCGCAGCAGAGGCATGGATCCTGGCCGGTGGTGCACATCATACGTGTTACAGTGAAAACATCAGCGCAGAACAGTTGGAAGACTTTGCGGAAATGGCCAATATCGAATCACTGGTCATTGATGAAGACACGAAAATCCGTGATTTTAAAAATACTCTTCGCTGGAATGAAATCTATTACCGTTAAATCTTCAAAAAATATCGTTTATTATGAAAAAAATAGGAGGCAGTGTAATCATTTTATTGACAGTTTTATGTATTTTCGGCTGCAATAAAAAGGAAAACAACAATAAAACGAACTCAGATACCATGGAAAATGTACAGGTTTCAGATTACGGGGTTACCGCAAAAGGAGATTCCATCAAAAAATATACGTTAAGCAACAAAAACGGGATGAAGGTGGAGATCATCAATTACGGTGGGATCATCACTTCGCTTACGGCTCCCGATAAAGATCGGAAATACCAGGATGTAGTACTGGGTTTTACGAAACCTGAAGATTACTTCAACGGAAATCCTTATTATTTCGGCGCACTGATCGGGAGATACGGAAACAGGATTGCCAATGCTAAATTTACTTTGGAAGGCAAAACCTATGATATCGATAAAAACGACGGCCCAAACAGCCTCCACGGAGGAAAAGAAGGATTCCATACCAAAATATGGACGGTAGAACCCGTAAAAGATGCGAAACTTCCGACGCTGAAACTCACCTACGTAAGTGCTGACGGTGAAGAAGGATATCCTGGAAAGTTAACAACTACAGTTCTTTATACCCTTACCGACGACAATGCGCTGGAGATTTCTTATGAAGCGGAAACTGATAAAGCCACTGTGGTAAACCTGACGCAACACTCGTACTTCAATCTTTCCGGGAACTTTTCCAATCTGATTACCGATCACGAGCTGCAGATCAATGCCGATAAATTCTTACCGGTGAACAGTACATTGATTCCTGTGGGAGAAGAACAAGGCGTAAAGGGAACTCCGTTTGATTTCACCGTGGCGAAGACGATCGGAAAAGATATTAATGCAGAAGACGAGCAGCTTAAATTAGGAGGCGGTTACGACCACAACTGGATCCTGAACGGAAACGGAATGAGAACCATTGCTACCGTATACCATCCTGCAAGCGGAAGGGTAATGGAAGTAATGACTGATCAGCCGGGTGTACAATTCTATTCAGGAAACTTCCTTGATGGAAAATTTGATACCAAAACCGGTGGGAAATATGAAAAAAGAAGCGGTTTCTGTCTGGAAACACAACATTATCCTGATTCTCCAAACCAGCCTTCTTTCCCATCTACGGAACTGAAGCCTGGACAGAAATATCAGACCAAAACCATTTATAAATTTTCTGTTAAAAAATAAGTATGGGAAAACTAGCAACCATTGATATCATCATCTTTCTTATTTATTTTGTGGTGGTAGCCTCCTACGGGATCTGGATTTACAGAAAGAAAAAATCCGAATCCACAGGAAGTAAAGATTATTTCCTTGCCGAAGGTTCACTCACCTGGTGGGCCATTGGAGCCAGCTTAATTGCTTCCAACATTTCCGCGGAACAGTTCATCGGGATGAGTGGTGAAGGTTTCTTCGTTGGGGTAGCTGTTGCCGCCTATGAGTGGATCGCAGCCGTAGCTTTAATTATCATCGCCGTATGGTTTATTCCGATCTATCTTAAAAACAAGATCTATACGATGCCTCAGTTCCTGGAAACCCGTTACAACAAATCGGTTTCCCTGATCATGGCCGTGTTCTGGCTGTTTTTATATGTCATCGTAAACCTGACTTCCATTCTGTATCTTGGGGCATTGGCCATTGATACTTTATTGGGTGGAGAACACCTTCATATTATTATGATCGTCCTTCTGCTGATGGCTTTGCTGATCGGTCTGGGAGGAATGAAAGTAATCGGGTACACCGATGTGATCCAGGTAGCTGTTTTGATTATCGGAGGTTTTGCCACCGTATATATGGCATTGCAAATTGTTGACCAAAGGATCAACGGTGCTGCGGTAGGAAATGCTTTTGCAGGATTCAATACCCTGATGAACGAAGCGCCGGGCCATTTCAAACTGATGCTGAATAAGCCAACAACCACCACGACTACTTTAGGAATGCCTCAGAACCTGGACGTTCAGAAATATGTGGTATTGCCGGGACTGACGATGTATTTTGCCGGACAGTGGATCGTCAACCTGAACTATTGGGGCTGTAACCAGTACATTACCCAGCGTGCTTTGGGAGCAGACCTGAAAACTGCCAGAACAGGGATCCTGTTTGCCGGATTTTTAAAGCTTTTCATGCCGATCATCGTTATGCTTCCGGGAATTGCAGCGTATGTGCTGTATACCAAAGGACAGCTTCCGGGATTCAACGGGGTGAAGGATGGTGCGTATTCAGCGATCTTAGGATTTTTACCTGAAGGCCTGAAAGGACTTGCCGTTGCAGCTTTAACCGCAGCGATCGTAGCTTCCCTGGCTGGAAAAGTAAACAGTATTTCAACGATTTTCACGTTGGATATCTACAAAAAATACCTGAAAACAGATGCTACCGAAATCCAGATGGTAAGAACCGGAAGATGGGTGATTATTTCAGCCATGGCTATAGCTCTGCTCTTTACCTGGACCGACGTTTTAGGCATCGGAGGAGAAGGAGGGTTTACTTTCATCCAGAAATACACCGGATTTATCAGCCCGGGCGTATTTGCGATGTTCTTGCTGGGAATGTTCTGGAAGAGAACAACAGGAACGGCTGCTTTGGTAGGAGTAATCTTAGGTTTCGTATTAGCGATCTTCTTCAACAGCTTTGCCATCGGCATCTTCGGAAAAGAAACCTGGCTGTATACGGCATTTACGTATGAAAAACTGGAAAACGGCGTGGTACATACCATTACCGAAATCCCGTTCCTTATCAATATGGGATGGTCATTCTTCATTACCATTGTTGTCATGATCCTGATCAGTCTTGCCGGTCCTAAAGTTAACCCGAAAGCATTTGCTATCGACAGCAAAATGTTCAAGGTAGACTCAAGAACCATGGTGCTTATTGTGGTTACTTTATTGTTGCTTACCGCTTTGTATGTAAGATTCTGGTAATATTTAATTGCAATATCAATATAAACAGGATACCGTCAGGCATCCTGTTTTTTTATTAAATCCAAATTACATCTATTTAAAATCTCTTAATTTTTGTAAGTTTGCCATATAGGACTATAGATTGGTTCAGTCTTTAATGTATTGATATCATATTAACATTATAATTAACCCGATGAAAAAAATAGTATTCTTTATCATACTTTTTGTTTTTAACGTAAGTTTCAGTCAGTCTAAAAAGAAAAGTACGGATGAAGAAAAGCTGATCAAATGTATTGCAGAAAACACGAATTATTTTGTTTTTAACGGACATAAACCGGAGGGAAAAGCCTGGGAAATTATTGAAAACTTATTTGCACAGAACCAGTTTGTAGCATGGGGTGAATACCATAACTCGCCACTGCTTTCGGAACTGACAATATACGCTCTGGAAAGTGCCTCAAAAAATGGCTATAAAACCTGGTGTGTCGAAGTAAGTCCATTTGTCGCATCAGAACTTACGCGTATCGGTAAAAATAAAAATCCATTAGAGACTTTTACTGACATTACACAAAAACGACCGAAGTTCACAACTTTCCCGTTCTTTGAAACAAAAGAAGACTTATCTATGGTAACAACGGCTGGTAAGTTAGGATATGCTGTGTGGGGAATTGATCAGGAATTTCAGATGTCTTTTCCTTACTGTCTCGAAAAAGCCTATGAATCTCTTACTGAAAGAAAGCAGAAAAAAATGAAAGCAGTTTATGACAGTCTTCAATCGAAATGGTGGAATCCTGATGCCGTACTTTTAGACCGTTTAAAAAAAGAAGTGAAGCAGCCTAATTTACAGGATATGCTGGACGATATAAAAATCTCAAAAGAGATTTATTATGAGAGTGATAATCAAAAACGTGCCGATTTGATGAAGACGAATTTTTACCGTTATTATGATGCTTTAAAAAATGAAAACGAAAAAATATTCTTCAAAATGGGCAGTAACCATTTGGCAAAAGGGATGAATCTGGAAACGAATATATATGACATCGGGAATGCTGCATACGAACTTTCTCAGAGAAATAAGACCGGATTTTCTAATATTTATTTGATGGTCAGATATACTGAAGAAAAAGGGGTAATTACAGATGACATGGAAGAAACAAATAACCAGAATCCTAAAGTATTTTCAAAATTATATGCAAAGGACAAGTGGGTTTTGGTGGACCTGACGAGTTTAAGGCTTAAAATGAGGGATGATCATACCCTGACTCCGGACACGTATAAAATTATTGAAAAATATGATTATGTGCTCGTATCACCCGAGATTCTTAAATAAAATATGTTTTTCAGACTTGCAGGTGAATGACTTAAAATGCACGATGAACGAATTCAACGAACTTATACAGCAACATTTCGGGCTGCTCAGCACTGAGGATTTAAACATCATCCGAACTTATTTCCAGGAAGAAAAACTCTTGAAAAATGAATTTTTTACCAAGTCGGATCAGAGATGCAACCGTTTGAGCATGGTAAAATCCGGCATATTGCGCATCTATGCCCTTTCAGACGGAAAGGAAATTACCCAATGGCTTTCTGTTCCCGGTTCCTTTATTACAGAAGCAGTAGGCTTCTTTTTTAATCAGCCCAACCGTTGGATCATACAGGCATTTACCGAAGTGGAACTGCTTACCATTACCAAAACCGATTATCAGAAACTCTGTAAAGAATTTCCGAAATGGAATGAAATCGAGAAACAGATTATTATTAAATGTTTTATGATGATGGAGGAGCGGATTTTTTCTCACTTGTCAATGACGGCGGAAGAACGGTACAATCAATATTTTGAGCATCATAAAGAATTATTTCATCAGGTTCCGCTGCAGTATATCGCTTCTGTTTTAGGAATGACACCGGAAACCTTCAGCAGAATAAGGAAACGGCAGTCCCAAAAATCTTGATATTTGTCAAGTAAAAGATTTTAGCATTATCAGACCTTTGTGATATTAATTTTTAAATGATTAACACAATGAAAAATCTTTTGCAGCTCGAAGAATTAGGACAGTTTTTATTTGCTATTTTTCTTTTTACCCAATTATCCTATTCCTGGTGGCTTTTTCCGGCCTGTCTTCTTTTGCCGGATCTGTTAATGGCCGGTTATTTAATCAATCCTAAGGCAGGAGCATGGTCTTACAATTTTTTCCATCACAAACTGGTGGCTATTCTTGTTTTAATGGCCGGATTTTTGTTTAACATTCCACTTGTTGAACTAATAGGAATCATCCTGTTGGGCCATTCTTCCATGGACCGGATTTTCGGGTACGGATTAAAATTCAATGATGATTTCCGGCACACACATTTAGGGTGGATCGGGAAGAAAGATTAAATTCAAAAGGAATATTTAAACTTAACAGAGAAAATGAAATCTTTACTGATTATTCAAAAATTCCAGCTTTAATCAGGGATCAAATACGATTAATACTTACATTTGTATCAAAACCATTTCTGTGAATCCTTACCTCTTGTTTATCGATACGGAAACCACTGCCGTTCCCAAACGCTGGGATCTTCCGTACTCCGATAGCGGAAACTGGCCCTCTGCGGTTCAGGTATCCTGGATCATCTGTTCGGAAGACGGGACCGAGATAAAAAAACAGGACCGCTATATCTTTGAGGAGGACCTGGTGATCAGCGAAGGATCCTTCCGGGTGCACGGCATCACCGAAGAATTCCTACGATCGCGGGGAAAGAGCAGAAGGGAAGTGCTGGCTGATATTGCCCAAGATATAGCAACGCACAATCCTTTGATCGTGGGCCATTTCCTGGAATTCGACCTGCATATTCTTTCGGCAGATTTCCTGAGAGCGCAATTGCCGAATCCTTTCGGATATAGCCGGTTCTACTGTACGATGCTGAAAAGCAGGCAATACGCCTCCGGTACTTCAAAAACAGGTTTACGTCTGCCGCAGCTCTATCGTCTCCTTTTGAATGATAAAGCAGAACCTTCCCATAATTCGATCGTTGATGCCGGAATGACGGCTCGCTGTTTTTTTGAAATCCAGCGGCAGAACCAATTGTCTGAAAAAGACCTGGAAGAAAAACACAAACTGATCCGTGAAAAACTACATTTTCCCGTTTTAAAACCTTAGTTTATGGAACATCTGGTCCCGCTTTTACAAAGAACCCCGCCTTTCAGCCTTTTGCCTGAAAGCGTCCTGCAGGAAGTTTCCGAAAGCATGCAGAAAAGAATATTTCAGAAAGAAACACTGGCTTACCGACAGGAAGTCACCGAAATGCAGGGGGTGGATGTCATTATGGAAGGTGAATACCAGACTTTTTTCTTTGATGCTTCCCAGAATAAAAGATGCATCGAAGTTCACCATCCGCCGTATTGTTTCGGAGGGATTTCTGTGGTACTGAACAGGGTACGGGCTCTGAAATCGGTGATGGCGAAGAAAGGAACGGTGGTGTACACCCTTCCCAAAAAGGAATTCACCGAACTTTGTAATGCCTACGAGGATTTTTTCCATTATTTCACTTCGGATTTCGGGAAGAAAATGCTGGATGAAGAATTTGCGCACTTTGTGAAAACCCCCGCGTCTTTTGAAGAAAGTTATTTTGCGGCGGATCAGCTGTACTCCAGGAAAATAGAAAGTATTGCTTTTAAAGATATCGTTTCGTGTCCTGAAAATACACCCATTTTTGAAGCGGCCCGTGTGATGGCTAAAAATAAGGTCAGCTGCCTGTTCATAAGAGAAGAAAACAGTCGAAAGATTATTGGCTATGTTACGGACATTACTTTACGGGATAATGTAATCGCCCAATGTGTAGATCCGCAGAAAGCCGTGAAGGAAGTCATGGATAATCCGATTGTTTCCATTTCCAGCGATGCCTATCTCTACGAAGCGGTGCTGATGATGTTTAAAACCAAAACCCGGTATTTATTGGTACAGAAAGACGGTGAAATGGCAGGGTTCCTCAGCAGAAACCGGTTACTAAGCGAACAGGCACAGTCGCCGCTGGTTTTTATCCAGTCGGTAAAACAGGCCGCGAACACAGGGGAACTCCGTAAAAAATGGCTTCAGGTCCCGGACATGATCAACCAGCTCCTCGGCCGCGGCGTACATGGGGAAATTGCCAGTCAGATTATTACCACCATTGCCGATACCATTACCATAAAAGTAATTGAGAATATCATCCGCCAGATCGGGAAGCCGCCGGCGAAATTCGTTTTCATGGTTACCGGAAGCGAAGGGCGTAAAGAGCAGACCCTGAGCACCGATCAGGACAACGGCATTATTTACGAAGACAAGGCCAATGAACAGCGCGAAACGGTACGCGAATATTTTCTCGATTTTGCCAAAAGGGTTTCTGATGACCTGAATACCATTGGCTTTGTGTACTGCAAAGGCGAATTCATGGCCAGCAATCCGAAGTGGACGCATTCGCTGTCGCATTGGAAACGGAATTACGAAGAATGGATCAATGAAACCGTTCCTGAAAATGCCATGAAATTTTCTACTCTCTTTGACTGCCGTTATATTTATGGAGAAGAGGCGATCATCAATGAACTGAAAGATTTCATCCAGGACCAGCTTCGGGTTCCGAATGAAAGGTTCTTCACATTCATAGCAAAAAATGCCCTCCAATACGAAGCCCCTTTAACCTTTTTTAAAAGGATTAAAACCCAGACCATCGGTAAAGCGGAAGTCTTTGACATTAAAACGGCTATGAGCCCGATTGTCGATCTATTGCGTGTTTATGCTTTAAGACATCACATCAACAGTGAGAATACCGGTGAACGGATGAAAAAATTGCTGGAGAAAGGCGTATTCAGTAAAGAACAGTATCAGGAACTGCATCATTCGTATTATTACCTGATGGCATTGCGTCTGAAAAACCAGGTGCATCAGATCAACATTGAAAAGAAAATGCCGGACAACTACATCGAGATCAGCCGGCTCACTAAAATCGAACGCGTTACCCTGACCGAAATTTTTAAGACCATCAGTAATTTCCAGCAGGGTATCCGTATGAAATTTACGGGAAGCCTGTCCTGATTTCCATGCCGTTAAAAGTTGATTTTTCTATGATAGTATAATGAAAAATGGCTTTTACAATAACACGAAGCCTTGAAAGGGAAATTTAACAGGACAAGCCCTGAATGCGATATTATTTCCGTGGTGTTAATTCGTATAGTTAATTATTTAATCTGTAAATAATTATGTTGATTATCATAACTGTTTTTCCTATGTGTTAAATATATTATCTTAATCTTTTGTGTTTAAAGTACGGCGTAATCCTTGAGAGAATGGCTTTATCAGCATAGGATGCAGCCTGATGATTGAAGCAGTCATAATTTAATCTCTTTAGGGGCGGCATCAGTTTTCAAGCATTAATTCCATCCTCCCAACATCATTCAGATTGCCACTAAATGAATAAAGCATGATCATGTCCCTGTAACAATTTCCCAAGTCCATTCACTAATCATTTAAAATAGACTTATGAAATTATTAAAACTTCTTCCTATCCTTGTGCTATTCCATCCCGCTTTTTCAAATGCCCAGCAATCCGTTCAGACCCCTGAAAACAATCAGGTCGACCACTCATTGGTCAGAAATGAATCATATTCGATGGTCTGGTATATGATGAAAGGTCCGGAAAAAGTTGAAATTGGAACCGTAGACACCCGTATTCTTAAATCGGAAAACCGCATCACCGTAAATTCAACGGTCAAAATGAAGAACATGCCCGACTGGAAAGACGAGACCATTGCGGAGTTCTCGGATTTTTCACCGGTAAAACATACTTCGTCCAATACCCAACGGGATATGCTGCTGGATTTCGGAAAGAAAAATGCGGTAACAGGATATTATCTCGATAAGACGAAAAACAACAGGACCGAAATCGATGAAACCACCGGTGGAAATTTCTTCGACAGCAATTTATACTCTCAGCTGATCCGATGGCTTCCGCTGAAAGAAGGATATACGACTGAGCTGGCGATATACGATTATAATCCGGATTTGGGAAAAGGTATTATGAAAGCGTATGTTATCGGAACAAAGAAAGGAATGTATAAAAATAAAGCGGTGTGGATGGTTTCCGTTACGGACGACATTTCTCAAAAGAAAGCATTGAGCACATATTACATTGATGTGAAAACCCGCGAAGTTCTGAAACAGGAAATAGATATGGGACCCAGAAAAATGGAAATGGAAAGAATATAAAAGATAAAGCCTATCAGTGGATTATACTGAAAGGCTTTATTTTTTAACGGATCGTTATATTTTGAACATAAACCCTTCCGCTAGCTTTTTCTGATATTTATCCTCATCAAAACGGTATAGAAAAGAACCTTTTTTGGATGAGGTCATATCTTTTTCCTCAGTTTTCACCAGAATATCCAGCGCATTAATTTTACTGATGAAATTCCGCTTGTCATATTGTTCGTTGAAGATGGCTTCGTATAAGGTCTGAAGATCTTTCATGGTGAATTTTTCCGGCAGCAGCTCAAACCCGATCGGCCTGGTGGTAGCTCTTCTCCTCAGCCGCAGAATGGCATCCTTTACCATATCATTATGATCAAAAATAAGTTCAGGCCGTTCATTAAGGTCAAACCACTTTGCGTTGTATTTTTCATTGATCTGGATATTCTTTTCAATATTGATCAGAGCATAATATGAAATCGACATAATCCTCGCAGTCGGCTCGCGGTCGATCTGGGTATAGGAATTAAGCTGTTCCAGATAGATGTTTTCCAATCCGGTAAGCGTATTTAAAACACGGTGTGCCGCTTCATCAGAAGTCTCTTCATCACCGATAAATCCGCCCATCAGAGACCATTCTCCCATTTTAGGTTCAAAATTCCTCTGTACCAGAAGGATTTTCAGATGCTCTCCGTCAAACCCGAAAATAATGCAGTCCACTGCTACCAGATGCCTCTGAAATTGAGAATAATCTTGCGTCATCTTTTAAATTTTTTTACAAAGGTAAACCTTTAGCCTAAGATTTTGATTAACTAAAAAATATAAATGTATTTATAACACTTTATTTTGTGATTTTAGAGTTTATTAACGAAAATTTTATCCTTGAGCTTTATTTTGGGAACAATAAAAACAACAATTTCATAGAAAATTCTCATAAAACACATTAAAATCACATGAACTTAATGTTAAAAATATGTTAAAATAAATACTCAGGCATTCTGATTTTGCTTGGATTTTATTCTTTATACTTAATGTTAAAAATACGATAAGTATCGGAAATAAATATATGAGATAATGCATAAATTTCGGCTATTCTTTTTTTATACAATCAATTTCAGCACAAATATCTAGTAATCCTCTTATTCGGTAATCTTATTTTTTATGATAAGTAGGGGTGGTTGAGAAAGCATCTCAGGTTGTCATAATCATATAATTTACAAATTTCATCCTCTGCTTTTGTAAAATTCTTTGTCATCTAGATTCTTTCTTTTACTTTTAGAAATGTTGCAAGGACATTTATTAATGAACAAAAAATCGCTGATATGTATTTTGGGTTTTGGCTCACTCGCTTTCGGGCAGGTGAACAAGACTGTAAGTTATTTTCCGCTGAATCAGGTTATGCTGTCAGAAAGTGTTTTCAGCAGAGCGATGCAGACGGATAAAAATTATGTGATGTCTATGGATCCCGACCGTCTGCTTTCACCTTACCTCAAGGAAGCGGGTCTTAATCCTGAAAAGCAGAATTACCCGAACTGGGAAAATACAGGTCTGGATGGCCACATCGGCGGACATTATCTCTCTGCATTGGCATTGATGTACGCTTCTACCGGCGATGCAAAAGTAAAACAGCGCCTTGATTATATGGTCAATCAACTGGAACGCTGCCAAGACCTTTCCGGAAACGGCTATATTTCCGGGGTTCCGAACGGTAAAAAGATCTGGAAGGAAATTGCGGAAGGCAACATCCGGTCCTCATCATTTGGGCTGAACGACCGCTGGGTTCCTTTATATAATATCCATAAAACTTATTCAGGACTACGCGATGCCTATTGGTACGCTGGAAGTGAAAAGGCAAAAAAGATGCTGATCCGGTTGACAGACTGGATGGCCAATGAAGTATCCGGACTTTCCGACGAACAGATCCAGGATATGCTCAGGAGCGAGCACGGTGGGCTGAATGAAGTCTTCGCCGATGTATACGACATTACAAAAGATAAAAAATACCTTCAGCTGGCACACCGGTTTTCCCATCAGGCGATCCTGAACCCGCTGCTGAACGGTGAAGATAAACTTACGGGAATCCACGCCAATACGCAGATCCCCAAAGTGATCGGTTTCAAACGCATTGCCGATCTGGAACATAATCAGGAGTGGAATAGTGCTGCCGATTTTTTCTGGAACAACGTTACGCACAAACGTTCTTCGATCATCGGAGGGAACAGCGTAAGTGAACATTTTAACCCGACAAATGATTTCAGCAGCATGATCAAAAGTATTGAAGGTCCCGAAACCTGTAATACTTATAATATGCTGAAACTTACAAAACAGCTTTTCGCCACTCTGCCCAAATCCTATTATATGGATTATTACGAGCGGGCACTGTACAATCATATCCTTTCCACAGAGAATCATGAAAAAGGCGGTTTCGTCTATTTCACGCCGATGCGTCCCGGTCATTACCGGGTATATTCGCAGCCGCAGACCAGCTTCTGGTGCTGCGTAGGATCGGGAATGGAAAACCACGCCAAATACGGCGAAATGATTTACGCACATTCGGATCAGGACCTGTATGTGAATTTATTTATTCCGTCCACTTTACAATGGTCAGAGAAAAAAGTAATGCTGCGTCAGATCAATAATTTTCCTGAAAATCCGGAAACAAAACTGGTTTTTGATCTTGCCGGAAATTCGGTACTGAATCTTAAACTCCGGTCTCCGGAATGGGCAACGCCTTCGGAAGTGAAAATCCTAATTAACGGCAAACTGCAAAGCGTACAGCCTGATGCAGACGGCTATTATACCCTGACGAAAAAATGGAAAAAAGGAGATACGGTGGAAATGAAGCTGCCGATGCGCCTAACCGCAGAACAGCTGCCGGATCACTCGGATTATTATGCCTTTAAATATGGTCCTGTTGTTCTTGCTGCTCCTTATGGAAAGGAAAACCAGCAGGGGCTTCTGGCGGATGACAGCCGCGGCGGACATATTGCCCACGGTCCGCAGATTCCTTTAAATGAAATTCCTTTAATCGAAGGAAATGCTTCTGAAGTCCTGAACCATGTACAGCCGGTAAGCGGTAAAAACCTTTCGTTCAGCATCAGCGGGTTATATCCTTCTGAAAAATTTACCAAAGGGCTTCAGCTGGTTCCGTTTTACACCATTCAGGAAGAACGGTATATCCTGTACTGGCCGCAGGCAGATCGCAATAAAATAGAAATCGTACAGAAGCAGAGAGCACAGGAAGAAGCCGAAACAAGAAAGCTTGACCAGATTACCATTGATAAGATCCAGTTGGGAGAACAGCAGCCGGAATCCGATCATTTCTTTGAAAGTAAGGATTCTAATACGGGATATATGGAAGACCGCCATTTCCGGGATGCCAAAGGCTGGTTCAGCTACCGCATGAAGAACCCAGGAAAAAATGCAGCTTTCCTGTATGTTATGTATTTTGACAACAATGCCGGACGTATACTGAGTGCCGAAATCAACGGGAAAAAAGTCGTCGCTAAAAAACTCGAAGGCAAAGCCGGGAATGCACCGCAGTATATGCTTTTACCAATACCCGATTCTGAAAAAAATAAAGAAGATCTTACTGTAAAATTCTTTGCAGAAGATCAGGCCGTGACCTCAAGAATCATTGAAGTCAGGCTTCTTACCCAAAACTATGAAAAATCCATCAGGTAATTTAAATAACAGTTCACTCCATGAATATCCATAAATCAAAAACCGCTTCTTTTCTTATTGTCAGCATTTTCAGCCTGTCCATGATGGAAGCCAAAGTAAAGCTTCCTGCCCTGGTTTCGGACGGGATGATCCTGCAACGGAATATGCCGCTGAAAATCTGGGGATCTGCCGATGCTGGTGAAAAGGTAAATGTTAAATTTTTAAATAAAACCTACACGACCAGCGCCGATAAAAGCGGGAACTGGAACATCATGCTTCCCGAACTGAAAGCCGGCGGACCATACGTGATGACGATCAATGAGATCACATTGAAAGATATCCTGATCGGTGATGTATGGGTAGCTTCCGGACAATCCAATATGGAGCTTCCGATGCGCAGGCTGACCCCTCTCTATGGTGAAGAGATAAAGAAGGCAAATAATAAAAACATCCGGTTCTTCACAGTACCTCAAAAATACAATTTCAAAACTCCGCAGACGGAACTCGACGGCGGTAAATGGCAATCTACCGATCCGCAGACCATTCTGGATTTTTCAGGAGTAGCATATTTTTTTGCCAAAGAAATCAATGCCGAAGATAAAGTTCCGGTGGGAATCATCCATACCAGCCTCGGAGGATCTCCGGTACAGGCCTGGATGGACACGAATTCCCTGAAAAAATATCCCGAATATCTGGAGGAAGCCAAAAAATGGCAGAATGATGACCTGATTAAATCCACCGAATCCGGTGAGCAGGCAGCCAGCAGAGCCTGGTATACCGAACTTGATCAGAATGATCCCGGACTGGCACAGCATTGGGAAAAAGCGGATGTCGATGACTCCGGATGGAAAACCCTGAAGGTTCCGGGATCATGGGAAGATCAGGAAGGATCTTTTGACGGAACGGTTTGGCTGAGAAAAGAAATCAATGTACCGGCAGGATCAGCCGGGAAATCAGCTTTTTTAAATTTAGGAAGGATTAAAGATGCCGATGTTACTTACATCAATGGCGTAAAAGTCGGTAATGTAACCTATGAATATCCGCCACGCTGGTACGACATTCCAGCAGGTGTACTGAAGGACGGAAAGAACATCATTACCGTCCGCATCACCAACGGAAATGGAAGAGGGCAGTTCATTGCCGACAAACCGTACTACCTGGAAGTCGGAGGTCAGAAAATAGACCTTACCGGAAACTGGAAATATAAAGTCGGGGCAAAAATGTCGAGAGTTGCTCCCGGGCAGACCTTCATTCGCTGGAAACCGACCGGACTGTACAATTCGATGATCAATCCGCTGACCAATTATAAAGTAAAAGGATTCCTCTGGTACCAGGGAGAAAGCAATACCGGAAAACCGAAAGAATACGGCAACCTGCTGACGACCATGATTACCGACTGGCGCAACAAATGGAATGAGCAAAACGCACCGTTCCTGATTGTGCAGCTGGCCAACTTTATGGAAACCAAGAGCCAGCCGGTTGAAAGCAACTGGGCCGAGCTGAGGGATCAGCAGCGCCTGGTTTCCCAGACCGTTCCGAATACCGGACTGGCCGTAACCATCGATGTAGGAGAGTGGAATGACATCCATCCGCTGAATAAAAAAGCAGTCGGTGACCGTCTGGCTTTCCAGGCTTTGAAAATAGCCGATAAAAAGAATATTACAGCAGACGGACCGGTGTACCAGTCGATGAAGACGGAAGGAAATAAAATCATACTTTCTTTCAAAACCGGAACAGATGATCTTGCAGGAGTAGCCGAACTGAAAGGCTTTGCCATCAAAAATTCAGATGGAAGCTGGGCCTGGGCTAAAGCAAAAGTCGAAAACAAAAAAGTTGTTGTCTGGAACGATGATGTTAAAAATCCGGTAGCCGTACGCTATGACTGGGCCGACAATCCGGACGGCAACCTCAAAAACACAGCCGGGCTTCCTGCGTCACCTTTTACAACAGAAAAAAATTAATTTAATCCTCATATTTAAAAATGAATAATCATCCACAGAAAATATCAGTATCCGAAAAGATAGGCTACAGCTTAGGTGACCTTGCGGCCAACCTTGTTTTTCAGACCCTGGTTACGTACCTCGCTTATTTTTATACCGATATTTACGGACTCAAGCCGGAAGATGCTTCCATCATTACCCTGATTGTAGGTCTCATCGCAGGATTCGGATTCAATCCGGTAATCGGCGCATTGGCAGACCGGACCAAAACCAAATGGGGAAAATTCCGTCCGTGGATTTTATTTACAGCTGTTCCTTTGGGAATTGCTGCTCTTCTTGCCTTCAGCACACCCGGTTTTTCATATAAAGGAAA
Organism: uncultured Chryseobacterium sp.; assembly: GCA_913778085.1. GTDB lineage: Bacteria > Bacteroidota > Bacteroidia > Flavobacteriales > Weeksellaceae > Chryseobacterium. Next base: position 32,176 of record CAJYXJ010000028.1, read on the forward strand.
AATGATCTATGCCGCAATTACCTATTCCTTGCTTTTATTACTGTATGCGGCCAACAACCTGCCGTATGCCGCATTGAGCGGGGTAATTACCGGAGACATGGGAGAACGTAACAGTATTTCTTCCTACCGTTTCGTAGCGGTGATGTTTGCCCAGTTCTTCGTGCAGGTATTTATGCTTCCGATCATCCTGTCCGCAGGGCATGGCGACAAAGCAGCCGGTATTGAAACGGTAATGACCTGGCTGGCCATCATTGGCTCGGTAATGCTGCTGATTACTTTTTTCACGACGAAAGAAAGGATCATCCCGACCTCCGATCAGAAATCAAGCCTGAAAGAAGACCTGAAAGACCTTTCCAGAAATAAGCCGTGGATCATCATGCTTACCGTAACGGCCTTAATTTTTATTACATTGGCGATGAAGGGAGGTTCTTATGTGTACTATTTCAACAATTACGTGGATGAACCGGCTTTGGCCTCTTTCATTTCACCGATCACCAACTTTTTTAATTCCATCGGAATGAATTTCTTCGGGGAAGACCCGAGGTCAGCAGGATTCGGTTTGTTCAACGCAGGAGGGATCATCATGATGATTGTGGGGATTACCTTTTCTAAAAAATTTGCTGATAAATACGGTAAAAGAGATGCATTTATTGCTTCCCTCTTTATTTCGACCTTATTTATTGTTGCTTTTATCTTCTATCCGCCCAAATCGGTAGGATTAATGTTCCTGTCACAGATTCTTCACGGATTCTTTTACGGGATCAGCACCCCGCTTCTTTGGGCCATGATTGCCGATGTAGCCGACTATTCCGAATGGAAAAACAACCGACGCGCCACGGCGATTATTTTCTCAGCCATGATGGTCGGATTAAAAGTTGGATTGAGCATCGGAAGCTCATTGGTTTCTTCAATCATCGGGCATTACGGCTATATTTCTTCGGAAGGAGCCGAAAACGTAATCCAGCCGGAAACCGTAGCGGCGGGAGCCAAAATGCTGGTGAGTATTTTCCCGTCTATTCCGTTCTTCCTGTCCTGTGGCCTGCTGTTTTTCTATAAAATCAATAAGAAAATGGAAGTTCAGATCGAACGTGACCTTAAAGAAAGAAGAAGAAAAGAGGATTGATAATGAGATTATGCTTTAAGTTCCGTAGGAGCGACCTGTTAATAGCAAAAATAGGAAAAGTTCATCAAGCCTCGTAGAGGCGACCTGTTAATAGATAAATTATAAAAAATAATTATGAAGAAAGCCATTGCAGTATTAGGAATTTTAGCCCTCACGGTTTCGTGTAAAACGGCACAGACCGCATCAGGCGATTCCCTGAAAGATGCCTTTAAAAATAAATTCTACATCGGAACGGCTATGAGCCTTCCGCAGATCGACGGGACGGATGTAAAATCCGACGATATCATCAGAAAGCAGTTCAGTTCCATTGTGGCCGAAAACTGTATGAAATCCATGTTTATCCAGCCGCAGGAAGGTCAGTTTTTCTTTGGTGACGCCGATAAATTCGTGGCTTTTGGAGAGAAAAACAAAATGTTCATCATCGGGCATACGCTGATCTGGCATTCCCAGTTGCCGAAATGGTTTTTCGTAGGCAAAGACGGCAAAGATGTTTCCCCGGAAGTCCTGAAACAGCGGATGAAGAGCCATATTTCCACTTTGGTGGGTCGGTACAAAGGCCGGGTAAAAGGCTGGGATGTCGTGAATGAAGCTATTATGGAGGATGGAACCTACAGGAAATCTAAGTTTTACGAAATCCTGGGCGAAGAATTTATTCCGCTTGCTTTCCAGTACGCACAGGAAGCAGATCCGAATGCCGAACTTTATTACAATGATTACAATGAATGGTTTCCGGAAAAAGTAAAAACCGTTACCAGAATTGTTAAGGATTTAAGATCAAGAGGAATAAGGATCGATGGAGTAGGCATGCAGACCCACGTAGGGCTCGACAATCCGAAACTGGAAGAATATGAAAAAGCCATCACCGATTACGCGGCAGCCGGAGTAAAGGTCAATGTTACCGAAATGGAAATCAGCGCCTTGCCTTCACCTTGGGGAACTTCAGCCAATGTTTCCGACAAAGTGGAATACGAAGCGAAAATGAATCCTTACACCAAAGGGCTTCCTGAAAACGTTCAGAAAGAATGGGAAACCCGGTACCTGGATTTCTTCAGGATGTTCATCAAGCATCAGGACCAGATCAGACGTGTTACGTTGTGGGGCGTTACCGATAACCAATCCTGGAAAAACGATTTCCCGGTAAGAGGCAGAACCGATTATCCGCTTCTTTTCGACCGTAATTACCAGGCAAAACCGGTAGTGGAGAAAATCATTGAATTAACAAAAGAAAAATAATCATTTGTCAGCCAAACCTCATAGGTTTCTAAAACCTATGAGGTTTAGCAAACGCACAACAAATCTTCAAGGTTTTCAAAACCTTAAAGATTTATAAATAATTTATTATCAAAAAAATCCGAATAAAAAATGAACAAAGCAAAATACCTTTTCCCGAAAGATTATATGGCGGATCCTTCCGTACACGTTTTTGAAGGCAAACTGTATATCTATCCTTCCCATGACCGTGAAAGCGGCATTGAAGAAAACGACAACGGCGACCATTTCGATATGAATGATTACCATGTTTTTTCCCTTGATAATATGGAAAACGGTGAAATTACGGACCACGGCGTAGTGCTTTCGGTAGAGGATATTCCATGGTCGGGAAGACAGTTATGGGATTGCGATGTCGCCCATAAAGACGGTAAGTACTATATGTATTTTCCGCTGAAAGATAAAAACGATATTTTCAGGATCGGTGTAGCGGTAAGCGACAAGCCGTACGGGCCTTTCGTTCCGGAAAAACATCCGATGATGGGAAGCTACAGCATCGATCCCTGCCTTTTTGAGGATGGCGGAAAGCATTATATGTACTTCGGAGGCATCTGGGGCGGACAGTTGCAGCGTTACCGAAACAACAAAGCCTTAGAATCTGCCGTGATCCCGAATGATAACGAGCCGGCGATCCCATCAAAAGTTGTGATGTTGAGCGACGATATGCTGGAATTCGGTGAAGAGCCGAAAGACGTGATGATCCTTGACGAAAACGGAAACCAACTGCTTCACGGTGATAAGCACCGCTTTTTTGAAGCTTCGTGGATGCACAAATACAATGGCAAATATTACTTCTCCTATTCCACAGGAGATACCCACCTGATCTGCTATGCAACCGGTGATAATCCATATGGACCGTTTACGTTCCAAGGGGAAATCCTGACGCCGGTTGTCGGCTGGACCACCCACCACAGCATTGTGGAATTTGAAGGGAAATGGTATCTGTTCTTCCACGATTCCGTTCCGAGCGGCGGAAGAACGTTGCTGAGAAGCATGAAAGTCGTTGAAATCGAATATGATAACGACGGCAAAATAAAAACCATAGAAGGGATGGAAGAAAATCAGTAATCTTGGATCAACTTTGTCAGGGCTCATAGCCCTGACAAGTTCCAACAGCCATAGGTGAAACCTCTGGAAAAATATAGCAGGCAAACCCTGTTCAATTCAATTCAAAATTAAAATAAATCCCGATGCAGCATTTCCGAACTTATCTTATGCTATTCCTGATGGTTCCGATGATGATTTTCGCGGAAGATGGAAGTCAGCTCTGGCTCCGGTTTCCGGCAAAAAACGGAATATCCTCTGAAAAGATCATGGCTAAAAGCAACAGCCCAACCCTGAAAATTGCCCGGAAAGAACTGACCGGTCACTGGCAAGGGCAAACGGTAGAACTAAAGCTGGAAAAGTCCTTGAAAAACCTGAAAGACGGGTACCGGATAATCTCTTCCTCTGAAAAAATCATTGTTTCGGCACCGAAAGAAGCCGGACTGCTGTATGGGGTGTACCACATACTCAGGCTGCAGCAGACCAACGCCAATCTCAACAATCTGAATATTACCGAAAAACCTTCTTACGATGTGCGTATCCTGAATCATTGGGATAATCTGGACGGAAGTATTGAGCGCGGATATGCGGGCCACTCTTTATGGAAATGGGAAGACCTGCCCAATACCGTTTCGCCGAGATACGAAGAATATGCAAGAGCAAATGCTTCGGTTGGAATCAACGCAACTGTATTAAATAATGTGAACGCTTCTCCGAACATGCTCCGTGAAGATTACCTGAAAAAAGTAAAGGTGCTGGCAGATATTTTCAGACCATACGGGATTAAGGTGTATTTGTCTGTCAATTTCTCCTCCCCGAAAGTATTGGGCGGAACAGAGAACTCGGATCCGCTGAACAAAGACGTTCAGAGGTGGTGGAAAGAAAAGGCTGCCCAAATTTATAAAATGATTCCCGACTTCGGCGGATTCCTGGTGAAAGCCAATTCCGAAGGGCAGCCGGGACCGCAGGATTATGGAAGGACCCATGCCGACGGCGCCAATATGATGGCCGATGTCCTGAAACCTTACGGCGGAATAGTGATGTGGAGGGCATTTGTGTACAGTCCAAGCAAAGAAGACCGTGCCAAGCAGGCCTATCTTGAATTTGTTCCGCTGGACGGGAAATTCAGGGACAATGTCATTATCCAGATCAAGAACGGGCCGGTAGATTTCCAGCCGAGGGAAGCTTTCAACCCGCTTTTCGGGGCGTTGAGGAAAACACCGGAAATGGTGGAATTTCAGATTACGCAGGAATATCTGGGACAGGCCAATCACCTGGCTTACCTGGCTCCGTTATTTAAAGAAACCCTGGAAAGCGATACCTATGCCAACGGAAAAGGATCGACCATCGCTAAAATTACCGACGGTACATTAAGACCGGGAAAACTCACTGCCATTTCAGCGGTGGCTAATATCGGCGAAGATACCAACTGGACGGGCCATCAGTTTGCCCAATCCAACTGGTATGCCTTCGGAAGACTGGCCTGGAATCATGAGCTGACTTCAGAACAGATCGCTGACGAATGGATCAAAATGACCTTTACCGACAAGCCGGAATTTTTAAATCCGGTAAAGCAGATGATGCTAACTTCCCGCGAAACGGTGGTGGATTACATGATGCCTTTGGGCCTTCACCACATCTTTGCCGGAAACCACCACTACGGCCCGGAACCGTGGGGCGATTACAAAGGCGGAAGACCGGATTGGTCGCCGGTGTATTATCACCAGGCGGATGCAAACGGAATCGGCTTCGACCGGACCAAAACCGGAAGCAATGCCGTTTCCCAATATTTTCCGCCGTTGAATGAAATCTACGGAAATATCGGAACCTGCCCGGAAAATCTGATCTTGTGGTTCCATCACGTGCCCTGGGATTACAAAATGAAAGACGGCAAAACCATGTGGGACAAGCTGTGTTACAAATACGATTCTGGGGTTCATCAGGTAAGGGAATACCAGAAGACCTGGGACCGGATGCAGCCTTATATCGATGAGCAGCGTTTCGCTGAGGTTCAGTCCAAGCTGAAAATCCAGGCAAAAGATGCCGTTTGGTGGAAAGATGCCTGCCTGCTGTACTTCCAGACCTTCTCCAAGAGACCGATTCCGTATGACATCGAACGCCCGGTGAACGAGCTGGAAGACCTTAAGAAAATCAAGCTGAATATGGGACATCATAATTAATCGGGATTTTTAATTCAGATTGATACAACATATACCATTTCCTGCAGATGAAACAGAAATCCTTCTGCAGGAAATTTAAACTTAATTTTTTAGTTGCACTGATTTTTTAAATAAACAATTCATCTTTTCTTAAACGAAAGGAATTTGTCTGTTTATTAAATTAAGTGTAAATTTAACACTTATATAAAACTAACTTTTTAAAAATGAAATTTTTTATTGACACGGCCAATCTAGCCATGATTGAAGAGGCGAACGCTTTGGGAATCCTGGACGGTGTTACCACCAATCCTTCGCTGATGGCCAAAGAAGGCGTTTCTGGAAAGCATAACATTCTGAAGCACTACCTGGAAATCTGTGAAATCGTAGACGGCGACGTAAGCGCCGAAGTTTTGGGAATTACCTACGACGAGATGATCGCCGAGGGAGAGGAGCTGGCTGCACTGCATCCGCAGATTGTAGTAAAGGTTCCTATAACGAAAGACGGCATCAAAGCCATTAAGTATTTTTCCGAAAAGGGAATCCGTACCAACTGTACCCTGATTTTCTCCGCAGGACAGGCACTTCTTGCGGCAAAAGCAGGAGCTACCTATGTTTCGCCGTTCTTGGGAAGACTGGACGATGTGTCTACCGACGGGCTCCATCTGATTCAGGAGATCAGGACGATCTTCGACAATTTCGGATATGAAACAGAGATCCTTGCCGCTTCTGTACGCCACAGCATGCACATCATCAACTGTGCAAAAATCGGTGCCGATGTGGTTACCTGCCCGCTGCCTCCGATCTTGTCGCTGTTGAAGCATCCTTTAACCGATAATGGCCTGGAGCAGTTCATTAAAGATTCACAAAAAATGCAATAACGGGATGCACGATATTTCAAAATTAAAAAGCATCGCTTCGCAGGTTCGGAGGGATATTGTAAGAATGGTCCATGCCTGCCAGTCGGGCCATCCGGGCGGTTCTTTGGGCTGCACCGATTTCCTGGTCGCTTTGTATTTCGATGCGATGGAAAGAAAGGAAGGCTTTGATATGACGGGAAAAGGAGAAGATGTCTTTTATCTTTCCAACGGCCACATTTCCCCGGTTTTTTACAGCGTTCTGGCACACGCCGGCTATTTCGATAAATCGGAGCTGGAAACTTTCAGAAAGCTCAATTCCAGGCTTCAGGGCCATCCGACGACGCACGAGCATCTTCCGGGAGTCCGCATTGCATCGGGTTCGCTCGGGCAGGGGATGTCTGTAGCCATAGGTCATGCCACCGGAAAAAAACTGAACAAAGATCCGCACCTTGTTTTCAGTCTTCATGGCGACGGTGAGCTGCAGGAAGGACAGAACTGGGAAGCCATTATGTACGCTGCCCACAATAAGATGGATAACCTGATTGCTACCGTAGATTACAACGGCCAGCAGATTGACGGCCCGACTTCCAAAGTGCTTTCTTTAGGCAATCTTAAGGAAAAATTTGAAGCCTTCGACTGGAAAGTGCTGGAAGTGGAAAACGGAAACGACATGGAAGAAATCCTGAACGCCCTGGACGAAGCGAAATCATTAGCCGGAAAAGGCCAGCCGATCTGTATTTTACTAAAAACAGGAATGGGTTACGGAGTGGATTACATGATGGGAAGTCACGCCTGGCACGGAAAAGCCCCGAACGACGAACAACTGGCCAAAGCATTGGACCAACTGGAAGAAACTTTGGGCGATTATTAAAACGAAATGATTTGGTAGGTTTAATCCGTCTATAGTTTATCCTGAGCCTGTCGAAGGGTTTCGTTCAAGCCGGGCAGCGAGAAATCGGGGAAGGAGATTCATCGATTCAAATAAAAAAATAACTCAAAAGAGATAGATTGGCCGTTCCAAACAAATTAATTATAATAAAAATCATAAGATAAATATTTTTTTCGAAGGACAAGTGAATTTGCTCTGATGTTTACTTTTTACAGACCGCTCCTATTGAGCTTTATATTCTGGAATTAATTTTTCTATTAACAGTTCGCCACGCTGTGGCTTTAATTTAATAGGCTTAGAATAATAAATGCTCCATAAGAGCAAACTGATAATAGATTTCGAGAATTCAGCATCACAAAACCTCGTAGAGGTGACCTGTTCAGATTTTAATATTAATTATTCGAAATCTAATAGAAACAGAAAAAATATTAAATGCAATTTTCTTATTCAATTGCGTCCAAAGTCCTTTGCTGAGTTTACACCTTTGCGAACTTAAAAAAAGTCAGTAGTACAAAACCCTTTGCGGGCTTTGCGTTAAAAACCAACAAATTTAAAAAATGAAAAAATATACCTATACAGAAAAAAAAGATACCCGGAGCGGTTTCGGGGCAGGTCTTGCAGAGCTGGCCGATAAAAATCAAGAAGTAGTGGCCCTTTGCGCCGACCTGATCGGCTCCCTGAAAATGGAAAAGTTCATCGAAAAAGCACCGGAACGTTTTTTCCAGGTCGGCATTGCCGAAGCCAACATGATCGGAATGGCGGCCGGCCTGGCCATCGAAGGTAAGATTCCTTTTACCGGAACGTTTGCCAACTTTTCTACGGGACGGGTTTACGACCAGATCCGTCAGTCTGTGGCGTATTCCGGGAAAAACGTTAAAATTTGCGCTTCCCACGCCGGGCTTACCCTGGGAGAAGACGGGGCCACCCACCAGATCCTGGAAGACATCGGGCTCATGAAAATGCTGCCGGGAATGACGGTCATCAACACCTGCGATTATAACCAGACCAAAGCGGCAACCATTGCCATTGCCGATTATGAAGGTCCCGTTTATCTGCGTTTCGGACGTCCGGTAATTCCTGTTTTTACTGATGAAAACCAAACATTTGAAATCGGTAAGGCCTGGATGGTGAACGAAGGAAAAGACGTAACGATTGTAGCGACGGGACATTTGGTATGGGAAGCCATTAAAGCCGGTGAAATCCTCGAAGAGCAGGGGATTGATGCGGAAATCATCAACATCCACACCATCAAGCCGCTGGATACGGAAGCCATTCTTAATTCCGTTAAAAAAACAGGATGTGTCGTTACGGCCGAAGAACACAACCGTCTGGGCGGGTTGGGCGACAGTGTAGCCCAGCTGCTTATCACCGAATACCTGGCACCGCAGGAATATGTTGCCGTAAACGACAGTTTCGGAGAAAGCGGAACACCCGACCAGCTGATGGAAAAATATGGGCTGACAGCAAATGATATCGTAAAAGCTGCTAAAAAAGTAATCGGCAGAAAGTAATTGCTTCATTTTTTAGTTTAATTTATTAAAATCATTGGTAAAATACTGGACCGAAGATTAAAACGCAATTCAAATATCAACAGAACGGCTTTAGCCCGTTTTTTAGAATTAATAATGAAAACTGGCTTCAGCCAAAATATAAAAATCATAAATTGCAGCTGCTATGCAGGAACAACTAATCAAAGACACTTCGGAGGCATTCCGGTCGGCATTTCAATCGGAACCGGAACGTACTTTCCTCGCCCCGGGGAGGATCAACATCATCGGCGAACACGTAGATTACAGCGATGGTTTCGTTTTACCGGCGGCTATTGACAAGCATATCTGTTTTGCTGTAAAAAAGACTGTGGATTCAGACAGCTGTACTTTTTTTGCTAAAGATTTTAATGATACCTTCAGCTTTAAAGTTTTTGAAAAACAGGTTCCGGTTTCGCAGACCTGGGTCAATTATTTGCTGGGCGTCTTCAACGCCATCCAGGAATCCGGGAAAAGTATCGGAGGTTTGCAGATCGCTTTCAGCAGCAATATCCCGATGGGTTCGGGCTTGTCTTCATCAGCAGCACTGGAATGTGGATTTGCCTACATTCTCAATGAACTTTTTGAGTTAAATTTAACCAAGAAAGAACTGGCATTGATCGGGCAGAAATCCGAACATACTTTCGTAGGTGTTAAATGTGGCATCATGGACCAGTTTTCTTCTGTTTTCGGAAAAGAACATCAGGTAATTATGCTGGACTGCCATTCATTGGATCATCAGTATTTTGAAGCCAATCTGGAAGGATACAGCCTCGTTCTTTTCGACAGCTGTGTGAAACATACCCACCTTACTTCCGGCTACAACGACCGGCGGAAAGATGTGGACCGCGGGAAAAAAATATTGTGGAAAAAGTTTCCTGCCATACAGAAGTTCAGGGATTTCAGTTTTGAAATGATGGATGAAGCCAGAGCGGAAATGGGCGAAACTTCCTTTAAAAGATGTTTTTACCTTTTAAAAGAAATCAAAAGGGTAGAAGAGGCTGCAAAAGCATTATCCAACGGCAATGTAGAATATCTCGGGAAACTCCTGAATGAAACCCATACCGGGCTTTCCACCGAGTTTGAAGTAAGCTGCGAAGAGCTTGATTTTATGGTGGAGGAAACTTTAAAGCAGAACGGCGTCTTGGGTGCAAGGATTATGGGCGGCGGCTTCGGCGGATGCAGCATCAATCTTATCAAAGATAAATATGTAGATGAAGTGACCGAAACTATAACATCTACATACAAAGCTGATTTCGGCATTGAAATGAAAGTATACCGGGTAAAAATATCGGATGGAATTAATGAATACAAAAGAAATGAACTCGCCCTTTAACCCGAAACAGCATCCGCACAGAAGATACAATCCGCTCCTGGATGAATGGATCCTGGTGTCTCCTCAACGGGCCAACCGGCCGTGGCAGGGACAGACCGAAAAGAGAACGGAGGAAAAACTTCCGGTACACGATGAAAGCTGCTACCTATGTTCGGGGAACATCCGCGTCAACGGTGAAAGGAACCCCGAATACAAAGGCGTGTATGTCTTTAATAACGATTTCGGCTCTCTGATGAAGGATGAAGTGGAAACTTCCGTTGAAACTTCCGATTTTTTTACGCTAAAGCCGGAACGGGGAATTAACCGGGTGATCTGTTTTTCGGAAAACCACAGCCTTACGCTGCCGGAAATGGAAGTTGATGACATTAAAAATGTTGTTGATGTCTGGCAGCAGCAATATGAAGAACTGGGAAGCCTTGATTACATTGGCCATGTCCAGATTTTTGAGAACAAAGGGCAGATGATGGGCTGCAGCAATCCGCATCCGCACGGGCAGATCTGGGCACAGTCCTCCATTCCTTCAATCATCTCAAAAACCCAGGAAAACCTGAAGAAATACTTTGAGAGAAACGGAACCTCGATGTTGGAGGATTATGTTAAAAAGGAACTTGAAATGAACGAAAGAATCATTCTGGAAAACGAAGATTTTGTAGCGCTTGTTCCTTTCTGGGCAGTCTGGCCTTATGAAACCATGATTGTAAGCAAAAAGAAGATTGAGAATCTCCTGCATTTTTCTGAAGCCGAAAAACTCTCTCTGGCTTCTGTGATTAAGGATTTAACCACCAAATACGATAATCTTTTTGAGATGTCATTTCCTTATTCAGCCGGAATCCACCAGTCGCCAACCGACGGAAAACCACATTCGGAATGGCATTTCCACATGCATTTTTATCCGCCGCTGCTGCGGAATGCCGAAGTTAAAAAATTTATGGTCGGTTACGAAATGCTGGCCGAACCACAGCGCGACATCACTCCGGAACAGAGTGCCGAAGTACTGAAGAAGCTTTCGGTTGTACATTATAAGAAGAAATAAGATATAAAGGCTGCTATCCAGATAAGCAGCCTTTTTATGTCAGATTCAATCATGCAATGAAAATGAATGTGAGCGGAAATGCAGTTTGAACCATTAAGAGATATGAAGGACTTAAGATTTGATTAATAAAATAAAAAATTTTTGTTTAGTATGAAGCTTAAAGCAGAGCTCATTTTCATTCTTCCAGCCTATTCATGTGGTTTCTATTTCTAAAAATTACGATCTAAATTTCTCCACAGCTTCTTTTGAAACCGGCGTGAAGAAATTCACCAGATTACCATCGGGATCTCTGAAAAGAAGCGACCTGTTTCCCCAGGGCATGGTGTTAGGTTCCTGAACAAACGGAATCGATTCATCGTTCTTAAGACGTTCGAACACTTCATCAACATCATCAACTAAAAATTCAATAATCGCTGTACGGTTTTCCGCTGGTCTCGCGATATCTCCACCGCCGAAAAACTGCAGGGTGCGTGTACTACCGATCGCAAGAGTAGCGACCGGCGTTTTGATCTCGGTAAAATCTTCGGTATAGCGTATAGCTTCAATACCGGTTACTTTTTCATAAAAATCGGTCAGGCGGTTTGCATCAGCGGTTATAATGCGTAAAGAAACTAGTTTCATTTTCTGATTTTTAAAATTATTAAGCAAAAATAGTCTGGCTTCGTGACAAGGGCCTGTCAGCAGGACTTTCAATTTCCTGATTATTTTCAGAGTGCGGTTCCGTATTGTATTATAAGAGATTTGATAAATTAAAAAATGATTTAAAATCGACGAATCATTAAAACGTGGTATGATATTTTTATTATTATCTTTGATTAATTTAATTAAAATATGAATTCCCCCAATCAGATTCAGGCAGAGGAACTCTTGTCCGTGCTATTTTATTCTCCGAATGCCACTGCAGTATATAAGGATGAAGATATCAGAATTTTAAATGCCAATGAGGCCATGCTGAAATTCTGGGGGAAAGATATGAAAATCATCGGAAAAGATTTCCGTTCTGCCTTGCCTGAACTGGAAGAACAGCCCTTTTTTGAGATCTTACGGAATGTATGGCTGTCCGGCGAGACCTTTACTGCAAAAGATTATCCTGCTGTACTGCTGACCAATGGTGTTCCGGAAAAGTTTTATTTCGATTTCGAATATAAGGCCATCTTAGGTAATGATGGAAAAACCAAATACATCCTCCATACAGCCTCTGAAGTGACAGAACGTAAGAAAGCGCTGAAGATAGTAGAAGAAAAATCCCGGTCTGAACAGAAACTGATTAATGACCTTTCGGCACTGAATGAAGAATACCTGGCGACCAATGAAGACCTGATCTCCAAACACGAAGAACTTTTTACCGCAAACAGCGAACTTTTAAAGATAAAGAAAGAATTGCTGAAAGCCAACCATACCCTTTCGCAAAGCGAGAATAGATTTAAAATCCTGGTTGAGAAATCACCTGTTGCCATGGCTTCTCTGCTGGGCGAACATTTTGAAGTGGACATCGTAAACGACAAGGCGCTCCAGATTTGGAACAAAGACCGTTCGGTGGTCGGCATGCCTTTGTCTGAAGCACTGCCCGAACTGAAAGATCAGCCCTTTATCGATATTCTGAAAGAAGTTTATGCCACCGGAAAGCCATATTACGGGAAGGAACTGAAAACCATGATTGAAAAAGACGGTGAACTGATCGAATGCTATCTTAATTTTGTTTATCAGCCTATTTTTGATGAGCATCAGGCAACGGCTTCCATTCTTGTCGTAGCTACCGACGTTACCGAGCAGGTGCAGGCCAGAGAATCCATCAGTGAAATTAAAAACCGTCTGGAAATCGCACTGGATGCAGGGCGCCTCGGTTCTACGGAAATCAATCTTTCTACGGGAACCATGGAAAGCACCAACCAGTTTAAACACAACTACGGTTACCGTACGGAAGATGAATTTACTTATCTGGATTTGTATGAGTCCATCCTGCCGGAACACAGAAGGCGCATTAAAGACCTGGTAAAAGAATCCATTAAAAAAAATGAAGTTTACAGGGCAGAATATCCGGTAAAATGGAAAGACGGTTCCATCCACTGGATCCAGGCCCACGGAAGGGCGAGATTCAACAAAGACGGTATAGCCGACCGGATGGTCGGGATGAATGCCGATATAACCGATAAAAAACTGGCCGAACAGCGCAAGGACGATTTTTTAAGTGTGGCAAGCCACGAACTGAAGACGCCGCTGACCGCGGTAAGAGCATCCATCCAGCTGCTGAACCGGATCAAGGAAAAACCCTATTCCCAAACTCATATCCGGCTGATTGAACAATCGGATAAAGGCATAGAGAAAATGTGCGTTTTGATTGACGACCTGCTGAACATGAGCCGGTTGGGGCAGGATCAGTTAAAACTTGAATATCAGACTTTTAATCTTCATGAAATGCTGGAAAAGAGTTGTCACCATATACGGGTGGAGGGGAAGAATAAACTCATTCTGAAAGGTGAAGAATCGCTGGAAATGTATGCGGATGAACACCGCATTGAACAGGTTGTGATCAACCTGGTAAATAATGCTGTAAAATATGCCAAAGGTTCCAATGAAATACATATTTTTACGGAAACCGATTGTGATCACGTAAAAGTTTCGGTCCGCGATTTCGGACAGGGAATTCCTGAAGCAGTTATCCCCCATCTTTTTGACCGGTACTACAGGGCAGAGCATGGCGGAAAATCTTACTCCGGTCTTGGGTTGGGATTGTACATCTGTCTGGAAATCGTTAAAAAACATTCCGGAAAGATCGGTGTTAACAGCAAAATCGGTGAAGGAAGTACATTCTGGTTTACCATTCCAAAGAAAAAAGCAGACGAAGCTTTATTAGCTATAGGATAATGTAAATCTTGTTAATAAAAATAAAAATCTCCGCTGATACATATCAACGGAGATTTTTATTTTGATTTAATCAGTGATGTCTGACCCCTTTTTGGTGGTAATTGACTCCCTGGTTTCCTGCCTGGTAGTTTTTTGACAGTTTTTCATTATTCGGTTCGAAATGATTGGAAGTATTCATTTTGCCCTGTGATTCAGGTATATTGAAGTGAACTTCTTTTCCGTTTTTATACATTTTGTTATCAAACGTCCGGTAAAGCTGGTTTTCACCGTACGTATTTCCGTCTGGTGCCGTAAATGTTTTCGTTTCTCCTTTTTTCTTCTTAAACCCGAAGTAGATCAGGGATCCGCCCGCGATTAAGCCCAGGGCAATTTTTATTTTATTATTCATAACAACAATTTTCTTTGTAAAAACAAATAATCTGCCAAGGAAAGCTGTTTTTTAAGGTGTGGTATCTATTTAAACGGGATGAGGATCTGGATCTATATAATTAACGGTAAAAAGCTTAGGTACTTTAAAGTTTCCGAAGAGACCGTTCAATTCAAAATCGGATGCCAATCCGATTTTTCATCAGTAGTAATATGCTGCTTACTTATTTTAGACCCATATTAAGAAAATACAAAGTTTGAAAATCGTTTGGCTTTTTTTAAGGCAGCAAAACAGTTGCTTAAGCGCATGGATGATGCATATGCTTCATCAGATCAGCCTGCTGATTTTTTCTCTGCTTCTTTTTATTTACACAGAAATAATAAAACTTGCATTAAAAGAGTTTATACAGTAGGCCTGTAAATAAAATAAAATTTTTTAATGTTTACCGGTTTTTCAGACCTATTAATTATTAAAGACCTAGTACGATATGAATCCGATCATAGTCAGCTCAGATTTATTTTTATACTTTTGATCACATTATTGAAAAAAGAACTTCCGGTATCTGATTTCCTCCTCCGGCTTGTTAATTTAACTTGTACTTAAGTTTTACATTAATATAAATTAAATGGGGGGAGTACTTACTTATTAATTAAATTTAAATACCACACTTTCTACATAAAGCAGAGTTTTTTTTGCCGATGGTCTCATACTTGCAGAAATACCACCGTTGTTCCTTCCACGGAGCAGAAATTTATTCTAAAAACCAATCACACCAAAATATAAAATAATGGAAAAGGAAATCACGAGAAGAAATGCCATTGGAAAAATTGCCACTACCCTTGCAGTAGCTGCCGTAGCACCGGGAGCCTTTGCACAATCCCAAAACAAAAAGACCCATCCTTCGATGGGTCCGGACCTTACAGATCCGACAACAAAGTACCCGAGACCCCCTTTTAAAAGACAGTTTCAGCCCTTTCCGGGATTAGTAGGTAAAATGGATCCTGTCCCGGATCACGGTGAAAAAACCTATGTAGGTTCAGGCAGGCTGATGGGAAGAAAAGCATTAATTACCGGAGGAGATTCCGGGATCGGACGTGCAGCCGCTATTGCTTATGCCAGGGAAGGCGCCGATGTGGCCATTAATTATCTCCCTGAAGAGGAGCCGGACGCCAAAGAAGTAATTGCCCTGATCCGTCAGGCCGGCCGTAAAGCCATAGCCATTCCCGGAGACATCCGTACGGAAGACTTTTGTAAGAAACTGATAGCACAGGCAGTTCAGGAACTTGGAGGGCTTGATATCCTGGTAAACAACGCGGGACACCAGAAAACCCACGAATCCATTCTGGACATCAGTACCGAAGAATTCGAGAGAACAATGAAAACCAATATCTATGCGCCGTTCTGGATTACCAAAGCGGCTTTGCCGCACCTGAAGCCGGGTTCATCCATCATCGGTCTGTCTTCCGTTCAGGCTTATGATCCGTCGGAAAACCTCTATGATTATGCCCAGACCAAAGCAGCAACCACAAGCTACGTAAAATCATTAGCCAAACAGTTGGGACCGAAAGGGATCCGGGTAAATGGGGTGGCACCGGGACCGGTTTGGACTGCCCTTGAAGTAAGTGGCGGACAGACCCAGGAAAATATAGAGAAGTTCGGTGAGGAAACCCCGTTGGGAAGACCGGGACAGCCTGCCGAATTGGCTTCTATTTTCGTACAGCTTGCCGACAACAACGCCAGTTTCACCACCGGACATATCTACGGTGCAGCGGGAGGAAGCGGCCAGCCGTAAAAATAGCATTAAACAAAATCTAAGCTGTTCGGTCGCCGGGCAGCTTTTTTTTATTGTCGGTATAAGATAATCAATGTATCAAAATCATGTAATCTTTTATCATTAAAACTGCTTTAAGGACCTTAAACAGCTAGTAGGAAAAATTATCATTATATATGTTTTAATCAACCATCATAATTAATTTTTTAATATTAAAAGCTTTGTGAGCTTATATAAGTGAAGCACCTTTGCGAACTTAAAACAGCTAGTAGCTAAAGAAATCTTTGCGGACTTTGCGTTTCATTAATCAGCATGAATAAATTAATAATACATTTGTATCATCTATAAATACCAAAACACATGAACATCCAACTACATTCAAAAAATGCCCTTGTTGGGGCCGCTACACAGGGCATAGGAGCGGGGATTGCGACGGAACTTGCCCGGTGTGGAGCGAACGTTACCGTAATGGCCCGCAATGAAGAAAAATTAAAGGATTTTGTCCGCTCCCTTCCGGTTGTAAGCAATGAACAGAAACACAGCTATCTCGTGGCTGACTTTTCAGATTTTGAAAGCTTCCGGAAGATCATTACGGGATACTTTCAGGATCATCACATTGATATTCTCGTTAATAATACCAATGGCCCGAAACCGGGTTTAGCTTCAGAAAAAAATACGCAGGATTACCAGTCGGCTTTCGACCTGCTTTTTAAAACCGTTTGCGAAACCACAAATCTTGCAGTGCCATATATGATTAAAAAAAGACGGGGGCGGATTATCAACGTATCTTCGTTGTCAGTTAAAGAACCGATTCCCAATTTAGCCCTTTCCAATTCCATCCGTTCGGCAGTAATCGCCTGGTCTAAAACATTGTCTGTTGAACTGGCGCAACATAACATCACCATCAATAATATCCTGACGGGATCTTTTGATACGAAAAGAATCAAAGACCTTATTGACCATGAAGCCAAAGAAACCGGGGCTACTGTTGAAGACCTCAAGAAAAGGAAAGAAGAGAAAATTCCGATGAAACGTTTGGGCAAACCGGAAGAGTATGGCCATCTGGTTGCCTTTCTGGCTTCGGATTATGCGGCTTATCTTACCGGAACCAGTATTCCGCTGGATGGAGGTTTAAATAATACCTATTAAAATTTGAAACCAATGAAAAAGACTGTCTCAAAAAGGCAGTCTTTCGCTTTTATTCATCATAGAGCAGTCTACCGTCGAACGGTTCGCTCCATTTGATCAGGATGCTGTCGTTGTGCCGGTGCAGGTCGGCCTGTACGATTTCATATTCGCCGCCGGCAGTCTGTCTTTCGATAATCAGATTCGCACCGATACCTACGATTCCTTTGGGTACTTCAAGGATGTATATTCCGGTTTCATCCCGTCTGAAGTCTTCTTTTCTGAAAATTTTATGGGCCATGATGTAATTTTAATGTACGAAGGGTATAGAATAAACCGTGCCAAATCAAATTTTATTATTTTTTCTTAAAAACTCTTAAATAACCTTAAAATTTAAATTTCAAAAACTGAATGGCATAATATTTTAATGTAGTTAAGTAACTCATGTTTAATTTGAGTTTTCATGGTTATTAGTTTTTATCCTCAGAATCTTTCTGAGGATTTTTTATTTATAAGGATTTTGATTTTTTAGTAATAGATCTAAATGATTAATAATACAAATCCTAGTCTTTAACGTTATAGAAATTTATATAAAAAAAGGAACAACCCATTTGGCTGCTCCTCCATTTATAACGAAAGTAGTGACTTACTATATGGCATAGGCTCCCCTGTTCTGATACACATTGATGCCTTCAATTTTGTTATTTATTGTATTATAGATAACCTCCACAGAAAACTGCGAAACTTCATAAAGGATATATTTGGTAGTATTTACCGTCCTTTCATTCATGACGCGTCCTTCGTTCATTACAAAACTGCACTGCTCTTGGTTTGGCATATTTTTAAAATCGTAATATGAAATGTTCATAGCTGCTGTTTTTTAATCGTTTCAAAAACATATACACAATTTCTTTGCCAAATTTTGTTAAAATTTATATTATTTTTTAATTATGATAAAAATTAATATAAAGATTTATGATGACAAAGACGTTAATTCGCGAATCAGGCGAAAGGTAAGATTGATTCTTGGCTTCATGGGTTGGGTAGATTTTGCGATCCTGTGCTCCCAATATATCTGGAGATCGCCTTTCATAATGAGCAACGAACCGTGTTTTAAGGCAAGACTATGTTTCTGATGATGGTCGTCAATATTGCGGAAGTCGAAATTTCTCACCTGTCCCAAGCTTACGGATGCAATCACCGGCCTTTCGCCCAGTTCACTGTCCTTATCCCGATGCCAGGCTACGGAATCATTGCCATCCCGATAAAGGTTCAACAGCACGGAATTAAATTTATGTCCTGAAAATTTTTCAATTTTAAGTTTCAGGTTCAGCAGCTCCGGAGACCATTGGTTGACCCCGAATTCATTTCCTCCCAAATGGTAATTTTTACTTTCATCACCATACCATGCCGTAAGGCGCGGGGTGACGATCATTTTATTATACATTTTCTGGGTATGCTGCTTCCACGGGGTCTCGTTCAGAAGCTTTTCTTCAAGCTTGTTGGCTGCCCTCTCCGAAAGGAAATCTCCTGTATATTCCAGTAATTCTTCCGGAAACCGGTAGTATTCATCCGCATCAAATAAACTTAACTGATTCACTGTTT
Organism: uncultured Chryseobacterium sp.; assembly: GCA_913778085.1. Classification (GTDB taxonomy): domain Bacteria; phylum Bacteroidota; class Bacteroidia; order Flavobacteriales; family Weeksellaceae; genus Chryseobacterium. Next base: position 51,145 of record CAJYXJ010000028.1, read on the forward strand.
GCCTGAATTATTTTTCTTTAAGATCCTTATTAATTTGTTGTTCCGCTTCTTTGGCCTTCTGCTCCTGTGCTCTTTTCTCCTTTCTCTGCTGCCGTTTTGTTTTTTTCTCGGCACGGCGCTCCTGGCGGATCACTTTATTGCTTTTCCTGTTATACAAGGCATCAATGATACCCTGGCCTTTTTTACTGAAAATTTTCACCTTCGGTTTTTCGTGGGTACCGGTAACCACCACCGGAAACCCGATAATACCCCCGGGAAGAATACCCACCCTGATCCGCAGGTCTAGCAGTCCGTTAAAGCTTGTCGTACCGCTGACGGTAGGCCTCAAGATAGAAACTTTAAATGTAAATTTATCTACATGGATTAAATTATTTTTAATGTACGTCTCGATATTGACCCCCTTCATATCCGGATCATTGAATGCTTTCGCCCCGATATTGTCTCCGACAGCTGACAGCATTTTCAGGTTTTTAACCTCCACATCGCGCAAATTTACGATTCCTCCGCCTTCCAGAGAAGGATATATCGGTTTCATGTTCTGATCCAGGTCTCCTTTCAGTTTGTAATCCAGGGAAACGATCCCCTTTACGTTTTTGGCAGCAGTAGCCATTTCCCGAACCATATCGATTTCTTTATAAGCTCGCTGTACATCGAAATCCAGAACCTTCATCGCGATGTCATAGTTTGCTGTTAACGGAGATTCGTTTTGATACCGTGCATCAATGCTCATCCTGCTTCCTACCACATCAAAAGAGGTATTCTTAAGATATACCTGTCCCTTTTCGACAGAAGCGGCTCCTTTTACATGATTTAGTACCAGACCTTTAAATTCTGCTTTTCTGACATTTACGGCCAGTGCAACATCCAGGTTTTTCGGGATCATGACGACACCGCTGCTTTTCGGATTTTCAACTTTTGCGTATTCCAATTCGAGGGATTTGTCTTTATTGTCACCGTTTTTTAAAGCCATAAATTCGTCGATCAGAATGTAATTTGAATTTAATCCGAATTTGCCATGAAGCGTTCCGGTACGTTCAATAAAATAATTGATGGTATTCAGAAGATAACCGTTCAGAGCAAAATCCGATTTTCCGTAGGTAGCAAAAAATTTCTCAAACCACATTTTTTCGTTCTCAAACCTGAAATTCCCTTCCTTTATATAAAATGATTTAGGAAGAAAATCCGTGGTGGCTTTTATATTTTTTAAAATTAAATTCCCCTTGTTGTCGAGTTTACTGTATTGCCCAGTTGTGGCATAGCTCTGTCTGCCGTTCAGAGAGAGGTCCGCCATGATCAGTCCGCTTACATCCAATCCTTTTTTCGCAAATACCCGATAAATCCTTCCGACGTTCAGGACACCCTTTGCCCTGACCTTATATAGCACATCTTCAAAATTCTGCAGATCGGCATTAATAAAGACAGGATTTCCTTCAAAATCAAACTTAAAAGGATTAAGCTTTATCCCTAGGCTTTTGAAAGTCCCGTCGGTATTGACAATATTTGCGGCAATATTGATATTCTGGATCGGGTTCGGATAATATTTGGTTTTCAGCCATCCGTTTTTCAGATTCAGAGTTCCGTTCGTTTTTGGGAACAGCTTTTTGTCCAGGCTGAAAATTCCGTTGGCTTTAATGTTGGTATTCAACAAGCCGCGTACATCAATATTCTTCAATCCCAGTGCCTGGTTCAAGGTATATAGGTCAACTGCTCCCTTTACATTGGCGTCAATCTGCATTTCATTTAACCCTTTTGTTTTTACTACTGCGCGGAAATTATTGTTTGGTCCCAGATCAAATCCAAGTGTTTTAAAGTTGATACCCAGCTGATCGGTATCAAGGTCCGGCAGGTCGACATCCAGGTTCATGTTGAAATTGTTCATTGGTACCGGAGCTTTGCCATTTGAAATGAAGCCGTTGCTTACCAGCAGTCTTGCCTGCAACCTGGGTTTGAGATTTCTCGGTTCGCTGAATTTCCCTTTCAGGCTGAAAAACAGATCGCTGTTTCCTTCAATTTTAGTATCTTTTGCCCAATCCAGATATTGTGGCGGCAGCACTGAGATCATATCACGGACAGTCGTTTTTTCAGAAGCTGCATTGATGTCCAGGTTATAGCCGTCTTTCAAAATACTTAAGAAGCCGTTGAATTTTAAAGGTAAATCGTTGATCCGCAATTCATTTTTCCTTAAAACGAACGTCAGAGCATTGGTATTGATTCTTGTAATCAAATCGGCGTGAAGGGTTTTTTGCTTGGCATAATAAATCCTGTTCAGGCTGAAATCCAATTTATTGATGTCCAGATCCGTTTCCAGATCGAAAATATCTTCACTTAAACCGCCTTTTCCCGTATAGTTCAGTCCTTTAGCATCTACCAGGACTTTTGCCGAATGGTCGCGATAGGTAATATTCCAGTTCTTTAATTTAATAAAATCCAGTTTTATGGAAGTGCCTGTACCGGTTGTATCTTTCGGCTGGGCGGAAGGTTTTGAAACATATACATTATAATTTGCCTCACCTTTGCTGTTGACGAAAATGTTTCCGTAGGCATCGGTTACATAGATTTCGTCGATTTTTACCTGCCGGTCAAAGATCAGGTTTTTCAGATTGATACCTACCGAAACTTCTTTCGCGGCGAGCAGGGTATCGTTTTCAAAAGGTTTTGATCCTTTCAGCAAAAAATCGTCCACGGATACTGTGAGAGAAGGGAAGTGCCTGAAAAAGGTGAGGTGGGTTTTCCGGTAATCCAGCTTGCCTGCGAGATGCCTGTTGGCAAAGATTTTTACCTGTGCCGAAATAGTCCCTGGAAATAAAATAGGAATAACAAACATTAGAAAAAGAAGGGAAACCAACGAAATTCCTGTCCATTTAAGAATTTTCAGCATTAATTTTTTAAACCGTTCCATGATCCTTAATTTTAGCATAAATATTCTACAATCATCTAAAATCAAGCCATGACAGTTGTACTGAAACACTAAGGATACCACAGATGATGCGAAAATAAACCGCTGGCATAATTTATTCATTACGCCTGTATTGATAAAAATTAAAATTATGAACTATCAGGAAGCCCTTCAACACAAGAAAGAGTCTGAACAGAATGCCGACGAATCCGTGGCCAAACTTTTTCACATCGTGATTACACCGTCAAATACGGATGAGAGCGCAAAATTTATCGAAGATTTTTTAAAATCCCCCGAATCCTTTAATGATGAAAGCTGCAAGCAATACAGTTCTGATGACGATTATGAAGTAGTCAGCTTCAAAAGAGAAACGGAAAATGATTAGGATGATCAGGCTGGATGAGATTGTAAGCCGGAAGTCTTCTTCATTAAGAATCTACCCTTCGCTTTTCAAACTGATTTAGAATAGATGGTATATAATTCAGGTCTGAATTACGGCCTTTCAGAATTCAGTATTTCTTCCAGCTGAATGATAAAATCACACTGAGCGGGGTTAATTTTCTTTTTAGCCTCCTCAGATTCAAACCATTCCCAACGGTCGACCTCCGGTATTTCCAGTGTTTTTCCGGATTTTGGCGGCCAGTCGATGCTGATGGTATTGCTGTACAGGCCGTCCGTTTCAAGATCGCTTTCCAAAGCCCACCCGTATACTGTTTTCCCTGCTTTTTGTTTTACAGGTTTCAATTCGATGAAGTTCCCGCTGATTGTCTTTCCTGTTTCCTCATAAAATTCCGTTATTGCACGTTCCATCAGGCTTTCGTCTTTCGAAGCTTCTCCTTTGGGAACCGACCAGGCACCCAGGTCTTTGTTTTTCCAGAACGGACCGCCGGGATGTACCAGAAAATAAAACAACTTTTTATTTTGCCTTTTAAACAATAAAATCCCTGCGCTTATTTTCATCATTTACCAGCTGTTCAGTCCGTTTTCCAAAGCTTTCAGGTAATTTTTTTCGTCAAACGAATACAGGTCGGGAGCTTTATGGGCACCGCCCGTTCTCCTTTCATCCAGTTTCCTGAGGATCGCAAGATTTTTCATTTTACGGTAAAAATTTCCCCGGTTGAGTTCTTGTCCAAGAATAATCTCATACAGTTTCTGAAGTTCCGAAAGCGTAAACTTTTCGGGTAAAAGATTATATCCGATTGGTTTATGGGAAATGGTTTCCCTTAAAGTAAGCAATGCTTTATCGATGATATCACGATGGTCCATCGCAAGTTCGATCTCAGAGAGTTTGCTGAGGTAAATCCATTCGCAGGTCTCACTGAACTCGTCGGGAATAAGACTTACTTTATCCGGATTATACAGCGCATAATATCCGATCGATACAAACCTCTGTTTATGGAAAAGCGTTTCATCGAAATCTTCAAAATACAGTTCGCTTCTGTTTTTTTTGCCGAAAACCCCAAACTCCTGCAGGTAAACTCCTGTCACTCCCACACGGTCTTTCAGAATTCTTACTATTGCTTCATCCAGATCCTCATCTTTCCGTACATAACCACCGGGCAGAAGCCACTGCTTGCGGTAATTCATTTTTAACAGCAGTACTTTAAGTTCATTCTGGTCGAAACCGAAAATAACGGCGTCTGCCGAAAGATGAGGGAGAAAGATATCTTTTGCCTCCTCCGATTTATTGATGATGTGTTGTTTGGAATCCATCTAAAAGGTAAATCTTGGATGAACAAATGTACAGATAAAAAATCCGAAATACAGGTGAAAATTGTAGTTAGCCACTGTTTTTGGGGAAATTTTAAGGTGAGAAATATCATTGTTTCTAAGTGAATCAATGAATTTTATTTTATTGGATTAAAAATAAATATTTGAAATTCAGTCATTTATAATGATTATTAAATTTAATTAATATTTTCTTTGGTAATTCGGGTGAAAGAATGTAGTATTGTAATGTTTCATATAGAAGCAATGAAATAAGACACACGGTAATTAAAAATTACTTCTGAAAAAATGCTCTTTCCAGGGGCATGCATCCGGTAGGGAACAGCAGTTTCCTAACCTTTAAGGGCATCGTATTTAGAGATCTTACGATACCGGAATAAACTGAATGTTGACGGTACACCGGTCATTGGGAAATGATCCGGCCATGTAAATATAGAACCATCCGGCTATTTCCGGATGCAGGAACCGCTGTGCTTTTTAACAAAGGCCAGTAACGTGATTAAATGGAAAAGATCTATTAAATATAAGAAGAAATTATACGAACTGTACGATGAGAAAATCAACTTTAAAAATTTCAGCACTGGGAATGATGTTTTCCTTTGCTCTGGCTTTCGGGCAGGAAAAGACGGATACACTGGCTGTTAAAAATGCAGTTAATGCCGTAACTAAGCAGGAAGAGGGTGTTAAAACCGTAACCACGTCTTCAAAAGAAGATAACAACAGAAACGTCATGCTGAACGCGGCTAACAATACAAGCCCGCGGGATGTGAACATCGGTTTACCTTCAACCGTAGGGGGAATTACCATTCTGGAAAACGACCTTCCGGCCGTTTATTTCTTCTGGCCCGAGCTTCCGAATAAAACGTGGAGACAAAGTGTCGGTCTGGAGAAAACGGGATTATTGAAAATGGACCAGCTGGCCAACACCATGGGCGACCTCGGTTTTGCCGTGAATTCCTATTCGCAAACGGGTACCAAAGATTTTAAGCTAAAGGGTAAACTGACGACGAGCACTTTCGGCTGGCTGCAGGGCGACGTCAATGCCTCAGGACCGGTTTCAAAAAACGGCTGGACCTACACGGTAGGGGCTTTTGCCAATTTTGACCCGAGTACCTACAAATTAGGCTTTGCCAGAGATGCTGATGAAACAAAGATCTTCAGGGCGGGAGTTACCAAATATTTTAATAATGATAAAGGTAAAATCTCAATTTTATACAAATACGCAGATTCTTACAGTCTTACCAATTACGCAGTGTTCCAATACGGACCGGAAGGTAAGGTAACCGAGCTGGATAATTTTAAAATCGGTAGAGATTCTTATGTGGTGCGTGAGGGAAATATGAAGTTTAAAGATGTTCTTTCCGGACAGACCTATTTTGCAAACCTTGCAGGAAATGATAACCGCTCCAGTTCTCACAACATTGACGTTGTCGGAAATTATCTGCTGAATAACGGCTGGAATTTCAAATTCTCTACAAGAGCGCATTTCTCAAAAGTAAAAATGGCAAACAGTATTCCTTTAAGTATTTTCAACGCAGCTCCGGGAGCTGGCTACACGTTGGCTTCCAATGGTCAGTCTTATTCAGGTCCTGTCGGAACGCAGTTGGCAATGTACACGCCGGAAACACCGATTACGAGCGTTGCAGGACGTTTTTCATTAAACAAACAGGTTGGAAATCATAATCTTACCATAGGTGTTTTAGAACAATATTATCATATCAATAAATTTACCTCAAACCGTTCTTTCTTTTACCAGACAGTTGGTGCGCAACCTCAAAGGTTAATCAGTCCAACCACAGATACAGACGGTTTCTACAATTATAACGCAGGTGCAGAATATCACAGCGGAACAGAAAATAAGCTATCTGTTTATGGAACCGACGAGTGGAAAGTTTCGGATAACTTTAGCTTGTGCTATGGTTTGCATTTGAAGAATCACATTCTGGACGGAGAATATTCTCTGACGCCAAGAACAGTCGGATTTGTTTTCTCAGATCCGAGTCAGTTCAACCAGATTAATCAGAGTTTTTACCAGATTGGAGGAAGCTTAAATGCTACTTATAACATCAGCAAAAACTTTGGGGTTATCGCGAATGCGCTGTACACCGAAGAAAACAGAAGACTGGAAAGTTATTCTCAGGCTTTCGAACCAAATACCAACAAAATTAAAAGTCCGCTCGGCGCAATCGGAATTTTCTGGAATACAGACTGGATTCAGCTGATTTCACAGGCGACTTATCTTAAGAAAAATAACAACCTGAACCGATACAATTTGGTAAATCCAGCCAACAGTTCTCAGGCACAGGTGACAACGGTTTATTACGATATTCAGACTTTGGGCTGGACGACGGATTTTGTTTTAAAACCATTCAAAGGATTTAATTTGCATTATCTCGTGACATTCCAAAATCCGGTGTATAAGAAATTTAATTTCGATGCGTTCGGAACTTCATATAACTACAGCGACAATAACGTTCTAGGAGTTGCTAAAACTTTAATGGAAATCGACCCTAGTTATTCTATTGACAAATGGAGGTTCTGGGCAAGTTTCAGGTATTTCTCAAAACAATATGCGAACCTTACGAATGCCTTATACTTCGCTCCGAGATGGGAAACTTTTGGTGGTGTGAGTTATACGGTGAATAAAAATATCAACATTGGTGCAACAGTCATCAACTTCCTGAACCAGAGAGGAGCCAGCGGAACGATCAACGGTGCCGAATTGATCACTGATGCAAGTCCGTACTACGGAAGATTGCTGACAGGAACGTACATTATGCCATTGACTGGTCAATTCTCGGTAAGCTTTAATTTCTAAAATTCAAATAATGAAAAGAACAGTTTTAAATGTTGCCGCATTATTTTTAGGAGCAACAACATTTGCACAAAATATTCAGACGGTAACCAATTCCAATGGTCCGGTTTTAGGATATTCGGCAGATTCAGGGGTGAAAATTCTGACCATCGGCGGAAATAAATTCAAAGATTTAAACCGAAACGGAAAACTCGACAAATACGAAGACTGGAGACTTCCCGTTGACGAAAGAGCAAAAGATCTGGCTTCAAAAATGACGGTCGAGCAGATTGCAGGTTTGATGTTGTATAGTGGCCATCAATCGGTTCCTGCACCTCCGGATGGCATAAGAGCAGGAAAATATAACGGCAAATTTTATAAAGAAAGCGGCGCAAAAGCCTCTGATTTAACAGACCAGCAAAAGAAATTTTTAAAGGAAGACAACCTTCGTCACGTTTTGGTAACAACGGTTGAATCTCCTGCAATTGCAGCACAATGGAGCAACAATATTCAGGCTTATATTGAAGGTTTGGGATTGGGAATTCCTGCGAACAACAGTACAGACCCGAGACATTCCGCAACCGTAACAGCCGAATTTAATGAAGGAGCCGGCGGACAGATTTCTCTTTGGCCGGATGGTTTGGCAATGGGCGCAACATTCGACCCGGAATTGGTTAAAAAATTCGGAAATATTGCCGCTCAGGAATACAGAGCATTGGGAATTTCTACAGCCTTATCACCTCAAATCGATTTGGGAACAGAACCTCGTTGGTACAGAATCGCTTACGTTTTCTCAGAAAGCCCGGAGCTGACGGCAGATATGGCTAGAGGTTATATCGACGGATTCCAGACTACAAACGGAAGTAAGAATGGTTGGGGAAATAAGAGTGTAAACGCAATGGTAAAGCACTGGCCGGGAGGCGGGCCTGAAGAAGGCGGTCGCGACGGTCACTGGGCGATGGGAAAATTTGCAGTTTATCCGGGAAATAATTTCCAGAATCACGTAAAACCTTTTACGGAAGGTGCTTTCAAGCTGGCTGGAGGAACTAAAGAAGCTGCTGCAGTAATGCCTTATTACACGATCAGTTTCAATCAGGATACCAAAAACGGAGAAAATGTTGGAAATGGCTACAGTAAATATTTAATTACCGATTTACTTCGTGGAAAATACAAGTACGACGGCGTAGTTTGTACCGACTGGCTAATCACCGCAGACGAACCAAAATCTCCGGGCGGATTTGCCGGAAAACCATGGGGTGCTGAAAAACTTTCCATTGCGGAACGTCATTATAAAGTGTTGGAAGCGGGTGTTGACCAATTCGGTGGAAATAATGATAAAGGGCCTGTTTTGGAAGCCTATCAAATGGGCGTGAAAGAACACGGCGTAAAAGCGTATCGTGCTAAATTTGAGCAGTCTGCGGTTCGTTTGCTGAGGAATTTCTTCAGAACAGGATTGTTTGAAAATCCTTATGTCAATGTTGAAGATACTAAGAAAATTGTTGGAAATCCTGAATTTATGAAAGCCGGTTACGAAGCTCAGGTGAAATCCATCGTGATGCTGAAAAATAAAGCGAATATTCTTCCGATCAAAGAAAGAAAAACGGTTTACATTCCGAAGAGATATTCTCCCGCGACGTTCAACTGGTGGGGCGTTTATACAGCTCCGTCTTTAGAATATCCCGTTGATATTGAGAAAATAAAAAAACATTTCAACGTAACCGAAGATCCTTCAAAAGCTGATTTTGCATTGGTTTTCGTAAAAAGTCCGCACAGTGAAGAAGGCGGTTACAGCGACATCGATGCTAAAGAAGGCGGAAACGGTTACCTTCCGATTTCTCTTCAGTACAAAACGTACACAGCAACAGAAGCCCGTGAAAAAAGTATTGCAGCGGGCGACCCGGTAGTTGCACCCAATGTTCACGACAGAACATTTAAAAATAAAACTTCGACAGCAACCAATTTCACAGATTTGTTAGCGATAGAAAATGCTTATAAAGCAATGAACGGAAAACCGGTTATTGTTTCGATTACGGCTTCAAAGCCAATGATTTTCAACGAATTTGAAAAGCACGCTGATGCGATTCTGATGAACTTCAATGTATCCAATCAGGCGGTTGTGGATATTATCACAGGAAAATATGAGCCTTCAGGGTTGCTTCCGTTACAGATGCCTGCGAATATGGCGACCGTTGAAAAGCAAAAAGAAGACGTGCCTTACGATATGGAAACGCACAAAGATTCCGAAGGTCACAACTACGATTTCGGATACGGAATGAACTGGTCCGGTGTGATTAAAGATGCCAGAACAGAGAAATATCAAAAGTAATTGATGATTCTGAGTCTGTATTTTACGGGCTCAGAATTTTATTTTGAATTAAAAACGGTCTTTTAATAACCGAAAAGTCACAAAAGATTAAGAGCTATAATTAATATTTTAAAGAAGTTCACAAAACTAAAAATCAAAGATTTTTAAAACTAATGTGTTCTAATATTTTCAAAGCTTTAAACTTAAATCTAATGTGACTAATGTGTCAAAATCAAAAAGCTTTGTGCCTTTTGCGGTTAAAAAATAAAAAAAATGTAAAATGAAAATCAGATACACACTCTATTCATTAATGCTCGGTTCATTGATGTTTGCTCAGGAAAACCTTGATTTCAGCGGAAAGAAAAACTTAATTTCTCCCGAAATCAACGGTCAGAATGTGACCTTTCGTTTGCTCGCTCCCAACGCGAACAGCGTAAAACTTCAGGGAAACTGGTTTCCGTCCAAAGGGATGGAACCTGGTTCCGTAGATTTGCAGAAAGATAAGGACGGTGTTTGGTCGTTCACAAAAAATGATTTCAATCCCGATATTTATACCTACTCATTCGTTGTTGACGGTGTTAAAGCCAACGACCCGAACAATTCTTACCAGGTGCGTGATGTTTCGTCGGTGATGAGTATGATTTTGATTGACGGAAAACAATCCGAAAATTACAAAGTTCAAAATGTCCCGCACGGAACGGTTTCCAAAAGATGGTACCATTCAGATGGACTGAAGGAAAACAGAAGACTGACCGTTTACACACCTCCGGGTTACGAAAACACGAAAGAAAAATTCCCGGTTTTGTATTTGCTTCACGGAATGGGTGGCGACGAAGAAGCGTGGATGACTTTGGGAAGAGCATCGCAGATTTTGGATAATTTAATTGCTCAGGGAAAAGCCAAACCGATGATTGTCGTAATGCCAAACGGTCACACCAGCAATGCCGCAGCGCCGGGCGAATCTTCTAAAGGGTTTTATAAAATCGATATGAGGACGCCGGATATTTTCAGTGGTGATATGGAAACGTATTTCAAGGAAATTACGGATTTCACAGAATCCAATTACCGGGTAAAAGCCGATGCCAAAAACCGTGCGATTGCCGGACTTTCGATGGGTGGTTTCCATTCGCTCTACATCTCTGCCAATCAGCCGAAAACATTTGATTACGTCGGTCTGTTTTCGCCAGCGATTCTTCCGCCGGATGAAAAGAAAAGCCCGGTTTATCAGAATTTAGATTCAAAACTGAAAATGCAACAGACCAATTCTTACAAACTTTACTGGATTTCCATCGGAAAGACCGATTTTCTTTACAAAAACGTCGCAGAATACCGTCAGAAGCTTGACAATATGAACTTTAAATATCAATATGTAGAATCCGAAAGTGGCCACACGTGGAGTAACTGGAGGACGTATCTGAATGAGTTTGTTCCCCAATTATTTAAGTAAAATAAATATTTGACTACGTCGAACCACGATGTTAGGTTTGGGCAGCTTAATCCGACTTCCACTCCCGCTGTCATTGCGAGGAACGAAGCAATCCAGCAGCACATTTCCACAGATTGCTTCGTTCCTCGCAATGACGAGCTCCGCTCAAGTCGGGCTGCGTGAAATTCGCTGTTAAAATTACCAAAATAGTTTACAGCATTTTTGTCATTCCGTAGGAATCTCAACGATGATTATAAAATTCTACGCTTAGATTCCTACGGAGTGACAAACAGTGTGATAAGGGATTGTGTCACTTATTTAAGTGAAACGCCTTTGCGAACTTGAAAACGGTTTAATAATCAAAAAAACTTTGCGCTCTTTGCGTTAAAATTTTTACAATCAAACAATTTAAAAATGAAAAAATTAATCATAGCAAGCATCTTCCTCTTCGGTTTAAATCCCATCAATGCTCAAAAATCAATTCCATTGTATCAGGGAAAAGCACCAGGTTCAGAAAACTGGACCTATTCTGAAAAAGAAATGGATTCCGATTTATTCAAAACCCATTTGGTGTACAACGTTGCCACTCCGGCAATAGAAATCTACGAAGCACCAAAGGCAAAAGCCAACGGAACGGTTATCATAATCGCTCCCGGCGGTGGATTTCAAAGTCTTTCCATCAACAAGGAAGGCAGAGATTTAGCCAAAATTCTTCAGGAAAAAGGAATTACGGCAGTCGTTTTAAAATACCGTTTGCTGGAAACCAAAACCGGCGACCCGGCTCGTGAAATGATGGAAAACATCAAAGACAGGCCGGCTTTTGATGCGAAAACTGCACCGATAAAAGTGATGGCCGGAAACGATATCAAAGCTGCCATTTCTTACATCCGGAAAAATGCAGCAAAACTCAATGTTAATCCGGAAAAACTAGGCGTTATCGGCTTTTCTGCGGGTGCAAGTGTGATTCTGGAAAGTGTACTTCACAGCGATGATGCTTCTACCATTCCAAATTTTGCCGCTTCAATGTATGGCGGTCCGAGCGATGAGGTTTTAGGCTACAAAATTCCTGAGCAAAAGTTGCCATTATTTATTTGCGCTGCAGACGATGACCAGTTAAAACTGGCTCCGAAATCTATTTTATTATACACCAAATGGCACGATGCAAAACGGCCTGTAGAACTTCATATTTATGAAAAAGGCGGTCACGGTTTCGGAATGGCAAAACAGGATAGTCCGGTGGATAATTGGTCTAATGTTTATTTGGATTGGCTGAAATTTCATAAGTTTTTATAAACAGTCAAAGCAAAAAATGAATGTTCGCATTCAATATTTATTTGTTTTTAACGGTTTGTTTGTCATTCCGAAGGAATCTAAACTGCTTTATTTTAGTATGTTGAGATTCCTCCGGAATGACAAAGTGATTGCTTATTTAGCATTAGGATTAAAAACGAACAAAGATAAAACAGAAAATTAAAATATCAAACAAAGAAATAATTATGAAGAAGAATATATCAACATTACTCAGACTTTCTCAGAAAGCAAAATATGCAGGGATGTTCGTCGCTTTATTATCGACAACAACTTTTGCAAAAGCGCAAACAAATCCAACAGTTACCGTTGGCGGAAAAACTTTCAAAGACCTTAACAAAAATGGGAAACTGGATGTTTGGGAAGACACGAGATTGTCGGTTGACAAAAGAATTGAGGCGATTGTAAAGCAAATGACGAACGCTGAAAAAGTGGATTTGCTCATCGGAACCGGAATGCCCGGTATTGAAGTTCTGACCGGTCCCGTTGGAGATTCAAAACAAGGTTTGGTTCCCGGAGCAGCCGGGGGAACGGCCAATTTCGACCGGTTCGGAATTCCTGCGACGGTGGTAGCCGATGGTCCTGCAGGTCTGAGGATTGCGCCCACAAGACCGAATGATTCAAAAACGTATTATGCTACAGCGTTTCCTGTGGGAACAGCTTTGGCTTCGACCTGGAACAAAACACTTTTGGAGCAGGTCGGAAAAGCAATGGGAAATGAAGTAAAAGAATATGGGGTAGACGTCCTTTTGGCACCCGCTTTAAATATCCAGAGAAATCCGTTGAACGGCAGAAACTTCGAATATTATTCTGAAGACCCTCTGATTTCAGGAAAAACGGCTGCCGCCATCGTGAACGGAATCCAGTCTCAGGGCGTGGGAACTTCCATCAAGCATTTTGCAGCCAATAATGAAGAGACCAACCGGCTCACGATCAATGCCCACGTTTCTGAAAGAGCGATGAGAGAATTGTATTTGAGAAATTTCGAAATCGCCATTAGAGAATCTCAACCTTGGACCGTGATGTCATCTTACAACAAAGTAAATGGCGTTTATACCTCGGATTCAAAAGATTTACTGACTCAGGTTTTGAGAAACGAATGGGGTTTCAAAGGTATTGTCATGACCGACTGGTTTGGAGGTTTTCCGGGATTTGAATCCATCAGAAGCGGCGGTATTTCTGATGTGGTAAAACAGATGAATGCAGGAAACGACCTTTTGATGCCGGGGATTCCGGCGCAGAAAAAAGTACTGTTAGAAGCTTTAAATTCAGGAAAATTATCTCAGGAAGTCGCAAATTTGAATGTAAAAAGAATTCTGGAATACATTTTTAAAACACCAACTTTTGCACAATACCAATATAGCAACAAGCCAAACTTAACGCAGCACGCAGCAGTTACAAGAAGCGCTGCAACGGAAGGAATGGTTTTGCTTAAAAACGAACAAAATACTTTGCCTTTTGACAACAAGCAGAAAGAAGTTTCATTATTCGGAGTGACTTCTTATGCGTGGATTACAGGCGGAACAGGAAGCGGAAGTGTGAACAACAAACACACGGTTTCTCTTTTGGAAGGATTAAATGCAGCAGGATACAAACTCGACAGAGAATTGGTTGATTTATACAAACCTCACGCAGAAAAAGAAGAGGCTGCAGAAAAAGAAAACAGAAAGAAAAGAGGAATTTTAGCATTGCCGGAAAGATTGCCTGAGATGAAATTAGACGACGCTTTTTACGCTAAAAAAGCAGAAACTTCCGAAATTGCTTTTGTAACTTTAGGTAGAAATTCAGGTGAAGGCGGCGATAGAGTTGTTGATAATGATTTCAATTTAGCAACGGAAGAAATCGAAATGCTGGATAAAATCTCCAAAGCTTTCCACGCAAAAGGGAAGAAAGTAGTTGTAATTTTAAATATCGGCGGTGTTATCGAAACCGCTTCGTGGAAGGATAAAGTCGATGCCATTCTTTTGGCTTGGCAGCCTGGACAGGAAGGCGGACATTCCGTTGCAGATGTGGTTTCAGGAAAGGTAAACCCTTCCGGAAAACTGACGATGACTTTCCCTGTGAATTACGCAGACCACGCTTCGGCTAAGAATTTCCCGGGAATTCCTGCAGATAATCCGAAAGAGGTGAGGTATCAGGAAGGTGTGTATGTGGGTTACCGTTATTTCAATACATTTGATGTGAAACCTTCTTATGAATTCGGTTATGGTAAGTCTTATACGGATTTTGCTTATTCAAATATTAAGACCAATTCAACAATTTTTAATAATGAACTAGAAGTTACGGTTGATGTAAAAAATACCGGAAAGGTTGCCGGAAAAGAAGTGGTAGAATTGTACGTTTCAGCTCCGGGAAAAAATATAGACAAGCCAAAATCTGAACTGAAAGCGTATGCCAAAACTAAAGATTTGAAGCCGGGAGAATCTCAAACCATCACTCTGATGTTGAATCCGAAAGATTTGGCATCTTATGAAACGGCAAAATCTGCGTGGGTTGCAGAAGCCGGAAATTACAAAATTTCCATTGGAGCATCATCTTTAGATATCAAACAGACCGTAGAATTCTCAGTTCCAAAAGAATTGGTGGTGGAAAAAGTACAGCACATTTTACCTGCGGATGAGAAGTTTGATGATATGAAACCTTAATTTCACCTCCCAAGGGTAGGTATTTTACAGAATTATAAAATCTTCTTAATCTATAGTAGCTGCGGGGCTTGTTTTTATTTTGGACAGCTTGATTTATGCAGATACTTATTAGGAGGCCGGGCAGTTTCGAAAGTTTTATTTACCGGAAAAATATGATAAGCCTGACAAAATTTAATATCTCAAATTGAGTTTTTATCGGTAAAACAGACTATCTTTAACGTCTTTTAAAAAAATAACTGTTATGATCAATGAAGTGAAGACCAAAGGCCGGAGCTATACCGTTCCGCTGATTACCATTACGCTTTTATTTTTTATGTGGGGATTCATCACATGCATGAACGATATCCTCATTCCTTACCTGAAACAGCTGTTCAGCCTGACTTTCTTTGAATCGATGCTGGTACAGTTCTGTTTTTTCGGAGCCTATTTTATCGGCTCTCTGATTTACTTTTTTATCTCGACGAGCAGCGGAGACCCGATCGATAAAGTAGGATACAAGAAAGGGATTCTTTTCGGGATTTTCCTGGCGGCATTGGGCTGTGTGCTGTTTTATCCGGCAGCCAGCCTGATTTCCTATCCTTTGTTTTTAGGAGCACTGTTTATTCTGGGACTTGGGTTTACGGTACTGCAGATTACGGCGAATGCCTATGTTTCCCTTCTGGGACCTGAAGATTCCGCCTCAAGCCGACTGAACATGACGCAGGCTTTCAATGCTTTCGGAACTACCATTGCCCCTGTTTTGGGCGGACACCTTATTTTCGAATTGTTTTCTGCGCCGGACGGTTCTTTTTCGGCCGCAGCTACCAAAGTTCCTTATCTGATCTTTGCGGGAATTCTGCTGTTGGTTGCTCTGATCATTTCAAGAGTTAAACTTCCCGATTTTAAAGTGGCGGGGGAAGAAGTGGTAAAAGGATTCGGTGCTCTGCAACACAACCATCTGAAATTCGGTGTACTGGCGATGTTTTGCTATGTCGGCGGTGAAGTAGCGGTAGGTAGTTTTATCATCAGCTTTCTGGAGCAGCCCCAGGTAATGAATCTTTCGGAGGTCGTAAGTAAAAATTACCTTTCCCTATATTGGGGCGGTGCGATGATCGGGCGGTTCCTGGGAGCCATTTCCCTGAATCATTCCATCAGCCAGGGGAAGAAAGCTTTGTATATGCTGGGTGCGGCAGCTGCCGTTTTCCTGGTGATCTTCAGCATTGTGGATCTTACCTTCTCGCAGATCAGCTTTTTCCTTGTCTTTATCGCTTTAAATTTTGTCGCTTTCTTTATCGGGAAATCGGCTCCGGCGAGAACGCTTTCCATCTTTGCAGCTGTCAACGTCCTCTTGTTGATTTCTGCCATGCTGAATCACGGGGCACTGGCGATGTACAGCATTTTAGGAATAGGGATTTTCAACTCCATTATGTTCTCCAATATTTATACTTTGGCCATTTCAGGGTTGGGTAAATATACCAGCCAGGGTTCATCCCTTGTGGTCATGGCTATACTGGGCGGTGCAATCGTTCCGATCTTCCAGGGCTTCCTGGCGGATCACTTCGGGGTACAGCATTCCTTTATTATCCCGGTTTTCTGCTATGTGGTGATCCTTATCTTCGGAGCTTACTGTACAAAATATCTTGGACATGTAAAGCAGGATATGGATACAAAATCCGGACATTAAACGTAAATTTATTATTGCTCAAGGCTGTTTCAGGAATGAAGCAGCTTTTTTTATTGACTGAATCGAGTGCTACCTATTTTACATATCAGTGATGTAATATTGGTTTTCAGCCATTGTGTATATTGGTTATACATAAATCGAAATTTTTCGTAGTCCCTGGTATGCGATACACCCGATCATAAATAAAATCCGCAGTCTGAAAAAAGACTGCGGATTTTTGATTAGTAAAAATCAAAAACATGTATTGGAAGAAAAGTTACTGTTGAGTCAGAAACCTGCTTATAATACTGTTTAGCTCATCGGCGTGTGTTACATTAAGACCGTGCGGTCCACCGTCTATAATAACAAATTCATTATTCGCAATTCCCTGTGCAGCCTGTTTTCCGGCCGTATCAATAGGAACGATGTTATCAGAATCTCCGTGAACGATGAGTGTTTTTACATTTACGTTAGAAAGTTCCGGACGGAAATCGGTATTGGCCCAGCTTTCAGCACATTTGATGGTAGCAATGGGATTTGCAAAGGATGCAATCGCCCAATCGTAATCAAGCTGCTTCTGGCTTACCGGCTTAGACAGCATTCCGTAATTATAGAAATCTTTGTGGAAAGATTCAAGGAAGGTAATCCTGTCGGTCTTCAGGGCATTCATAATTTCATCAAGTTTTTCCTGTGGAACGCCGTCGGGATTGTCTTCTTTCTGCTTGACAACAGGAATGATTGATGAAATAAGGGCGATCTTATCTACATTCTCAGAACCGTAATTCGTAAGGTAGCGTACGACTTCTCCGCCTCCCATCGAGAAACCGAAAAGAATTACGTTTTTCAGATCCAGTTGCGAAATTAATTCATGAAGATCTTTTGTAAGTCCGTCGTAATCATATCCGTCTGCGGTAGGAGAAGATTTCCCGAAGCCTTTCCGGTCATAAGTGATTACACGGTATCCCAAATTAAGAAGCACCGGAATCTGCATTTCCCATGATTTTCCGCTGAGCGGCCATCCGTGGATAAGAATAATAGGTTGTCCTGATCCGAAATCTTCGTAATAAAGCTGAACGTTCTGATCGTCCTGTTTTGTAATGTAAGGCATAGTGATATTTTTGGTGTACAACATGGATTTCAAATACCGAGCCAAAAATAGGGTAGGTGAAAATAAAACTGAAATTATCTCTCCGAGAGAATCTTCTTATTAATACTGATTTTCCTGGATTTTTAGATTTTGATTAAATTTAATTTTTGCCGATTTTAAAAACCAGAATTTTAAAGCTCTTTACTCGATTTAAATTTGTCTTTTGAATAGTTTTTTGTAATTGTATATTATCGTTATCAGTTGTTTAAAAATATAAGAAGATTAATGGTTTGTATTTAAAAAAGAATTGACAGCTGATAAAATACCACCGGACATTTAAATCATTTGCTTTGATGCTGATTGGAAACTTTCAGAATTTTATTCCGGATTCTACTCTAAGTAAATTAAATGATGTTTAAATAGCTAATAAAAATTATTTTTCAGAAAAAATGTAACATTTCTTTTACATTGAAACTAACTTTTCAGAGAATAAAAATCATGGCTTCAGCAGAACAGGAATTTTTACGAAAAATCGAAGAGCATAAAGGAATCATCTTCAAGATTTCCAAGATGTACATGGACAATAAAGACGACCGTGACGATCTGTTCCAGGAGATCACCTACCAACTCTGGAAAGCATATCCTAAGTTCAGGGGAGAAAGTAAGTTCTCTACATGGCTCTACCGGATTGCTTTGAATACGGCCATTATTTTCCTTAAAAACGAAAAGAAAAGAAGCATTTTCGGAAAAGAAGACTTTTCCGAATATAAAATGGTTCAGGACGACATCGATCATGAAAAAGAAGAGAAGCTGAGTGCCATGTATAAAGCCATCAACCAACTGAATGTTATTGATAAGGCTTTTATCTTCTATTATCTCGAAAATTTTTCCGGAAAGGAAATTGCCGAACAGATGGGTATTTCAGAAGGAAATGTCCGGGTAAAGATGAACCGCGCCAAAAATAAACTGAAAGATATCTTACAAAACAATATACACTAATTTTTAAATCCATTTATCATGAATATAGACGAACTGAAGAATACCTGGAATGAGGATGATCTTTTTGAAGATACCCCTGAAATAAGCATCGAACAGAAAAATAAAATCAATCTTCCGCTGGAAAAAATCCGTAAGAATATGCGGATGGAACTCTGGTCGACGATAGGAATTTTTATTTTTGTCTTTGCCATCATTACGCTGTGCGAAGGAAATTTTAAATTTAAATTTTACCTTTCAATCCTTATCGGTTCAATGGTTTTTGTTACTTTTTTCTACTACAGCCAGTTTTTCAAACTGTACCGGAATATGAGTGATCCGGCAATGAAAACCTTAGACGGATTAAAAGATCTGCTGAACCAGTTTAAACTGAATAAGCAGTACTACCTCTCTTTTTACCTTTCTTTTGTTCCCTTCTTGGTCTGTGAACTGATTATTGTACTTGAATTTATTCCCCGCCCGGTGCCGCTTTCTGATGTTCAGATTGCATCGATTCTTATCATAACCCTTGTCATAACCATGCCTTTGCTGCTGGTCATCGGCAAATGGTGGTTCCGGGGCTTTTACGGAAAATACATCCAGAACATTGAACATCTTGTGAAAGAACTTGACCGGTAGGGTTCGGCGGGCCAAAGGCCCGCCGAACCCTTACTGCGTATAATAAGCCGGGAATTCCCTGAGGATTGCGTACAGATCGCGCCACTCAAAATAATCCGGACTTACTGAACTAACATTATTAACCCCTTTGTCTTTAAACAATTTTTTGGTTCTGGTGACGTGAAAATATTGGGATATAACCATGATGCTGTTGAAATGAAGCTTAGGTTGTAACCTTAAAGTATTTTCAACCGTTGCCCGGGTATTGTCGCCATGATTATCCACGATGATTACGGATTCGGGAATACCTTTTGAAATTAGAAATGTTTTCATTTTGTCGCCTTCGTAAAAACCTTCTTTTCCCAATCCGCCGCTCACGAGAATCTTTTCAATCCGCCGTTTTTTATACAGTTCAATTCCGCTCTCCAGCCGCTTTTCAAGTCTGCCGGAGAGGGTGCCGTCTTCATTTACCTTATTTCCTAAAATCACGGCAATGTCTGCCTGTTTCCCATTGTCGGAGATACCGTCCGTAATAATATAAACGGAATGAAGAATAAACCACAGCAGAAAAAATACACAAAAGATTCTGAAGAATCTTAAAAATTTTCTTCCCATACGATCAACGCTGTTGTTTTCCGCTTTTCTCTTTTTTGATCTCCTTCATGATCCAATCCATTTCAGGGTCTTTCCCATCAAGAAGATCCTGCATGGTTTCGGAAATTTTTACATCCGGAACGACCCCTTTTTTAGTGTCTGTAAAATTGATGTTCGGCTGCACCAGCAAAACGCCGATTGGAAGGTCTATTCTTGAATTCGGGAGGGTTTGGTAGGAATAAAATCCCGCTACGGTTCCATCATTGGCTCCTCCGGTTTCTTCACCCACCAGGACAGCCCTTTTGTCGTTTTTCAGCTTCGCCGAAAAGATGGAAGAAGCAGAGAAACTTCCGCCGTTGATCAGCACGAAAACCTTTCCTGTAAAAACATACTTGCTGGGTCTTGAAGGTTTGTCTGCTTTGTTCTTATAATAAAATTTACCGTCTTTTTTATAGGTACTGAAAGTTTGGCCGAAAAAAAACGCGGGGTAGGCAAGGGTCTTCAGAACATACGGCAAAAAACCGGTCTTTCTGAAATAATTTGTTTTTAAAGGTGATGTTGCCGAAGTTACCTGTGAAGGTCTGATCAGGGTATAAGGCTCCGGGCTGAGGTAAGCATACAGATTATTGATTTCCTGCAGAGAACCGCCATAATTATTACGGATGTCGATCACAAGATAGGAAGAGCCTGCCTTTTTGATTTTAGTGAAAGCTTTTTGATAGAACTTAGCCGAATAATCACTGGAAAAACTTTTTACTTTGATATACGCGATGGTACTGTCCTGATCCAGAAACTTGAAATTCCTGTTGTACGAATTGCTGATAGCAATATAATCATTAACTTTCTTCTCTTCGGTTCGTTTTTTATTTTCTTTCTCTTTTTTAAGATCGTCTTCAGACTTTGCTTCACGGGTCAGTTCGTAGGTTTTCTTTTGCCCTTTATAAACGGTTTCCAGGGTGGCGTGGTCTTCATAGCCCTTTTCCGCTACATAATAATTAAAAAATACGTCTTTCAGGTAATAGGGATGAAAAGTCGTGTTGAAACCGTCGCTGCTGATGAGCTTCCTGTATCTTCTGATGTATTCTGAAACGGGAATCTTATCGATCGACAGGATCTCGGTTCCCGGTGGAATATGCTGGATGGAATCTTTGTTCTCGACAATAAAAAGCCGGTTGTCGTTCACGTAATATCCGAAACGGCTGAACATTCCCTTTTTGCCTTCCAGTGTTTTGATCTCTTTTTTGCTAATCATCTTTGACGGAATTCTAAGGGAAAGATGGCCTTCGCGGATGCCGGCGATCACGGGCTGCAATTTGAAATAAAACTGAAGCGGGGTAAGCGGTTCCGAAATCGTCCGTTTTAGGCTATCAAACTTATAATCAAGATCTTGTTTACTAATATACCAATACAGCTGCGGGTGGGTTTCTTTTAGTTTTGAATAAGCAAAATCTACATCCTCTTTCAGCTTTTCAGGAGGAATGCATACTTTTTGCTGCTCATTATATTTCTTTACGGATACACAGGAAGCCAGTGTAAAGATCAACAGGAATATGAAATAATTTTTAAAATGCACTTTGAATTTTTTCGGGAACTAATTTAGTAGTTTACAGTTAATTAATGTAGATCGTTCCCGGTAAATTTTCAGAATTGCCAAAAAAGCTCATTTAGATAAAGGTTTTTTATTTCTGGATCGTCAATAGATAGAGTTACACATCTACAGTATTTTTGAAATGGTATATATAATTATCGCAGCCGTCGTTTTACTCGTTCTTTTATATTTTCTGATTACGGGGCAGGAAGTTTTCGGAGCAGAAGCAAAGGGAGAGCGGCTGGAAAGAATCCGGCAGTCTCAATATTATAAAAATCATCAGTTTCAGAATCTTACTGCAACGCCTTCCCTGGCAGAAGGCTATTCCATGCCTAAAGTAATGTATGATTTCTTTTTCAAAAAGAAAAATCCGCTGCTAAAGCCTCTGAATAATATTCCGTCCCTTCATACCGATTTAAAATCTCTTCCGAAAGACCAAGATGCTTTTGTATGGCTGGGGCATTCTTCATACTACATCCAGACCGATGGAGTTTCATTGCTTATTGACCCCGTGCTGAGTACCTACGGATCGCCGTTTAAATTTTTCAATAAGGCATTTGGCGGAGCGGATATTTATAAGCCGGAAGATATTCCGGAACTGGATTATCTGGTCATTACCCACGATCATTACGATCATCTGGATTATCCTACGGTAAAAGCGATTAAAGATAAAGTTTCAAAAGTTATTCTGCCTTTAGGCGTTGGGGCACATCTCGAAAGATGGGGCTATCGGCCGGAACAGCTGATCGAAGAAGAATGGGGAAGCGAAGTGAACTTAAAAAACGATTTGAAAATATTCTTTACCCCGGCAAGGCATTTTTCCGGACGGAAGGTGAAGCGAAATATTACGCTATGGACTTCTTATGTGTTACAGACTCCAACTAAAAAGCTGTTTTTAGGCGGTGACAGCGGTTACGATACTCACTTTAGAATGATTGGTGAAAAGTATGGGCCTTTCGATTATGCCATTATTGAGAACGGGCAATACAATGAAGCATGGAAATACATTCATGCGCTGCCTGAAGATGTAATCCAGGCCGGTATTGATATCAATGCCAAAAATATAATTCCGGTCCACTCATCAAAATTCGCTTTGGCGCTGCACGCATGGAATGAGCCGCTGCAAAAAGTTACGACATTGGGAAAAGAGAAACATCTGAATATACTGACGCCCATGATCGGTGAACCTGTCGATTTAAACAAAAAGGATCAGCAGTTCAAAACCTGGTGGGAAGATTGATTTAGGCATGCCAGATGTCTCTGTATCTTGCCGGATGATTTTCAAACTGCTGTCTTACAAAATCACATTCCGGATCGATCATCATATCTTTTTCTTCCGCATACCGTACCAATTCGTCAAGAAGCATTTTGGCATAACCTTTCCCTTCATGTTCTTCATCAAGCTTGGTGTAATAGACAATCAATAATCTTCCGTCTATTTCGACAGACATGTAACCTGCTTGGTTTCCATCAATCAATATCTGCAGTTCGTCCTGATATGGAGATATCTCAAATTTTATATTTTCCATGATAGAGAGATTTTTGTTGATTAAAAATGATCTGAAGCTTTTCTTAAAATTACGAATTAAAAATGAAAACCATTATAGTTTTTATACAGATTTTTACGGATGGATTTACTGCTGTTAGCATATAACACATACAAGGATATTCAGTAGCCTGAAAACATTCAATAATCCATCAGGAAAAAATCAAAGAGCTTTAAATGGACAGGCCTGCCCCTGAGGAAAAATTTCCAATAAATGGTGTAAATTTTTACAGGTTACCGGATGACTTCGGGTAACTTCAGCCACCGATAGCAATTCGTTTAAGGATTATAAATCTGAATTTTACCATCTCATAGATCATTCATTCAAGATCCGGAACTCGTATTACAGAAATGTAGAAAAAGATTTGGGCGTGGATTCTTACCATCAGGTTTACAGATATTTGAAATATTTCAATTAAACCTCGATTTTCATTATTGACACTTTTTTGCTTTCAAAACTTTTGGATAATAACCGTAAGTTTTTGCCTGGTAATTGCTTTTGTTGTTTTATTATGAAATTTTTAACAAAAATTCATATTGTTTATAATAATCTGGCATTTTAATTGAAAATACTAAAATATCTAAATTTGATGATTATGAAAAAGTTGATAATAGCCGTAATGTTGATCGGAACATTCGGTTTATCCAATGCGCAGACGGATTATTACAATGACTACCAAAGAAGTATTAGTGATGTCAACTGGCAGAGTGTGATTTCGGATCTGGTTTTATCCTCGACACAGGCCAACCAGATTTATGCTTTGAATGACCGTTACCGGGATTACAATAATTGGGATAGAGCGTATAACAATAATCCGGACCGTTGGAGAACAGACCGTTACGGAGAGCTTGAAAGAATAATGGGCCGTGAAAAATACACGAAGTTTAAAAACAAGTATTACAAAGGCCAGAATCCTGTAGCCGTCTATAACCGTAACAAAAATAACGACAAACACTACAAGCATATGGATAAAAAAATGATGAAGATGAATAAAGGAAAACATGGAAACGGACATCATTAAAAAAATATTTGATACTAGTGCAAAACAATGAACGGCTGATCGGAAGACCAGCCGTTTTTTCATGTAAAATATTTTGGAATTATATTCTTTATCATGTTTGAATTTTATAATTTTGAATCATGGAATCCAACGAAACATTAAAAGGTTTTTATAAACGGGTCGGCCTGGAGTGTATCAAAACACCGGGCGTGGGGCATTTCAATGTTTTTTCCCGGGATAGCTGTTCCCTGGTTACCCCGTACAGCAGAAGGGATTATTATAAGATCTCACTGATCGTCGGTAAAGGAAAATTGCATTATGCCGATAAATGGATCTACGTCGACCGGCCTGCACTGCTGTTTTCCAACCCGGTGATTCCTTATTCCTGGGAAGCTGAGAATACAGATCAGAAAGGGTTTTTCTGCCTTTTTACAGATGAGTTTGTGCATGAAGCGAACCGCTTGGGCAACCTGCAGGATTCCAGGCTTTTTAAAATCGGAGGAACACCGGTTTTCTTTGTGGATGAAGAACAACAGAAGACCGTAGCTGATATTTTTATAAAAATGATGAACGAAATCCAGTCGGATTATCTTCATAAATATGATATGCTGCGTGCATACCTGCATCTGCTGATCCACGAAACAATGAAAATGCAGCCGGCAGAAAGCTTTGAGCCCTATCAGAATGCATCACAACGTATTGCTTCTTTATTTATGGAATTGCTGGAAAGGCAGTTTCCGATTGACAGCCCCGAACGTTTTCTGAAACTGAAAAGCCCGGTGGATTATGCAGAAAGCCTTTCAATTCATGTAAATTCTCTGAACCGTTCCGTAAAGGAAATGACCGGGAAAACAACGAGCCAGCAGATCACGGCCCGGATTATCCAGGAAGCAAAAGCCCTGCTGAGACATACCGACTGGGGCGTTGCCGAAATTGCTTACGGACTTGGCTTTGAAGAGCCCGCTTATTTTACCAACTATTTTAAAAAGCAGACCGGGATGACCCCAAATACAGTACGAACTGCTGTTGTTTGAATTTTATAATTTTTTGTTTGAATTCTATATTGATTTTTCCCTGAAGCCGCTCTAATTTTGTAGTATCAATTTAAAATCACAGGTTATCATGAAATTTAGAACTTTAGGGAACACAGGAAAACAATTATCCGCTATCGGATTGGGCTGTATGGGCATGAGTTTCGCGTACGGACCTACCGATGAACAGGAAAGCATAAGTACGCTTCACAAGGCACTTGATTTGGGAATAAATCTCTGGGACACGGCAGATATGTACGCCAATGGAGAAAACGAAAAGCTCATCTCAAAAGTATTGGTTCCGAACCGGGACAAAATTTTTATCGCCACGAAATTCGGTTTCAGGTTTAAGGATGGGAAGGCCGGCCACAGCGGTGCGCCGGGAACCTACTTTGACGGATCGCCGGAATGGATCAAAAAAGCAGTCGACCTGAGCCTGCAACGGCTGAATATTGACGAAATCGATCTTTATTATGCTCACAGGATTGATCCGAATATTCCTGTTGAAGAAACGGTCGGCGCGATGGCAGATCTGGTAAAAGCCGGAAAAGTAAAGTACCTCGGATTGTCGGAAGCGTCCGCAGAATCCATCCGTAAAGCGCATAAAATCCATCCGATCACAGCACTGCAGTCCGAGTATTCACTGTTGACAAGAGATGTTGAAAACGGAATTTTATCGGTGATCCGTGAACTGGGTATTACACTGGTTCCGTATTCGCCGCTGGCAAGAGGATTATTCTCCAATATCAACGATGTCCAGAATTTTACGGATGAAGATTTCAGAAAATCCCTGCCGCGTTATCAGGCGGATTACCTTGAAAACAATAAAAACTTAGCGAAAGAAATTAACGAATTTGCAGCTTCCAAAGGCATTAAGGGAACACAGCTTGCATTGGCCTGGGTTCTGAACCAAGGGGATGATATTATTCCGATTCCGGGAACCAAACGTATTAAATACCTTGAAGAAAATATTGCTGCAGTGAACGTGGAGCTTTCCGCCTCAGATCTGGAAACAATCGACGCCATTCTGAAAAAATATCCGAATGTAGGGGAAAGATACAGCGAAGGCTCAATGAAACTGGTTAATAATTAAAAATATCAGGATTCCCGAATCTTTTCGGGAATCCCGTTTTTCCAAGAATTTTTTCATTAATAGTAATGGTTACACTTAAAGAAAAGAACAAATTTATCGCTACAATCCTGGCATTTGCCGTCATTCCGATGTCGGGCCTTGCCACGGATATCTACCTGCCCTCAATGCCGAGTATGGCTACGGAGCTGCACCAGCCGGAGAGCAATATCCAGCTTACATTATCCATATTTTTAATCAGTTATGGGCTGACACAGTTTTTGGCGGGAAGTATTGTAGATTCATTCGGAAGGTATAGGATTTCGATGATTTCCCTGGGATTATTCATAGCATCGTTCCTTATAACGGCTACGACCCAGAATATTTTTGTGATTTATGCAATGCGTGTATTACAGGGTATTTTATCCGGTTTTGCCGTTGTTGCCAAAAGAGCGTTTTTTGTAGATGTGTATGAAGGGGAGGAGCGGAAGCATTACCTGAGCATCATGACGATTGTATGGTCGGTAGGGCCGATTATTGCGCCTTTTATTGGAGGGTACCTTCAAAAAAGTTTTGGGTGGCAGTCCAACTTTTATGTACTGGCCGGTTACAGCACATTGCTTTTGATACTGGAGTTTATATTCTCCGGAGAAACACTTAAAAGAAGAAACCCTTTTAATTTTGAATTCCTGATCAGTGAATATAGGTCCATGTTCAAAGCTAAAGATTTTTTCTACGGAATGATCATGTGCGGCATCAGCTATTCGATGATCATGTTCTTCAATTTATGCGGTTCTTTTATCATAGAGCATAAAATGGGATATTCCGAAGTGGTGGCCGGCTATGTTTCCCTGATCCTGGGGTTTGCCTGGATGACGGGTGGATTTTTGGGAAAGGCATTGATCAATCGGGCATTTTTGCCGAAAATCCGTAATGCGAACTATATCCAGCTATCTCTTATTATCCTGATGTTCATTGCTTCATATTTTGCCAATACGATTTACAGCCTGGTTGCTTTTGCTTTCTTAATCCACGTTACGGCCGGATTTATATTCAATAATTATTTTTCATACTGCATCGGCAGGTTCCCGAATTCTGCCGGGATTGCCGGCGGCCTTACCGGAGGGTTAGCTTTTATCATCACATCGGCGATCAGTTATGGAATCGTTGCGGTAATCAGGCCTCAGATCCAGCTCCAGGTAGCGGAAGGGTACTTTGTTTTAGGTGTATCGGGACTTTTTATTTTAAGCATGATCCGATGGAGAAAAGCCCATGTTTAAATAAGCCTTTGAATAATAACCTTATTTTATTCGGTTTTTCTATCTTATTTAAATAATAAATCCTCTCATTACGGGAGGATTTATTGCTGCATAAGTAATTGAAAAGTTGATATTTGTTTTTACAAAGACGGATTTGATTTGCTTTTACTTTAAATGAATGAAAGTATTTTGAATACGGGCTGAATTTTCAAACCACAATCTTTCTTTGCTGTTCTCTAATACTATGTTTAGATCCCTAAAGGGATGACAAATAGCACGTTTAATTTACTTTAAAATACAATTACTGTTGACTGTTTTAACAAAGACGTTTTGCTGAAACAAAAAAGCCCCTTAAAAAAGGAGCTTTTATTTGTATCAGAACAGAAAATTAAATTCCGTCGATGATTTCGTTTAATACCGTGCTTGGTCTCATAGCGGCGTATGTTTTATACGTATCCGTCTTGTAGTAACCGTCAATGTGCTGTGGTTTACCCTGCGCAGCAATCAGTTCCTGGTTGATTACCTCTTCGTTTTCCTGCATAGCCTGTGCAACCGGGGCAAACTGAGCCGCCAGTTCCGCATCAGCTGTTTGGTTAGCCAATGCTTCTGCCCAATACATCGCCAGGTAGAAGTGGGAACCTCTGTTGTCGATCTGTCCTACTTTTCTTGCCGGAGATTTATCGGTTGCCAGGAATTTTGCATTTGCCTCATCCAGTGCATCGGCCAGTACCTGGGATTTTGTGTTTCCTTGGGTTTGTGCCAGGTGCTCCAACGAAGCCTGTAAGGCGAGGAATTCGCCCAGAGAATCCCATCTTAAATAACCTTCTTCAATAAACTGCTCAACGTGCTTCGGAGCAGAACCTCCGGCACCGGTTTCAAATAAACCTCCGCCGTTCATCAATGGAACGATGGAAAGCATTTTTGCCGAAGTTCCCAACTCAAGGATCGGGAAGAGGTCGGTAAGGTAATCTCTCAGTACATTTCCTGAAACGGAAATCGTATCTTTTCCTTCTCTTGCTCTTTTCAAAGTTTCGGTCATGGCGTCTTTTACATCCATAATTCTGATGTCAAGACCGGTGGTATCATGATCTGCCAAATATTTTTCAACTTTTTTGATGATCTCCCTGTCGTGTGCTCTTCCTTTATCCAGCCAGAAAATAGCAGGGGTATCGGATAATCTGGATCTGTTTACCGCCAGTTTTACCCAATCCTGGATCGGAGCATCTTTGGTCTGGCACATTCTGAAAATATCCCCTTTTTCCACTTTCTGAGAAAGCAGAACGTTTCCGTTTTCGTCCTGAACTTCAATTGTTCCCTCGGCAGAAGCCTGGAATGTTTTGTCATGAGAACCATATTCCTCAGCTTTTTGGGCCATTAAACCTACGTTAGGTACGGAACCCATCGTCGTAGGATCCAGTTTTCCGTGCGCTTTCATGTCATCGATTACCGACTGGTAGAAACCTGCGTAAGAACGGTCCGGAATGATGCAGACCGTATCTTCTTCTTTTCCTTCTCTGTTCCACATTTTACCGCCGCCTCTTACCAAAGCAGCCATAGAAGCATCCACAATAATATCTGAAGGAACGTGGAAATTGGTGATTCCTTTGTCGGAGTTTACCATTGCCACTCTTGGCCCTTTTGCCAAAGCAGCTTCAATATCCGCTCTGATTTCTGCTTCCTGCGCATTTCCTTTTATTTTTTCGAAAAGATCGGCAAGGCCGTTATTTGGGTTGATATCCAAAGACTTGAATGTTTCAGCGTACTTTGTGAAAACATCCCTGAAAAAAGTTTCTACGATCGCTCCGAAAATGATAGGATCGGAGATCTTCATCATCGTTGCTTTCAGGTGAGCGGAAAGAAGTACATTTCTGTTTTTTGCTTCGTCGATGGCCTGCTGAACGAATGCTTTCAACGCATTTAAATTCATTACCGAAGAGTCGATTACTTCTCCTGCCTGAAGGTTGGCAAAATCTTTTAAAGTAGTTTCAGCCCCGTCGTTTCCTTTGAAAACGATCTTATATTTTGCAGCATTTTCCAGGGTTGTGGACGTTTCTGTTCCGTAGAAATCTCCGCTTTCCATGTGTGCCACATCAGTTTTGCTGTCGGAAGCCCAGTCGCCCATGCGGTGAGGGTTTGCTTTGGCGTAGTTTTTAACGGCTTTCGGAGCGCGTCTGTCAGAATTCCCTTCTCTTAACACCGGATTTACGGCACTTCCCAATACTTTGGCGTATTTGGCTTTGATCAGTTTTTCATCTTCATTTTTAGGTTCTGCCGGATAATCCGGAACGGCAAATCCTTTCGCCTGTAATTCTGCAATTGCACCATCCAGCTGAGGAACGGATGCGGAAATATTCGGTAATTTGATAATGTTGGCATCAGGCTGGGTTGCCAGCTGACCCAATTCAGCCAAAGCATCACCGATTTTCTGATCATCTTTCAAAAATTCCGGGAAGTTGGCTAAAATTCTTCCTGCCAAAGAAATATCCGGGACTGCGATCTCAATGTCTGCTGATTTGGTAAAAGCTTTTACAATCGGTAAAAACGAGTGTGTAGCCAACATCGGAGCCTCATCCGTAAGGGTGTAATAGATTTTTGATTTGTCTGACATTATACTGTTATTTATTATTTGATTTTTTAAGACTCACAAATTTAGTGATTATGATTGTTTATTCCGATATTTTGCATAAAAAAAGAGGCGGCTGCCTCTTTAGATTTAGATTTGGGTAATCGTGTAAGTCCCGGTTGCATCAAAATTGATATTAAATTCAATTTTGTAATTCTTGGGAGTCGATGTTAAATTTGGTATCATAATGTTAGCACCATCTACATCGAAACTGGCATCACTTAAATTATCCCCTAATAATTCCTGGTTAGAATTACTACCACCACCAGGTAACAATATTTTAAACCCGCTGAAATTAGTAGAAGTAACCCCTATTAAATTAATTGAAAATTTATTAGTTGAACTGTTATAAGTTGTGGTAGAGGTTTGGGGAGGCGTACCACTACTGCTGCTGCTGTAATTTAAATAGATAGATGGATTAATATTCCCCATAAAAACGTTATCTGACGTTCCGTAGCTAACAATATTGATTCTATAAAAACCGTTAGATGAAATAGTAAAGTTAGCTCCATTAGCAACTAATGTACTTTGACTTCCAGAGCCATATACCTGGGCAGATGTATTCTGAGCAGCAAGAAATTTAAATTGTGTACCTGCGGGCAAATATTTATAACCTATCTTTTCGTTTCCATTTAGGTTTCTTAATAATTCTGCTGCGCTGGCATTGAAATTATTATAAGAACCGTAAAAATATAAACTGACAGGGATTGAGCTGCTAGAACCTGAAGTTGTGGGTAAGCTTAAAGTTCCTGAATTGTTAATTCCCAAAGTATAGGCCGTTCCATTTGGTGCTGTAAGGATAATTCCCTGTCCTGCTCCTGTTACAACTGTTTTACTTACCTGTGCATAAGGTACACTCATCAATTGATTCACCCCAACATTGGTATAATTGGAACCACCTGCCGGATCCATTTCCACTTTTACGAATTTGGTATTGGTTCCCCAGTTGATGCCCCCGAAGTTTCCGGTAGTCGCCGTTCCCTGGCCGATATTTAGATTCACCAATCCTTTGGCATTGGTTGTTTTTGTTTGTGTTTCGGTATATAAAACGGTTCCTGTTGCCGAGTTATCCAGGATGCTGATCCTGAAAGAAACGTTCCCGTTGGCAATCGGTGCTCCGGCCGCGTTGAAAGCGATGGTCTGGTAGCTGAAAGCCTGTGGTACCTGTGCGCTCAGTAAAGACGCAAGAAATAATCCTATTGTAGCGTATAATTTTTTCATGTAAATAGTTTTTAAGGTTTTTTGATAATTTTAATAGGTTTGAGGTCGGAGTTTTTAAAGACGATCATGTAAATGCCTTGTGGAAGCGATCTGAGGTCCAGCTGTTCGGAATCCATTTTTGTTCTGAAAACCAGCTTTCCGGAAAGGTCGTAGATTTCGGCGCCTTCGATTTTGGATTTCGAGCTTAATTTGACGTAGATA
>CAJYXJ010000029.1 GCA_913778085.1 uncultured Chryseobacterium sp.
TGATCGGCTGAAGAAGGTGAATGTTTTTTTAGATTGAGCGGGTAAAATATCTGTAATTTAATTTATGCAGGAAACCCATTTCAGCCTTCTCCGTAAAAATCGATTCACTCAGGGAATAAAATATCCCCCAACGAATGGGTAATTTACCGGATAATTTTTAACTTTACCCTCCGACGAATTAAAACAAATCGCTTTATCTTTAGGCCATTAAAAGTTTAGAATTTTTGTCGTGTATTTTGATCATTATTACAGATTTAATTTTTAGCCGCATGTAAATTCTATTTGTTAGTTCTTTTAAATATTTCTACGAGTATAAGACACTTTTTCCAAAAAAATGAAAAATCCATTAACATTCTTACTTATTTTTTGAGTATAAGATCTATTAAATTTTGTCTCAAAAAAGTAGCAACTCCAAGATCAATTGAATAAGAAAAAAACACCGCCAAAAGCGGTGTTTTAATTAATAATTACTGTCTACTATCTCTCAAATCAAAATGAAATATAGAATCTTTTCTGATCACTTTTAATTTCAAGCTGTCTTTTTCTTTGATCAGGCTATCCCCTACGTTGATATAGTAATAGAGATCTGATTTAGGAAGTACATATTTTGTTCCATTGCTTAAATCAAATACTCCTACACCATGATTATTATGGTCTCTATATTTATTTTTCAAAGTGGTTTTGAAAAATATTTGTGACTGTTGCTCATCATGGTACTTTGGTGATGACACTTTTTTTATAAAAAGGTACATACTAACAGCAAATAAAATAAGTCCTGATACAAGAACGATATTATGTTTTTTCATTGTTAGTTTTTACTATGAGTCAAGACAAAAGTAGTTCCATATTGCATTGAAGCCCCTATAGGCGATTTTATCCCTGTCGGGATACCATAAGCTCCGGAATGTGAACGAGTTGTATATCCGCTTCCATAATTTTTGATTCCCGCCCCCGGCACATTATTTAAATTTCCACCCCAGCTTTCAGAATAACCCATCGTTTTTATAAAAGGTACGGAAACTCCTACCTGACCATTATAATAATCCCCTTTCATGCTATTATCTCCATCGGGATTTATTACCAAAGGACCTGCATTAGGATTAACATTATACGTAGTATAATTAAGCCCTACCCCTGCATTTAGTCCAAAACCTCCTGAAACATTAGCATAGAAACCGCTATCATAATTGCCACTAAAATATCCAATTTCAGCAGAACCACCTACTACTGCTGTCAATTCTGCAGAGAATGATATTGACCATGGATCTCCAAAAACTTGAACTCCCCAATTACGATTAGGCTCCAGATAATTTGTAAAATATTGGGTTCGTTGTTCCTCAGGACCATTAAAGCTATGATATACAAGATTATTCATATCAGTCATATTAGTCCATGAACCATCAGAAAATAAATGTATTTTTCCTATTTCTTCTTGACCAAACATAACTTTCCTGGTTCCTCCCTTACCAATGTAATACCCATTTACAAGTCCCATTTTTTTCAGATTATCAAACTGAGCCTCCGAAGTAAGGGATTTATCATAAACATATGCACTTTTAGAACTATCCCAGAACCAGTCATATGGTCTTCTTCCATCAGGATCTATAAAATTTACAGGATTACTGAATGCATAGTTGTAAGGTGAATATCTTGTCATTTTCTCTGCTAGAGGATCAATAGCACTCCATTTTCCGATATCCGACATATACATTCTCGCACCAAAATCATAGCCTCCCCAAGCAACTTCTTTTCCATTGAATTTAAAATTATAAGGGAATCCAGTATTGGCAAAATACGAACCATCATTATATCCGCTGTGCTGCATCCCGAAAGGATAAAAATTATTCTGTTCCAGAATCTGGATTCCACCTCCTTCTGCCGCCGCATATACCATTCTTACACTTCCTAAATGATCCGTATAGTTATATACATACTGATTAGTCATAAAATTATAAAATCCTTCTGTAGTCGGAAAGAATTTCAAATTGCCGCTTTCATAATGGAACTCATCTAGATAATCAGTTTCAGTAGTAAAATTTCCAAAAGATATCCATTCTGTTTTCTTCAATTTTGTTCCGTCTGCTCTGTATTTATAAGTACCGGTAGCATATCCTGCCGAATCAAAAAAGCTTGGTAAATTTAAGTAATTATATTTGATTACCGACAAGCTCCTATCTGTAAAATTTATCATATTTCCATTTAAATCGTATCCTATTGTATTCCCTCCTCCCGGATAACCACTTGTATTGGTTGAATTATCCGTAATTTTCATCAGTCTGTTGGAATAGTTAGCTGCATCATACTCATAGGTTAGCTCATCGATATGCATGCCCGGTCCTGGTGTCCATGCTATTCTTCCATATCTGTCTAATGTTTTGATATTCCCGTTGATATCATAAGTAACTGATTCATCATAATAATGATTCTGAGTATTAGATGCAAGATCCGGAGTAAGATAAATACCTTCTGTAAGCCTATTTAGATTATCATATTTGTATGCATATCTTCTTAAAATCCCATCTGTTCCCTGAGATGTAGTTTTCCAATCGATTTCAGAGATATTCCCATTATATCTTGCAATACCGTAATTCGGATCCTGAGGATTCTGATACTTAATTTTCATGGCAAAAAGATCGGACCCTAAATTAACTGGATCATTAATACCTGTTAACCAACCCCTTATGTTATATGAATAATTAATTGATTGTAGAGGATTGCCATCGTCATCGCGCCCTACTTTTTTGTTAGATAACTGCCCAAGTTCATTATATGTATTAATCGCTAAGGGTTCTTCTGTATGATTATCAACTTTATGTTTATGTGCTAATAAACGGTTTTGTTTATCATACTCAAATGTTTCTTCAATAACAATTTCGGTATCACTCTGTGTCCTTTTATGATATGCATAAGACTTCTGAACTAAACCCGTAAAGTCTAATAAAGATTCTTTTTTAGTATACCCTCCCAAATAATTGATGGAATGAGTGCCTATTAATCTTCCTTTTACATCATACCATTTAAAACTTTTTGTCCAGTTATCATCATCTATATTCTTTGCATAGGAAGCCAATGGCAGATTTTTAGTATTGACTGAACTGACCAAATCCTGTGATAATACAGTTTGTCCCAAAATCTGCGTGGGAATCGCTGGTGCTCCTATAGGATAGGTATCATAATAATTAACTGTTAAAATGATCATACTTCCTGTCGGAAAAGCATTTTTTGTGTAATATATATCCAATCCATTCAGGGTAAAAGGAGTTGTACTTCTCAACTCATTATTGCCTGGGTTGGCGGCCATACTGTTGATAGCAGTCTGCATAGAAGCCCGGGTTGCATTATTCAGAAAAAAACCGGTATAAACAACTCTCCCGAACTGATCATATTTAGTAAACTGCCATCCTTTTTTTCCAAAATTATTAATCGTTGTTCCTTGCATCGCATCCTGAGATAAAACCAGCCTGTCCTGTTTATCATACACCATAAATTCCCAACCTTTGCCCGGAACCTTTTTCTCTACTATTCTTCCCTTATTATCGTAATGGTATTGATAGCATAGATTATTTAAGGTAATATCATCTGTACCGCCAGCAGCAACCGCCAAAGGAGGAATGACGTAAGCCAGCTGCCCATATTCATTATAAACATAATATGTATCTGCATTTTCTGATGCTGTGATTACTTTTCTCAATAAAATAGTCCTTCCTTCTCCATCTACAAATTCAATAGTTTCGTTATTATCTTCATCGAATTTAAGGTTTTTATATAGCTGACTATTCCCATAAGTTCCTGACAAAATCAATGATGAAGACGTTGCTCCGTTGACCCAGGAGGTTGTAGCAACATACTTATTTACTTCTCCGGAAAAATTCCTGTTATAACCATATTGCACAGGTTTATTTGCCCAATTAGTTCCTACATGAATTTGCTGTTGAATCCTGTCTAATGGCGAAATTTGTAAAATCTTTTCAGAATAAATCTTCTCGGATCCATAAATATCAGGTTGAGTAGCATTATCCAAGGGATTATTATAAATAGCTCCAGCTTGGCTTCCGGTTTGCGGAACAGGCAGATATTCTTTCAACTGCCTTCCATATCTATCATATTCTGCATGACTTACCATATCCCTTCCCAAAGGAGTCGACTTTACATTGATTGTCTGTTTCACTCTCCCCAATCCATCAAAATACTGAATAGTCCGTAATGGCTGTTTTGAGAGTGTGTCAGCTCCTTTTGATAAATAATTTTTAACGGAGATATAATTCTCTGTCTGAGTAAGTCCCGTATTTTGAGCATAATATAAATTACTCAGAATACACATTATTAATATTAATTTATAAGATTTCATTGATTATTTATAATATAGAAAATCGAATTTTAAAGGGTTGGCAGAATTATTTCCAACCGATCCGGATAATAATTTAACATATACTTTGCCTGTAACATCTACTCTTAGGCTCCATGTTCTGTTTGCAGGTGTATCTCCAAAGGACCCACCAGGAGGTTCTACATAATTGTTGAAAGTCCTTTCTACATGAGGAGTACAAGAGCCACTTATCTGTCCGATATAAATCTCGTTGTTCCAATAACTTGTATTAATAGGATAACCTCTTACAGAAACCTTAAAAAACACCTGATCGTTATTCGTTATATTATACACCGTCGAATTGGATAATACCGTAATATTATTACCTGTAAAAGGACATGAAACTATCGCATAACATTGTCCGTTCAAGTTGGCTTCGTTTTGACCATTTGCATTTGCATCATTTTCAGCCATTTGATCTGCATCTGCTTGGCTTATGGTAGAGAAATATGTATTTTCAAGAACGCCATATAAATACGGACTACCCACATAACCAGGTTGGCAGTTATTTCTTGTAAATGCTTTAACAAAATATGCATTATAATATTTTCTTGGGGCGAAGTTATAATCATAAACTTTTACCGGATCTCCATTTATATCCAATATCTTTTTAGGTCTGTTCAATCCGTCATATTTATATACCTCTTTTGTTCCGTTTAATGCAGTAACCGTTTTAACACCAATAAGCGGATCATATACATAGGTAGAAATATGGAAATCCTTAAGTTCAGGCTTTAATCTGAAGTTATCCAATGCTGAGATCAAATTAGATTCTGCAGATTCACTCACGTCAACATTTGATTTATTAACAATGTCTAACTGTAAATAGGAGGTATTGCTGTTCGGATCCAGGTTATAAGCCTGCATAACCTGTGCATAGGTTGCTCCTGTAATTTCTGCAATAGGTAAGGTCTGTCTGTATCCGTAGATAACCGTTGTGGATATTCCATTATTATTCTTTGATTGCAATAAATTGCCCAGATTATCATAGAGCTGATAGATATCTTTTTCTTCAACTGTTGCAGAAGATGGGGTATCCAGAGTAAAAGTGGAGTTCAGTAAAGACTGTCTATGTTTTCCCATCTTCAACAGGTTTCCAGTTGTGGCATCTTTAGAATACACATTTTCAGTTAATGAAATTTTATTATCCTTGTTCAGCTTTTCTTCAATCACGGGTGCAATAATACTATTATCTGCCATATATTTATAGATGGAAAACTTTCCTCCTACAAGATCATTATCTGTCGGACAATTTCCGGTAATACACGATGAATTACTGCGGATCAGATCCTGAGGATAAATGGTCCTTGTAATAATCTTTCCATTGTAAACCGGAGGGTTACCGGGAAGCGGCCATTCGTAAGGCAGATAATCAGTGGTTTCTATGGCGTATGGATGCCAGTACAAATAAGCAGTATTATACTTAAAGAATTTTTGGCTATCAAATATCTGGCCTGCTATATAATTCCCATTAATAGTCTGGGATTCTATTTGCTCTGTGGTTTTAATTGAAATAGGCAGATAGGGTAATACCGGCTGATATTGGTAAAAACCTACATAATAAGATTGTTGACCGTTGATGTTAGGTGAAAAGTAAGCCTTCTTAGCTTCAATATAATACCTATCATCACTTATTTTACAGTTCGCACAGGTGTTTGATATTTCATTGATGGGATTGGCATTATTTAAAAAATTTGAATATTTAATTGTTTTTGTAGATACTGCAAGCATATTGGGAGTAAATCTAACAATCTTATACAATTTACCTCGCTCATTTGCTTTAGAAACTTTCAATGCAAGCCTGTCATTTAATGCATTATTTAAGTTCAGATTCAGATTATTTGTATATTTTTTAATTGCAATAGAATCAGGATTTGTAACCAGATCTGTGAAGTAATAGTCATTTTTTTCTTTACCTACCACTTCTTCTGTGACCTTACTATATCTAATATTTTCATCATAGCTTGACCTGTAGCTCATACTGGTGGTTACTGAAGAATAACTCGGATCCGAAGATCCTCCTATAGGAGAGGCCGCACGTTTTGAAGTAATTCCGGATGAAGTTCCGTCATCATTGATATAAGAATATTTTTTATACAAAGGTAGAGTAGCATGAACACTTTCGTAGGTGAAAATTTCTTTCAGCCTCTGTCCTGTTGTTAAGGTCGTATTTACGTTAACAAGAGTATTGGTTTCAATAGAGCCATTATTTGAAATTTGGTTAAGTTTCGACACATCATTTTGTTCATATATAAACTCTTCCCATCCCTGAGTCGGATAAAATATTTTTTTCAGTAAGCCGGCATTCGTATCAAGGCTACCGCTCGGATAATCATAATATTCAAATCTGTATTTTTCATTATTCGAAACCAGAGACTCTAAAAAAACACGGCTACTGACTATATTGTAGTTAAAGTCTATATCTTTAACAATTTTATTATAGCTTTTCAACTGTATTTTCTTTAAAAAAGGTTTGGTATAAGCATTATTAAGCTGATCATATGAAAAGCTTAATGTTCCATAATCAGAAATTTTTACGGAATCTATGATGGCCAGTTTAGCATAGATATCGGTCTTTGAAATACCCATACTTGATGAGTTATTGGAAGAAGATTCACTAATAAAACTGAAAGCACCAGCATCATT
The DNA here is from genome assembly GCA_913778085.1 of uncultured Chryseobacterium sp. Classification (GTDB taxonomy): domain Bacteria; phylum Bacteroidota; class Bacteroidia; order Flavobacteriales; family Weeksellaceae; genus Chryseobacterium. Next base: position 7,013 of record CAJYXJ010000029.1, read on the forward strand.
GATGCCCAGAAAAATATTATTAGCCAGCAATGTGCTTTTTGGTGGCATATTATAGCTGTAGTCTGCGTTGATGTTCAGCCCTCCGTTGGTAAAAGGATCAAGAACAGACCTATTGGCATTTTTATAAAAATATTCTATGGTTCTGCTATTTGCAGATTTTACCTTCTTCAGATAAAAGGTTGATAAATAATTTATATGCTTATTGGTGATCAGATCCGTAAAATGGGTAAAAGTTCCGTCATCGGTAAAGCCGTGAAACTCATACTTGTTTTTGGAATAATAAACATCCATTGAATTATAGTCCCCTCCGAAATAGTATTCGTTTCCTTTACTGTCTTTCATTACAATTTCCGGAAATGAATTAATGGGCTGGTATATATCATGACATTTAAGACCGTTATAAGTAACGGTAAATGTTTCGTCTTCAGAATACACTAAAAAATTACCAATATTGTCACAAATAAAATACCCTTTATGTCCCAGAAAATCGAAATAAAATATATTCGGATCAAAAGAAGACAGATAGGTATTCGGATTATTTAAAATCTGTTTTTTTGAAACACTGCTGTTGGTCTGCGGAATCAAACAATTATCAAATCCGTATGAATGGAATCCATCAGGAGACCACTGAATGGTTTGTGGGGAGTGCATTATCCCCGGATTACTATAAGCAATAACAATCTTTCCGCCCACATTTGCCCCCCAGTTCGTTCCTGTTATTCCGGGTTCTTCATTTTTAGGAGTCTCCTGTTGATAGTCTAAGTTTCCATTCAGTGATAGATTACCTAAATCAATATCATATAATGGAACCGACAAGCTGAGCTTCCCCACATTAAAATTATTCGAGACGTTGACTTTCTTAGCTAAACTGTAATCTTCAACAGTTTTTCCCTGTGCATTTATTATCTGATACAGTATGACTAGTACACCTATCAGATATAGTCTAAATTTATTCATTAAATAGTTATTATTTTTTAATCAGTTTTGCACTAGCAGTTTTATTCGTATCAGTTTTAATCGTAATCAGATAAGCTCCCTGAATTAAATTCTGGGTGTTCATCTTAGTTACTTTATTTTTTGTTTTCAAACTTTGTAATTGTCTTCCTCCCATATCATATAATATTATATCAGCATCTTTAAAATCAAATCCGATTTCCACATAAGTATAATCAGATACAGGATTCGGATAAATCTTGATGTCTTGTTTTTCGATTAGCTGATCAATCTGCTTGTCTCCCAGCTTTACAATCTTCCAGTTCTCGTTGCCAAGCTGCTCCGCGCTGATGCCCGCTAAAATAATAGAACCGTCTCTGTTTAATTTAATATCAGATAACCTTTCTTCTCTTTTTCTAGATTTTCCTTTTACATATTTTCTCCACTGTTCATTTCCATTGTAATCCAGATACAGCATCCAGAAAGTCTCATCATCATTTTCAATTCTTACTTCTGCTTGAGTGTATCCGCCTAATAAAATTCCTTTCGAAGACTTTTCATCCGAAGAATGTAAAACACTCATTCCCATTAAAACATCTCTGTTCTTTAAATTATAAGATTTCTGCCAGATCTCTTCTCCTCTTTCATTGAGTGAAACTATCCATAAGTCTGTTCCTTCTTCGATTCCGACAGATTTACTTCCTGACTGTTCAGACCGTGATTCCCCACCAATCAAATATCCAGTTGAAGCCAAAGAAAGTGTTTTCAGATGATCATCACTTTTGCCTCCAAAACTCTTCTCCCATTCTACTTTTCCATCTTTATTTAACTTGATAATCCAATAATCGCCTTCTCCGAAATTCTCTGTTTTCTTAGTCCCTCCGGCATTGCTTCTTGAATAAGATCCTAGTAGAACTCCGCCATCTTTTGTTGGAATCATTTTCTCTACTTCATCAAGTCCTTTTCCTCCCAAAACTAATTGAGATAGTTCTTTTCCGTTTTTGTCCAATCTTACGATCAAAATATCTTTAGAACCATAGCCTTTTAAAGAGTTTTGAACATTTCCAGCTACAAAAAATCCTAAATCTGTAGTTTGAATGACAGATCTTGCTTCTTCATCGGAAGTTTCACCAATGGTTTTCTGCCAAAGTTCGTCCCCGGATTCATTAATTCTCACAATCCAAATGTCTGAGCCTCCCTTACATTCTTCTTTTTTATCTAAGCCTTTTCCTGAGTAGGAAGTACCAGCCAATAAAAATCCTCCTTCTTGAGTACTTATTGTAGTTGATAGAAAATCATGATTTCGCCCTGAGAAATATTTTTCCCAGACTTCATCACCGTGTTGATTTAATTTAACTAAGTGAAAATCATAGCCATTGTTTTGTTTGTTTTCATTAGAAAGTTTTTTTGGTTGAATTGAACTACCTGATACCAAATATTGCTGATCAATCGTTGTAGTTACTTGCGAAAGAAAATCCTGTGTATAGGATTTAATATCCTTTTGCCAAAGAATTTCTTGAGCGGAAAGACTTGAGGCAATGCATATGAATAATGCACTCATGTAGAATTGTTTCATGTGGAATTATTAATTTAACAATGTGCAAATTTAACTTTTTTTATTAAATTAATATTCTCATTAATGAGAGTTAATATGAATTTCATCATGCATTGTAAAAGTAATGCTTACTTACGACAATACTTGTCGTAAAATAATTAATAATTAATGTCAGAAATTTTAGTTAACTTATAAAAAACAGCATATGTAAAAGTCAATTCTTTATTTTAAACAAAAGCCTTTTTATATCAAATAGGAAGTATAGAAAACACATGAAATTGATTTTTAAATTTCTTAAAAAAAGTAAACAATTACTTAGAGCGTGTTTAAATAAGATTTGTACTATTTATTCGATTCTAAGTACTAGGTCACAATTAGGTTGCATTAAATTTAGAGAAACAGATATTTAAATGTTTTCCTATATTTGTCATGCATCTGTTTACGGAATAGAATAAAGTATCTTTTTCAAAATAATCTTCAGGATATAGCCATTCTGTTTTTCAGCTTGGGCTAGAGAGTTTCTGCAATATTCAAGTGAGGGGAATAAGGTGGCAGAAAGAAGATAAATAACCCTTTCTATTCCCAACGGGCTCTATTCTGCTTTACTAATTTCGAACGGTAAAAAGAAGCGTTATCCAAAAGTCACTACCGTCTTTTTCTATATTTAAAAGATAAATCTTCCAGGAAATTGACCACAAATTCACTGTTGATGTTTTGCTCGCTCATTTTCCAATGGCATACATTGGAGCGGTTGATCATTCCAAAGATGTTTGTTTTATAGCCTTCTTCCATATAAACATTCCATATAAACAGCCACTTTTTCACCGGGGAACTGCCATCCGTAAGGAACATATCCCTGGCTGTTTACATGACTTTCATCTGCGTAAAACAGATCAATCAATCCCAGATTTTCAAGGTTTTCCAATTCCTGTAAATCTAACTTTTTGCAGGCATACAGCTCTGCACTACACTTGCCTTTCGGACGTTTTCTTATCCGTTTTATCTTCCACCAATCTTATTAAACATCGCCTGAACGTTTTTTCGCTCGCTTTTTTCCACTTACCAACTCCCATTCTGCAGGGGCTGAACACATCTTTTAATGATGCTTTTATAGATTCCAAAAACTATTCCCTATCTTCTTTCAAATTCAATAAGGATTGCTTTCCTCTGTCCGGCTTAATAGACAAACTGTGGTGTAATACAAAGTTCCGACTGACCGGCTTATTTTACAAATTATTTCTAATTTTCTTTTTTAAACAAACTCTTATTCTATTCGCATCTAACAAGAGCTTATTTCAACTAATTAAGAAATCTTACAACGAAATAAAAAAAGCACCTACAACTGTAAGTGCTTTTCAATGTGGTCCCACTTGGGCTCGAACCAAGGACAACCTGATTATGAGTCAGGGACTCTAACCAACTGAGCTATAGGACCTCAAAAATTTGGTTAAATTTTGTGATTGCAAAAATAGTAAAATTTCTGTTTCTACAAAATTATTTAGGGTTTTTCTTGGCACAATTCTACGAGGACGCCGTTGGTGGATTTCGGGTGAAGGAAGACAACGAGTTTATTATCAGCACCTTCTTTGGGTTCTTCGGAGATAAATTCGAAGCCTTCTTTTTTCAGTCTTTGCACTTCGGCGGCGATATCATCTACTCCGAATGCCAGATGGTGGATGCCCTCCCCTTTTTTGCTGATGAATTTGGAAACGGGACTGTCTTCCCGGCTCGCTTCCAGAAGCTCGATTTTGCTTTCGCCGGCGGCATAGAAGGAAGTCGTCACGCCTTCCCGCTCTACCGATTCTTTTTTATAGGATTCCTTTCCCAGCAGCTTGGCAAAAAGTTCGTCGGAAACCCCTAAGGATTGTACGGCAATACCGATATGTTCTAATTTCATAAAAAATAAAATAAATTAAGTCGTAATTTTGAAAGAGCCGCCGGATTTCGGGGCAGCAATTCAAACAAAAGTACTAAATTTGCAGAAATTATGGAAAGTAACAGACAAAGAAAAGTAGCCCAAATTATACAGGAAGATTTCGCAGAACTTTTCCGCAAGCAGGCCTCGGAAAGCAAACAAAGCATTCTGGTAACGGTTTCGGATGTAAAGGTGACGCCGGATCTCAGCATTGCCAAGATTTATTTAAGCATCTTCCCGCAGGAACACCGCAAGGCGGTGATGAAGGAGATCGAGGAAAACAAGGCGCAGTACCGCAATTTCATCGGCCAGAAAATGGCAAAGCAGGTGCGCGTGATCCCGAATCTTAATTTTTACCTGGACACCACGCTGGACGATGTGGAAAAACTGGAGCGCGAACTGAGAGGCGAAGGCGATAACCCGATTCTGTAAACTTTGAAAAACATTGCTTTTTATATTGCTTCCCGTTACCTTTTGTCAAAAAAAGGAAGCACGGCCGTGACCTTTATTACCTGGTTGGCGGTGGGTGCGATGACGGTAGCGGTAACGGCAATGTTTGTCATCATCTCCGTTTTTTCAGGGCTTGAAGACCTCAACAAAGACCTGATCTCCAACCTTCACGCCGACCTGACCATCAAAAACACGTCCGGCAAAACCCTGAAAGACCTGGACCGGATCACCTCCGTTCTGAAAAAAAACAAGGAGATCAGCCATTTTTCAAGGGTGATCGAGGAAAAAGTATACATCAGCTTCAACGGCAAAGGCGACATTGCTTACCTGCGTGGCGTTGATTCGGCGTATATTGAAGTAAATCCGATCAACAGAGAAGTTTTCTACGGGGCGTATCCCAGCTTTCGGTATTCCAATGAAGTACTGATGGAAAATTCGCTGGACATCCGACTGTCGGTTCCTGTAGCCACAGAAAACGGCTATGCCACGGTATTCATGCCAAAGCCCGGAACCGGGATCATTAATAAGGAAGAAGACATTTACAACAAGAAAGATATTCTGGTTACCGGACTTTTCCCCGGCAAGGACCAGCTGGACAATTACATCATTGCCCCGATCGAGCTGACGGAGGAATTACTGAGTTTGCCCAAAAACTCCGCTTATCAGATCGTTATCAAATTAAAAAATCCTGAAAATGCCGATGCGGTAAAACAGCAGCTTACCACTTCCCTCGGCGGCAGCCTTAAAGGCGAAAAAATGCCTGCAGGAAAGCAGATTGAGATCAAAACCAAACAGGAAGAGAATGCCGCGTTCTGGAAGATGATCAATACCGAAAAGCTGTTTATTTATTTAATCTTCGCTTTGGTTATTTTCATTACCACCTTCAATCTCGCAGGAGCCATTATCATCCTTCAGCTGGACAAAAAAGAACAGGCCAAATCCCTGGTTTCTTTGGGCTTCCCATTAAGCCATCTGCGGCAGGTCTATTTTTATACCGGGATCCTGATCGTCGTCCTGGGAATCATCTCCGGACTCATCCTGGGAACAGGCCTCTGCTATTTCCAGCAGTACACCGAATTTTTCAAGGCCAATGAAAGCCTTCCTTTCCCCGTAAAGATCGTTGGCAAAAATTATCTGATCGTTGCCCTGACTGCATCTTTATTCGGATTTGCTATTTCGTGGGTATTTTCAAAAATAAGCAAGGAGTATATTACTAAAAATTAACACGTTCAGCGTTCATTTTTTTGTACCTTTACGCCCCAATTTTTAAAAATGAAACGAATTCTATTCCCCTTTTTACTGATTTTTGCGTTTGCCAGCACGTTTGCGCAGATTCCGACAGGTTATTACGACGGAACTACAGGCCTTACCGGAGCGGCTTTAAAAACCAAACTTAAACAGATCATTACCAACGGTCATATCGACAATGGCTACAACGGTCTCTGGGCCGGCTATCAGACCACGGACCGCGACAACATCGCCATGCCGGGCTACGAAAACGATAATACCATCCTGGATATCTACTCCGAAAATCCGAACGGTACAGACCCTTACACTTATAATTATTCAAGCGGACAATGCAGTGGAAACAGCGGACCGGAAGGACTTTGCTACAACAGAGAGCACGTCGTTCCTCAAAGTCTATTCAGCAGTAATGCACCGATGGTTTCCGATATTAATTTCATCAGGCCTACGGACGGCAAAGTAAACGGAATGCGGTCAAACTTTCCGTATGGCAAAGTAGGTTCCGCCTCTTTTACTTCCCTGAACGGATCAAAATTAGGGACTTCGATTTCTCCGGGATATTCCGGAACGGTCTTTGAACCGATCGACGCTTTTAAAGGAGACATCGCCCGGATGATCCTGTATTTTGTAACAAGATACGAATCCCAGCTTTCCGGCTTCGGAACGGGAAATATGCTCGGAGGTTCGGCTTTTCCCGGATTACAGACCTGGGAACTGAACCAGCTGTTGGCATGGCATGTGGCAGATCCGGTTTCCGCGACTGAAATTTCAAGAAACAATGCATCATACGTTTACCAGGGAAACCGGAATCCGTACATCGATCATCCTGAATATGTAGCTCAAATCTGGGGAACGCCGGTGGCCGATACCCAGGCGCCGACCGCACCTACCAACCTGGCAACCAACAGCCCGTCTTCAAATTCCATTTCCTTAAGCTGGACGGCTTCTACAGATAATGTGGGCGTCGTGGCATATGATATTTATAAAGACGGAACATTCTATGCAACAGTGACGGGCACCACGGCGACTGTTTCCGGATTGAATCCGTCCACTACTTATAATTTTTATGTTATTGCAAAAGACGCAGCAGGAAACTCGTCTACGGCAAGCAATACCGCACAGGGAACTACCCTCGCAGGCGGACAGCCGGGCGGAAGCTGCGGAACGGAAGACTTTTCAAACATTCCGGCAGCATCCTCTTCATATGCAACACAGAACTGGACTGGCAATAACATCACTTGGACAGCCACCGATGCAAGAACAGACCAGACAATCAACGGTAAAGCCATTACCATCAGAAACGGGAACCTTACAAGTTCTACCATTTCAGGAGGGATCGGCTCTTTAACGGTTACCACCAAACTTCCTTTCTCGGATACCTCAGGAAACCTTACCTTACAGATCAACGGAAACAATGTGGGTACAATTCCTTTCGGGACTTCAGCTGCCACAACTACGATTAACAACATCAATGTTGCCGGCAATATTGTGATTAAAATCATCAATTCCGAAACAGGAAAGAGAATTTCCATCGATGATCTGAGCTGGACCTGCTACAGTGTACTGGGAACGGCGGAAACGGCGAAAGACAAGAATGCATTCAGCATTTATCCTAACCCTGTAAAAAACAACGAGCTGTTCGTAAAAGGAGAAAACCTGGACAGAATTTCAAAAGCACAGATCTACGATTTCTCAGGAAAGCTGATCGATACCATTGAAAATCCTTTTAAACACTCAAACAAAATTATTCTTAAAGGCCTGGTTAAAGGGAATTACATCCTGAAGACCGATACTTTCTCTACGAAATTCATCGTAGACTAAGATTAAAAAAATATTTCATTCTGAAGACCGGTTTTATCCGGTCTTTTTTTTATTTTTATAGGATGGATTCCAATAAAAAACTAGGGCTTATCGGGAAAAACATTTCCTATTCCTTTTCAAAAAAGTACTTTGAAGACAAATTCCAGAAGCTGATGCTGAAAGGCTATTCATACAGCATCTTCGATCTTCCGGAACTCCATGCGGTAGAGGATATTTTTTCCAGTCCGGAAATGCTGGGATTCAATGTCACGATCCCGTACAAGGAAAAAATCATCAGCTATCTGGATGAATTGAGCGATGAAGCAAAGGAAATCGGTGCCGTCAACTGTGTACTGATCGAGAACGGCAAAAAAAGAGGTTATAATACGGATGCGTTCGGATTTGAAAAAACACTGATGATCCACAAAAAGCCACACCAGCATTCGGCGATCATTCTGGGGAACGGCGGAGCAGCCAAAGCTGTAAAATATGCATTGGATAAACACCGCATCCCTTCCATTACCGTTTCAAGGACTACGGAAATAAATTATGAAAATCTTGATCCGGGAACAGTTGGACAGCACAAAATCATTATTCAGTGCACACCGGTAGGAACATTTCCCAACGTGGAAGACTGCCTGAAATTCCCATTTGAAGCCCTCACCAGTGACCACCTGGTCATTGACCTGATTTATAACCCGAATTACACGAAATTCATCATCAATGCATCGGAAAAAGGGGCTAAAACCGTGAATGGCTATTATATGCTCGAGCAGCAGGCAGAAAAAGCCTGGGAAATTTGGAATTTTCAAAAAAAATAACTTAACTTAGTATTGTATTTGGCTTTTTAGCCATATATTTAGAGGATATTATAATGCCACTCACATAAACGATTTGCTATGATTACAGAAAACAATCTTTCTGAAAACGGGGAAAATAAGAACGATCAGGAAATTCCTCAGGAAAAAACATCAGAAAATGCCGCATCTCAGGATGACAACATTCCGCATGAAGAAGCCGAACATGAAGAAGAGCACGAAGAGGTAGACATTACCCTTGCTGATGCGCTGAAAGAAATGGAAAAAATCATCAATGCGCCTAATGCCGGTGAAGATTTCAAAAAATTCAATCAGCTGAAGGAGAAAGCAAGTCACTATATCCATGATGAAGTGGAAGACAAAAAGCATGAATACGTAGAGGCCGGAAATGCCCCTGAAAACTTCAGTTACGAGCATCCTTCCCAGGCGAGGTTCTCCGCTTTGGTGAATATCTTCAGAGAAAAGCACGATGATTACCAGAAAGGTCAGGAAGAGGAGCAGAAGAAAAATCTCGATCACCGCCAGGGTATCATTGAAAGGCTGAAAAACCTTTATACCAATTCCGAGCCGGGAACCAATCTATTCAAATCCATCCGTGAAATCAAGGAAGACTGGTCCAATGCCGGGCAGGTGGCCAAATCGGAATTCAGGATCCTGAACAACAACTATTTCCACCACCTGAACCAATTCTATCAGATGCTGGATCTGAATAAAGAATTCCTGGAACAGGAATACAGCCATAACCTGGAAAAGAGACAGCACATCATCGAGCGTGCCAAGCAGCTTGAACATGAACCGGTGATCCAGAAAGCCCTGAACGAACTTCAATATCTTCACAAGCTGTGGAAAGAGGAAGCAGAGCCGGTGGCAGAAGAGTTCCGCGAAAAGACGTGGGAAGAATTTAAGGAAATCTCCAACAAGATCCACGAAAGGAAATCCGAGCTTTCAGCTGCCATCGAAACCGAACAGGCCGGTAATCTCGAAAAGAAAAACCAGATTATTGCCGAAATTAAAAAACTGTCTGAGCCGGCAGAAAGCCCAAACCACAATTACTGGCAGAACGCCATCAGAAAAGTGGAAGACCTCCGTACGGAATTTTTAAAGACAGGAAGTGTGCCGAGAAAACTTTCCAACCAGAACTGGAATGATTTCAAAACCACACTCAGAAATTTCAATACAACAAAAAACACCTATTATAAGTCGTTAAAGGGTTCCCAACAGGCCAACTTGGAAGAAAAATTAAAGCTCATCCAGACAGCAAAAGACAACCAGAATAACGAAGAATGGGACATTGCCGTTCCCCTGTTTAAAAAGCTTCAGGAAGACTGGAAGAAAATCGGACATGTTCCGAAGAGCATGACCAATAAAATCTGGGACGAGTTCCGGGATGCCTGCAATGCTTTTTTCAACAACTACCGTGAAAAGAGCAATGCCTCTACCGATAATTGGAAAGAAAATTACAAGCAGAAAAAAGCCATTCTCGAAGAGCTGAAAACCGTAACCAACGAAGACGGCAGCATCGAAAGGATTGAGGCCATTAAAACCGCATGGAATAACATCGGGAAAGTACCAAGGGATAAAATTTCCATTAATACCGAATTCAACAAGACCTTGAGGGAAAAACTGAAGCTTAACAAGATCAATGAATTCGAGCTGAAAGAAGAAGGACTTTCTGAAAACCAATTGACCGATAAAGCAAGAAAGATGAAGAGCCAGATCTCCGATCTTGAAGCGGAGATCGTAAAACTGGAGAACAACCTGGCCTTCTTCAAAAACCCATCCAGGGAAAATCCGCTGTTGAAAGATACGTATGATTCAATAGACGAGAAAAAAGCACATCTGGAAAGCTTGAAGCAGAATCTCCATAACATTATTGCCGGAGAATAAAAAATAATCTTAAATCTTAAAAGCGGAGCCAACCATTTGACTTCGCTTTTTTTATGAAATATGGAGCACGAATTATATCTTAAAAGAGGAATTGAATTAGCTAAAAAAGCCTTGGGAAAGACTTATCCCAACCCTTTTGTCGGAAGTGTTATCGTACATAACGGCAAGATCATCGGAGAAGGCTATCACCGCAAAGCCGGAGAAAACCACGCGGAAATCAACGCCATCGAATCAGTGGAAGACAAATCCCTGATTCCGGAATCTACAATTTATGTTACGCTGGAGCCCTGCGCGCATTACGGAAAAACGCCTCCGTGCGCTCTAAAGATAAAAGAACTAGGCTTCCGGAAAGTCGTGATCGGAGCCATGGATTCCCACGACAAAGTAAACGGAAAAGGAAAAAAAATCATCCAGGATGCCGGAATCGAAGTAATATCGGGAATTTTAGCGAAAGAATGCATTGATCTTAACAAACGTTTTTTTACCTATCATGAAAAAAAACGGCCTTATATCATCCTGAAGTGGGCACAATCAGCCGACGGTTTTCTTGATAAGGATTTTAAGCCAACGGCAATTTCAAATGCATTGGTCAATCAATTCGTACATCAATTGAGAGCCGATGAACATGCTATTCTTGTAGGTACCCAAACCGCGTTGAATGACGACCCTTCCCTTACGGTAAGAAATGGGGAAGGCGTAAATCCGGTAAGAATACTGATTGATCTTGATCTGAAAGTTCCTTCGGATTTCAAAATTTACAATACCGAAGCCAAGACCATTGTTATCAATTCCTTGAAGGAAGAAATCCGGGAGCATATTCATTTTATTAAAATTAAAAAAGGCAATTTCATTCAGGAACTGATGGACGCTTTGTATAGGGAGCAGATCCAGTCGGTAATTATAGAGGGTGGACGGTTTACCCTTCAGCAGTTTATCGACGGGAATCTATGGGATGAAGCCCTCATTATTAAAAATGAAAACCTGAAGCTTGAAAACGGAACTGAAGCGCCAGAGTTACCAGGCAGAAAGCCTTTAAGGACGGATAAATTCAGGGACAACAGCATTGAATTTTACCAGGCAGACGTAACATAAAACATGCACTATCAAAACTTAATATGGTCAATTTCTTAGAATTTATCACTACCCTTTGAAATTAATTTCGTAAATTCATCATTCATTTAAACCAATACATCATGAAAAATTTAAGAAAATTATCAAAAAAAGAATTAAAATCCGTGAACGGTGGAATTCAAACTTGCGATCAAAATTGTTTAACAGGATTTTATAGATGCTGTATCCCACGCCAGGAATATTATTGCGCTCCCGTTGGCAGCCCATGCAGATAGACTGGATACTGGGCTGATTCTATGGAACCAACTTGAATGAGCTTAAAAAAAAATGAAAAATTACAAAAAGAGAGCTTTAACAGTTCTCTTTTTGTTTAGACCTCTAAAAATTTTACCTTTGGAAAATAATCTTAAAAAACCAGGCAGCATTATCCTTACCAATTCCCTATGTTCAGTTTTAAAACGATAGAATCTCCGGTTGAAAATACCTTATTAAAAGAAAAAGGCAGCAAATTCCTGGGCTTTGCCTTTCCGGTCAACAATGAAGAAGAACTGAAAAGTGCACTGGAAAAGATCCGCTCCGAACACCCGAAAGCAACCCATCATTGTTATGCTTTCAGAATGGGCCTCAACGGAGAAAACTACCGAGCCAATGACGACGGTGAGCCTTCGGGAAGTGCCGGTCTTCCGATCTACAATCAGCTTCTTGCTAACGAAATTACCAATGTTCTTGTGATTTCCGTTCGATATTACGGCGGAACCAAACTGGGCGTTTCCGGTTTGGTAAAAGCTTATAAGGAATCGGCGAAAATAACACTGGAAGAAGCCCATATCATTACCCGGGAGTTGGAGACGACCATCGAGATCCGGTTTAATTTTAACCAACAGAATCTCATTTTTACCTTACTTTCGAAATATGATGCTAAAGTTTTACAATTTGATGCCCACGAGAATTGTATTGTAAATGCCTCTCTAAAGATTTCCCAAAAAGAAAGCATCTCGGAAAAGCTTTCCGAGATGCAGTATGTTTCGTTTGAATTTAAAAATTAATCCCTTCGTCCACCCATCAAAAGGGAAACAAAGTACAGCAGCTGAACGAGGGAGCCGATGGCCGCCACGACATAAGTTCGTGCTGCCCATTTCAAACTGTCTTTCACACCTACATATTCTTCTGTAGTTACGGTTCCGGTATCTCTGAGCCATTTCATCGCACGGTTACTGGCATCATATTCTACAGGAAGCGTTACAAAGGCAAAAAGTGTAGTCAGTGCAAACATAATGACTCCTATCGTCAGGATCAGCTTGTTTCCGCTCATGGCCATGACCAGAATACCACCCATGATAACAAACTGCATTAAATTTGAACTGATGCTTACTACCGGTACCAGTTTTGAACGAAGCTGAAGCATGGAATATCCTACCTTATGCTGTACGGCATGACCGCATTCGTGTGCAGCAACAGCCGCAGCCGCTGCATTCCGCTGCATATATACCGCTTCGGAAAGATTTACCGTTTTATTTTCAGGATTGTAATGATCGGTCAGCTGCCCCGGAACAGACATTACCTGAACGTCATTGATCCCGTTGTCTCTCAACATTTTTTCAGCTACTTCCTTACCCGACATCCCATTGCGGAGATGCACATGGGAGTAATGTTCGAATTTCGATTTCAGCCGCCACGAGACAAACCAGCTTACGGCCATCGAAAGTATAATAATTATATAATATCCACTCATTTAATAACCTTGTAATATATTTTTTCATACGGAATGATGTAAAAACTGTGCCAAAGTATTGTATTAATTTATTTATATTTGTTCAATAATTCGCATAGAAATCATGTCAGAAATTTCCGTTATTGAAGTAAAAAATGCCGATCAGCTCAAACAGTTCGTAAGGTTTCCGATGGATCTTTATAAAGACAATCCCTATTATGTACCTTCTTTTATAAATGAGGAAATCAATATCTGGAATCCGGCTGAAAATCCGGCCCTTCAATATTCGGAGGCCAAACAGTTCCTGGCATTTAAAAACAATACGGTTGTCGGGAGGATAGCACTGATGATCAACCACAAGGAAGAACGTGAACTAGGGATCAGAAAAGTGCGTTTCGGATGGATCGATTTTATTGATGATGAAAATGTTTCCCGCGCAATTATTCAAAAAGCCATCGATTACGCCAAAGAAAAAAATATCGAGAAAATTGAAGGACCAATGGGCTTTACCAATCTTGATAAAGCCGGAATGCTGACGATGGGCTTCGACAAGCTGGCTACGATGATCGGGATTTATAACCACGCCTATTATCCGAAGCATCTGGAAAAGCTGGGCCTGACCAAAGAAAAGGAATGGGTGGAATTCGAGCTGCAGTTTCCGGAAGTGCTGCCGGATAAAATTCACAAGTTCAATGAACTGATTTCCCAGAAATACAAGCTGAAGGTCTTGAATTTCAGATCGAAAGAAGAAATCATCGAATATGTGGATCCTATGTTCGACCTGTTGGATGAAACTTATAAGCATCTTTCAACGTATACTCCCATTTCTGACGAACAGCGTAAGACCTACAAAGAAAAATATTTTAAACTGATCGATAAAGATTATATCGTCTGTGTCGCCGATGATGCCAATCAGCTGGTTGCTTTTGCCATTACGATGCCTTCCTATTCCAGAGCCTTACAGAAATCGAAAGGAAAACTACTCCCTTTCGGATGGTGGCATTTCCTGAGAGCCGGTAAGAAAAACGACAGGGCCAATTTTTACCTGATCGGGATCCACCCGGATTATCAGAGAAGAGGCGTTACCTCAATTATTTTTAAGGAAATCTGGAAACTTTTCAGGCAGAAAGGAGTAAAATATCTGGAAACCAATCCTGAGCTTGAAGAAAACAAGAGTGTTCAGCTTCTTTGGCAGGACTATAATCCAGTGAATCATAAGAGACGAAGAACCTATTCCATGGAAATTAAATAATTCCTTCCTCAAAAAGTAGACTTATCAGAAATTTTAAGATATGAAACCACACCTTATCGTTTTCGGGATTTTAATTGCCGGATTTATTGCTTACAACTTATTTCTCCAGGCAGCGGACGAAAGAACGAATACGGCCGTCAACATCATTTACGCCAGTGTGCTTTTTGCCTACATTTCATTTATGGCCTACTCGCTCCTCAGAAAAATGAAGAAATAAACGTTATTTTTACTGATTCTAAATTATACGTTTCATCCATTTTCAAGCCACTTTTAACCTCATAAATTTCATGCTTTCTTGTTTATTCGCTAAATTTGCAAATTGAGATAATAATGCAAAAATGAATTTACCTGAAAGTTATATTCCAATCCTTTTACAGGCAGGTGTTGCGATAGGTTTCGTAGCCATTTCTTTGCTTGGAGCGCATTTTTTAGGCCCAAAACAGAAAAAAGGAAATTCTGTGAAGAACCAGAGCTGGGAATGTGGAGTCCCGGTAGAAGGAAATGCAAGAACACCGTTTTCCATCAAATATTTCTTAACTGCGGTACTGTTCGTACTATTCGATATTGAAATCGTGTTTTTCTATCCGTATGCCGTTAACTTCAGAGAGTTCGGTATGGAAGGCTTCCTTGCGGTACTTACCTTTGTAGCAATCTTTTTCATGGCATTTTTCTATGTCTGGAAAAGAGGGGCTTTGGATTGGGATAAGTAAAGGAATAGAAATTTTAAATGACTGTTTTAGATGATACAACTGAGGTTTAAAGCTAACATTAATACCCTTTTGCGATCTAAATTAAAATCTTAAATCAATCAAATGTCAGATAACAAACCAGTAATAAGAACAGATGCACCGGCTCCGGAAGGATTTGAAGGAGAAGGCTTTTTCGCAACGAAACTGAGCAGTGTAATCGGGATGGCCAGAAAATTCTCTCTATGGCCGCTGCCTTTTGCAACCTCTTGCTGCGGCATCGAGTTTATGGCAACCCTGAACCCAACGTATGACGCTTCAAGATTCGGGATGGAAAGAAACTCTTTCTCCCCGAGACAGGCAGACTTACTGATGGTTTGCGGAACCATATCCAAGAAATTAGGACCGGTCCTAAAAGAAGTATACACCCAGATGGCTGAGCCGAAATGGGTAGTTGCCGTAGGTGCTTGCGCATGCAGCGGTGGTATTTTTGACACGTATTCCGTATTGCAGGGAATCGATAAAATAATTCCTGTGGATGTATACGTTCCGGGATGCCCTCCCCGACCTGAGCAGATCATCGAAGGGGTAATGCAGGTTCAGGCTCTTGCAGAAAGCGAAAGCATCAGAAGAAGAGATACGCCTGAATACCAGAAACTATTAGATTCTTACAATATTAGCAACTAACGGAAATGACCAACGAATTTGTATTAGAAGCCATCACAAGAGAATTTCCGGAATCCGTTATCGCAAGTTCGGAACCTTACGGGATGCTGACGGTTGAGGTAAAAAAAGAAGACCTGAAAAAAATCGTTCATTACCTGAAAGATTCTTCGCTGGAAATCAATTTCCTGACGGATGTATGCGGCATCCACTACCCGGAGTTTCCGGATAAGGAAATCGGAGTAGTTTACCACCTGCAAAATATGATGGCCAATTTCAGGCTGCGTCTGAAAATCTTTATGTCCAGAGAAAATGTAGAAGTGGATTCTTTAGTGGATCTGTATGCAGGAGCCAACTGGATGGAAAGGGAAACCTATGATTTCTTCGGAATTAAATTTAAAGGACACCCGGACCTCAGACCTATCCTGAATATGGAAGACCTGGGCTACCATCCGATGCTGAAGGAATATCGTCTGGAAGACGGGACAAGGACTGACAAGAACGATGATATGTTCGGAAGATAAAAAAGCGAATGGCGAATGGCAGCTAGTCAATAGCCAGAAGCAAATAGCTAAAAGCAATCATTATGAAAGATAACTCATTATCTAATATACTTAACCAATACGAAAGTAAGGAACAGATTGACGGACAACTGTATACCCTCAATCTAGGACCTACCCACCCTGCTACCCACGGTATTTTTCAGAATATCTTAACGATGGACGGAGAAAGAATCCTTCACGCAGAGCAGACCGTGGGATATATCCACAGAGCATTTGAGAAAATTTCCGAAAGAAGGAATTATTCTCAGATCACTACCCTTACCGACCGTATGAATTACTGTTCTGCGCCGATCAATAACCTGGGTTGGCATATGACGGTTGAAAAACTGATTGGGGTTGAAGTTCCGAAGCGCGTGGATTATATGCGTGTCATTTTAATGGAACTTGCCAGAATCGGTGACCACCTGATCTGCAACGGGGTAACCGGGATGGATTCAGGAGCGATTACAGGACTTACCTATATGTTCATCGAAAGAGAACGTATTTACGATATGTACGAGCAGATTTGCGGGGCAAGGATGACCACCAATATGGGAAGAATCGGAGGTTTTGAAAGAGATTTCACTCCGAAGTTCCATGAGCTGATCAAGGATTTCCTTAAAACCTTCCCTCCTAGATTTAAAGAATTCTGTACGCTTCTTGAGAGAAACAGAATCTTTATGGACAGAACCATCGGTGCAGGAGGCATTTCTGCAGAAAGAGCATTAAGCTACGGGTTTACCGGTCCGAATTTACGTGCAACAGGGGTTGACTATGACGTGAGAGTCGCACAGCCTTATTCTTCTTACCAGGATTTCGACTTTATCATCCCTGTGGGGACATCCGGAGATACTTACGACCGTTTCATGGTCCGTCAGCAGGAGATCTGGGAATCGATCAAAATTATCAAACAAGCATACGAAAATCTTCCTGAAGGACCGTTCCACGCGGACGTTCCGGATTTCTACCTACCAGAAAAAGCAGATGTATACCAGAAAATGGAAGCATTGATCTACCACTTCAAAATCGTAATGGGAGAAACCGATGTACCGAAAGGTGAAGTTTACCATGCGGTAGAAGGAGGAAACGGAGAATTAGGATTCTATCTCGTAAGCGACGGCGGAAGAAGCCCTTACCGACTGCACTTCAGAAGACCATGCTTCATCTACTACCAGGCGTATCCTGAAATGATTACAGGTTCTGTAATTTCTGATGCGATTGTTACCATGTGTAGTATGAATATCATTGCGGGAGAATTAGACGCATAAAACGTTAAAAAGTACAGTGTATCATGTGCAGTGTACTTAACAATATAAAAAGATAATAATACTTTGTACTTTGTACAATGTACATTTTACAACAAAATAAAATGAGCGAAACAATAGCTTTTAAACCGGAAAGTTTAGCACAGGTGCACAAAATGATGGCAAGATATCCCGAGGGAAGACAGAAATCTGCCCTTATTCCTGTACTTCACCTGGCACAGAAAGAATTCGGAGGATGGTTGGATGTTCCGGTAATGGATTATGTGGCAGAACTTCTGAGCATCAAGCCGATCGAAGTCTATGAAGTGGCTACTTTCTATACCATGTTCAACATGAAGCCGGTAGGTAAATATGTGCTGGAAGTATGCCGAACGGGACCTTGTATGGTTTCGGGAAGCGAAAAGATCCTGAACCACATCAGAACCAAACTGAACATCAGGGATGGAGAGACGACGGAGGACGGAATGTTCACCCTAAAGCCGGCCGAATGTCTGGGTGCCTGCGGATATGCTCCGATGATGCAGCTGGGAAAATTCTTCCACGAAAATTTAACGATCGAAAAAGTAGACGAAATCCTGGATCTTTGCAGAGAAGGGCAGCTTGCTTTGGATTAATTGAATAGTATGGAAAACCAACATCTCACCTATTTTAAAGTAGAAAACTTCAAGAAATTTGACTCTCTTGAAGTGAAAGATATTGGGCAGTTTAATTTAATTGTTGGAGATAATAATGTAGGAAAAACATGTTTTTTGGAAGCGTTATTATTTGATAAAACTAAAACCTTTTTTGCAATTAATATTTTAGATTCTTTACGAAGAAGAGGTCTCTTGGAATATAAAACTTCAGAGGACAATAACATTCTTATCACAAGTTCATTAAATGAGCGGAAAATAAAAAATAGAATTCTAAAAAATGCTAACGAAGGTGTTGCGATTTTTAGTTATATAGATGAAAAGGATCAAAATTTATTAAATAAAATTATTCTGAAATCAAGTTTTTATTCTTCAACCAGAATAGATAATAATTTAGATTTTTTTCACAACAACATATCCTTTGATGATATTAAAAATGTTTCTAAATATTTAAATATAACTCCATTTATCGGTTTTAATTCTTTATTTACTGAAGATATTTATTCTTTGTATAACAACATTAAAACCAAAAGCGATAAAGAGAATTTAATAAGAACTATACAAGTAATTGATAATAATATAATTGATGTTGAATTAAGACAGAAATTTGAGGATTTAAATTTAGTTTTTTTACTGAGCTTTAAAAATAAAGATGAATTTATTCCTGTTAATTATTTAGGAGATGGATTTAAAAGGATTTTTTATATTATTTTAAAAATATTGTCTCTTAAGGGAAAAAGGATAATGATTGATGAAATTGAAACAGGTATTCATTATAGCAGACAAAAAGATTTTTGGTCGAACATTCTTAAAATTTGCAATGAATTAGATGTACAATTATTTGCTAGTACTCATTCTAAAGAGTGCATTCAAGCATTTTACGAAGCTAGCAAAGAATTAAATGAACAAAAAGATATAAGATTAATTAGCCTTCAAGAAGGAGAGCAAGATAGAATTTATAGTACAACTTATAATTTTAAAAATATAGAAGCAGGACTATATTCCGACATAGAATTAAGAGCATAATGAAAGAATATGGTCTAAATAAAATATTTGTAGAGGGAGAATCTGATAAAAAATTCATAGATTTTCTACTTTTGCAATTCTTTGGGATTAACAATCCTGAATTAGTTATAGATGTTAAGGGTAAAGACAAATTGAAAGATAATCCTTTATTGATTAACGAGAGAAGACGTTCTGAAAAAGCGAAAAATTTGATAATATTTGACACCGATTTTAATAATTCTGTTTCAAAAGGAGGGAGAGAAAAAAGGTTAGGTGAATATGAAGCAATAGGTCATGACTTAAATATTCAGCTATCAATATTTCTTTTACCATTTAACGATCAAAACGAAGGTCTCTTAGAAGATCTTTTAAATACTTGTTTGAAAGAAGAGTTTAATTTCTTTGATAACTGTTGGAATAAAATGATTGAGTGTGCTAAAGCATCAAATGTTGATAAAATTAATTTACCTGCTCAAAAAGCATTTCTATTTTCTAAAATAGACTTATTTAAAGAACATAGAAGTGAAGAGTGGAATTACAAGTCTTCTTCAAAGTACCAATATGATGACAACGGTATTTGGGTATTTGAAAGAAATAAAAACGAAAATTTAGATAAACTTTTAAAGTTTATAGAAGATAATTTATTTAAAAATTAAAATGAGTAAAAAACTTTTACTTAAAGACGCACATATCGAAGGCATCCGCTACTTTGAGACCTACCGTAAACAAGGAGGTTACAGAGCTGCAGAGAAAGCCCTTAAAATGACACCGGATGAAATCCTGGAAGAAGTGAAAGCTTCTGGACTTCGCGGACGTGGAGGAGCCGGATTCCCCACTGGGATGAAATGGAGCTTCCTGGCAAAACCGGAAGGCGTTCCGAGACACCTGGTGGTGAATGCCGACGAATCGGAGCCGGGAACTTTCAAAGACCGGTATCTGATGGAATTCCTTCCCCACTTACTGATCGAAGGAATGCTGATTTCATCTTACTGTTTAGGTTCCAATACTTCTTACATCTATATCCGTGGAGAATATTCGTGGATTCCTGATATTCTTGAAGAAGCGATTGAAGAAGCCAAAGCAGCCGGATTTTTAGGTAAAAATATTTTAGGAAGAGGTTTCGATTGCGAAATTTACGTTCAGAGAGGTGGTGGAGCCTACATCTGTGGTGAAGAAACGGCACTGCTCGAATCCCTTGAAGGGAAAAGAGGAAACCCAAGACTGAAACCGCCGTTCCCGGCCGTAAAAGGACTTTGGGAAAGACCGACGGTTGTAAACAATGTTGAATCTATTGCTGCCATCGTTCCGATTATCGATATCACCGGAGCGGAATATGCCAAAATCGGTGTAGGAAGATCTACCGGTACGAAATTAATTTCTGCCTGCGGAAACATCAACAAGCCGGGCGTTTATGAAATCGACATGACGATTACCGTTGAAGAATTCATTTATTCGGACGAATACTGTGGCGGAATTAAGGACGGAAAAAAACTGAAAGCCTGTATTCCGGGCGGAAGCTCCGTTCCGATCGTTCCTGCCAATTTATTATTGAAAACCGTAAACGGCGAACCTAGATATATGAACTACGAATCTTTGGCCGACGGTGGTTTTGCTACCGGAACCATGATGGGTTCAGGAGGGTTCATCGTGCTGGATGAAGACCAGTGCGTGGTGGAACATACCATGACCCTGGCAAGATTCTACAACCACGAAAGCTGTGGACAATGCACCCCTTGCCGTGAAGGTACGGGATGGATGTACAAGATTCTTAAGAAAATCGAGAACGGAGAAGGAAAAATGGAAGATATCGATCTGCTTTGGGACATCCAGAGAAAGATCGAAGGAAACACCATCTGCCCGTTGGGTGATGCCGCGGCATGGCCGGTGGCAGCTGCAATCCGTCACTTCAGAGACGAGTTTGAATGGCACGTGAAAAATCCTGAGTTGTGTAAAACCCAGAATTACGGACTGGCCCATTATGCAGATCCAATCCCTGTGGTTGAAAACAATGCTTAAGATGAAGAGTTTATTGGTTGCCGGATTAATGATGTCGGGGTTTTTTTTTGGACAGATTGAAAAAGATACGATAACAGAATCACGTCTTGAAGAAGTCGTTGATGCATTTCCCAGAGAAATTATTAATAATAAGGAAAAGCCTCTGCCGTTAAGCAAAAAAGGACAGATGTTCGCTTTCTTCGGATGGAACAGAGGGGCTTTCAGCAACTCGGATATCCATTTTACCGGAAACGGTTACGATTTTCAGCTGAATAATGTATCAGCGAGAGACAGGCCTACGAAATTGGGAATTGTATATATTGACCCTTCATGGTTCACCGTGGTTCAGTATAATTTCAGAGCAGGGTATTTTATTAAAGACAATTTAGCTTTGGTTTTAGGAATCGACCACATGAAATATGTGATGAACCAAAACCAGACCGTCGGTTTTTCAGGAACGATCTCCGATCCGAAATATGCAGCCATGGTACAGAACGGACAGGTGAATTTATCTGATGAGCAGTTCCTTACTTTTGAACATACGGATGGTCTCAATTATGAAAATGTAGGCCTTGAAAAATATAAGAATCTTGTTCACAAGAAAAATATAGACCTGGTATGGTCTTACGGAGCCGGTCTCGGGTTCATGTTTCCGAAGAGCAACGTCAAGCTTTTTGGTAATGAAAGAAGCGACCGTTTCCACGTAGCGGGAATGGGAACCGATCTGAGATCGAGCCTAAACCTGGTTTTCTGGAACCACTGGATGATCCGGGCAGAAGCCAAAGCCGGGTACATCAACATGTGGGACATCAAAACCACGTTGAACAACAAACCGGATAAAGCCCGTCAGGATTTTGTTTTTGGACAGGTGCTGGCAGGAATAGGGTATACATTTAATACGAAAAAGTATAATTAAACAGAGTGAATCAACATATTCAGAATATTGAAATTTCCAATTTCAAATCCATAAGGGATCTGAAAATAGACGGCTGCAAGAAGATAAATATTTTTGCGGGAAAGCCGAATGCCGGGAAAAGTAATATTTTGGAGGCTATAGGTAGTTATCAAATTTTAAAAAATCAGAGTCATAAAAGAGCAATTGATTTAATAGATCTTTTAAAAGATTTTATTCGATTTGAAGATTTGCAAGATATTTTTTATGAAAATAACATTTTCGATAACATTTCAATAAAGATTAATCAAACTAGTTTAAGTTTTGATTATACTGATCTATTTGAAAATGATTTACATGAAATTAGCATTGAATCTCAAATAGAAAAAGAAGGAAAAGACCTAATAGATCACATTAAATATTCTGAACATATTAAGTATTATAAATTTAAGCTATCCAATCGTAATAAAAAGAATTATTTAAAATATTTAGATTATCCATTTGGAGAAAATATAGCTAATATTATTTCCCAATATTCTGAAATAAGAATTTTTGTTAATAAATTCTTAGCATTTAATAAACTTAAACTGTTAATTGAAAAAAGTACGAATGATCTAAAAATATTTAAAGAATATGAGGATGGGACAGTATTTTCTCTTCCATACAACATGATTGCAGATACTCTTCAAAGATTAATTTTTTATAAAACAGCAATCATGAGCAATCAGGATTCTGTTTTACTTTTTGAAGAACCTGAAGCGCATTGTTTTGAGCCCTACATATTAGAGTTTACCAATGAAATAAAATACAATGAAAATAATAACCAGTTTTTCATGGTTACTCAAAGTGACTTTATTATTCAAGAATTTATAAGAGATGAGGACAGTAAGAAGAATACTCAGATTTATCTAGTAAATAATGTAGATGGAAAAACGGAAGTAAAAAAATTAGATGCTGAAAGGAATGATGATGTTTATGACTATGGAATGAATGTATTTTTCAACTTCGACAACCTTTGGGAAAATAATTAATTATGGAAAGGGTTATTGCTGTTGAATGTTTTGCAGATAAATATTTTTTCGGAAAATTATTACAAAATGAGAAACGGATCCGTAAAGAAAAAAATAAAAATGAAGTCATTAAAGCATTTGAAAAAGTAAAAGGTGCATTTCTGATCGGAATTGTAGATGAAGATCGGAAAGAACTTTTGTTAGATCCAAATTTAAAAAGCTTTGAAAAAATAAAAGAAGGAAGAAGTTTCAAAATTTATAAGGATAAAACAAAATATCACTTTATTTTTGCACTTTGTCCTAAAGCGTTTGAAGATTGGATTTATCAGTTTTTAAAATGTCAAAATAAAGAATTGAGTGAATTCGGTTATATCAATTTTGAATCATTCATGAAAGAAACGAAAAGCGAACAGATTGATAAGGAAATTAAGTATAAAAATCTGGTAAAACACGTCATTCAGACGTATCCGGATTCTGATAATCACATTAAGGAATTTAAAATTCATATCGATTATCTCCTTACTGAAACCTATCAGTTTAATTTAGAGAAATTTAAAAATTTATAGCTTACTTATTAAGCGAAAAGCATAGAATATGAGCGAAGAGGTTAAAAAATTTAAAATAACTATAGACGGACAGACCACCGAAGTTTTGCCTGGAACTTCTATCCTGGAAGCTGCCAGACAGATCGGCGGAAAATCCGTACCTCCGGCAATGTGCTATTACAGCAAATTGGAAACCAGCGGAGGAAGATGCAGAACTTGCTTAGTGGAAGTTTCCAAAGGATCTGAAGCAGATCCGCGTCCTATGCCGAAATTGGTGGCAAGCTGCAGAACCAATGTCATGGACGGGATGGAAGTGAAAAATCTTTCTTCCGAAAAGGCACAGGAAGGCAGAAAAGCCGTAACTGAGTTTTTACTCTTGAACCACCCGTTAGACTGCCCGATCTGTGACCAGGCGGGAGAATGCCACCTTCAGGATCTTGGCTATGAGCACGGCGTGGAAAACACCAGAACGGAATTCGAAAGAAATACCTATGATGCCGATGACTTAGGTCCTCACATCAAACTGAATATGAACCGTTGCATCCTGTGTGCCAGATGCGTACTGGCTGCCAATCAGCTGACGGGCGAAAGAGAACACGGAATCCTTTTCAGAGGAGACCATGCTGAAATTTCGACCTATCTGAATAAAGCCCTGGACAATGACTTCATCGGAAATGTAATCGACGTTTGTCCGGTAGGTGCATTAACGGACAGAACCGCACGTTTTGCGAGCAGAGTATGGTTTACCAAGCCGATGAACGCTTCATGCAACTGCGGAAAATGTTCCGGAAAAGCAGTGGTTTGGATGAAAGGTGACGAAATTGTAAGGGTAACGGCCCGAAAAGACCAGTGGGGTGAAGTAGAAGAATTCATCTGCGATACCTGCCGTTTTGAAAGAAAGAGCTTAAGCGACTGGAACATCGAAGGTCCTAGACATATCGACAGACATTCGGTGATTTCACTGAACCATTACGAGAAGCCTAAGGACGAATTGAGAGTCCTAGACAATCCGATGGCGAAAGAGATCAGCGAAAAAGACGAAAAATAAAAAAGTTGGATGCTGGAAGAAGGAAGCTGGAAGTTTAAAATTTATCCTTCGCTTTCAACATCAGCCATTTAAAAATATAAAAAATTGGTAATGTGATGATGAGTTGATGCCACGATGTACTGAACATCCGGCTTCCGGCTCTCATCTTCAAAACATTTAAATAAAAAATGGATTTAATTACATTTAAACTTATACTTGTATTAGCACTTTTCCTGCTTTCGCTGACGATTGCAGCCTACTCTACCTGGGCGGAAAGAAAAGTAGCGTCTATTATGCAGGACAGGATCGGGCCGAACAGAGCAGGACCTTTCGGGTTGCTGCAGCCTCTTGCGGATGGTGGAAAGTTTTTCTTTAAAGAAGACTTTACGCCTGCCAATGCGGAAAAATTCCTTTTCGTATTGGGTCCGGCATTAGTGATGTTTATTTCATTGATTACCGGAGCAGTTATTCCTTGGGGTAAAAGTTTAAATATCGCCGGTACTTCTTACGATCTTCAGGTGGCTAACATCGACGTGGGAGTTCTTTTCATTATCGGAATGGCTTCTATCGGGGTTTACGGGATTATGATCGGAGGCTGGGCTTCCAACAACAAATATTCATTACTTGGGGCCATCCGTGCTTCTTCACAGATGATCTCCTATGAACTGGCGATGGGATTGGCTTTGCTTTCCATCATTATGATGACGGGAAGTCTTGATCTTAAAGAGATTACGGCCAGCCAGACCAACGGAAAATTGTGGGGCTTTATTCCATGGGTTTCCGGACTGAACTGGAATATCTTTTATCAGCCGATCGCTTTCCTTGTTTTCTTCGTTGCTGCTTTGGCAGAAACCAACAGACACCCTTTCGATTTACCTGAGTGTGAATCCGAACTGGTAACCGGATATTCTACGGAATATTCTTCAATGAAATTAGGATTGTACATGTTCGGTGAATATGTGAATATGTTTATCTCCAATGCTTTCATGGTCGTTCTTTTCTTCGGAGGATACAATTATCCGGGAATTGAATGGGTAACACAGCACTGGGGTGAAAATACCGCAGGAATTTTAAGTGTTGTGGCATTTTTAATCAAGACGGTAATCGGAATCCTGATCTTCATGTGGATCAGATGGACGCTGCCGAGATTCAGATACGATCAGTTAATGCACCTAGGATGGAAAACGCTGATCCCGATGGCATTGGTGAATTTATTAATTACAGGAGCCGTAATCTTAGCTTTTGCCAATTAATCATCTGAAATAAATTAATTTGAAAATTTGATAATGTGACGATGAGCTGCTGTGACGATGAAATTTCCATCTCTCCGCCTCCATCTTCTAACATTTAATAATAAAAAATAAATGAAACTTACAAACAGATCAAAAGTTGTTTCCAATAAAGAAATGACCCTTGCTGAAAAAATCTACCTGCCTGCAATCTTTACGGGGATGGGGATTACCTTTAAGCATGCTGTAAGAACCGTACTGAAAGGAGCTCCCGCTGTATATGCGTATCCGGAAGTACAGAAGCCGAGAGCAGAAATCTGGAGAGGCCAGCACGTTTTGAAAAGAGACGAAGAAGGCAGAGAAAGATGTACCGCCTGCGGACTTTGTGCGGTGGCATGCCCTGCAGAGGCCATTACCATGACGGCTGCTGAAAGAACAAAAGAGGAAAAGCACCTGTACCGGGAAGAAAAATATGCATCGGTATATGAAATCAATATGCTAAGATGTATCTTCTGCGGGATGTGCGAAGAAGCCTGCCCGAAATCTGCGATCTATCTTACCGACCGTTTGGTGGACGTGGAAACAAACAGAGGTTCTTTCATTTACGGAAAAGACAAATTGGTGGAAAAAATAAATGAAAGGATTGACATCACTGAAAGACAGTCCGAGAAACAAAAAAATGCGGTAAAATAATGGATCAGTTTTTATTTTTCTTGGTGGCGTTTTTAGCAGTGGCAAGTGCGGTTTATTTCGTATTTGCAAGAAATCCTCTCTATGCTATTTTGTCATTAATCGTTACAATGTTTTCGATTGCGGGTATGTACATTCTTCTGAATGCACAGTTCCTTGCGATTATCCAGATTATAGTATATGCCGGGGCGATCATGGTATTGTTCCTGTACATCCTGATGATGCTCAACCTTAATAAGCAAGACGAAAGTAAGAAGAACAATACTTTAAAGTTTGCCGGTGTTTTTACGGCAGGTCTTCTGTTAATTGGGGTTTTGGGAGTATTCAGAGGCGTACAGCAGAATCATGTGGCTGTAGCAGATGCTGATGGAAGCATCGGGCTTACCAAAAATCTGGGCAGACTTTTGTTTAATGAATATGTTTTACCGTTTGAGCTTGCATCCATCCTTATTCTGGCAGGTATTGTAGGTGCGGTATTAATCGGTAAAAAAGATTTATAAAATTATGGGAGAAGTAAATACATTTATACAAAGTGTTCCTCTGAACTACTTCATCATCCTTTCGTCAGTATTATTCTGTCTGGGAGTGTTGGGCGTATTGCTGAGAAAAAATGCTATTGTTATCTTGGGTTGTGTAGAGCTTATGCTGAATTCGGTAAACCTTTTACTCGCTGCATTTTCGGCGTACAAAGGAAACGGCGACGGACAACTTTTAGTGTTCTTCATTATGGTGGTGGCTGCTGCGGAAGTGGCAGTAGGTCTGGCAATTATTGCTATGCTTTATAGAAATACCCGTTCTGTTGATGTAAGTATATTTAATAAATTAAGAGGATAAGAATGGAAAATTTAGTGTATGCAATAATACTTTTACCACTTTTAGGTTTTCTTATTAACGGGTTATTCGGAAAAAATCTTCCAAAAATTGTTGTAGGAAGTTTGGCTACGGCAATGGTTTTTGCCTCTTTCTGCATCGCAGTAAGTATTTTCCTGGGTTTCAATTCTGAAAGCCAGCCTGTAATTGTAAAAGCTTTTGAATGGTTCAGGGTAAATGGGATTCAGATCAATTTCGGATTCCAGATCGATCAGCTGTCTTTAATTATGGTAATGATCATCACAGGAATCGGTTCTTTGATTCATCTCTACTCTATCGGATATATGAGCCACGATAAAGGTTTCTATAAGTTTTTCACTTATCTGAACTTATTTATCTTCTCCATGTTGCTTTTGGTAATGGGAAGCAACTACCTGATCCTGTTCATCGGATGGGAAGGCGTAGGATTGTGTTCTTATTTACTGATTGGGTTTTGGTATACCAACGAAGAATATGGTAAAGCAGCAAGAAAAGCATTCATCATGAACAGAATCGGTGACCTGGCGTTGCTGATCGGGATTTTCATGCTGGCTTCTCAGACCAATGCTGTCGATTATCTTACCATTAGAGAAAATGCAGGAAAATTTGAACTGGACGGAAGCGTAATCATCTTTATTACGGCAAGTTTATTTATCGGTGCTACCGGTAAATCGGCTCAGGTTCCTCTATATACATGGCTTCCGGATGCGATGGCCGGCCCTACTCCTGTTTCTGCGTTAATTC
Source organism: uncultured Chryseobacterium sp. (assembly GCA_913778085.1). Lineage (GTDB taxonomy): Bacteria > Bacteroidota > Bacteroidia > Flavobacteriales > Weeksellaceae > Chryseobacterium. The sequence goes on from CAJYXJ010000029.1 coordinate 35,424, forward strand.
ACGCGGCGACGATGGTAACGGCGGGGATTTACCTGGTGGTTCGTTCAAACTTCTTATTTACCCTTGCACCGAGCGTTCAGGATATTATTTTATTCATCGGGTTTGCGACGGCTGCACTGGCAGGATTCTACGCCCTGCGTCAGAATGACATCAAAAAAGTACTGGCGTACTCTACCGTTTCCCAGCTTGGATTCATGTTCATTGCATTAGGGTTGGGTGCTTATACTACGGCGATGTTCCACGTCATGACGCACGCTTTCTTTAAAGCTTTATTGTTCTTAGGTGCAGGTTCTGTAATCCACGCGATGAGCAATGAACAGGATATGCGTTTCATGGGAGGATTGAAAAAATACATTCCTCTTACGCATGCTACTTTCCTGATCGGAACCTTAGCTATTTCAGGATTTCCTCTTTTATCGGGGATGATCTCAAAAGACGAAATTCTTGTAGCTGCTTTTTCTAAAAACCCGATCTATTGGGTCATGTTATTCATCTTGGCAGCAGTTACGGCAACTTATATGTTCAGACTATATTACCTGACGTTCCACGGAACATTCAGAGGTACGGAAGAACAGAAACACCACCTGCACGAAAGCCCGTCGAATATGACGCTGCCGTTGATCGTGCTGGCCATCCTTTCCGTAGTCGGCGGTTTCATCAACCTTCCGCATTTTATCGGACACGGCCACTACGCCAAATTAATGGAATGGCTGAAGCCGGTGCTTACCGAGGAAAGCTACAACCAGATGGAAGCTACCCTTTCGGGAGTTCCTTTCGGTACTGAAATGATCCTTTTAGGCGCAACGGTTTTAATGTTCTTCTGTGTTTGGTTCCTTGTTAAAAATACATACGTCAACAAGAAAAAGCAGGCCTTGCCGGAAGAAATGTACACCGGATGGGAGAAGCTTTCTGCCAAGAAATTATATGTTGACGAACTTTACAATGCAATTGTTGTAAAAACTGTTGAAGGATTAGGACGCGGAGGAAGAATGTTTGATAAAGGAATTCTTGACCGTTTTGTAGACTTCGTAGGGGACGGCGCTGAAGACAGCGGAAGAGCCATGAAGCGTATCCAGAACGGAAATGTGGAGAACTATATTCTTATCATGTCTTTAGCGGTGGGAATTATATTAATTGTTAACTTTTTATTACAATAATAATGTCGGGTTTGTTATTAACATTATTGCTATTACCTCTGGTAGGTTCGGGATTAGTTTTTGCCTGGAAAAACAATTCCAGCAAATATTTGGCACTGGGAATTGCGTTGGTACAGATGCTCGTTACCTTCTACATTGCAGCGGATTTTGATTTTAATCCGACGGTAGACAGTGTATTGCAGCACGAGATCAATTATCCTTGGTCACAGTTCATGAAGAGCTCTCTTCACTTCGGAATCGATGGGATGAGCCTTCTTCTTTTATTGCTGACGAATATTTTAACGCCGATTATTATTCTATCTTCTTTCAATGAAAATGTAAGCTACAGAAATACTTTCTACGGACTGATTCTGATGATGCAGTTCGGTTTGGTAGGTGTTTTCACATCGCTGGACGGATTGCTGTTCTACATTTTCTGGGAAGTAACCTTGATTCCGATCTGGTTTATTGCCGGGCTTTGGGGTCAGGAAAATAAAAGACTTGAATTCACAACGAAGTTCTTCGTCTATACTTTTGTAGGATCATTATTTATGTTAGCCGGATTGATCTATGTGTACAACCACTCTGCATCATTCGCGCTGACGGATTTATATAATGCCCAGCTGAACGAAACGCAGCAAACGGTGGTATTCTGGTTTATCTTCTTTGCTTTTGCAGTGAAGTTACCGGTATTTCCTTTCCACACCTGGCAGCCGGATACCTATACGTATTCACCAACTCAGGGATCGATGCTTCTATCGGGGATCATGCTGAAAATGGCGATCTATGGGGTAATGCGTTATTTACTGCCGATCACACCGCTTCCTATTGCTGGGATTTCGGGACAGATCGTAATTATTCTGGCTATCGTAGGAATTGTTCACGGTGCTTTAATCGCGATCATCCAGACCGATATGAAGAAGATCATTGCTTACTCTTCTTTCTCTCACGTAGGACTGATGGTAGCAGGTATTTTCGCTTCTGCCGTGATTTCTTTAAAAGGAACCTTCAATATCGAAGGAGCTGAAGGGGCTTTGGTACAGACTTTTGCCCACGGGATCAATGTGGTGGGTCTGTTCTACTGCTGTGATATTTTATATAAAAGATTTAAATCCAGAGACATCCGACAGATGGGAGGGCTTGCAAAAGTAGCACCGAAGTTTGCCGTGTTGTTCCTGATCATCATCTTGGGTTCGATGGGTGTTCCATTGACCAACGGATTTATCGGAGAATTTATCTTATTGAAATCTGTGTATGATTTTAACGGGTTGGCAGCAGTAATCGCCGGTCTTACGGTAATCCTTGCCGCAGTCTATCTGTTGAGATTTTATGGAAAGGCCATGTTCGGACAAGGTGATGAAGCCGTATTGAGTACAGCAAAAGACCTTTCGGCAGTAGAATTCTCGGTATTGGCCAGTTTAGCGGTTTTTGTGATCGTATTCGGTATTTTCCCGCAGCCGATCATCGAGATGGTGAATAGTTCGTTGAAGTTTATCTACCAATCAATGGTAAGCTAATTTGATATTTTAAAAAATGAGTGTTTTAATTATTGTTTTCCTAACGGCAGTTGTTGCGTTATTTTCAGGAGTTTTTGAACAAGGGAAATTCGCAAGGTACATTGGGATTTTGGGATTAATCATCGCATTATGGGTAAGTTTCATGCCGGAACTTTCGTTCTTCGGACAGTACAGGCATATGTATGACTATACCGAAAATACGGCGCTGTTCACTAAAATATCAATCGTAACGACTTTATTGTTGTTCTTTTTGGGAGGATTTGCCTTCAGCAACCACAGAAGCCACCAATCGGAACTGTATGCTTTGATGCTTTTTGCGCTTTGCGGCGGGATCATCCTTTTCGGATACCAGAATATGGTAACCTTATTCCTTGGAGTTGAAATCCTGTCTATTCCATTATACGTAATGGCCGGAGCTAACAAAACAGATCTGAGATCCAACGAAGCTTCGATTAAATATTTTCTGATGGGTGCATTCGCAACAGGTTTCTTACTGTTCGGGATTGCATTTATCTACGGAAGTACAGGAAGTTTCGATCTATATAAAATCCAGGATTTCGGAGTTTCGAATCCTAAAGACGTGATGTTCATTCTTGGGGTATTGCTTATTCTTTGTGCCCTGGCATTTAAGGTGGCATTGGCACCTTTCCACATGTGGAGCCCGGATGTGTATTACGGAGCACCTTCACTGATCACAGCCTTTATGGCAAGTGTGGTGAAGATCTCAGGATTCTTTGCCTTGTTCAGACTGATGACCATCGGATTTGGAGGGGTTACAGCGGAATGGATCAACGTATTCGGGGTATTCCTGATCATTACTTTATTGTTGGCAAACGTGATGGGTCTTGCCCAAACCAATGCCAAAAGAATGCTGGCCTACTCTTCCGTTTCCCACGCAGGATACATCGGATTGGTATTCTTCGGGATGACCAGCCTTTCCACTTATAATCTGGCATTCTATCTTTTCGCGTACGCTTTATCAACCGTAGGCGTTTTCATGTGCCTGATCTATGTAGAAAAACTGAAAAGAGAAACGTCTTTCGGAGCTTTTAAAGGACTCGCAAAAACGGAGCCTTTACTGGCAACGGCAGCAGCGATTTCTATGCTTTCTATGGCGGGGATTCCGTTAACGGCAGGATTTATGGGAAAATTTGCCTTATTCTCCCAGGCGATGAACTCAAAGCACGGAGTATTCCTGGTATTAGTCGCTGTATTGGGATCTGCGGTTTCCATCGCTTACTACTTGAGACTGATTATTTCCATGTTCTTCTTTAAAGAGAGCACATTCAAATCTTCTGAGAAGGTAACCGTTACTTATAATATAGTTGGCGTATTCATTATTGCTTCAATAGTGGTTCTGGGCGTTTTCCCTGACTTATTTGCGAGATTGTTCGGACTGTAAAAAGCCACAATTAAAATATTAAACCACAACATCAATGTTGTGGTTTTTGTTTTTTAGCGCATGGGTTTATTAATTTCTTCTCAATTATTTTTATATCTTAAAACCAAGATTACAACGGTTTCTTATCCTGAAAATCTACCTGGTTTATCCTTTCAGACTTCTCGAGTGAATCAGGGAAAAATTTGAAACAGATAATTTATGAAAGCACAGATCATTTCAGTCATTTTCATTACCTTATTTACGACAGCGTGTAAAAAAGAAGTAACAGAGAAAAATATCAGCCTTCTATGCGATACTGTACATAGTAAGAATAAGGCAGCCCTACCTGATAATAATTTGGGAACCATACGGTTAATTAAAAAATCTGACAGCATTCAGAATAATGGCATTGATGAATGGTATGGATATTATGAAGGTCATTTTTTAAGATTAGAAGGCGAATCTGGAGATCCCCGGGGTTGGGCCCGTGTTACATTGAATATCCATAAAGATTCTGTAATTTTTGATATTTTCAGTTATGTGGAAAAGGAAACATTTAAATTAAAATTCATAAAATCAGATGATAAGACCATAGAGTTTAAAGCTGCACCTGACGAAAGTATACAGCTGATAAAAAAAGACAGACAAAACTATATTCTTAAAAGTAAATACATCGATAGCCGGAACGCAGAAAAAAACGAAGTAAAACTATCCAGAGAAGAATAAAATCCCGCTTTTTTTTTACCTTTACTCTAAATTTCAGCTTTGTCGGACCTCTCTAAAAAAGACACCCCTTTTCAGGTTTTTATTTCATTCAAAAAATATTTGGATGTGCTGGAACATATCCGTTATAATGACCGCCTTGAGTACCGCGTCAATTATGCTGAATCGCTTATTGAAAAGACAAAAAATTTTCGGGAGTTCAGGGATGGCTTTCAGGATACTTCTCTGCTGGAAAAAAATGAAGACCTCATCCGTCTCTTGCTTGCGGATCTTTTCCCTACCGGTCTTACCAACAATGAAATAAAAGCGGCCGGGATTCCGCTCTCCAATATTACATTTAATTATACCGAACGGTTTAAATCGATACTAAAAGATGCCGGAAAAGATTTTGAAATTGAGCTGAGGAATATTGATGATGATGAATTTTATGTATTCTGCTGCTGCCTGATCCTCCAGACCTATTTTAAAAGGGATATTAAGAGTACGCTTCCACTCTATTATGATATTCCTAACAGGCAGGGCATTATGAAGCATTACAAAATTTCGGTGAATGCCGATTTTACAGAGATATACCCTACGGAAGATGCGCGGATCCCGTCGGATGAAGTCATCGATATGCTGTTGGAAAATCTCGATGATTTCAAACTGTGGAAAAAATATTTCCCCTCTAAATCATGGATTCTGAATGGCTTTTCTATTATTTCCCTGGTCGACTGTACTTCTGAAGTGGCTCTTTCAGATCTTAAATCCAGCATGATCCGGATCGATCCGGAAAATATAAAGCCGGATGAAAACCTGAAAGAAATTTTTAAATCTTATTTCGATGTGGCCCAGCTCAGCTTCGGACTGATGCTTTTTAACGGAAAAGACCAGCGGCTGGAAAAGCTGCCGATTTACGAAAATGTTTTCACGAACCATATCCTGGATTTCTGGATCAATACATTTGACGCGGAAACCAGAAAGAAGACGTTTACCAACCTAAACTATAATTCCAAGCCCATCGTCGTTTCCAATATTGAAAATCTGGACAGTCATATCAAATCTCTGCCGTCGTTCAGTATTTTAAGAAACAACAGCATCAACAGCTTCATGGTGATCCCTATCATGAAAGATGGCGAACTGATGGCTATGATGGAGTTTACCTCCCCGATTGCCAACAGCTTTAATGGTTTGAAGCTTAAGAAAATGGAGTTTTTTACGGACATGATTCTCTTTTCCCTGAACCGGTTCAGCTTTGAAAAGAATTACCAGATCGAAGCCATCATTCAACGCGAATACACAACGATCCACGACAGTGTGGTGTGGAAATTCAGAAACGAAGCCGAGAGATATTTTAATGCGTCACTGGGTAAAAAGATCTATACGTTAAAACAGATTTCATTTAAAAATTTAACTCCGCTTTTCGGATTTTCGGACATCCGCTCGTCTTCGGAAAAGCGTTATCAGCTGATGCTGGAAGATCTTAATGGGCAGATCCACTGCCTTCAGAGGATTTTTTCATTACTCAATTCAGATTCGGAAAAGTATCTGTTGGCACTGGAGGTATTTGAAAATGAACTGAACCGTGAAATTAAAGCAGATACCGAACAGCGTTTTCAACGGTTATTGCGCGACGAGATCCATCCCTATCTGCAAGGTAAACTTGAAATAAAATCTTCCAGTGAAGTAAAAGCAAAAATTAAAGATTACTTTGCTCTGGTTTTAACGCAAAGCGGGCTTTTCTATACCAATAGAAAAAGCCTGGACGACTCCATTACTTTGGTGAACCGAAAGTTGGCAGACGTCCTGGATGAAGCCCAGACCAAAGCCCAGCAGATCTTTCCGCATTACTATGAAAGATTCAAATCCGACGGCATCGAGCATACGCTGTATATCGGACAGAATATCGCCCCCGATCTGCATTATTCTTCCAAAATTGTTCATAAGCTAAGATATTGGCAGCTTAAGACCATCTGCAACATGGAACTTGAATTCCGCAACTTCAAAAAGGACCTTCCGATCGATCTTGAAATTGCCTCCCTCATTTTTGTATACAATGAAAAAATCGATATCCGTTTCAGGATGGATGAAAAGCGGTTTGATGTAGACGGAGCCTATAATTCCTACTATGAGATCATTAAAAAACGCCTGGATAAAGCCCACGTGAAAGATTCCGAAGAACGCATTACCTGCCCCGGAAAGATCACCGTGGTCTATTTTGGACTGGAAAACCAACGGGAATACCTCGATTACATCAGCAGGCTGCAGAAAAAAGGAATGCTGCGGAATGATATTGAGTTCCTGAAAGTGGAAGACCTGCAGGGTATTACAGGCCTTTTGGCATTAAGAGTTTCTTTAGCACAGTAAAAATCCATGATCTTCCATAGATATACGCAGATTTTCGCTGTTGATTACGCTTTGATCTTAACATATAAGTCATAAAGAGAATATTTATTGGCCTGAAAATATTTTTTAGACCACACTGGAGAAAAATCAAACTTCTTTTATTCAGCATGAATATCTTTTTGTGACTTTTGAAAGGTACAGAGAGGTGTTCTGCTTATAAAAGACCAATAAGTTTCGCTACAAAGCAACTAATCAGCTTTCCGGACGGTCGTTCCTTAACCATGGACTACAAGATAACATCTACAGAAATCACCACAACGTTTGTCATTCCCGCAGGGAATCTAGACGTGAATCTTTTTATGTTTAGATTCCCTGCGGGAATGACAAACCACTTGCTATTCTAATGTTCTATGAAAATCTTTGATTTTCTTCTTCTATGCTCTGAAATATAGGCAAAGCTTTATCTTTAAATCTTATATTTTTGATGTGTTAATAGCTTTTGTGACTTTTGCGGTAAAATACTCCCACGGATTGCACAGGTTTTCACAGATGATTGCGTGGCTTTAAGGCCCTCAGCCACCGGAGCATTGAATCTCAACTATCAGCGGGACAAACCCATTGAAAATCTTTGATTTTGCCTCAGGTATTTTTATTATTTAATAAATGAATCGGCGAACCTCTTCGAGGTTTCATCTTTTGTGCTCTAAAATATGCGTATAACAATAAACTTAAATCTAATGTGTCTCATATGTTAGAGGCTTTTGTAATTTTTGTGGTTAAACTTTCCCACGAATTACCTTGCTTCTTCTTAACTACCGGTTATTAGCTTTTCCGGACTCTACAGACTCAGGAAGGCATATCCGAAAGACAGCACGGAAATAATAATCCCGGCCATAAAAATCTGATAAGTGATCGATAGCAGCCTGTACTTCCGGTCCAGCACTTTTCCCAGATAATACAGATCCTTTACCATGGAATCGTAGATATAATCACGGTCTTTGATCAGGATATTCATCGCTGAATGATAATCATCAAACATCATCCGGTTAAAATTTCCGAAGAATAAGAGATTAACCTTCCGGTCGGCAACATCCTGGGCGGTAAACCTTACCTTTGTTACATTCGGCTTGGTCGATAAAATGGCAAAAATGATCGTTAGTACACTTGACACCAGGAGGATAAAGCTCGGAATAATAAGATGTGAATTTTTAGGTGCATCCAGTTTTGGAACCAATACGGAAAGGCAGACCGAAATGATAATCGCATTCACCGATAAAAGGATATTCGCTTTGCTGTCGGCAATATCGCTCAGCCGGGTATGATTGCCCAGGGTAACCCGGAATAAGGTATCTACGCTACGGTCGGACTTCGGTTCTTTTTCTTTTTTGCTTTCGGCAGATTCTTTCCTGTCATCATCCTTATCAAGCTTTTTTTTGATTTTCTTAATGTTTTTTTCTTTCAGGGGCTGCCAGTGCTGCTTCGCATAATCCGTGTAAAACCGATGTCTGTTTTTCAGCATATCGAGATTACCGGCATTCCATTCGTCGTTGGAATAGCACCGTACATTTGTCAGCTCCCACTCTTTTCGCAGTGCATCGGAAATATCATTGTAATCACGGCTTGCAAAATGGCTGTAATCGGCATCTTTTACGATTTCTTCCAGAAGATTTTTGGGTTCATAGGTAATTTTGGTAGCCAGGATCAGCTGTGAAACCTCAGCAATATCATCTTCAGGATACCCTTCATTTTGAAGAAAGTCTTTTGCAATTTTTACTCCCGCTTCCTCATGGTCTTTAGCACATTCTATATACCCCGTATCATGGAACCACATCGCCAGCAGCACTTTCTCCTGATCTTTCTCCGAAACTTCCGTATTCCTGAGGATCTCCTCTGCTTTATTTACTGTGAACGTAGTATGTATGAAATTATGGTAAAAATATACCGAAGATAGTTTATCTTTGAATAGGCTTTCCACATAATCTTTGGCCTTGTGTAAAATATTCATCACCGATGATTTTATTAATGTAAATTTATGAATTTATACTTGAAAACGCATCTAAAAAATACTTCCGTTGCTCTCAGGCTTTTTTTGTCTGCCGGAGTTCTGTATTCATGCGCAACATATAACGTAAAAAAAGGCAAAAACTTATCCGAGGTAAGCCGCTCCGGAATTCGGTCCGGAAACGATTATAAGCTTTTCCTCGTGGGTGATGCGGGCAATTCGGACGGCCCTCAGGGACAACGGACCCTGGAGATGCTGAAACACCAGCTGGACAGTGCCGGCACGAATTCCATACTGATTTTCCTGGGTGATAACATTTACCCGAAAGGAATGCCGGAAAAATCCGACAAGAACTATGAAACGGCTAAAAAGAAACTGGAAGCCCAGCTGGCCATCACAAAGAACTTCAAAGGGAGAACCCTGGTGATTCCCGGGAACCACGACTGGTACAGCGGGCTTGAAGGCATCAAAGCACAGGAAGATTTCGTAAAAGATTATCTGAATGACAAAAAGGCTTTTCTTCCTAAAAATTCCTGCCCGATTGATGACATCAGCTTAACCAAAGACATCAAACTGATCGTAATCGATTCGGAATGGGCACTTTTGAACTGGGATAAATACCCCGGCATCAACAAAGACTGTGACATCAAAACCCGCGAAGACCTTTTCGTGGAGTTCAAAGACTTAATCAATAAAAACCAGGATAAAAGGATTATCGTTGCGATGCACCATCCGCTGATCAGCAGCGGAACCCATGCAGGATTCACGTCTGCACGATCCAATCTCTATCCTTTCAGAAGCAGAATTCCGGCACCCGGCGTCGCCAGTCTTCTGAATGTGGCAAGAAGCGCTTCAGGAGCCAGCCCGGAGGACATCAACAGTCAGCATTATGCAAATCTGGCCGGTCGCATCCGAAGCATCGTCCAGGATAAGGAAAACATCATCTTTGTTTCAGGACACGACCACAACCTGCAGTATCATAAAAGCCGCAACATCCGGCAGATCGTCAGCGGTGCCGGATCTAAAGTAGACCCGGCTTCAATAAGGGAAAACACCGACTTTTCTTACGGCGGCAGCGGTTTTGCCGTATTAAACCTCAGGAAAGACCAAAGCTCCGATGTGGAATATTTTTCGACCAAAGACAGTATCCTGCAAAGCCTTTCCCATATCCAGGTGATGGACAAGCCTAAAGATTTTGTAAACAATTATCCCGATTCCTTTCCTGCCACCGTTACCTCTACCATTTATCCTGATCGATTAACCCAAAAAGGAAAGTTCTATACCTGGCTATGGGGCAAACATTACCGGAAATACTACAGCCTGCCGGTTGAAGCGCCGACGGCCGATATTTCCACGCTGGACGGCGGCTATACGCCTTTCCGCGAAGGCGGCGGGAACCAGTCGAACAGCTTAAGGCTGAAAGCGAAGGACGGACAGGAATTCGTGATGCGCGGCGTAAAGAAAAGTGCCGTCCGCTTCCTCAACAACATGGCGTTTAGGAAAAGTACTTTCGGAAATGAGCTGGACAATACCTTTCCGGAAAGGTTCCTGCTTGATTTCTATACCACCAACCATCCTTTTACTCCTTTTGCCGTCGGGAATATGGCCGACAAGATCGATCTTTATCACAGCAATCCCAGGTTATTCTACATTCCCAAGCAGAAGGCTTTAGGAGAATACAACCAGCACTACGGTGATGAGCTGTACATGATCGAAGAACGCTTTTCATCCGACCCGAAAACACTGGCCTCCCTAGATAACGCAAAAGACATTGTCTCTACAGACGACGTCCTGAAAAATTTCAATAAAAGCTATAAATATTCCGTTGATCAGGAAACCTATATCCGCGCGCGGATCTTTGATATGCTGATTGGCGACTGGGACCGGCATGCCGACCAGTGGAAATGGGCAGAATACAAAGACGGCGACAAAGTCCTGTACAAACCGATTCCGAGAGACCGGGACCAGGCTTTCAGTAATTACGATGGAACAGCCTTTAAGGTGATCATGAACATCCCGGCGATCCGCCACATGAAGACTTTTAAGGACGACCTTAAAAACGTAAAATGGTTTTCCATGGAACCCTACCCGCTGGATCTGGTTTTCCTGAAGGGTGCTACCGAAGCGGACTGGGCGGCACAGGCGAAATATATCCAGGAGCATCTTACGGATCAGGATATCGATGAAGCCTTCAAAAATTTACCGAAAGAAGTGCAGGATGAAACCCTTGCCGGTATTCAGCAAAAATTAAAATCAAGAAAAGCAAAACTCGGGACTTATGCTTCCCAATATTATGATGTGCTCCAGAAAAAAGTACCGTTGGCAGGAACGGTTCATCCCGATAAATTCGTGATCACAAAAACCGGGAATACCGTTAATGTAAAGCAGTACAAATTAGATAAAAAGAAAGAAAATCCGGAATTGGTTTTCGAAAAGACCTACGACGATTCCAAAACCAAAGAACTCTGGATCTACGGACTTGAAGATGATGATATCTACGAAGTTTCCGGTGACGGCAGACCGAAGATGAATATCCGCCTGATCGGGGGCTACAATCATGATACTTACAATATAGCAGACGGCAGCAAGGTAAAGATTTACGATTTTAAATCCCAGAAAAACACCTACCATACCCAAGGTGCCTCCAAGCATATTTCTGATGATTACAACGTCAATACCTACGATTATAAGCATCCGAAATACAATTTCTTTGCCGGCTACCCGAATGCCAACTTCAATCCGGACGACGGCGTGATTCTGGGTGTGGTGGCCAACTATACGGTAAATAATTTCATCCGCGATCCGTTTACGCAGAAACATACCCTAAGGGCAAATATGTATACGGCAACAGGCGGATTCAATGTCGGATATAAAGGCGTCTTTAAGAAAGCCATCGGAGGCTGGGATGCCGGAATCGATGCTTCCTATACCACTCCGTTTTTTGCAAGAACCTTTTTCGGGCTGGGCAATGAAACCGTATATGACGAAGAAGCGGTGGACCGCGATTACAACCGGGTAAGGATTTCACAGTTCAAATTTGCGCCTTCCGTTTCCACCACCGGCTGGAACGGATTGAGACACCAGTTCCAGCTGAATTTCGAACAGGCAAAAGTACAGAGAAACGACGACCGTTTTATTGCCGTTTCCCCGGACGTGAACCCTGACGTTTTCAACGGGCAGAAGTTTGCCGGAGCCAATTATACCTTCGGATTCAGAAACATCGACAATACCGCCTTCCCTACCCTCGGGCTGGAGCTGTCCCTGAACGCAGGATGGAAAGCAAATGTATCGGAATTCAAACAGAATTTCGCTTCGCTTCAGGGAACGCTGAATATCTTTCACCGGATCGATAAACGCGGAAAATTCGTTCTGGCCAATTCAGCCAATGCCATGATCATCAACAACAATAATTTTGAATTCTACCAGGCCGCAGCCATCGGCGGAAACAACAAAATGCGGGCTTACCGGAACGAAAGGTTTGCCGGAAAATCCTATGTCGTAAACAATACCGAAGTCCGTTGGGATTTCGGGCGCATCAGAAACAGGATCGCTCCTGCAAACATGGGGATCCTGATCGGCTATGACCTCGGAAGGGTCTGGATGGACCGCGAATCATCCGATAAATGGCATCAGGGCGTAGGTGCCGGATTCTGGCTCAACATCCTGGAAATGTTCTCCGCAAGGGTGGATTATTTTACAGGAGAAGACGGCGGCAGGATTTCAGGCGGTGTAGGGCTGGCATTTTGATTTATTAGCAATTAGCAATTAGCAATTAGCAATTAGCAATTAGCAAAATTAATTTATGGCAGGGTAAAAAAATAACCTTGCTATATTTTTATGTTAAAATTCAGACAAACAAAAACTGCAAAATCAGTGTGAGATTTATTTAACGCAAAGCTTTTATCCTTCAGGATGAATATTCTAAGGCGGCAAAGAAGGAATCAGCAAGCTGATTGATGAAGGTTACGTCTGCTTCGCGCAGCAGACTTGTCTGCCTTTGCTCCCTAAAATCAGCGGTATGACACTTCCATCTTTGCGTTAAAAAACCCACAAACAAATCTGTGCAATCTGCAAAATCTGCGTGAGGTATTTTTTTTGCGTTGAAAAATTTCTGCAGCCAAACGATGAGCCAGAGCTGATTTTATTTCAGATTAAACCGATACACATTTCCGCCGGTTTTCTTGTCCTTTTCATCAGCGATCATCAAAGTATGGTCGTCAAAAAAGACAACGGCTTCTTTCTGGGAATTGTGGTTTAGTGATACGGTGCGGATCTTTGCTTTACTGAAATCATCAGGGCTAAAACCAGTCAGCACCCGGATGTTTTTGTGGTTTAATAAAACGATCTGGTTTTTGGTGCTGTTGACAGCAGCGGAAGTAATGGCGGCATCGCTGTATCCGCCTTTCAGCTTCAGTTTTCCTACTAATTGAGCTTGAAAGTCGCCCGGCTGATTCGGAACTTTAAAAACGAGAAACGTTCCGTCGAAGCCTTTGCTCCGGTTTTTGGTAAACAGGTAAAAATTTCCGTCCATCTCTATAAAAGCTTCACAGTCGTACAGCAGGTTTGATTTTTTAGGTGGAAATTCCGTCTGTCCTTCATAATGGAATTTCGTTTCCTGGATCATCCGGGTTGATTTCTGATCAGCATTTTTAAGATCAATTTTTAGAATCGACAAGTTCTGCCGGTCGTTGTCATTGTTGCCGAAATCGCCGATGTACAGGTTCCCCCGGGCATCTGCCGTAATATCTTCCCAGTCGTGGTTCTCTGCATTTTCCACCAATACATCTGCCACTAATTTTCCCTGCAGGTTTAAGCCATACACCACGTTTTTGTTTCCCTGGTCTTCAATGGTCCAAAGGGTTTTCTTATCCGGAGACAAGGCCATTCCGGAAACTTCCTTCAGCTTTTTAGGCAAAGAAAATTTCACTTCCAATTCATCGGTTGCAGATGAATCCTGAGCTTTCGGGTTGCAGCTCCACAGGAAAAATGCAGAAACAATTACAGCACGCCACATATTTATTTTTTTAATTTTTTAAACTGAAAATAAGAGAACCTTATATTTTTCTCTAAGTTATTAATAATCTGTTGATGGTGGAGGAAAAATCCTGCTGCGAGACCGATCAGGCTTCCAATGATGGTATCGATAAGCCGGGCCTGCATCAGGTTGCCGACGTTATGGGGCGCACCGCTAGCCGTTTCTGCCAGAAGAATCGTCAGCGGCGTTATAAAGATAACCGCCAGTCCGTAATTTCTTACTACTAAAAATTCGATAATAAACTGCAAGACCGTAATCAGGATGATCATCGTCATTTTATCGGGATTCAGTAAGAGAATCAGCCAGACCAGTCCGATGCCGATAAAAGTCCCCAGGATCCGGTGGGTATTCCGCTGCCTTACGTGTTCGAAATTCCGTCCCTGGACGATGGCCACGGCGGCAATGGAAATCCAGTAGGTGTTTTTAAATTCCAGCAGATGGCCGATGATCAGCGTCAGAGCCATAAAAAACCCGATGACGGTACTTTCCACGAATTTAGTATACCTCCTTTTGTTAAAGGTCCTCCGCGGAACCATGACGACTTCACTTTTTTCAACAAAAACGGAGTAGAGGAAGGCCAGTGAGCAGGACAGGATAGCTCCCATCGCCACAAGGCCGACCCTTAAAGGGATCAGTCCGGGATCAAACGGGTACGTACTTGCCATTGCCGCTACCATGATAAAGAAAAAATTGCCGGGCGGCGGGATTTTAAAATAGGACGAAATAAAATGGGCCAGGAAAGAAATCACAGCCACCGACAAAGCAGCAAAATAAATATTGAATCCGAAAAAGGAACTTACGGTAAATGAAAACACAATCCCGAAAGCACAGACCGTAAGATGGATCATCCGTTGAACCATCGGGGCTGAAGTAAAATATAAGATCGTTAAAGCGCCCAGGCTGGAAAGTGCGCCGTAGTTCGGCTTTCCCAGGAAATAACCGATGAACAGGCAGCTGCCGATGCACAGTGCCGCAAGAAAAGGAAAGTGCCATTTCCTTTCCGTCTGTTTGATTTCCAGCAGGTACTGAAACCGGTGATGGAGCGGATTGTTCACTTTCATTTATTGCAGGTGTTTGGCTTGTTCCCAAAGGACATCCATTTCCTCCAGCGACAGATCCGCAAGATGGACCTCCTGCTCTGCAGCCAGGGTTTCCATTTTCTGAAATCTTGAAATGAATTTGAGATTGGTCCTTTCCAGTGCCGAATCCGGATTAATCCCTGAGATTCTCGCATAGTTGATCAATGAGAAAAAGACATCGCCCAACTCCTGCTCTTTTTTAACAGGATCGGTTTCTTCATGAAATTCGCGGATTTCTTCATCCACTTTTTTCCAGGCATCTTCCGCATCATGGAACTCGAACCCGATGCCTTTCACCTTATCCTGGATGCGGTAAGCTTTTACCATACTTGGCAGGCTTTTCGGGACACCGCCCAGAATGGAGGTGTTGCCTTCTTTCAGCTTCAGCTTTTCCCAGTTCTGCTTTACCTCTTCTTCATCTTTCACCTCGGTATCCCCGTAGATGTGGGGATGCCTGAAAATTAACTTTTCGTTTAAGGCATTGATGACATCGGCAATATCAAAGCTTTCTTTTTCAGAACCGATTTTTGCATAGAAGACCAGGTGCAGCAGAACGTCGCCGAGTTCTTTTTTAATCTCCTGAAGATCGTTCTGTAAAATCGCATCCGAAAGTTCATAAGTTTCCTCCAGCGTCAGATGCCGGAGCGATTCCAGGGTCTGCTTTTGGTCCCACGGGCACTTTTCTCGCAGATCGTCCATTATATCCAGTAGTCTTCCGAAAGCTTCCAGCTTTTCCTGTTTGGTATTCATAGTTTGGGAATTCAAAGTCGTACAAATTTAAGGTAAATATTCTGTTCCGTTCTTTTGTCCCGGAACAAAAAGAACGAAAAGATCAAACTAAAAAATACCCTGAAATTGCCATGAAGTATTCTGATCATGAAGTTTCCAACGCAGGTACAAAATCTGCTGTCTGAGGAAGGAAAATTGATTTTACAAAAAAACATCTATGATAATCAACAATTTATATTACTTTCAAATATTTTAAAGAAGAAAATAGTGAATCTGGTTTCTTCAGACTGTCCTTTTTTTATCCTTTTTTATCAGATTCCTGTCCCAAAACTGTCCTTATTTTTTTGTAATGCCTACCTGATAATTCATTTATTTGTATAAAAATATTTTACCTACATGATCATCTTAAATTCAAAGTTTTGGAGAGCTGTACGCATTTGTTTAAAAAACAAAATTCCTCTGAAATTACAAGATATCAAATCTGTTATGGACACCATACATTGAACTGTACAACCTGAGCCGGCATGATAAGAAGATTCTGAAAACACGAAGCAGCCTGCAGAAATTAAATAAGAATAATTGAGCAGATATTCCTCATCAATAAACCTTTTATTTTTCATCAATACCCTAAAACAATCAACAGCCAGGCTTAGGTTTTTCATAACAGGCAAGAGAAAAAAGAAATATATACATTTTTATACAAGATAAAATTAGAACATGAATAGAAAACTACACGTAATGGGAATATTTTTATTCTCCATTTCATGGGCAAACGCTCAGGTCGGCATTAACACCCAATCTCCTACAGCTGCCTTACACGTGGTAAGCAAAGGAAATACGGCTACCACCCAAGCCCTGAAAGTGCATAATTCTGATGGGACCAATCTTCTGACCATTAATGATGACGGTACGGTTACCGGTTCTGCCGTTTCCAATCTCGGCGGAACGGGCAGCGGAACAAACGGTAAAAATGCACTGGTAAAGACCACCCCCGAAGCAGCCGGAGCCAATTGCAGCACCGGAGGGATCAAAATAGAAAGCGGGCTGGATAACAACAACAACGGAACTTTAGATGTTTCTGAAATTACCGATACCAAATATATCTGCAACGGAGCAGCAGGCGCAGCGGGATCAGATGGAAAATCCGTTTTAAACGGAACGGTAAATCCATCATCTTCCACAGGAAATAATGGCGATTTTTACATTAATACAGCTACGAATTTCTTATTCGGTCCAAAAGCGGGAGGCAACTGGCCGGCAGGGGTTTCTCTTGTAGGTCCTGCAGGAGCTACCGGTGCTACGGGACCTGCAGGCATCGGATATGGCGGAACCTCCGCTTCAGCAAAAACCATTAGCTTAGGCAGCAAAACGTTTGCAGTACCGGCAGGGCTGGCATATATCCCCGGCCAGCGTATCCGTTTTGTAGATCCCACCAATGCTGTGAATTTCCTGGAAGGAACGATTACGTCTTACAGCTCAACAAGCATGGTGGTGAACATCGACAATAATGGCGGTTCAGGCACGATAGCAAACTGGAACCTTACCGTAGGCGGAAACTTAGGATCGGCAGGAGTTGGCGTACCGACAGGAGGAACAACCGGGCAGGTATTGGCAAAAGTGGATGGAACCAACTATAATACACAATGGGTGACGCCAAGTGGGGCAGCAAGCGTTTATCCAAATATTGAATTAGATATTAGAAACAATGTTTCTCAATCTATTACGACTTTAGGAAACGGAACTTCTTCAAATTTGATTACTTTCTCTGGTAGTAATTCAGCAAATGCCTCTTTAACAGGAGGAAATACATGGAACGGAACAACCTTTACAGTAGGTTCAAACAGTGCTGGATGGTATCAAATAAATGTACAAATAATTGGAACACAAACTGATGGAGTAAGCTCAAGTAATATTGGAATACCTTTTTATATGGATTTAAATAATACTGTTGGAAGTACAATGTCTAGCGCTATATTATATCGTTCAAATTATTCTTCAAACACTAATGCTTCTCATTTAAAAAACAACAATATGATAACCACTTTATTGTATTTATCCGCTGGTAATACATTGAATTTTTATGGTTTTAGTGCGAGTAATACAGTAGCAGGTAATACAAGCAATAATGGTAGCACGTACTTGAATATTGTGAGGGTTAAATAAAAAAATTGAAATAAAAAACGAGGCGAAATCCTGAAAAGCCTATGTAATCTTCCCGTTCTTACTAACACTCAAAAGTAGAGTTTTTTGTTAATATTTCTGTTGTTGATGTTGGAAGATTTTGTTGAAATGTGGGAAACTCGTTGGCCTTAGCTTGGGCAAGTTTTCCAT
>CAJYXJ010000030.1 GCA_913778085.1 uncultured Chryseobacterium sp.
CCTGGACACTCAATAACAGAAGGTGTTCCAAAGATTATGAAAGGAAAACTGAAAATGCAAATGCCTTTATTGTCATCGCAAACATCAGAAGACTAGTCAATAGAATTTAATTCAAACAGCTTCTTAAATTACTAGTTGAATAGAAATTTCTATATGCATAAACATGTTCTAATTTATATATTGCAAAATGCTCCGTAGAATTGATTCCTATTTCAAGATTTGTATGTTCATCTTTTAGTTCTAATTTAGCAAAGTATGCATGCCCTGTTTCATGAACCATAGTTAATGATAAGAGTTCCTTATTTTGTGCTGCGACAGGGGAATAGTATATATCTGACAATCCTGTTCTATAATTTTTTGGTGTTGTATAAGCGTATGCTGAACCATCTCCATAATTTAATGTTCCATCTGGACTTATATTGTTTATGGCTATATTATCCGATCTTACTCCAAATTCATTTTTTTCCTCAACAGTAAAATTATCACTTCTCTCTTTGTTTATATTCATTTGCATTTCATTAGAAGTTATATTAGGATCGTATTTATAAGTAGTTTTTCCTTTGACAGACATATATTTTGTCTTATAACTTCCGCTCACAAAATAATTAACAGTATAACTTACTACAGCCATTGCAGCTCCTGCTAACCCTCCGGTATAAAAACCTTTAGCAAAATTTCTACCATTTACCAATGCATCTACACTCCCGCCTATGGCACCCTGTACACTTCCAATTACCACAGCGCCTCGGAATCCAGTAGCTGCAAAAGTAGCGGAAAAGCCTCCGGATATAGCACCTGTAACAGCACCTATTAGCAAACTTTTGCCGAAACCACTCCAGGTCCAGTTATTGGTTATCAGAGATTTTATGGTGTATATTCCGGCAGATACTATCGCTCCTATGGCCGCATAATAAATGATCGGTGCTATATACGATAAGAAAAATCCTGCTTCCCATAATTCCCCACTCGGATCATTAAACATCAATGGGTTATTCATTACATAGCCATACTTATTATAATTTTGGGTATTGGTAGGATCCTGTATGTTTTCATCAGCATTCAGGAATCTCCTTAAAAGCGGATCGTACAGTCTTCCGTTCATGTGGATAAGTTCAACCTCATGCAGATGTTCGTGGGAAGTATATCCACGATCTATTAACAAGGCTTTGTTTGCCAGAAATCCTTCTAACTCCAGTCCTTTTAATATTCCATCTTCTTTCATTTGCAGATGCGTAAAGATTCCCCAGGCATCAAAGTGTCTGCGTTCTTCGGCTTTTCCATCTTCATCGCTGATGGCAAGGATACTTCCCAGATAATCTTTGTGCAGGAATTTATAAGCTTTGCTATCGGTAAAATCTTTCACATAGACAATGTTGCTTTCATACGGAGAACCGCCGATGTACAGGATATGTTTTTCCTTTCCACTCTTCTGATCGAGAATAATCTCGGCATCACCTGTTTCATCATAATACTTGGCGTATCTTGCTTCTCCATCTTTCTCAAAGTTTCCTCCATAGTACATGATCTGTCTGCTTTCTGACAATCCGTATCCAAAGGTATAATCACCCCGGGTACCATCTATTCTTATCGGGTCGTTATTTTCGTTATAAGATATTTTCTGTAAGACTTTGCTCTGTCCGTTAAGGTCATAATTCTGTATTCCTTGAGGATTAAGCTTTATTCCGGTAACCCTGTACGGATTTCCGCCAATGTTGAAGCCAATTTCTCCCAGCTGGTCATTGTATCTTATTCTTCCTGTTTCATCGTATTCGTTAAAAGACAATTGCCCTGTTTTAGGATTTGTCCAGTTAATCAGCCTGTTATTGTCATCATATTTAAAAATCTCATCAATCCCAAAATTCTGGTGGGTGCGATGATTCAGCTCGTTCTTTATAGCATTAAAACTGTAATCCAATGTCATCAAATCTGCACCTCCTGAAGTATGCGAAACATGGGACAAAAATCCAGAGCTGTCATACTGATTGCTGATCTGCGTATTGCCGAGTGATGCATTCAGCACCTGTCCTTTAGCATTGGTTTCCTGCAGTTGGTAGAGAATTTTTCCGCTATTGGCCTCGGTTAAGGTTTTCAGATCTCCGTTCCAGCTGTTATAATTGTTCTGCACCGTTACCTCGGTTGTATTACCCGAAGACTGCAGCCCCTGATGAAACTGCGAAATTCTGCCTAATCCATCATACTGTATGCCATCTTTAAAGAATGTCTTCCCTTCAAACTGCTCTGCATGTGCAGTAAGTCTTCCGTCTGGAGAATAAGAGAAATTCTGTTCAAAATATTTGCCGTTGGCTTCACCATGTTTTTGGATGACCTGCCAGTAAGCGTTATATTCAAAGTCATAATTTTTCTGGGTAGAAACTCCGTCGTTAGAAACTTCATTTATATGGACAGGAAGTCCGTTGGATGCGTAGATATATTCTTTATATCCTTTGGGGCTTACCTCTTTTTTAATGTTTCCCAAACCTGTATATTCATAGCTGTACAGACCATTGGCAGGATCATTAAAGCTCTTTTTTCTTCCCCATTCATCATATTCAGTAACTATAGTATTGTTTCCGTATTTTGCTTTTATCTGCTGCCCTGCTGCATTGTATGAGAAAGTAATAGTTCCCCCTTTGTCGGTAGAGCTGATTATATTTCCTAAAGCATCAGTGGTTTTGCTGGTTGTTCTGTTATACCCGTTCAGCTCCTGTGCAATGGTGGTATTGCCGGAAATACCGGTTTGCACCTTTTTGCCGTTAAAAGCAGTTGCTGTTATCTTTGCAGGATATACCGTGTCGTCATAGGCAATGGTATTCCATTGGGAGGCAGACTGCCCTTCAAAGTAAGGCTCGGATTCCTGTATTTTTCGTCCCAAAACATCATACTGAATTTCGGCAGATACATATTTCCCCTGTACAAATGCTTTTGTAGTCGTCTTGTAATTCTGTCCCAACACATTGGTGTACACTATTTTTACATCTCCGTCCGGCGAAAACTCTGATACTTTGGTGCCGGCATTACCGGAAAGCTTCTCGTAAGTATAGGTAACGGTTCCCCCCAAAGTATTACTGGAAGAAAGCAGTTTCCCCCAATTATCGTAGGTATTGGTAAGGATATTCCCAAAAGGATCTTTCTGGGTTAGGATCTGTCCCCAGTTGTTATACGTAAACAATGTTTGCAGCCCAAGATTATCTGTCTTTTTGGTGACAAAACGTCCTTTATCCTCGTACTGAGACTGCTCCGTAATGCTTTGGGCATCTGTAGAATTGGTACCTATTTTTTGGATAATGTTTCCAAAGTCGTCGTAGGAATAGGTATCCAGGATATACCCTGTATTGTTCTTATTCCATTTTTTAACTGTTTTCAGCAAATTGTTATTATAGCTGTATTCTTCTTTAGCAGATTGAGTATCTCCATAAGCGGTCACCTCTTCTGTTTTGGAAAGCGGTCGCCCAGTAAAATAATTGCTTCCTGTACCTGACAAATTGTGAATATATTCATAGATCGTCGTTTTTGTTGCATATCCATTATTGATATTGGATACCGTCTTTGATGGAAGATAATAATTGCCGTACGTAATGGAATTTACAGTCAGGGTATTGGTTATAAAATCCTTAGTTAATGCCGTCTTAGGAACAATAGCCGTTACTACTTTAGGCTTATCAGCATCGGCAACAGTAGTTACTACCTGCCCGTTTATTAGCTTATCTGCCTGGTAAGTAGTCCCTTTAAATGAAAGCAATTGCGTGTTGTTTTCTGAAATATCAGCCGGAAAAATTTTGGACTCATCGTTGGTTCTTATTGACCATTCTTTTACCGGAACACTCTCATTTTGTGGATCTGTTTCTACACCGGACCATATTTTCGTGTTTTCAAAACCGTCTGCATACCACGAAGAACGTGCAGTTTGTTTAAATCCTAACATTCCCCTTCCCTGCAAATGACCGGTCATACCCCTATATCGGAAATCCTGTTTTCTGCCAGCCTGCTGTAGCTGTACAACAGCGTATGACTGGTCTGCACGCTGCATGGAAAAGAAAGGATAGTATTCTTTTTTTTCTTTTTTATAAAAGAAAGAATTTATATCCGGATTTAGTTCTGCATAACTAACAGAAGTTGTAAGTCCTGCCTGTGAAATAGATTTTATCCTAGCTAATTCCGGAACAGAGGTAGGAGCCTTGATTTTAAGCAAATTATCTTTTCTGAACAGAAATACGTTATAATAATTATTATTGGATCTGATTGTATTGGTAATGGGCTGATAGATGGCCAGATCATAGTAAGGTTGTATCAAAGTAAAAGTACCCGGTGATGGAAAAGTATAAATATTTTCAAAATCGAAATTAATGCTGCCATCACTTACATTAGTGCCATTTGAAGTAACGGAATTAACCGTTACCCCAATTGATCTATAGCTGCTCCCTGATAAATTTGAATATGAATAGACCTGAACAATATCTGATTTTCCATCAGAATTAAGATCTGATATCGAATAAAAAGACTTACTGTACTGTACCCAATATCCATTATTGGTAGTTGCAACATTTTTATAGACTAAAAAATCATTTTTACGGAAATTATTGAAACCGTTTCCAGTGCCTATATAAAATCTCCAATCATCTTTTCCTGTTTTTCCTTCGGTGAGCGGCAGGGTAAAATCCAGTTTCCCATCTCCGTTAAAATCTCCAAAAAGAACCGGAAAATCAGAACCTTTTGTTTCAGCTAAACTGCCCGTAAACTTTATTTTTTTTTGATAGTTGGTAGGGGACGTCTTTATAAACTCAAATACGGTAAAAGATGTATCAGAGATATTGATTATATCGACTTTTCCGTCTCCGTCCACATCCATATATTTTTGGTCAGTGTATGAATTTTCAATGAAGCTTCCATCTCCCGAATAGGTAAAGACAGGATTATTTGCATTTTTAAGATCTATTATAAATCTCTCCTGAAAGCCCCCGCTGGTGAACGTAAGAAAAAGATCAGATATTCCATCTCCATTTACATCACCTTCACTAAAATTAATATCGGCTGTACATGATGTGCATGATGGAGTAACTGTTTTTTCGAAGACTTTTACAAAAGCATTACTTCTAAAAATATAGCCTTCAACTTTGTCATACATGTATTGTATAATACCATTCCCATTGTATATCTGACCTTCTTCGTCCAACAGTGAAGGTACGATAACTGCGTTATTATTAAAAGAAATATTGCTTGTAAAAGTAGAAAAATTATCGTTAAAAGCACCTAGCTTTACAGTACCATCAGACATTACGAAATCTATGTATGAATCTCCATTAAAATCTCCGGTTAGTTTAACATTATCTAATGTAGAGGAACCAAAGTTTGCTCCGGTGACACTCGTACCTGCTCTGTCAGGATATGAAAAGATAACAGGATTTGCGGCTTCGTTATTGGCATTATATTCTGTAATTTTATTTAGAAACTGGTAATTCGTGCCATTATTTGCATATTCAAGCGAGTACTTTCTAAATTGTGATCCATTTGTGTTTACAATAATACTTGATAAAATTTTGTCCTGTATAAATCTTAAACCCCGAATATAGGCCTGCTCTTTTAAATCCCTATCTGTATAATTAAATTCAATTTTATTAAAATGCGGCTTATGAAGGATCTCGTTTCCTCACCAGGCAATCGATGATATCCTGACCACGGTTAAATCACTTCGGAATCCTCCCTGATTTGAAGAGGATTCATAACTGTATGTAATATAATTCCCTTGCGCATCTTTCCATTTTACAATGTTATATTCTGAAGGTGTCGTAACAGTTGGACTCGATCTCATCCCTCCCATATATGCTCCGTACCATGCCTGCGAGCCATCTTCAAAAGTTACTTCAAATTGTGCAGGTCCGGCAAGCTGTCCATTTGCCGGAAAGGCTCCTAAAGATTTCACTTTTACATTGGAAAATTTTTCAGTGACATAGGTGGCTCCATCTTGTCCATAAGCAGCAGGACTATCCTGAGCAAGAATAAGCCTCTGCCCGTTAAAACTATAAGTATCTGAATAATCCAATTGAATTCCCTTTATTTCAGCATCTCTTTCAATACTTTTTCCTGTTCTGGTGATAGCGGTAAGGCCTGAAACTGTCCATCCATATCCTGCAATACCATTATTAGAATTACTCAAATAGATCAGACTAACATTAGGTGAAACATTTTTCACCGCAGGAGGGAGCTCTACAGGCAAAGTATACTGTAATTGTCCTCCTGCATTTATTTCTATCTTTCCCTGTGTATCGTGAAAATTGTCCTGACTATATAAGCTGCTGAATGCAAATAAGCATATAAATAATTTAATAAAATTCTTCATAATGTGTTTTTTAGTTTTAGTTTTTGGTTACTGTTCTGGTATAAATACTACCGTCTGAAAGATAGAACTTCAGGTAATACACCCCATAAGGATAGCTTTCCATACGGAAAACATAGGAGGTATTATTTAGTGTTCCTACATCTACAAAACTCAGGATCTTAAAACTGTTGTAAGGCAGAAGCTCTATTTTGGTAATATAGTCCTTTACTTCATGATCCCACAATACGGTAAGATCTGTTTTTACAGGGACAGGAGCAGCACGTACACTCTTTGCAACTTTCTCAGCAATCGTTTTTGGCTGAGATTCCTGTGACTGGGTTTTAGAAAATAGATTGGAATCAGAATTTTTGCAGCCGTCGCATATTCCACGGAATATTTGGTTTCCGGCCTCATCATATCCGAAAATTACGCTCTGGGCGTATAAGCTGCCTCCAAAAAAAGGAAGATTGCAGCTATCGAGATGCTTTTTTTCATATTGTTATAATTGGGGTTTAAATTTATTTTAAAAGGATAAATTTTTGTCCTAGCTATTACAATGATTGTGTATTCACAAATATATAAAATACTTGATAATACCATTCATACTTTAACAAAATTTTTACACATTATTTGATTTTAGTATTTTAGCAAAAAAAAAAAGTGAAAAAATTTTTACATAAAAAAAATCTGACCTTAAAAGTTATCCAGCCAGTTTTAAGATGAGCGAGCTTGTAAAATTCAAATTCTACGAAACGGCGCTTCAGGCGAACCGTGATAAACAGATTCTTGCGGAGAGTGGCATCAACAGCTTTATTGCCAACGAACAGCTGATCCAGTCGGATTGGCTGCTGTCTCAGGCGGTGGGCGGCATTCAGCTGCAGGTATTTGAGGAAGACCTTGAAAAAGCACATCAGGCTTTGCTGGACTATAAAGAAAATGAAGAGTTTCCGCTGGAAGTGGAACATACCATTGAAAACCCTCCCTTTGATTTTGTATGCCCGAAATGCGGCTCCAATCATATTTACCGGGACGACAGCGCGACCAGTTTTTTTGGTATTTCAATTTTAACAAGCCATAAATTTGTCTGTTATTACTGCGGGAATGAGTTTACGCACTGATCATGAAGGAGCTTTTCAACTTTTCACTGCTGGTATTTATCACTGGGATCTTTGCATTTTTTGTAAAAAAAATTCCTAAGCAGCCTCATTATCAGGCCGCCAAAATATTTTTGGTTTCAGGACTTGTCCTTTATAGTTTATATATGATTGAACTTTTGGGAATTGCAAATTTTTACGGAGCCTGGACCCAGAACTTTTTATATGGATTTTCTCTGAGCTGCCTGCTTCTGGCCATGAAATTCGGCATTAGAAATCCCGGACTGCTGATCATCAATATATTTTCTTTTGTTTTTAATATTCCGATCCTGCACCAGTTGATTTTAATTATTATCGGATTATCTGGACTAAAAATATACCATATCCCAACCGTGATCAGAGAAAAGGCAAATTACAGAATTGAAAGCGAATACCATTCATCCGGGATGACACCGGGCCAGGATATTTATTTTGTACAGAAAAAGTTTCCGTTTGAAAAGAGATACGAAGTGCTTTCTATCCCCCGTCAACAATATCTGGACAGTATAACATTCAGCGAAGACCACAATTCTTTACAGATCCGGTATAGCGGACAAGAAGAATTGGCCATTGATACAACATTTAACATCAAATAAATTATGAAAATCATCTGCATAGGAAGAAATTACAGTGAGCATGCCAAAGAATTGGGCAACGAAATCCCGGAAAGACCGGTGATCTTTATGAAACCGGATACCGCTGTTCTGAAAGGAAACGATTTTTATATCCCTGAATTTTCGGACGATGTACATTACGAGCTGGAAGTGGTGGTAAAAATTTCAAAAGGAGGAAAATATATCCAAAAGGAAGCAGCTGCCAAACATTACGAGGAAATCGGGCTGGGGATTGATTTTACCGCAAGAGATCTCCAGAGCGAACTTAAATCCAAAGGACTGCCGTGGGAACTGGCCAAAGGCTTTGACGGATCCGCCGTGGTAGGGAATTTCTTTAAAAAAGAAAATTTCGACCTGGAAGCTTTAGGATTTTCATTGCTGAAAAATAAGGAAAAGGTTCAGGATGGCAATACAAAAGATATGATGTTCACCATTGATGATATTATCGCTTTCGTTTCGCAGTATTTTACCCTGAGGGTTGGCGACCTGATCTTTACCGGTACCCCGAAAGGCGTTGGAAAGGTAGAAGAAAATGATATTCTTGAGGCCTATCTCGAGGATGAAAAAGTTCTTGACATCCGGATTTTGTAAGCGATTTCCCGGGCTGTTTGGCATAATTTTCTTATCTTTAGTAAACAAAATTAGAAATCATGGTAAATATTGTATTACCCGTAGATTTTGGGGAAAAGACCGATCAGCTTTTAGAAGGAGCTGTGCGATTTGCAAAGCAGATCAACGGCAGGATTTATCTTATTCACGTGGCACCTTCCGACATCGGTTTTGCCATTGGCGATATGGGCTTCCAGTATTTTCCGGAAGTGGAAGAAAACGAAATCCGTGAAGAGCTGGTACAGTTAAACAAACTTCAGCAAAAGATCCTGGCCCATGGCGTGGATTGTGAACATATCCTTAAGCAAGGCCTTGCAAAAGATATTATTCTACAACATGCGAAAGACAAACATGCCGATTTTATTGTTATGGGATCACACGGCAGAAGCGGAATTTACGATGTCTTCGTCGGCAGCTTAACCAAAGGGATCACAAAGGACTCAGATGTGCCGGTGCTGGTACTTCCGATCCATGAGAAAAGCGAGAATTAAATTTTAATCGTTAATAAAAAAGCCGATCAGATATAAAATCCGATCGGCTTTTTACTATATAACCAATTAATTAACCTTCATTTTTGTAGATCGTAGGATCATAGTAAGGATGCTTACCTTCCGTTGGAGAATAGTAGTCTTTATCTTTATTGTTCCCTAAAGTGGATACCAAAACATAGCACCAGTAGGTGAATAATACGCAGCAAACGATAAACAGAATCCAGTTCAGAACATTACCGAAAGCATCAAAGAAACCGAAAGACCATTTGAAAACTTTGCTTAAGAATAGAAAGAAAGACGTCATTATTTTCCTTTTTTAAATTAACTTTGTACAAATTTATAAAAAATGTTTAAATTACTTTCAAAAGAAAGCAATATTTTTTCAATTCCTGTGTATATCGGGTTTCTTCTTTTAATCGTAATAACTTTTAATTTATTGAATTTCAATACCTATGAGGCAATTATTGCCGGGATTACTTTTTTGGGAATTGCTTTGGGATATTTCTGTTTCCACAGCATTGCCCTGAATTACCAGACGCACCTGCCTCTCTTTCTGTATACATTTTTTATTTCCGGTCTTTATCCGGGACATTTAGATATCGGGATTGCCGTCTCACTGCTTACGAATTCTTTCCTCCTTCTTCTGCTGACCAGTACCAACGAGGATATCAGAAAAAGATCTTATGTTCTGGTAGGATCGATTGTCGCGTTAAATTTCATTTTCCTGCCGACGACCTGGCCGATGGCCGTTTTTGTGATCATCCATGTTATAGCCACATCGGAGCGTATCGGACTTAATATTTTCAGGTTCCTGCTAGGCATTATCCTGATCGTGCTCAGCTATTTTTCCGTGATGTTCTTCTTTGATTTTACACAATGGAATATGGATTATTTCCCGTTTGGCAAGCTGAAGCCGGCCGAGGATTACAAAGAGCTGATCCCGCTGATCCCGGTAATCCTCATGCTGATCTATGCAATCTACGACCACTTCCGGAATTACAATAAAAAAAGCCCGATCAGCCGCTACAAATACACCTTCCTTTTGGTATTCTCCGTAGCACAGCTCATCACGATTGTGCTTTATATGAATAAAAGCTATGAATATCTGCTGCTGCTTGCCTTTCCTTCAACGATTATCATCAGCCGGATGCTGCGGTTTCTGCCGAAGTACTGGATGCAGGAAGTAAGTTTATGGTTAATAATTTTCAGCTTAACCGGTTTTAAAGCCGGAACTTATTTTAATTTATTTTAAAGATTATGATTCAGATTGACGATAAATTGATCTCCGAGGATATTTTTTCCGAAGAGTTTGTTTGCAACCTTTCAAAATGTAAAGGCGCATGCTGTGTGGAAGGAGATGTAGGTGCTCCTTTAGATAAAAGCGAACTGGAAATTTTAGATGGTATTTTTGATAAGATCAAACCTTATCTTACCCAGGAAGGCATCAAATCGATTGAAACCATAGGAACGTGGACGACCGACCCGATGGACGGCATGTATGTAACGCCGATGGTTGAGAACCGGGAATGTGCTTATGTAACTTTTGATGAAAACGGAATTACAAAATGCGGTATTGAAAAAGCGTATGAAGACGGTGCGGTAGACTGGCAAAAGCCGATTTCCTGCCACCTCTACCCGATCCGTGTCACGGAATATTCCACTTTTAAAGCGTTGAATTATGATGTCTGGAAAATCTGCAGCGACGCCTGTGCCTTAGGAAAAGAACTGCAGGTTCCTGTTTACAAGTTCCTGAAAACCCCGCTCATCCGCAAATACGGAGAGGATTTTTACGATACGCTGAGCGAAGTGGCTGAAGAATGGAAGAAAGAGTATGGCTCTTAACTAAATTTTAAATCTAAAATTCCCATTGAATTCAACCGCAGAAAATTCTGCGGTTTTTCTTTTTGCTATCTTTATGCAATGGAAGAAGTATGGTTTTCATTCATGGCCGGAGGTGTCATTACCGCAATTCTCGTAATGAGTGTTTTGAGAATTAATACCTTCATACCTCTACTTCTTTTACTCAAACGCAAAAAGACTATTATGCTTAAAAAAGAATCTGTAAAAAATTACCAGTATGCTTTTGATGAATCTGCACCCAATCGTTTTGAGGAAATCTACAGGACACTGCCAGACCTTGTTAAAAGAAAGTTCTCCATAATGTACGAGCACACTTATGAAGGATTTGAGAATATTTTTATTTTTAAATCTTATAATGAAAAATGGGGTGCCCTAAAATTTGAAAACGAACAGTATCATCTTATTGCTGAAAACATTTACGATTCAACATGTTTTTATCCTCAATACGGTATTATTGAAGCCGTAATATATCATAGTGGTTCATATTCAGGTAAAACCTCTTACCTTTTTTTTGATACAGAAGGCAGAATGGTGAAAAGGCTGGAAGGCTATGATTACATCAGATTTGATTTTTATGGAAACATCATTATTTCAAAGAACAGACTGTATGGATTTTTAGATATTAACTTAGAAGAAAAAGTGTCCTGCCAATATGACGGTTTAAGAGGAATCGGTAAAAATCTTTTTGTAGCAAAGGAAAACGTTAACTCAAGACATCTAATTATTAATGAAAAGAAAGAGGTGATGTATGAATGTAGATTTCCTTGTAGAATTTATGAAGAGGTTTGCAACAATAAAATAATTATTGACGAAAAAGATCAGTACTATTTGCTTGATCTGGGGTCACAAGAAAAAACGGTTCTTCCTTATGACAGAATATATAGAATCGAAGGATATGGGATCAATTCTAAGATCCCTCCAAGATATATTACCATTAAAGATTACGTGAATCATGAAGAAGAATATGAAAACACCCATATTTATCCCGATCAGTTCATTGTAGATGAAGGGAAATATGGAGTCATTTCCAGTGATGGGGAAGTCTGTATTCCGAATATCTATGATAAAATTGATTTTTTGAGTGAGAAATATTTTAAAGTTGCATTAGGAAAATGGTTATTTGAAATTGACAAAAAAAATGATAATGTTTATGCAAGCGGTGGCAAATGGGGAATTGTAGACCGTAAAAATAATCTGATTGTTCCTGTTCAATATACAAATATTGTATACAACCATCATGAAGACCGGTATTTTGCTTATGAAAACGGTATGATGGAAGGACGCAAAGATGAGCACAGCGGAGACTATTGGTGGTTTGTAATAGATGGGAAAATGACAGAGCTGAATCTTTAATAAAACAAAACCGTCCCATAAAATTTACGGGACGGTTTCTTCTGAAATTTATATCGAATATCAATTAATTAAACTAATTCGCTGCTCCGGTTTTTGTAACCGCTGTCTCTGTTTTTGTTTCCTGCTTTTTGGCATTTTCCCATCCGTCTTCCGGCATCAAAGTGGCTACGATCCTGCTTTTGGTAAGATATTTTTTAGCTACATCCTGAAGGTCTTTCACCGTTAGGGCCTGTACCTTTTCCTTATAATTCAGAATTTCGTACTTATCGGTACCGTCGAACTGGTTTTTGGTAAGATTGCTCATCCAGAACATATTGTCTTTGATCTGGGTATTGTAATCGTTCATTTCTCCTTCTTTGTACTTATCCAGATCTTTCTGTTCCGGTCCTTTATCAATTAATTTCTGAAGTTCCGCAATCGCACTTTTGGTCAGTTTATCCACATTTTCCGGTCCGCAAGGGAAATTGATGCTGAAATTATAGCCTCCGAAAGGTACTTTGTACATTCCTCCCCGGGCACCTCCGCCATAGATCCCGCTCTCATCTTCTCTCAGCTTTTCAATTACCTTAATGGTAGCTACTTCGCCTAATGCTTCCATAGCCAGAGCTTCTTTCTCATTATAAGGTGCTTCTCCGCTGTAGGAGATCGTAACCATGCTTTTAGGGTCTTTTCCTTTTTTGTAAACCTTTGTATAATCCCCGGTCATCTGCCTGTATCCGGTATCCCTGAAATTGGTGGTTTTTCCGGTGGACGGAAGGCTTGCGATATACTGCAGCACTTCATTCTTCAGTGTGGATTCATCAATGTTTCCGATAAAGTAGAAATGGAAGTTTCCGGCGTTGGCAAATTTATCTTTATAAATATCATACGCTTTTTTATAATCCGTATTCGCCCATTCTTTTTGCGTTGGGATCATCCCGATGAACCTCGGGTTTTTCTGGTTCATGAACCTGGCATGCTCGCTGGAGAAATAGAACTGTGGATTTGAAAGCAGGTTGTCCAGCATAGCCGACTGTTTTGTTTTATAAGCATTGAACGCATCCGGATTGTAGTTCAGCCCGGTAAAGTAAGCGTACATCAGCTCCATTGCCGTTCCCAAATCTTTTTGGTTCGTTCTTCCTGAAATCCCTTCATAATATGGACCTATCATCGCATTTACATTTGCCTGTTTTCCAGCCAGGTAATTGGTAAGATCGGCTTTTGTGAAACCGTTTACTCCTGCTTCGGATAATGCAGGGAAAGCAAACTGTGTTTTATTGAAATCCGCATCATTGATCAGGGAACTTCCGCCCATACTTCTTGCTGAAAATACAATTTCGTCATCTTTGAAATCTGTTTTCTTAAAGGTCACCTTTGCTCCGTTGCCTAAGGTCCAGGTGGTTGTTCCTAATTTTGCGTCAGTCTCGGTCTTAGCGATTTTCCCTTCCGACTTGAATGGCTTCACCAGGTTTTTAATAGTGGCTTTTTCCTGATACGGTTTTAGGTCAGCCATTTTTACCGCATCAAAAGTATTCATGACCATGGCTTCGGTCGGCATCTGCACATTGTCTTTTTTAGGACCCGTGATTACCACTACCCTGCTGTCGTCTTTTACGAATTTTTTGATGACCTCATTGGTCTGCGCAAGGGTTACCGAAGGAAGGAATTTTTTGGTATCTTCATATTCCCAGGCAATTCCCGGCATCGGCTCATGTTCGAGGAAATTCCTTACATATTCATCTACCAGCTCATCGCTTTCCGTTTTTTCCCGGTTGTTATAGGTTCTTTCGATATTGGACATTACCTGCGCTTTAGCACGATCCAGTTCCGTCTGGGTAAATCCGAATCTTTTTGCTCTTTCCACCTCCTCTAAAAGAACCTTCAGGGCACTTAGCTGGTTTCCGTCTTTTACCATCGCAAATCCCTGGAATGCTTCTTTGCTTCTGGCATAGGTTCCGCCGTGGTATACCGATCCGTAAGTAAAGGGCGGATTGTTGGAGTTGACAAGCTCACCCAGCCTGTTGTTCAGCATCGTAGAGGTAATCTGCTCCACAAGACTCTGGTTATACTGCTCCACGGTAACGTCCGGCTGATAGGCATCAGCATCTTTCATGATAAACTGCACCATCGATCTCGTTGCATCGGGATCCGTTTCAATAGCGACCAATGTTTCCTTATGATTCGGAAGATCGAATACTTTTCTTTCCTTCGGCGTTGCAGGATTTTTGTATTTGCCGAAATTGTCTTTTATTTTCTTTTCTACTTCGTCCACATTGATGTCCCCTACCACAACGATAGCCATAAGATCAGGCCTGTACCAGTCTTTGTGGAATTGCCTGATGACTTCGGGCTTGAAATTTTCCAGCACGTCTTTTTTACCGATCGGAAGCCGGTTGGCATATTGGGAATTGTACAATAGCTTCGGAAGGTATTTATCCGACATTCTTTTATCCGCTCCCAGACCGAGCCTTAGTTCTTCCAGTACGACTCCTCTTTCCTTATTGATCTGTTCATCAGAAAGGGTAGCGTTAAACGCCCAGTCTTCCATCACTTTAAGTCCGGCATCAAGATTTCCCGGCTTGTCCAGTGGAACCGGAAGCATATATACCGTCTCGTCAAAACTGGTATACGCATTTAAGTGCTGTCCGAATTTTACCCCGATCGACTGCAGGAAATCCACCAATTTGTTATCAGGAAAGTTTTTGGTACCGTTGAAATTCATGTGTTCCATGAAGTGAGCCAGCCCGCGCTGGTTTTCATCTTCAAGAATGGATCCGGCATTGATGGCCAGACGGAAATCCACCTTTTTTTCGGGTAGTGTATTTTTTTTAATATAGTACTTCATTCCGTTGGGAAGCGTACCGGTTTTTACAGAAGCATCCATCGGAATGTTCTGAGCAGAAACACCTGCAGACATCAGAAAGACGACGGCAAGTGACGAAAACATTTTTTTCATAGCTTGTTTTGATTATTAATTTTTATGGATCAAAAATAATATTTATTCACCCAAAAAGGAAATAAATATTATATAATTTAAAGTTAAATTTTCGTAATTATCGTTAAATTAATCTGGAATATAAAGAATAAATTAATAAGGGATACAGAAATTAAGAATTTCATACTGGATTATCCCGACGGTTTTTTCATCATGTTCATTTAGGTTTGTGTTTATATTTGGCAAATCTATGTAATTTAGAAATACCATACTGATTTGTATCTGTTAAAATACCGTTAAAAATATCATATAAATAAAAAATCCGGGCAAAACCCGGATATATTATGTTAAATTAATTATTTTTATTTAAAATCCGCATCAGTAACCCCGGAATTGATGGTAACCTTTGTTGTTTTGATCGTTAGCTTTTGCCCGTTGCCTTCGGCTTGGATCTCCTGAGGAAATTTAATTCCGTCTACCGTCATATAACTTTTGATTATAGCATTTCCTTCTTTACCTGACGATTTATACAAAAGCCCTGTAGAAGCATCAAAATAAAATTTCCCCTTCTCGGAATTCAGTACATTATACTCTTTACCGTCCAGCTTCTCCGCCGTAACGGAAGAATAGTTGGCCGCATCGTAGGCCAAAGCATCAATGGATTTTCCTTTTTTCAGTTCCGCCAGCTTATCTGCAGGAATTTCTGTTTTCTGCCCCATTTGCTGGAAATAGCCTTTTTCCCCGTCGAAAAGCTGGGAAGAAGCTACCTGGCCCATGAAAGTCTGCTCGGATTTGAATTTGTTGCCCATCTTTTTAGCGGTCATGCCGATCTCACCCGGTAAGGCATCACCGGTAATGGTATTTTCAATAATCACGGTGCGTACCGATTCTAATTTATCTTTTCCGCCCAATGCTTTCAGATAGTTATCTATCACTTCTTTGGGTGTAAGTTTTGACTTTACGGCTTCCGTCTTGGCGGCACCAGTACTGGCAGTTTGTGCCACCACCGGGGTAGAGAAAAGCACTGCACAGAAAAACGGAATGATGATCTTTTTCATAAATTAAGTTTAGATGGTAAATATATGAATATTGGGTGAATTTAAACAGAACATTTCCCATAAAAAAACCACCGCTGATGCGGTGGTTTCCAAATATTTATAATGTAATCATTACTTTTTAAGTTCTTCTAAAAACTCGTCATGAGAAATAGCCGTTTCTTTTTTGGTCGCTTTTTCAAGGATAACATCTTTCAGTTTTGCCATCGCAACTTCAGAAGAAATCTGTCTTACCTGCTCCTGGTCTTTCAGCATTTCCACTGCATATTTCTGGATCTCTTCATCTCCTAAATGGTGGATTCCGTAGATGGCCAGCTGGTTTCTTACCAATTGCTCAGCCTGTGCCAATACATCTGCATAATCCAACTGGATTTCATTCTCTGTCATCAGTTTTCCTTCAATGATCTGGTATTTCAGCTGGTTCTTCTCAGATTCAAGGATCTCTTTTGCCTGTTCTGCAGACTGGATGTTCTGGTTAGAGAACATTAACCATTTCACCAAAAACTCTTCAGGAAGCTTTACTTCTTCTTTTTCAGAAACCTGCTCCAATACTTTATTGACAAAGTGAACATCGGCATTCTGCTGGAAGTACTCATCCAATTCGGATTTTACTTTTTCTTTAAGCTCTTCTTCAGACTGAATATTTCCTTCTCCGTATACTTTATCGAATAAATCCTGGTTAAGCTCAGCTAAGTTAAGACCATAGAAATCTTTTACTTTTACTTCCACTTCATTGTGGTGAAGGTGCTCTACTTCTTCTTTAGAGAATCCAAGTTCTTTAGCCAGTTCTTCATTCTCCGCAAGAGTTTCTTTGGAAACTTTTACCGATCCGTCCATTTTAAGAGACTTTACCAGTTTGAATGCCTCTTTGTTTTCAGCAGTAATGGTAACGTTCTTCGGCTGGTGGTGGTGCTCTCCTTCAGCGCCTTCTTCCACAACCTGGGAAACTTCTAAAGCGATGTAAGAGTCTTTATTGATTTTGTCTTGAGGAGCCTGCTCTGCGAAACGCTTCTGCATGTTCTCAATACTTTTGTTGATTTCTTTTTCGGAAGCTTCCACTTTGTAGTGAGGCGCCTCATATTTAGATAAATCGATACTGAATTCCGGCTCAAATCCAACTTCGAAAGCAACTTCCAACTGGTCTGCATTATAATCAAACTGGTTTACCGGCTGAGGTACCGGCTGGCCTACCAATCTTAATTTGTTTTCGTTTACATAGTTGTTTAAAGCATCAGAAACCTGCTTGTTGATTTCTTCAAAAGCAATACCCGCTTCATATTGTTTTCTAACCATACTTAAAGGCACCTTCCCTTTTCTGAAACCAGGAACTTGTGCATTTTTAGCATAATTAATCAACTGTTTCTCAACTTTTTCCTTATAGTCAGATTTTTCCAATGTCACTGTAAGCAATGCACTTACATCATCATGGTTTTTTGCAGTAACCTTCATTATTGATTAAAATTTTAGGTTGCAAAAATATGAAAATTTTATGAAAATCTATTAATTAAAATCAACTTAAAAAGCCAAATACTGTTAAATAAAAAACCGCCGGAACTTTCCGGCGGTTTTGCTAACAAGATTAAGGATATTAAAGGGTTATTTTAATTCGTAATGGTATAGTTTGCCTGCGCATCGGTTTCTCCGCCTACCTGTGTTCCGAAGGTGATGCCGTTTCCGCTGGTCTGGGAATCTTCGGTAACACTCGCCGGCTCATGATACAGGGTAAAAATCAACTGGCTCGTAGCCGAAGGATTTTTTACCGCTTTGTTGACTACCCATTCGGTTTGCAGGCCAACGCGCTTTCCGTCTTTTCTGGTGGAAGAAGCATCATCCGTACGGGTAAGGGCAATATCTGAATTGGTAAAATTAAATACCAGGAAATGCTCGTCTTTTGCATCTCTGATTTCCTGCGTGGCATCTTCGTTTCCGTTTTTAAACTGTGCCGTTACCTGATAAGTTTTACCGTCCTGCAGCTGGATCGCCTGTGCTCCTCCGGCACCCATACTGTAATTGTAGGATTTTGTAACATTCGCAGTTACATCTTTTACATTCAGAATAATATTGGTGAGATCTTCCTGAGGCAAATCGTCTTGAGCAGCAGATCCGTCTCTCTGGCACGAAACAACCGTAATAGCGATGAATAAAACGGCTAGTAATTTAATGATATTTTTGGTATTGAATGATTTCATTTTTTTAAATTTTAAGTTGTTATTTTAATTAATTGCTGAATATTTAGAATCGGTATCTAAAATTCAGGATAAAGTTTCTTCCTGCTTCATCTGCGAAAAAGCGCATCCTGTTCAGGTAATTCCTGTAGGAGACATCAAATACGTTATTGACGATAAGTCCTGCAGAAAGGTTTTTAGTAATGTTGATGCCGGCCTGTATATTCCACAGGGAATATCCGTCAGGCGGTGTGCTCAGGTCAACGGTTTTCTCCACTTCTTCCCCATTATTATAGATGGGAATGGTTGCATTATACACCGGAAACCTGTTTTGTCTCAGAAAAGTCTGATTTTCCAGGGTAACATACAAATGGTTCCAGCTCTCTTTACTGAACTGTAAAGCATTGGAAAAGTTCGGCGGCATCATTAAAATCAACGGAACGTTGTGGGTATTATCCTGTCCATACACATAACTTCCTCTTCCTATATAAGCAAGATCATTCGTCAGCTTCAGGTTAACGTCAAGATCCACCCCGTACATCGTAGCGTCGATCTGCTGATAAGACCAAACCGGGAATACCCCGCGGATCGTATTCTGCACCCCCGTCGGAACTTCGTTGATGAAATTTTTGGTGATGAACAAATAAGGATTTATGGAAACGTTCAGCCCTTTCAGAACATTGAACCGGGAGTCAGCCGTCAGATTGAACTGATGGCCCTGTTCATTTTTCAGCCCCATATCACCGATTTCAATTACTGAAGCTGAGTGGTGTAATCCATCGGAGAACAGTTCCGCGATATTCGGGGTCCTTCCTACTTTGGCATAATTGAACTTCAGGTCGAAACCTGCATCCGGCCGGTATTCAAGCCCTGCATTGAAGGAAAAATTACTGTAATTCAGTTGAGGCCGCGTCAGGATCCTGTTCTGATCCGTCTTTACATAGAACTGGGGATAAGCATCGGCATACCGCTGTTCCCAATCGCTTTTGTCGTACCATTTGGTAACGTCATAGCGTGTAAAGTCATATCTCGCTCCGGCTTCCACATTGAAATCATGCGAAATCTTATATTTGAAAACCGAATAAATTCCCGCCGCATATTTATCATAGTTCGGGATCAGCCGTCTCGCTTTGGTCGCCGGATCGGAATAATTGTTCTGAAAGCTTGCATCAATCCCAGTTTCCAAAGAAAACTTCCCTCTTTCCAGTAAATCGTTAAGATTGAACTGATGGGTCATCAGCTCCAGATCAAGAGAAGGCAGGTCTTTCAGATCGCCTCTCCGGATATCGTATTCCTGGCGGTGATTGAACTGATAGCTGTACGTAGCGGAAACTTTCCCGATGTTCTCAAACCTTTTAAAAGCGGAAACTTTCGCGATATGATGCTCGATCACCTGCTTCGGATTATCAATATCATAGCTGAAATTCCCTGTATAGACCGGAATTTTCGAGGTCGTGGCCTTATAGAAATCTTCATTATTTCCTACGTGCGAACCCCTGTAAATTCCGATATTCTGATTGGTTAAATAATAGTCGAATGAAATCCCTCTTTCATATGTATTGTTCTGAACCGTAAAATTAAATGAGGAAAAATCCATTCCCGTATTCATCAGGTTATAATCCGGCGCATGCTGGTCTCCCAGTTTCTTCATGCTTCCGCCGGTCTTCACCGCCCAACCGTTTTTCCAGATTTTGGCCACGTCAGCATCCAGGCCCAGCCCTTTTCCATTGGAAATCCCGGAAAGATTTACGGATCCTTTGATGGTGTCTTTTTTAGGAAAAACCTCAGGTTCCAGAACAACAACCCCGCCGATCGCATCGCTGCCGTACTTTAGCGCGGAAGCTCCCTTAATGACATCGATGTGCTGAAAATTATTAACGTCCACATTCGGTGCATGTTCTACACCCCACTCCTGTTCGGCCAGCTTTACACCGTTGTTTAAGATGGAAATTCTGCTCCCGTACAATCCGTGGATGATGGGTTTCGAAATATTGTTTCCGGTTTTTAATGCACTGACACCTGAAATTTTTGTCAGCAGGTTGCCCAGGTTATCGGTGGAATTTCTTTCAATGTCGGATTTATCAAGGGTTTTAACAATCAAAGAGCCATTGTTTTTATGGCTTCCGTGAACCGTTACGGTTTCGATATCCTGGATATGGTGTTCCAGCGTGATCGTCAGGTGTACATCTTTAGTAACTTCTATATTTTCAGTATAATTATTACAATCCGGATGGGTGGCAGTAAGCGTATATTTTCCCGCAGGAATGCTGCTAAAAGAAAACGTCCCGTTTTTATCGGTTTTTGCAGAAAAATTTCCAATTTTTACGACGGCATTTTCCAGCCGTGTCTTATCATGGAAATCCTGTACCGTTCCCTCCACCGCATGGGTCTGCTGTGCGTTTGATAATGCAAACCCGCAAAGGATCAGCATAATACTATAGATCAATTTCATTGTTGAATAGATTGATGGGTACTTTTTTCAAGTACTTTTTTGAAAAAAAATTTAGTAATCAGGCTGAATAATGTTTAAAGTATATATAAATACGCTCAATATCAAAGTCAGTGAATGCTCAAAACATTGAACATAAAACTGCGGATATTAAATTTTAAACCATTAAAGCCGTAAAGAATCTATGAAATTAAGAAATGGCAGGCGGCCCCCGCAGTTGAAAGGTAAATTTGGTCTGAGACCATATTTTTTCCTGAACAGCAATACGCTGTTGTACTTCGTGGGTAAAATTTTCAAAGGATATACTGAATTCCTCAGGAACCAAAGTATGTCCGGTGGCTAAGAAATGACAGGCCAGACAGTCGGCGGCTTTTTCTTTAGCTATATTCTTGGTAAAAGTACTTTCTGATTTTTTAAAGCTGAAATTTTTAAAAACCTCCTCCGAGCTGTGGCTGTGGAAGTTTTGGGAAAACAGCGCAAGAAAGTAGATCCCAAACAACAGTTTGGAAATGAAATTTTTCAGATTTCTGCTTTCTTTAAAAATCATGCTTCAAAATTATAAAAATATTTTAAAAGATCGGGATTAAAGTTTTCTTAAAATGTTTTAATGATAACTATTGATGATTATTCCTTTGTTACAAAAGTATTGATTATTTTCAATATTATCAGTGCTTTTCATTTATCGGAAATTTAACATCCCGATGTCATTCCCGCAGGGAATCTGAATATAGTTATGAGCGACAAGCTGGAAAGATCCGTGTTTAGATTCTTACAGAATGACAAATCTGACGTCTTAATGCACTTGTTCATTTTTCGATCACAAAGTGTCTGCACCCCACTTGTCATTCCCGCAGGGAATCTGAATATAGTTATGAGCAATAAGCTGGAAAGATCCGCGTTTAGATTCTTACAGAATGACAAATC
This sequence comes from uncultured Chryseobacterium sp., assembly GCA_913778085.1. Classification (GTDB taxonomy): domain Bacteria; phylum Bacteroidota; class Bacteroidia; order Flavobacteriales; family Weeksellaceae; genus Chryseobacterium. Next base: position 21,881 of record CAJYXJ010000030.1, read on the forward strand.
TGACGTTTTAATGCACTTGTTTATTTTCGATCACAAAGTTTTTGCACCCCATCTGTCATTCCCGCAGGGAATCTAAACATAGTATTAGCGACAAGCTGGAAAGATCCGCGTTCAGATTCTTACAGAATGACAAATCTGACGTTTTAATACACTTGCTTATTTTCGATCACAAAGTTTCTGCACCCCACTTGTCATTCCCGCAGGGAATCTAAACATAGTATTAGCGACAAGCTGGAAAGATTCGCGTTCAGATTCTTACAGAATGAAAAATTTGACATTTTAGTGCACTTGTTTATTTTCGATCACAAAGTTTTTGCACCCCATCTGTCATTCCCACAGGGAATCTGCACATAACAGTAGAGAACAAAGTTATTGGTTAAACTGCTTCAAAAATCAAGCCAGCTGAGATCCTAGGTATTCCCATTCCTGAAGAGCAAGCTCCAGTTCCTCTTTTGTTTTGTTGTATTTTTCCAGGGTTTCTTCAGATGGATTTTCTTTGGTAAAAGAGGTTTCAAATTCCTCTACTTTTGTTTCAAGCTCGGAAATCCTTTCTTCTACCTTTTTAATTTTATTCTGAATATTTTTCTGCTCTTTGCTGACGATTACGGCCGACTGACTTGCCGCTTCGGGTTTTTCTTCCGCTTTTTTCACCTCAGCTTTAGGTACTTCATTATGAAGCTTTGCCTTTTCAGCAGAGATCTCGCGGATCGATTCTTTTTGCCTAAATTCAAGATATTCGTTAATATCGCCTAAGAATTCTTTCATTCTTCCGTCGCGGAATTCATAAATTTTATCGCAAAGACCCTGCAGAAATTCCCGGTCGTGCGAAATGACGATCAAAGTACCTTCAAACTTCTGCAAAGCCAGTTTGATGATTTCTTTGGACTGGATATCCAGATGGTTCGTCGGTTCATCCATTATCAGGGTATTGAACGGACGCAACAGCAATTTACAAAGTGCCAGACGGTTTCTTTCCCCTCCGGAAAGTACTTTTGTCTTTTTATTCACTGCTTCGCCCTGGAAAAGGAAAGACCCTAAAAGATCACGGACTCTTGGTCTAGTTTCTTCCGTTGCGGCATCTTCCGCTTCTTCCTGCACGGTTTTATTCGGGGTTAGAACTTCTTCCTGGTTCTGGGCGAAATATCCGATGTTTACATTATGCCCCAGGTTCCAGTTTCCGGAATAATCTTTAATATCGCCTGCTAGGATTTTCGCCAGCGTTGTTTTTCCCTGCCCGTTCTGGCCCAGCAACGCAATCCTGTCGCCTCGCTGAACGATGAAGTCCACATCATCAAAGATCTGTTTTTCACCGTATGCTTTTCCTAATTTCTCAGCTTCAAAGATTACTTTCCCCGGAACGACGGACTGCACAAAACGGATGTTGAATTTAGAAACATCCTCGTTGTCCACTTCAATACGTTCGATCTTATCCAGTTTTTTGATCAACGACTGGGCAAAAGACGCTTTGGTGGCACTTGCCCGGAACTTGTTGATGTTGTCTTCCATCTGCTTGATCTCTGCATCCTGATTCTTTTTAGCCTGAATCAGTTTTTCGCGGCGGTCTTCGCGCATGACAAGGTATTTGGAATAGTTGGCTTTATAATCGTCAACTTTTTTATTATTGATATCGAAAGTACGATTGCATACTGCCGTCATGAACTGTTTATCGTGGCTCACAAGAACAATGGCTCCCGGATAGTCTTTAAGGAAATTTTCCAGCCACATGATCGATTCCATATCGAGGTGGTTGGTAGGCTCATCGAGAAGCATAATGTCGTTTTTCTGCAGCAGCAGCTTGGCCAGTTCGATCCTCATTCTCCAGCCTCCTGAAAATTCATCGGTGATTTTCTGGAAATCGTCTGCTTTGAATCCCAAACCGAACAATACTTTTTCCATGTCGCCTTCCAGATTATAGGCATCATGGTTCATCAGCAGGTCATTAAGCTCGGTCATTTTATTGATGAGATCCGTATAGGAATCGCTTTCATAGTCGGTTCTTACCGTCATCTGGTGGTTCACTTCCTCCAGTTCATTTTTCCAGGCATTGATCTGCTCAAAAGCCTGCATGGTTTCTGCCCATACGGTTCTCCCTTTTACGAAGTCCAGGTCCTGCTTCAGAAAGCCGATGGTAATATTCCCCTCCGGTACGACGTTTCCTTCGTAGAAATTAATTTCCCCGGAAAGCATTTTAAGCAACGTGGATTTTCCCGCTCCGTTTTTACCAACCAAACCGATCTTATCATCTTTTTTAATTGTAAAATTTACGTTTTGAAACAGATAACTGCCTGAATGATGTAATCCTAAACCTTGAACCGAAAGCATGTGTTAAATAATGATTAATGTGAGTAATGAATTTTCGCGTGCAAAAATACGGAAAATAAAGCAATTTAAGATAAACAAAAAGAGCCACTTAAAAAATGGCTCAAGGGGGGAAAACTTATACACTTATAAGTTGAATAAGACAAAAGTCGGAAAAATACAGAAAATGTGGCACCGTGAAAATGACCAAATTTCCGATTAGGTATTTATACGGAACAAAATGAGCAAAGAAGCATTTTAAGATCAGGACCTTTGAAAAAGGATCATTTGACAGGTAAAAACCACTATTACAGGAGTACCTCCAACATCCAGTATTCTTCTTTTACTCCTTCTCGTCGATTTAATATTTGATTTGTTTTGTTTTCAGCTATCTATTTAATAAATATTGGAGTTCAATTTGGTGAATCCGTATTTTAAATAAAGCTTCTATTGATAAGTCATAAACGATTTAATAGATCCCATTGATCTTAACACTCAAAAAAGGACTTCCGGCATCGGATTTCATTCTTCCAGCCAACTAATCGGGTTCTATTGCGAGCCAAGGCTGCTTTGGCTGTATCTAAAAGTATAAATAAAAAAAGAGCTGCCAACCACGGCAGCTCTACACCTAAATTTAAAACTGAAAAAGTACTAGCATTTATTGTAAAAACTTTCTTTAATAAGTATGGTTCGGTTCCAATGGTCGTTATTCGGAATATTGGTTCCATAAGCATAGTCCACCACCGAATCTTCGATATGATGTATTTCCGACTGTATTCTCGGTTTACTTTTATCGTAACGGCCATCCGAATGTCCCGGAACATTTAACCCGTTGTTGATGAATTCCGTATGGGCATCGCATTTCGGATGCATCAGCAAAGCGGAATGATACAATCCGAAATTTGCCGAGATATGCGTATAATCCGCCAGCATTTCGTAGTGATAATCCGGTTTTGTCCCGGGCGAGATGTTTTGCACATATTGCTGCAAAGCTTCTGATAATTCTGCCAGGCAGGGATGTTCGCACCCATCAATTCCAAAATCGGACTCACTGAAATCTGTTCTGAAAATCCCGGTTGCCCGATTGGTTTCCGCAACCATAAGCCGTCCGTAGACCTTCGGCAGTTCACTGTACACCCATTCCCTGGCAATATAGGCCTGTGAGGAAATCCCGTCGTGATCTATTCCATAATCACTGAGCAGATAATTCCATATTTTATTTCCTTCCGTGTCTTCCAACGTTGCTTTAATGCTTTCCAAATAATAAAAAAGATCGTGATTTTCCGTAAAATTCGGAGAAATATATACTGATTGCGAACTTTCCAGATAGCCTCCACCTACATCGGCATGGGCACCGGGTACAAAAATTTCTTTCCACACCGAATGGTCCGTTTCGAATTGCACATCGCCTCTTTCTCTGGAATCCTCAAAAAGACCAGTCAGCGGAAAAAAATACCGGCATTCATTCTGGGCGCAGATATGCAATGCTCTTTCCGTTTCAGGAAGTAAAGTCATTTCATAGTTGCTGAATGCCGCAGATTCTACGGTATCGAAAACACCGAGAAATTTTATTTTTACAGATTTGCCGGAAAACTCAGAGAATTCTTTTAACAATTCATAGCTGAAATTTCTGGCCAGCATAGCACCACGGCTAAATCCATAAATGTAAAAATGATATTCCCTCTCTTCTTCGGCGATCAGACTCCTGACAAAAGAAAAAGCCTTTTCCAGCTTATCATCGGAAGAATAGCCTGAAGCGTCCGAAGGATTTTTACAGGTGGCTATGGCAAAATCGCTATCCTCGGATCCGGTAACGGTTCCTATTCCTTCGATATAAATTTTTTCATCACCGTTGAAAAGACTGAATAACTTATAAATATTGGTAATCCCGCCATAATAGCTCTCATTATTTTTGTCAGGCTTTCGGAGGGAAGATGCATTCGACCCGTTGTTTCCGGTTCCGTCGAAAAAAATTCCGACAGAGATAATTTTATATTTCATTTCACTTTGTGGTTTTTATCTGGTCTTCATTACGGATAATGAAGTGCTTCATTTTATGAACCCTCCAAAGTAACGATGAAAAAAAAAGAAATGATAGCGTAGAAAATACCAAATAAAAAATTCCGTATTTCTACGGAATCATATTCTTTCTAGCGGATGGATGTTATTGATGATGGCATAAATTACGATTCCCACCGTATTTTTGGCACCGATTTTTTCTACAATCCGCTGCCTGTGGCTTTCTACCGTCCGCGGGCTGATGTAGAGCTTTTCCGCAATTTCATTATTGGTGCATTCCTGGCATATCAGCTTCACCACTTCTTTTTCGCGGTCGGACAGCTCATCGTCCATCTCGAAAAGGGTTCTTTTCTTTGTAGGGCTGTTCATGTAGGAAAAAATCATCTGGTGATCTTCCGGGGTAAAAAAGATCCCGTTTTTGTGAACCATGGTAATCGCCTCGATAAAAGCATTCCTGTTGGAATTTTTAGGCAGAAAAGCGGAAACCCCCAGCTTTACCATATATCCTAAAATTGTGGTCTTATAATGGGAAGAAAGGATAATGATTTTAAGGTTGGGATATTTCTCCTTAAGGATTTCCACCAGCTCAAAACCGTTCATGGGCAGCATCTGTACATCAACCAGAGCGATATCGGGAAAATTTTCCGGACTGCTATTTTCCAGGGTCTCCAGAAAATCCGGCCCATTGTTAGACATGGCCACAACGGAAATATTCTGTTCTGAGGACAACAGCATTTTTACGGCTTCAAGGATCAGCTGCTCGTCGTCAACTAATGCTAATTTGATCTGAGACTTCATGATTGTATGGAATTTTAATAATTAACCGGCTGCCATGTCCTAAAACATTTTTCCATTTATGCGCCGCATTCATTGATTTTATTCTGGACTCGATATTTTTGATACCCATCCCCTTTTTGACATCTTCATATTCAAAGCTCTTTCCGTTGTCTGAAATAACAACTGCGAGGTTTGTGGTATTGTCCTTAATATAGATCCAAACCCTATTTGCCTCCGAATGTTTGAGGACATTGGTGGTAAATTCCTGAATAATCCGGTATAACTGAACTTCGATGAAGATTTCCTTTTTCTGAAACTTCGGGCTTACGTTCAGGGATATATTGATCCTTCCGGCCAGATTGGCAATCAGCTCTTCGATATACAGCACCAGGCCTACCGATTCCAAATTCACGGGATACAAGGAATGGGAAATGCTTCTTGCTGAATCGATGAGGGAAGACATTTGCGATGTGATATTTTTTTTTATAAGCTCATCTCCTTTCGTATCAAGATTATTCAGCCATAAAGAAAGAATGTTGAGGCGGTTTCCTATATCGTCATGAATCATAACAGCCATCCTTTTCCGCTCCGATTCCTGTACTTTTATATTTTCCAGGACCATCTGCTTCTGATGCTGGACTTCCGCTTCGTACTGCGCATTCTTTTCTTTAAGAATTCTCCGGATAAAACTTCTGTAAGCCAGCAAAATAAAAGACATAATGATCACCAGAACAGCAATCAATGCAATGAAAAAGGTAATATTTAATGTTATTTCTTTAATTTTAAAAAAGTATAAATAAGTGAAACATACAGAAGGCTGCACAGAAGATTATTGACATTCCAGATCATGTTGGCATCTTCTGATTTAAAATTTGCTAATTGCCGGAGTACAAAAAACATAAATACAGACATGGCATAATACAGGAAAATAAGGCTGTCTGCAACAATAAAGCGGGCGTTAATCTTCGGATTGTTAATTTCCATCAGCAGTGCATATCCTGCAAAACAGATGATCACAATGCTGGAAATAACTTTTTTTGTCTCGTTGATAACGATATCGGTACTGAACAGGAAAAAGCCGGCCATCACTATCAGTGGAATATAGATATACGCCGAAAGATTGAGCTTGCGGATAAAAAGAGACCCCAGCACAAGTAACTCCCCGGAAACATAATAGGGAAAGATATGATTCAGCTCTTTTGCATGGAAGCCGTAAATGGCAATTTTAACGGCACACTCTATTAAAAAAAGAAAAATGATATAATATACATACCATTTTTCTGTATTCTTAAAAGATCTGTATTTTATAATTCCAACTATGACACAAATTACAAGTAAAATGTTATTAAGATAAAGTATTACCTCGGAAATATTCACAATACGATCGGTTTAATTAATTAGATGTTATAACAAGACGGCGGGCAAGCCTGGGACCAGTCGTAGGTATTTGAAATTTTTTCTACGCTCCCGGAATTGCTGAGGTCCTGATAAAAAGAGATAAAAATAAGTGTCGGCAAAACCCTCTGATACACCTGTGAAAATACCAGCCCGAAAGAACACACCATATGGGTAAGCCCCTGCTTCGGCGGATTAAGATTTCCTGCAGGCACGAAAAATTTCTTGAAAATACGGGTTCCCTGCATCTCCGAGCATTCTCTGTAAAACCATGTCATTGCTTCATTTCTCCAGGACTGTATGGCTTCCACCGCTTTATCCTGCTCCATCATCGGCTTGTTGGCAATCGGCCAGAACATATCGGAACTGTCATCAATGGTTCTGAGTTCTTTGGAAAGAACCGCATTTTTCACAAGGACATATTTCTCTGTTTCTACCAGATTTAAATTTGTCGTCAGTTCATTCAAATAACTGAAGGGATAACTATCTTCCATAATTTTCTGCCCGGAATTATCTAAAGGACAAAGAATAGCGACAAGCTGGCCCTGAAATATACCGATCTCCGTACAGAATTCATTGTACACGTTCAGCCTTTTCATCCAGTCGATCTGTTCGGAATCAAAATTAAAAACGTAATTGGTAGAGATTGTCCTTTTAATCATCTCAAAATCACCACAGCAATTTCCCCATTCTGCGATTGCAGCAGTACATTGTTCCTTGTTTAAGGTTTCCATTTTCTAAGTTTTTTTATTGCGATAAAATTATAGAAAGTATATTACCTATGCAAGTATCTCACAAATAATTGAAAATTTGTTAATAGTTTCTTACCGTAATATGAAAACAGCTCTGTTGTCTCTCTTTAATGTAATAAATCTTCCCTGCATCGTAATAGAATTTAAGTACCTTCTCAAGAGCAGCTTCCATTTTAGGATTATATTTTAAGACATCATTGAAACGGACGTAAGAGATATCGAAAGAGTTTCCGTAATTATGAGAACTAATTCCCAACGCGGCGTTTGAATTCACTTTTCTCAGCCGGCACTGGTCTTCCAATGTCCTCGTAAGTGATGAAACCGTAAACGTATGGCCTTTGGTTTCCTTGCTGAAACGTGCTCCGATTTTTTCCAACATCAGTTTGCTTTTAGAGACCATCCAAGCTCTGCTATAATCAAGCTTCTGTACACGGTAACCCTTGCCTGACTTTTTTATTTTGTGAAATTTTCCGTTGCTGATGTATTTATCGACCGATTTTGAATCTTTCAGCAGCTTGATGCCAAAACTTTTTGCAGCATCCAGATGCGGCTTATAAAGTGCGGTAGGCTCCACCTTTACAACTTCCTTCAGATCATAACAAGGAAAATCCTTATTAATTTTCTGGGTATAAAAATACGGTCCTAAACACAGAATATGGATATACAGCAATTTTTTCATCTGAGAAATCGGGGCAAAAATTAATACAGACAGAATCTACTTTATTCAAATATATTAATTTAAAACAGAAACATAAATTTTTATCAAAACAAAAAATATGTTAAAAATAGTTAAATAACAGCAAATTATTCATCTAAAAATACAAAATAGCCATAATGAAAATTTAAAAAATGAAAATAATTCCGAATTATTAATTTTCGTACATTAGAGCTTTAACAAAAAAATTATACGATGATGATTTCAAAAACATCCAAATTTATTGCAGAAATGCTGGGTACGATGGTACTCGTTTTTATGGGCTGCGGAAGTGCTGTTATTGCCGGTGCGGACGGAACCACCGGAGTGGGACTTCTAGGAATTTCTTTTGCGTTCGGACTGAGCGTTGTAGCAATGGCCTATGCCATCGGACATATCTCCGGCTGCCATATCAATCCTGCTATTTCCATTGCCATGGTTGCAGCAGGAAGAATGAAAGCGGATGAAGCGGTCCGGTACATTATTGCCCAGATCCTCGGAGGAATAATCGGTGCAGGAATTCTGTATATTATTTTCACCGGACATCCCGGTGCTGAAATGAAGCCGTGGGCATTGGGCTCCAATGGATGGGGAACGGGTTACCTGGACCAGTACAATACCCTTTCTGCGTTTCTAGCAGAATTCGTATTCACTTTTATTTTTCTGATGGTTATTTTAGGGGCTACCTCCAGCAAGAATATCAACGGGGGCTTTGCCGGTCTGGCTATCGGTTTTTCACTGGTACTGATCCATATTGTGGGTATTAAGGTAACCGGGGTTTCGGTAAATCCAGCAAGGAGCATCGGTCCGGCAGTATTTGCAGGCGGCGAGGCCCTGAGCCAGCTATGGCTGTTTATCACAGCGCCTGTCCTGGGAGGTATTGCTGCCGCTTTTACCTATAATTTACTGATCGAAAGACCGGAAAAATAAGTGGAAATCAAACAATGTCATTTTAAAAACGTGATTCCACAGGCTCTGTCAATCTGATCACGCGACCTTTGAACATATTGTAAAAAAAATCCTGTTCTTGCAACAGGATTTTTTATCTTAACTTTTTTATCTCGAAAGGGCTTCTGAAGATAAGCTCTTCATGCTTCCCTTTGATTTCCAGCTTTTTCTGCAGCAGGCTTAATGCCATTTTCCTGATGAAGACATCTTTGTCATTCAGTTTCCAGTAAGAATCTTGATGGACATGCTTCGGCTCCCGGATCCTGTAGAATTCCGTATCCCAGGTATCCACGTTATGATAGAATTCGATGATTCCGCAGTGTAAAGGGATCAGATCATGATCTACCATTCCCATTGGAAGCAAGAAGCTGAACGCATTACAAATATAATCTCCGCATGAAATTTTATCATGCTTCAGAAACTTTTCGCCGGTATTCGAGTTGGTATATGATTTTTTAAAATCGTTTTTAAAATCGCTTTTTGAAAGCTTAATCTCGATCTCATGACTGAAGCCATCTGCATTTACTACCAGAATATCGGCTTCCCAATCAGCCTGAAAATGATTGGTCAGCACAATCTCTTTCTCAAAATTACACTGAGAATGGATAAATGCATGCACCAATTCTTCTATTTTTAACACTTTTGTTTTTAATTAAAATTAATTGATTATCCCTCTAACGGAGAATCCGTCATTTTCTTTCATATCTCCAAACTCTTCCGTTCTTAAATTCTTCCAGATCCAAACACACTGGCATCAACTCACCAGCAGGCTGCATCCCCGGATATCCGAATGGTCTATCCTGCCCAGCACCTGGAACTTATTTCCACTCATCTTCCCCAGATCCTGTGTAGCAATGAATGAACAGGAATGGATGTTCGCCAGGTCGATAATATTAATGGCTCCGGTACGGCCTTCTTTTTCATAGCTGAAAGGATCTTCGGCATTCCGGATCATGATTTTCATCCAGTTCGGACATTCGTATTCATTGTTTCCCAGTGAGTAGGCTTGCGAAAGAAGCTCCGTCATTGAGTATTCCGAATAGATTTTATCGGTATTAAAGCTTTCCTGCAGAATGGTCAGGAGCTCGTTTTTGGTCATTTCCTCTTTCCTTCCTTTCATCCCTCCGGTCTCAATGACGATGAGGTTGTCCGGAGCATTCACCAAGCTGCTGCTTTGCCGGGAAGCGCAATAGTCGATAAAATCCAGCAATGCAAAAGAAACGCCGAATAGAACTACCTTTTTGCTGCCAAGCGTATTTAAAAGGTCAAACAGATCCTCATGGTTGTACAGGAAATATCCGTTCTCCGGCTTGCCCGATTTCTTCATCAGATAATCGACCATGTAGATCAGTGATGAGTTCTGTCTTTCCAGATAGCTCGGCAACAATCCCAGAAAAATAAAATCCTCCGGCTTCCCGATAAATTGTTCAAAACTTCGGTAGATACTTTCTTCATACTTCTTTTCATCGGCAATAAAGTGTTTTGAAAGATTCATCTTTGTGGTTCCCGAACTTTGGAAAAACAGACCAGCTTTCGAACTTCGGTCTAAAACCTGATGGTTTTTAAACATCTCTATAGGCAAAAACGGAATGTTCGCCAGACAGTTAACTTCATGAGGATCAATGTTCAGATAATCTACGAAACGTTTATATATCTCAACATTTTCATACTGATAATGAAAGGCTCCGAGGGCTGCCCTTAAAAATTCCTGCTCTGTCTGTATGCTGAATATGTTTTCCACTTCTGTAATACTTTAATTTATTATCTCATTATGAGTCAATTACGAAAAGATTCCTGTTTTTAATATTTTTTTAATAATTACATTAAATTTTGGTCGGCTTCTTGTATTGAAATACCCGGAATATGGATTAAAAACAAGAATGTACTTTCATTCAAAGATTACCTCTTTTTGAGGTAATTTTTTTGTCTTAACCAAAAGTCTTCAGCTCGAAATCATGCTCAAAAACCCCATAGGTAAAATAGGAAATCCAGTCGCCCAGGTTTATATATTTCGCTTTCCCCTCAAGATCCAGAATCATGGGGAGGTGACGGTGCCCGTAGATAAAATAATCAATAGACTGGGTTTTGAGCTTCTCTTTGGAATAGATAATTAAAAATTCCTTGTCCTCACCCAGAAATTCCTTGTCTTCATCTCCGGAAATCATTTTATTTTTCTGGGACATATATAAGGCGATTTTCATTGCAATATCAGGATGCAGCCATTTAAAAAACCACTGTGCCACGGGATTGGTAAAAACCTTTTTCATTCTTTTATATCCCTTGTCACCAGGTCCTAACCCATCACCATGAGCCAGCAGAAACTGCCTTCCGCCCATTTCGAAATACTGCTTTTTATAGAAAACGGTACATCCAATCTCATCTTCAAGATAATCTTTCATCCACAGATCATGGTTTCCCACAAAAAAATAAATGTGAATTCCACGGTCTTTCAACTCGGCGATTTTTCCCAGCACACGTACATACCCTTTCGGGATTACATGTTTCCACTCGTGCCAGAAATCAAACAGATCTCCCATTAAAAAAAGAACCTGCGCATCGTGCTTAATCTCGTCCATCCAGCGGATGAAGCGTTCTTCCCGCACTTTGCTTTCCTTTGGAGTGGGCGCACCGAAATGCTGATCCGAAGCGAAATATACTTTTTTTCCAGGTTCCAGGTTGATGGTCGTCTTTAACACCTTCTGAATTTTTGTTGAATAAGTTACTGATTATCCTCTGCAAACCACTCTCCGTAAGAGTTTTCGGTTTCATGAAGCTTTAAGTAAGCCAGAACAATCCCTTCCGGCAGCTTCGATTTTATTTTTGCTGCGATGGCATACAACATGTTTTCGCAGGTCGGCTGAAAAGTACAGTAGATCACTTTATGGCCTTTTTCTTCCAGATCTTCCCCCAGCTCGCGGTGCGGCGAAAGCCCATTAATAAGAACAGCGTGGTCCCAGACGTCTACAATCTCAGACTTTACGATACTTTTGATATCTCCAAAATCCACCACCATCCCATTTTTGGGATTCTCCAAATCATTAATGGGTTTTCCTTTTACCGTTACAAACAGCTTATAGGAATGCCCGTGCATATTTTTACATTTACCGTCGTAATTGTACAGTACGTGTGCGGTTTCGAATGTAAAAATTTTTGTTATACGTATCATCCTGCAAAGATAAGGAATTTGGTTTGTTCCGTTCATGTTCTTTGAGCAGAAGAAAATGATCTTCATCAAAATCATATTAAAGGTGAACCGTTATTTCATCATGAAAACAATAACCTTCCTGTTAATCTTTTTAAGTGTAATCTTAAATGCTCAAAAGAGACAGTTTTGGACATACCCCGATCTGGAAAATAAAATAGGAACCCATTTCCCGATTGAAAACTATAAAAATTCCGGAGGGAAAAATTTCAATGCTAATGATTTAAAGGGGAAAATTTCTTTTATCAATTTCTGGTCGACTCACTGCGAACCTTTCCTTGAAAAACTTCCGTATCTTAATAAACTGAAAGAATTTTCAGAAGAAAAAGTCAACTTTATAGCCATTACATATGACAGTAAAGAAAAAGTTGATGCATTTTTAGCCAAAAGACCTTTTAATTTTCAACACATTACAGATTCCGGACAGGAGCTGAGATCCTACTTTACCCTGCTAAGAAATCCAATGACTTTTATTGTTTACAAAAACGAAAATATTGAGGAAATCACAGGAGCCATCGAGAAAACAAAGTTTGACATCCTGCAAAAAATTTTAAAGGAATCATTTTAGCTTTTCCAGCCAATTGCTTTCCAGTCTTTTGATTTTCTGCGTTCCGGCATCTATCAAAACCCACCATGTGGTAGAATCCACAACCAGCTGACCGTTACAGTAAAACTCCACTTTTCTGGGCTGACGAATTCCTTCAGGAGCTTTCGGATAGGTTTTTACAGTAATGATGTCGTTAAGATAGACCTGCTTTTTGTATTGAATATGATGATCCAGAAGCATCCAGATATCCTTCGGATATTCTGTTTTATGTTTTACAAAATCCCAGTGCGCTCCTGCAATTTCTTCCACCCAATGAACATACTGAACATTATTTACATGATTATTTCCATCAATATGCTGCTCTGTAACCTGTATCTGTTTTTCAAAAATCAAACTCATGTCCTTCAAATATAAATTCAAAATTAATACATAAAAAATAAAACCTCCTCAAAACCGAGAAGGTTCTAACAATTAAATTTAATTAAAAAAAGGAACTTTTTAGTGAAATTGCGCGGTCTCCGTAGAATCTTTCATGGCAACCGTTGCGGAAGCGCCGTTGGTAACAATATTCTGTACCTCATCAAAATAGCCTGTTCCTACAAACGACTGGTGTTTTACTGCTCTGAAACCTTTTTGCTGCAAAGCGAACTCACGCTCCTGCAATTCAGAATATCCTGCCATTCCTTTTTCTTTATAAGCCAAAGCCAGCTCGAACATCGCCGTATTTAATGCATGGAAGCCTGCCAAAGTAATAAACTGGAATTTGTACCCTAATTTTGCAAGCTCTTCACGGAAATTCTGCATTTCTTCCACAGAAAGTCTTGCCGCCCAGTTGAAGGATGGAGAACAGTTGTACGCCAACATTTTATCCGGAAATTTCGCGTGAATACCTTCCGCAAATTTTCTTGCCTGTTCCAGATCCGGATTAGAGGTTTCCATCCAGATAAGATCAGCGTATGGCGCATAAGATAAACCCCTGTCGATTCCCTGCTCCACTCCGTTTTTTACGACATAAAAACCTTCGGAAGTCCTTTCGCCTGTTACAAATTTTTTATCTCTGTCGTCAATATCAGAAGTCAGCAAGTCTGCTGCATCCGCATCGGTCCTTGCAATAATCAAACTTGGAACACCCAGAACATCTGCTGCCAAACGTGCAGAAATTAATTTATTGATGGCTTCCTGTGTAGGAACCAAAACTTTACCTCCCAAATGCCCGCATTTTTTGGCAGAAGAAAGCTGGTCTTCAAAATGCACTGCCGCAGCTCCGGCTTCAATCATTTGCTTCATCAGTTCATAAGCATTTAAATTCCCGCCAAAACCGGCTTCTGCATCGGCAATAACAGGAACCAGATATTCCTTTTCTCCGCTTCCGTTCACAGACTGTATCTGATCCGCTCTCAATAAAGCATTGTTAATTTTCTTTACTACCGAAGGAACTGAATTTGCGGGGTATAATGACTGATCCGGATACATTTCACCCGATAAATTGGCATCTGCCGCAACCTGCCATCCGGAAAGATAAATTGCCTGTAAACCTGCATCCACTTCCTGAACAGCCTGATTTCCGGTAAGTGCACCAAGTCCTGCAACGTAATCCTGAGTATTCAGTAAATTCCAGAATTTTTTAGACATTTCCGTTGCAATGGTATAATCCAGTTTATAAGAACCGCGAAGTTTTAAAACATCTTCCGCGGTGTAAGGACGTTTAACTCCCTTCCAACGCAGGTTTTCCAGCCAGTCTTTTTCGATCTCCTGAATTTGTTCTTGTTTTGTTTTCATACTGTTTTTGTTTAGTTAATTGTTATTGGTTGATGGATGTCAGATAAGTGAAGATTGATGATTGATCGTTATAATACACATTAAACGCTTAAACACTAAGACACTCTCACCCTTCCACTCTATTAGGCTCCCACTCAAATAAAAGGATAGGCTTTTAAGGTTAAAAATTCTTCAAACTTTTCGCAGAAAATCAGTTCATTAAACAGTTCTTTGGCAAGATTGAATTTCCCTTTACGGAACCGTTCTCCGCCGACATACTTTTCAATTCTTTCCAGTTCTTCAAATTCCCACTGAAGAATCATTTCTCTGGTTAAAGTGCGGTCGTCATTTAAAACCGCATCATTTTTCAGCCATTGCCAGATCTGGGTTCTTGAGATTTCAGCGGTTGCCGCATCTTCCATTAAATTATAAATGGCCGCAGCTCCCGTTCCCATCAACCAGGATTCTATGTAAAGAATTCCGACGTTGATATTTTTTCGGACCCCTTTTTCGGTGATTTCACCTTTCGGAACTTCAAGCAGGTCTTTTTCGGTAATATGGTATTCAAATTTTTTATCGATCTGATTTTTGGAAGGCATATATTGGTCAAAAACATCTTTTGCCACGGAAACCAAAGCAGGATGCGCTACCCACGTTCCGTCGTGTCCGTTTTTTACTTCACGTTCTTTATCGATTCTTACTTTTCCGAAAGCAATACTATTCGCCTCATAATCGTTTTTAACAGGAATCTGTGCTGCCATTCCTCCAATCGCGTGAACATTTCTTTTGTGACAGATTTCAATGACGCGTTTTGAATAGGCGCTCATAAAAGGAGAAGCCATGGTTACCTGATCTCTGTCGGGGACAATAAATCGGGGAAGGTTTCTGAATTTTTTAATGAACGAAAAAATATAATCCCATCTTCCACAGTTGAGTCCGGAGCTGTGATCTTTCAATTCAAATAAAATTTCGTCAATCTGAAAAGAAGCGGTAATTGTTTCTATTAAAACCGTTGCTTTAATGGTTCCCTGTGAAATCCCTAAGTAATCCTGAGCAAATACAAATACTTCGTTCCACCATCGGGCTTCCTGATAATGCTCTAATTTCGGGAGGTAAAAGTACGGACCGCTGCCGTTCTCCAATAATTGTTTAGTATTTCTGAAAAAATAAATTCCGAAATCTATTAATGATGCCGAAGCCTGCTCTCCATTAATCTCAATATGTTTTTCATCCAGATGCAAACCTCTCGGACGAACCAGTAAGACCGCCGTCTTTTCGTGTAGCTGATAAGATTTTCCCTGTGCAGTTGTAAAATCTATTCTTCGGTTCACTGCATCAGAAAGATTTAACTGGCCTTCCATGCAGTTTTTCCAGGTCGGAGAATTACTGTCCTCAAAATCCGCCATAAAAGTGGAAGCTCCGGAATTTAAGGCGTTAATAATCATTTTCCGGTCTACAGGTCCGGTAATTTCCACTCTTCTATCCAGCAGATCTTCAGGAAGAGGAGCACAAATCCAGTTTCCGTTTCTTATTTCTTCTGTGTCATCTGGAAATTTTGGAAGGATACCTTCATCAAATTCTTTTTGCCTGCTTTTTCTGTCTTCTAAAAGCTTTATTCTTTTCGGATTAAAATTCTGATGAAGTTCAACCAAAAAATCGATCAAATCTGTGGTGAAGATTTCCTGAAAATTTTGTTCACCGCTGATTTTCAATTGAATTTTAGTTTCCATATCGTTTTAATTTTGTAATTCAACATTACAAACATAAACAAAAATTTTCACAAATAGCGAACGTTCGCTAAATTATTCTAAAAATTATTATGCGAATAATCGCTTCTAAATATTATCTTTGAAATATGAATTCGGACAGCGACTTTATTAAAACGGTTTTCGGGCTGAAACTGAAACAGCAGAGACAGAAAAAAAACTGGTCTTTGCAGGATCTTGCAGTAAAAACAGGTTTATCCAAATCTTATCTTAACGAAATTGAAAACGGAAAAAAATATCCGAAACATGATAAGATCATTCAGCTTTCGGAAGCACTGAAGTGCACTTTTGACGATCTGGTTTCCACGAAGCTTGACAAAAGCCTTACGCCTTTTAATGAAATTCTTCAGTCTGATTTTTTTAAAGAAATACCTTTGGATCTTTTCGGAATCAATAAAAATAACCTGATCAGCATCATAAGTGATGCTCCCAAAAAAGTCACTGCTTTTATCAATGCGCTGATTGAAATTTCACAAAACTACAATCTAGGAAAGGAAAGATTTTACTTCGCCGTTTTACGTTCTTTTCAGGAACTTTATGACAATCATTTTCCTGAAATTGAAGAAAAAGTTCAGCTCTTTGCTGAGGAAAACGGATTGCAGATTGACAAAAATCTACAGTCCGATATCCTGGAGAATATTCTGAATGAAAAATTTAGTTACCAGATTCAGTCGGAAGATTTTGAGCAATACGGGATTCTGGGTAATTTACGGTCGTTGTTTGTTCCTGAAAAAAAGCTTCTGCTTTTAAACCGGAAATTAGAAAAAGACCAGAAAACCTTTATTCTGGCTAAAGAAATAGGATTCTGTGTCCTGGAACTGAGAAACCGTCCGAATACATATTCATGGCTGGATTTCGGAAGTTTTGAAGAAATTTTAAACAATTTTTATGCGTCTTATTTTGCGGGAGCTTTGCTGATTTCCAAGCAGAAAATGATTGAAAAAACTTCTGATTTTTTCCTGCAAAACGAATGGAAGCCTCAGAATTTTGAAAACCTCATCGAAAATTTCACCCATTCTCCCGAAACATTCTATTATCGTCTCACCAATATTCTTTCTTCTGAGCTTGGAATAAAAGATTTGTTTTATTTGTGCCTTGTTAAAAAGAAAAATTCAGATAAAATACACATTCTGAAAGAATTACACCTCAATCATCAGCAGGCTCCTCATGCGAATGCAACCAACGAGCATTATTGCAGAAGATGGATTGCCGTGAAGAACCTTCATCATTTAAAAGAAAACGAAACATTAACGGACGCTCAAATTTCGCATTACAAAGATCAGGGAATCAGTTATCTGGTCATTTCCACATCGCAGAAAAACCCTTTTTCCGACGGCAGCAACAGAAGTTACTGCTTAGGAATTCTATTGAATTCTCAGACCATAAAAAAAATCAATTTTATTAAATCTCCCACCCTGAAAACCATCAATGTAGGAGTAACCTGCGAATCCTGCAGCATTGCAGACTGTGAAGTAAGGCAGTCTCCGCCAATCCGTCTGGAAAAGGAGTATTTTAATTCAGGCATGAAAAATGCAATTGAAAAAATCAGGAAAGATATTTTGTAATTTTTTCCCAATTTTTTAATTCTCCGATTCATTTTCCATTTGAAATCATTATTTTTACTCCAGTTAGGGATAAAAAATTTAATTATTTGAAGATGTTTGTTCCGAATATAGGAGCCTGCCTATCCTTGCTGTAAAAAAATTAATAATCATACCTTAGTTACTCGTGCGCAAATGATGCTGGATATTTTATTTCCGAACCGCTGTATTGGATGCAGCCGGATTATCGAGGCCCGTTTTCTGGCCTGCCCAATCTGCATGGAACAGATTCATTTTACCCATACCGGCTATTCCGAGGACAGCTTTATGAAGCAGAAATGCAAACTTCTTTTCCCTGTTGAAAATGCTTTCGCCCTGATGTACTTTGAAAAGGAAAATGTGAGCCGCAGCATAATCCACGATTTAAAGTACAGAAGCCGTGAAAAAATTGGAAGAATCCTGGCAGAGTGGACTACCGGCTGTCTTGATTTTCAACACAGGAGACCCGATCTCCTGGTTTCAGTTCCGCTTCATCCGAAAAAACTGAAAGAACGTGGGTATAACCAGCTGCACCTGTTTACCGAAACCCTCTCTTCATTTTACGATATTCCGTTTGATCATGATTTAATTAAAAGGAATCATTATTCCAAAGCACAGGCTTTAAAAGACAAACAGCACCGGCTGGAAACGAAAAATACTTTTTCTATAACTAAAAACATTTCAGACAAGCACGTTCTGCTGATCGACGATGTTTTTACGACGGGAAATACCCTCGCCGCCATCGCCTGGGAAATCCTGAGCGCCGGAAATAATAAAGTAAGTGTTCTTGTGATGGCAGTAGATGAATAAATAAAGCTGTACTTATACAGGACAGCTTTAAGAAATTGTAATTATTTAAAAGGATTGCTCCATTTTTTGTTTGTGTAAACATCACTTCCGGAAAGTGTTTTCAGAAAAGCAATTACGGCATTTGTTTCCTGTGCGGTCAGATTAAGCTTCTGCCCGTTTCCGTTCGGCGCCAAACGAGGATCGAGGTTTGTATTTCCGGGAGCCAGATTAATATTGGCATAATGGCCGATCACCTGCTGAAGTGTCGTGAAATTACCGGTATGCATAAATGGTCCGTTTTCTGTGCCATTGCCGTTGGTTATATTCCTTAAACTCGGTGCTTTGGTGTTTGTAATATCGATTCCTGTTCCACTTAATTTACCGATGATTCCGTTATTTTTAGAGTTCGGGTCGATATCAAATTCGGGTGCTGCATGACAGGCTGCGCATCCAAGTCCTCCGCCCGTACGATTTCCTGAAGCATCAAATACGGGAGGCGCCAGAAATAAATTTTTTCCCTGATTTTCCTGTGCCGTAAAATTAGCAAATGGCTGCTGGTCATTGGCACTCGCCACTCTTCCTACATCATACCTGGAATCGAATGACTGAATACTCCTGATAAACTGTGCCAGTGCATTCTGGATTCTTGCCTGTGTAACGGCAGCATCTCCATAAACATATCTGAACATTTCCTGATAATACTGGATGTTCTGCAGTTTGGCGATCAGATCCTGAAGGGTACCGTCACCGTTTGTTCCGCTAAAGCCCATTTCGTTATGATCCTGGATCGGGAAGGTCGTCTGTGCTTCAAGACTCGGCGCCCTTTCGTCCCAGAAAAATTTCATTTCATTACCGAATCTTGCGTTCACCAGCCTCATTGAATGTCTTCCTGTGCCCCCGTTTACCCCGGCACTTGCCACAACATTATCACCGAATGCAAACTCCTGTTTATGACAGCTTGAACAGGAAACGGTATTGTTTTTTGAAAGGTTTTTATCATAAAACAACATTCTTCCTAACGTAGCCCCTTTATCTGTAATAGGATTTCCCGAGGTATTATCCCTCGTTATGTAAAAGGGTTTCGGCTGGTTGGCGTAATTCTCAAGACTGCTCAGATTAATGTTGGATCCGAAAGCCGCCAGAATGCCCGGATACTCATCCTGAGAAACAGGTTTCGCTTCGTAAACATCGTTACCGGAACAGGAATACACTGCCACTGCGGCAAGGAAAGCAGGAACAAGCCATGATTTTAAGTTTTTTTTCATAAGGGTTTGAAAGATTAGTTTAAGATTCAGGATAAGTAGGTTTAATGCTTGACAATTACTTTCTTTGAAATTGAATTCGATCCATTCGATATTCTCACCATATAGGTTCCGTTATATAGGGTCTGGGTATCAAAATAAGCGATGGTGCTCCCTTTGATTAGTTGGGTTTTCATCATCAATCTTCCGGACAGATCATATAAATCCAGATCCAGATCGTATTTTAACAGGTGATCCGACTGTATCAGAAGTAAATCGCTTACCGGATTGGGATACAAGACCGTACTGATATTTTTAAATTCCGTTTCAGATACCGCGAGGACAGGAGTGTAGGCAGTTGTGGTCTCTGTAATTGAATTTACCTTTCTTTCCGCAAATACGCCGTAATAGGTTGGCCCTACCAGATAAGGATAGGCAGAATTGTGATTGGCATCTACTGTAGCAAAATAGCAATAGGTGCCGTTGGGATATTCCGGGGTTTTACAAAATCTTCCGTTGTGCTCATCAAGATAATCACTCTGGCCGGGATGAGATAGCCATTCGTAATCCTGGGTGCATGAGCCTAGCGGATAAGTAGCATTAATGGGCGGGCCTGAGGTAACGGAAACACCGTTGATGGTGTTTCTTGCCGTAATGTTCCTCAGCTGATACCCTGATTTCATCCGGACAATCCCTCCCGTACCGTCGGTATTTTTGTAGGCATAAGCGCCGTAGATCGGAAATCCGTCAAACGCAAAACCGATAAGAGGAGAATGCTGGGAAGTATTGATGGTATAAAGCGCGTTTGCGTTGTAAGGATTACAAACCGTTGAAATGATATTCAGATCATATTTAAAAGCCGACGGATTCTGATGATGGTGGTAATTGGTGCCGGCAGGATGCCCTTTGGAACAATCGAAGCCTGATTTTTCGTATACAACAGCATCCCTTTGCCAGACACCGTCTCCCGTTCCGCCGGTGGGACCTCCCGCCCAGGAATTGGTGGATGATTTCCAGGATACACCGTCTTTAGGATCAAACCCGGCAACTCCATTGATGAAAACAGCAATATTTCCGAGTCCGGTAGATGTAGGAGTACCGGTGTTTTGCACCGGCACCAGAGGGAATTTAAAAATTGCATTCTGATTTCCTGCCTGCCCCGGATTCCCCTGAAAAGGACCGGTAGGATAAGCCGGAATCCCTTTTGTAGAGACATAAACATTATTGGCAGAGTATTGTACGGCTTGACAGTTCACCAGGATGCCGTTTGACTGCGGGGTTGCATTTCCGTTCGGATAATATGTTCCCGTTGCCGTAGTATTCTGCAGCCAGGAAGTCACCGCAGGACCCTGAGCATTTATAAGAGCTCCCAGCAACGCCAGAAACAGAAGTGTAATATTTTTTCCCATAAAAGTATTTATTGAAATCTTTTGTTAATCTTATCTGTCAATACCTGCTTAGACGACATTATATTTATTTTCCTTCGGACTGCAATAAAATTTCTTTGGGAAACTGAAAATTCGGATTTTTTACAAACTCCTGATCATTCAGGGTAAGGAGAAACGCGATGAGGTCTACTTTTTCATTGTCCGTAAGAATAATCTTTTTTTTAAGCTCCTTGGAAACTGCCGTATTCTGCTCAATACCGCCGGTGTAATGATTGATCACCTGACTCAACCTGCTGAACCGCCCGTCGTGCATATATGGATAGGAATAACTGAGATTTCTCAGCGACGGTATTTTAAAGAGGAAACGATCTTTTGCCTGATGGGTAACCTTCATTCTTCCCTGGTCTTTGAGATTCGGATTTTCCGGCAGTCCGTTATTTGCCAATTCGTAAGTTGAAAAAAGAGGCTCTGCGTGACAGGCATTGCAGTTGCGTTTGAAAACAACGTATCCCTTTTGTTCCTGTTCCGTAAAATGTTCTTTTCCGATTTTTACTTTATCGTATCTGGAATTTGCCGAGACCAGGGTGAGCTGAAACTGGGCAAGTGCTTTCAGGAGATGCTGTCCGGTGACGGTACTGTCAGAAAACGCTTTATAAAAAAGAGTCCTGTACATCTTTCTGCTCTGCAGTTTTCTAATGACATTGTCTAGGGATTCCGCCATTTCTTTTTGATCACTGAGAGGTGCCAAAGCCTGAACTTCAATATGATTAACCGCCCCGTCCCACATGAACTGTTTTTGCCAGGCAAGGTTAAAAAGCGCAGGGGCATTCCGTTTTCCTATAGAATCTCCGATCCCGTGGCTTAATGCATGATCGTTGTGTGAAAAAGCATTGTACGAAGTATGGCATGAAGCGCAGGAAACCGTACCGTCTTTTGATAAAACCGGATCGTAAAATAAAGCGCGCCCCAATTCTACCTTTTCCCTGGTAAGCGGTTCTTTCTTTAGATCATAGACCGGTTTCGGAAAGTACTCCGGAATGTACAGGTGATAGATATCTTTAATGGTAAAAGCCAGCAGGGGAATAAGAAACAAAAACCTAAAAGTATAAGTTTTTAAGCTTTTGATTACGGAATGATATTTCCCTTTAAGATCCATTATTTTTATATCAGATTATTTGCGGTCCGTATAGAATACCTTTCCGAACTGCCGGGCAAGGATCACCGCTTTTTCTCCCGGAGACATGATGGAATGGATTTTATTTAAATCGATCTGCAATAAAAACCGCAGAACATCTACATAAATTATCTTCTGATTTTTTCCTAACGGTAAAGCTATGGTTTGAAGGGTCGGAAAAAGGCTTGAATAACCTCCGATGTGGAACTGAAAATCTTTTTGGGCTGCTGATCCCCTATAAGTTCCTTCGATTTTAAAATTAACATACCCGCTCTGCCAAGACCAGTACATTCCGTTCATGGGATCCAGATCGCCTCCCAGTGCTCCTGAGACATTCGTAGTACTGTCCACTCCTACACTGAAGTCTATTTCATCCGCCTCTTCCGCAATGTTTTGATCAAAATCTATCTCCAGCTTTTTTTCCGGATTCATCAGATAAGATTTTCCTTCTGTCTTATAAATAATCGTATTTTTCTTTTTTAACACGATGTCCGATATGTAAAATTTAAGCATGGATACAGAAATGGTATCTTCTTTCAGTATATATTTTTTATAAAGTTCAAACTTCTCAGTACCCCAGACCGTGCTGAACCGGATCCCGCTAAAAGTAGGGCCCTGTGAAAAAAGAAGATTCACGCAAGCAAAAAACAAAAAAAGGAAATGGTATTTTTTCATTATTCATGCGGTCGTCTGGAACCGGGTGCAAAAAGCGACTCAAAATCGTTAATCAGATGATCAAAATACGGTACCTGATCGGGCCGGCAAATCCGCTTGATATCCTGAAAATGTTTAAAATTAATTTTCTCCATCTCCATATTCGTCTTTCCGATCTTATCCACCAGAGAATTCTCTTTTTGCCGGTTACCGCTTCTCAAAAGCGAATAATATTGTGACTTGAGATTCATCAAATCATGTTCTTTTCCGCTGATCTGCATTCTGTGATATCCGATAAGCGCATCATATTGCCGGATCTGTTTTTCATTAAAATGCAGGCGTTCAATGATCAGATTTCGAGGTCCCAAATGCTGAGGCGGTTTATTCATCATCATGAAGCCGGCCAACAAAAGATTGGAAATCAGCAGACCGACTATGATAAAAATATAAAAGCGGTTCTTATTCATAGGAAAAAGTATTGGATGGTTTCATCATAAACAACACATCAAAATCAGATCGCGAAGAATCTTTTGTATTTTTAATAAGCTTTACATTGAAGCTTAGCAGAACTACAATGGCCGCTGCCGCCAGCAAAACCCATTTCGGGGAAACAAAATCGTTCTTCCTCCGCTGAATTTTATCAAGTATGGCTGAATACATTCCTGAAGGCGCCTCTGCTTCTTTTATATTTTCCAACAAGTGTAACGGGTCTTCCATTAAAGACTTAGACGATTTATTTTCCATATTCCTTCTGTTGATTTAGTTTTTGAATAAGATTTTTTTTAGCCCGCTGAAATAGAGATTCTACGGCTTTCTGGCTGAGATTCATAATTTCTGCGGTTTCCTGCTGGGAATTCCCTTCAATTTTCAATAAAATAACAGCAGTTTTCTGATCGTCAGGAAGCATATTGATGCAGCCGAAGATTTTCATCACCGCTTCCTTCTGTTCAAGAACAACACCGGGATGATTAAAATCTACAGGCTCGTTCTGCCTGTTTTCCTGTTCAGAGCTTCCGAACATCCCGAAAAAAAATCTTTTTTTAGAATTTTTATGTTTAAGAAAATCCAGCGATGTATTGATCGCAATCCGGTAAATCCATGTCTTTAAAGACGACTCACTTTTGAAGCCGTCCAATTTATGGGATATTTTTACAAAAACGTCCTGAGTTATTTCTTCAGCATCTTCAGTGTTCTGGGTGTATTGAAGCGCAAGATTATACACCATTTTCTGATACTGATAAAAAATAAGCTCGAAATTCATATTTTAGTTTTCATTTCGGTCACTTTCTATCTTAGACGAAAAAAAACACTTTTTCCTTCGGTCCTTGTTAATATCAATAAAAATAGCAGAATTTCTGATGCAGAGAATATTTTTTCAGAAACCTCGTAGATTTTAGCGCTGTAACTTTTCTCCGTAACTTAAGTCCCCGGCATCACCCAATCCCGGCGTAATATAACCTTTTGAAGTTAACTCCTCATCGATCGCTCCCACCCAGATCTTTGCATCAGGATAAGCTTGTCCGATCGTTTCAACTCCCTGCCTGGAAGCGATAGCTGCCACAATATGCAGGGATGACGGCTTTCCGTTCGTTAATAAATCCTTAATAGCTTCGATCAGCGAAGCTCCGGTAGCAAGCATGGGGTCACCTACAATTAATGGCCTTCCTTCAATGTCGGGACATGTAAGATAATCCTGCTTAATAGAAAAATAATCATTGGCATCATGCTTCCGGTAGGCAGCAACAAATCCGCAGTCTGCCTGGTCGAAATAATTCAGCAGTCCTTCAAACAAGGGTACGCCCGCCCTTAAAATAGTAGTGATAACGGGCTGCACTGCAATTTCTTTTACTTTAATTTTATCCAAAGGGGTCTGAATATCCACTTCCCGGTATTCCAGGGTCTTGCTGATCTCGAAAGCTGCAATCTCGCCGATTCTTTCCATATTTCTTCTGAAACGCATCCTGTCCTGCTGCACTTCAACATTGCGAAGCTCATTGATCCATTGGTTGACTAAAGAAAAGTCCTGTGATAAAATAGTAAGCATGAATATCTCTGTTTGATTTTGCAAAACTACAATTTACTTGCGGAACATAAAGACAAATGCAGTATATTTATAAGGTACTTTCAAATTAAAAAACAACCGAAAAGCATAAATATCCGCCAATGATGAACAGTTTGATTTTAGGAAAAATCTGTCCTGAATTTATTAAAGATGAAACCCTCCCTCAACTCTTAGCACCGGTTTTTGAACAGTATAAAAATAAAACCGCTTTTATTTATAAAGATAGAACGCTTACTTATGGCGAACTGGACAGCTGGAGCAACGCCATTGCACGGCAGCTGCAGCAGGAAGGCATACAGCCAGGCGACCGTGTAGGAGTCTGGTATCCGAGGAGCCTGGAACTTCCGGTCTGCATCCTGGGAATTTTAAAAGCCGGTGCCGCTTACGTCCCTCTCGACCGCGAAATGCCCGAAGACCGCATTAAAAAAGTTTTTACGGATATCCAGGTAAAAACCTATTTTTCTGATACCGATGTACATATCCACTGCAAACCGATCAGCATAGCCCCTCAGCCGGAAGAAACCATTTCTGCTGTTCCGGTAAATAACATGCCCGACGACTGGGCCTATGTGCTTTTTACATCGGGAAGTACCGGAAACCCGAAGGGGATCCCGATTTCCCACCGCAATATCTGCCACCTCATCCGTTCCGAAGAGGATTTTATAGGAATAAAGGATACGGATATGGTGTATCAGGGATTTTCTGTGTCATTTGATATGTGGTGCGAAGAAGTATGGGTAAGCCTTTTCTCGGGTGCCACGATCTGGATTGCAGATGCCATAACCGTTAAGGCTATTGACGAACTCAGTGATGTTTTAACCAAAAATAAAATTACGGTACTCCACGCCGTGCCAAGTATTCTGGCGATTATCGATGAAGTTCCTCATATCCGGCTGATTAATACCGGAGGGGAAGCCTGTACCCGGCAGGTGCAGGAAAAATGGGCAAAACCTTACCGTACCTTTATCAACAGTTATGGTCCTACGGAAACCACCGTGTCTTCCAATATGGCGGTTCTGAAGATCGGTCAGGAACTGACCATCGGCGGACCTCTGCCCAACTATCATATTGCCGTTGTCGACGAGCAGATGAATATCGTTCCGCGGGGTGAACGGGGCGAAATGATTATTTCCGGTCCTGGAGTCAGCAAAGGGTATTTTAACCTTCCCGAACTTACGGAACAGAAATTCCTGCCTAATCCTTTTCCGGAAATGCCCGGAGAAACCATTTATAAAACCGGAGATGCTGTAGTGCTCAGAGAAGACGGATTTATTGATTTCCAGGGAAGAATCGACGATCAGATCAAGCTCCGCGGCTACCGGATCGAGCTGGGCGAAATAGAATCAAGATTGAACCAGCTTCCCGGTGTGTCTTCTGCTGCAGTTGCCGTAAAAGAAGATTCCAACGGACAGGGGCAGCTGGTAGGTTACACGGTGATGAAGCAGGATACGGCTTTTGATGAAGGCGAAATGCGGAAAGAAGTCGCTAAATTCCTGGCACCGTACATGGTTCCGATAGCAATCCTCAGGATAAAAGAAATGCCGAGGATGCCCAGCGGGAAAATAGACCGCAAAAAGCTGCCGCTTCCGGAGCGTTTTGCCGTTCAAGAAAGAAATGAAGAGATTTCCATAGACCCGGCTGCTTCCATCGGTGAAAAACTGATTCAGACCCTTCAATGGGTGTTTCCCGGCAAAGCAATCAGCTTAGACCAGGATTTCTTTACGGATCTCGGCGGTCATTCTTTACTCGCCGCTACCCTGGTTTCTCATTTAAGACAAAAAGCAGGCATCCCATATGCTTCTTTAAAAGATATTTATGAAAACCGGCCGCTTTCTGCTTTTGCCGAATGCCTCAGCCACAAACAGCCTGAGGAAAACCATCATCAGGAACCTTTCAAACGGGTCTCGATCTTACAGTATTATCTATGCAATATTGCACAGACGATCTGCCTCTTCGTAATTTTTTCGTTGCTGAGCTTCCAGATCTTTTTTCCGTACCTGAGCTACTATTATTTTCAGCTTAATGATTACGGAACCTGGTTTGCCTTGCTCAGTGCAATTCTTCTTTATACGCTTATCCCTCCGGTATATTCACTCGTGATTATTGTGGTAAAATGGCTGGTAATCGGGAAAATCAAAGAAGGAGATTATCCGCTTTGGGGCTGGTATTATTTCAGGTGGTGGCTTTGGAAAACCGTAAAAAGGCTGATGCCTTCCGAGTTTATTGTTGAAACCCCTTTATATCCCAAATACCTGAGACTGCTGGGTGTAAAAGTGCATCCGAGTGCCCAGCTGAGTCTTCTGCCTATCGCTGCCGAAGATCTCGTAACGATTGATGAAAATGTTAATACCAGCTCCGGCTGCAGCATTGATAACGCCTCGGTAGAAAACGGAATCCTGAAGATCAGGAAAGTACATATTAAAGCCCATGCTTATTTGGGTTCTTCTGCCATTGTATGCGGAGATACGGTAATTGAAGAATTCGGAGAGCTTCAGGACCTGAGCTGCCTGAATGAAGGAAAAAAGATCGGCTTCGGCGAAGTGTGGAACGGCAGTCCTGCTGAGAAATCGAGAATGAAATCCGGGGAAGAACTGAAAGTTCCCAAACTTTCGTCTCCTGGCAAAAGGAACCGGTTTGCCCTGCTCTATGCCTGTTCCCTATTTTTCTTTCCGCTGCTTATCGTATTACCGCTGGCTCCTACCCTTTATACGCTGTATTATCTTGATGAGCAGTCACCGGATTACAGCTTTTACTATTTATGGCAGGCTCCGATACTTTCCACAGTCTACATTTTATTATTTATCCTGATTGTCAGCCTCGTAACGAGAGCCTTACAATATAACATGAAACCGGGAGTATATCCCGTGTTCAGTTTTACCTATTACAGAAAATGGGTAAAAGACCAGATCTTCAATTTATCCCTTATCGTAATCCACCCTCTTTTTGCTTCGGTATACATCAGTAAATTTTACAAAATGATGGGCGCAAAGGTCGGTAAAAATTCAGAAATTTCTACAGCAAGCGATGTTTCCCACCATTTACTCGAAATCGGTGAAGGTTCCTTTATTGCCGATGCCGTGATCCTGGGAGAGCATGACGTAAGAAACGAAAAGCTGATCCTGGAAAGGACAAAAATCGGAAACAACAGCTTCGTAGGAAACAGCGGACTGATTCCACAGGGTTATGAGCTTGGCGACAATATGCTGATCGGAGTATTGAGCAAGGCGCCTACGGAAGAACAACTTGAAAGCTCGCGGGAAAAAGACTGGTTCGGGTCTCCTCCGATCGGGCTGCCTTCAAGACAGAAATCAGAGATATTCAAAGATAATCTTACCTATAATCCGCCTTTAAAGCTGAAAATTGCACGGGCCCTGGTTGAAGGAATCAGGATTATTCTTCCGCAGACCGTTGTTATTATCTGCAGCGTTTTATTTGTGGCATATACCAGTACATTTATGGAGGGCAGAATTCACCACTTACTCTTGTTTTCACCATTTTATTATTTAGGAATTGTTGCACTGCCAAGTTTCTTCTTCATGGTATTGCTGAAATGGATTTTCGTTGGAAAATATAAGAAGTCCGAAATGCCGATGTACAGCCTTAAAGTATGGCTGAGCGAAGGAGTCACTACTTTTTACGAAGCACTTCCCGTACAGTTCTTCCTGGATTTTCTGCGGGGTACTTTATGGCTTCCGTTTTTCATGAGATTTCTGGGGGTGAAAATCGGGAAAAAGGTATGGCTGAATACGACGGACATTACAGAATACGACATGGTTTCCATTGGTGATGAAGCCATGCTGAACGAGGACTGCGGTCCGCAGACCCATCTTTTTGAAGACCGGATCATGAAGATCGGACCGGTAAAAATCGGGAAGCAGACGACGATTAATACGAGAAGTATCATTCTATACGATACGGAAATCGGAGACCACGTCACCATAGATGCACTGTCACTGGTGATGAAGGGAGAAGTTTTATCGGATAATACTTCATGGCACGGAAGTCCGGTAAGGGGAAAATGAGCAATCGGTAATGAGCGATCAGCAATGGGTAAAAAATAATGATTAATGATTTAACTAAATAACGTGAGTTCGGCTTAAGCAGCAATCAATCTATCTTCATCAATAATGTCGGAATTGGTGTTAATAGAAGGTTTTTTATCAAAGAAGGAATAAGCAGCTAAAGCGGAGAGAATATTGAGAACAAAG
>CAJYXJ010000031.1 GCA_913778085.1 uncultured Chryseobacterium sp.
CATTGCCGGTCAGTCAGGCGAAGATATTTCTTTGTCATAACTCTGATTTTGTGGTGAAATACAAAGTTCCGACTGACTGGCTTATTTTACAATTTATTTCTAAATTTCTTTTTTAAACAAGCTCTTAGCTGCGTCTTTCATAGGGTATAATTTGTTTAGTCACTTTCTTGACGCTTATTAAAGAAAATTTAATAAATTCATTTTCATCATATACTTCCAAAATAAGTCCAGATAAACCCTTGAATATGTATAGGCCGTCAAGAATAGAAACAGAATTTAAAAAACTGGATTTTAATTTATAAAAGTGAGCTGGTCATTAATAACCAATTATTCAAATTTTTATTTTCTCAATTTGAGACTATAAAAATTTTTTCTATTTTTGTTACCAATCAAAAAAGGCTTTTTATGTTAAAGAAAACCGCCATTGTAAGTTTATTCACGCTTATTTCGGCTTCTTATATGGCTCAGAATACTACGCTTCCGGTGTATCTGGACGAATCAAAACCTGTGGAACAGCGTGTGAAAGATGCACTTTCGAGAATGACGCTGGAGGAAAAGGTAAGCATGCTTCATGCCCAGTCAAAATTCAGTTCGCCCGGCGTTCCCAGACTTGGAATTCCTGAATTCTGGACGACCGACGGCCCGCACGGCGTCCGTCCTGAAGTAATGTGGGATGAATGGAACCAGGCGGGATGGACCAACGATTCCATCATTGCCTACCCTGCCCTTACTGCCCTTTCGGCAACATGGAACAAAAAAATGTCATGGAATTATGGAAAAGCACTCGGTGAAGAAGCCCGTTACCGTAAAAAAGATATTCTTTTAGGACCGGGCGTCAATATTTACAGGACTCCGCTGAACGGAAGGAATTTTGAATACATGGGCGAAGATCCGTACCTAACCTCAAAGATGGTAGTCCCTTACATTAAAGGGGTACAGTCCAACGGCGTGGCCACTTCCGTAAAACATTTTGCTCTGAATAACCAGGAAATGTTTCGCCATACGAGCAATGTAAAAGTAGACGACCGGACACTTTATGAAATTTACCTGCCGGCTTTCAAAGCAGCCGTAACGGAAGGGGATTCATGGACGATTATGGGCGCGTATGATATGTACAAAGGCCAATATGCCAGCCAGAACCAGTATCTTTTAAATGACATTCTGAAAGGCGAATGGAAATACAAAGGCGTGGTGGTTTCCGACTGGGGTGCAGTAAACAATACGGAACAGGCGATCCGTAACGGACTGGATCTTGAATTCGGAAGCTGGACCAACGGGCTTTCGGCCGGAACGAAAAATGCTTATGACAATTATTATCTGGCAAAACCTTATCTGGATTTAATTAAATCAGGAAAAGTCGGAACCAAAGAGCTTGATGATAAAGTTTCAAGGCTCCTGAATTTAGCCTATAAAACCACGATGAACCGCAACAAGCCTTTCGGGAATATTGCTTCCGAAGAGCATAAGGCGGTCGCCAAAGAAATCGGGGAAGAAGGAATCGTTCTGCTGAAAAACCAGGGGAATGTACTTCCGATTGATATCAATAAAGCCAAAAAAATTGCCGTAATCGGTGAAAATGCTATTAAGATCATGACCGTTGGCGGCGGTTCTTCGTCATTGAAAGTGAAATACGAAACCCTTCCTCTGGATGGAATGAAGGCACGATTCGGGAAACAGTCGGAGGTGCAATATGCAAGAGGATATGTGGGTAACATCGGCGGCGAATATAACGGCGTAAAATCCGGACAGGACCTGAAAGACACCCGTTCGCCGCAGGAATTACTGAACGAAGCGGTAGAACTGGCGAAAAATTCAGACTACGTTATTTTTGTCGGCGGCCTGAACAAAGCAGATTTCCAAGATAGTGAAGGGAACGACCGTAAAAGCTACGGATTGCCTTACAACCAGGATAATGTAATCTCCGCACTTGCCAAAGCCAATAAAAACCTGGCTGTCGTATTGGTTTCCGGAAATGCCGTAGCGATGCCCTGGATCAAGGAAGTTCCTGCGGTGGTTCAGGCCTGGTACCTGGGTTCCGAAGCCGGGAATTCCATTGCTTCGATCCTTGCCGGCGATGCAAATCCGTCGGGTAAACTTCCGTTCACCTTCCCGGTGCGGTTAGAAGATAATTCGGCACATAAGCTGGGAGAATATCCTGGGAATAAAGAAGAACTGGCGGCAGATAAAGGCAAAGACCAGAAAAACCCGATCAACATTACTTATAACGAAGGAATCTTCGTTGGGTATAGATGGCATGACACCAGAAAAATCAAACCTCTATTCAGTTTCGGACATGGCTTGAGCTATACGACTTTTGAATTCGGAAGGGCTAAAGCCGATAAAACAACGATGTCTCAGGACGATACGATTACCTTCACGGTTTCCGTTAAAAATACCGGAAAAAAGGCCGGCGCAGAAGTAGCTCAGCTTTACATTTCGGATCTGAAATCTTCCGTGGAAAGACCGGCTAAAGAATTGAAAGGCTTCGAAAAAGTATACCTGAAGCCCGGCGAACAGAAGGAAGTTACCTTTACCATCGATAAAACAGCCCTGAGTTTCTTCGATGTCCAAAAACACGACTGGGTTGCAGAGCCCGGAGATTTTGAAGCGCAGATCGGAAATTCTTCTGATGCCATCAAAACCAAGGTGAAGTTTACGCTGAAGTAATTTTACTTATATATATTTCTAAAACGTGAATACCCGGGCTTCGGCCCGGGTATTTTATTTCTTTAGTGCAGAACAAACCTTTTCGGTATGGTACTTAGAATTAGATTTCAGTGTTTCATGAAGATCAGAAAGACAGATGCTTTCTTCCCGGTCCGATTCTTTAAGAAATCTTATAATCTCATCTTCGGAGCTGTCATCCGAAAATATTTTGCAGCATACGATCAGCTCTTTAATTTTGATTGCCCTGTCATTCAAATCCAGATCCTCAAAATAACGGCTATCAATTTCCGAAAACATTGATTTGGCTTTTAAAAATTTTCCCGTATCATAAAGATACAAACCATACAGATACTGTAAAGGCGGATTATATGAATCAAGTTCCAGCGACCATTTAAAATTATGCTCCACAAACGGATTTCTGGGAAGCAGATTCCGATAAGGTGTGTTTTTCATCTCCGATTTACTGATAAAATAGACTAAAGTTCCCATTAACTGATAGTAAGCAGAATCTTTTACAAATCCTTCATTTTCAACATGGCTTAAAAGACCGGATAATTCCGGCCTCGACTTTTCATAATCATGGCAGTAAGCGAAAATAATTTCATAAGCCTGGTCCAGATAATCGAACGCTTTCTCTGTTGTATTCTCCGGTTTCAAGATATAATCAGATTAAATCAATATAAATTCTATACTATATAATTTATTTTCAGTGACTTAAAAATAAAAAAAGCAGAAATATGATCCTGATTTTAGATATAGTTCTCTCTTAACAGCACACAAACAATATCATTTAATATATAGGACCGCCAGCAATATATCGACAGAAGAAACTTCCAGCATCCAGCTTCCTTCTTCCAGCCTTTTAAACCTTGTTTTTACTTAGACTCACATTAATTAGTTTTAAACCTCCACCATCAGCTCCTTTTCATAGCCATTATACTTTTCACTGATATAGCCATGCGGATTGCAGATAACTTCCGTCTCTCCTATTGTATACCGTTTCGGCGTATGGATATGGCCGTGGATCCAGTACAGTGGCTGGTGCTCCAAAATAAAACCCTCAAGATCCGAAGCATAAGCCGAAGTAAGCGGATCTTCCTTAAAATGTTCCGGAACTGACCGAATGCTGGGTGCATGATGGGTTACCACGATATTTTTCATATCTTTTGAATTCTCAAGGCGTTCTTTCAGCCATAATTTTGAAAACTGATGAATCTTAAAAATATCGATGGATCGCATTTTTGAATAGGACGGATCGCGCCGGATCTGCTTATAATCGTTCATTCCGTTCTGGCAGACAAATCCGTAATACCGCGGATCCCCGAAAATGGAAAAATCGGTCCACAGCGTTGCCCCGTGAAAACGGATGCCTTCAATATCAACGGAATCATTTTCCAGTACGGAAATACTGGAATTCCGTGCGGCTTCTTTTATCTTGTGCAGTGTTTTCGGATAGGAACCTTTGTAGTATTCGTGGTTTCCGAGAACATAGATCACTGGTTTGTCCCTGATCTTTGTTTTGATCCATTCGATTCCTTTTATACCCAGATTTACATCGCCGGCCAAAACAACAACATCCGGACGGTCAAACGACAGTTCGGTAATTCCGAATTCCTGGTGAAGGTCGCTGATGATCTGTATTTTCATCCCGCTAAAATAACAAAAGAACCGGTACATTGCACCGGTCCTTTATCAATATAATTCAGTTAAAGTAAAATTCGTCTGAGATCCTTTTTAAATTTGGAATTTATTTTTAATATTAACAAATTAATTCATTTAGTTAAAAATCAACATATTGTACATTCAATACTATTTACTTAAATCATTGGGATCATTATACTGAGCGAAGAATAAACAAAGTTTATTTTAAGTCAGAAAATTAAGATGTACAAAGGAAAATTTCTAAATTAAAAATTTAAACATCCTAAGAAACAGCAACTTCCCGCTGTTCATTTCTAGGGCTTCTGATCATGAAGTAAAACAGCATGCCCAATGCAAAAACAGCATAGCCAATTAATATCGTGATGCTTAAATCACCTACAGCCACCACCGAAGGGAAAACCTGGCTCATCAGCGTCATGAAAGACAATCCGAGACCCGCACCCAGAAAATAACTGGTGGAACCCAGGCTGGATGCAACTCCATAATCCGAAGCTGCCACATCCTGAATACCCAGCACGGATAATGCCGTAAAGCAGAAGGTCATCCCGATTCCCGATATGCAGGCCGCTCCCGATAAAACAAGAGGTAACGGATGGCCGGAATGTATGGAGATGAGTAATACGACGGCCCCTGTCAGCATAAATACCCACCCAAAAATTCCCATCTGCGCCGAACTCAGTCTCTTAGCTACCAAAGGCAATACAAATTTCGCAACCAAAGCCGACATGATGCTGAAAGGAACGAGCATAAGCCCCGCCGAAGCCGCACTGTGGCTCATGTCTTTCTGCAGCATCAGGGAAATCAGGAATAAAAAACCGATGAAAAATGCGCCCAACGCCATGAATGCGAAATTAGAAACCATCAGCGATGGGTGCCTGAATATCTTAACGTCGATCAGAGGTTCCGCTGTCGATTTCAGACGGTATATAGCCATTCCCAACAGTACAACCGCCAGGAACAAAGCACCCGTAACCATAAAAGCCTGTTCTTTAATGTGGATCAGTTCATGAGTTCCATAGGTGAGCCCCAACAGTCCCAATACCAGCAAAACGCCTGAAAGCAGGTCCGTTTTTTGGGTTGCCGCCTTTTTATCTTTGGGAAGATACCGGTAGGCAAAGATCAAAGTGATCAGTAAAACAGGAACATTGATCAGGAACACCCAATGCCAGCTCAGGTATGTGCTGATAATTCCTCCCAATGACAGTCCGCTTCCGGAACCGATCGCAGCAAAGGAACTGAAAATCCCTACGGCACGGCTCCGCTCCCGCTCTTCCCTGAATGTATGGGTAACGATGGACATGGCCGAAGGCATGATAAATGCCGCTCCCAAGCCCTGCAATGCCCTGAAAACAGCCAATGTACCGAAGTTGGCGGATAAACCGGCTCCCAGAGAAGTGAGCATAAAGACCAGAGAACCCCA
Organism: uncultured Chryseobacterium sp.; assembly: GCA_913778085.1. Lineage (GTDB taxonomy): Bacteria > Bacteroidota > Bacteroidia > Flavobacteriales > Weeksellaceae > Chryseobacterium. The sequence goes on from CAJYXJ010000031.1 coordinate 5,750, forward strand.
AAGGAAAATCTTTCTGCTTCCGACCTGGTCGGATAATTTCCCGCCGATGATCAGAAACCCGCCGAAAAACAATACATAAAGAGTCTGAAGCCACTGGACTGTTTCGGTAGTGATGCCGAACTGCTCCTGGATGGAAGGAATCGTTAAGTTAATAATAGCAATATCCAATGCTTCCACAAATGTACCCGCCGATGCAATCATCAATAATAAATTCTTCCTGTCCATATCATTTAATTATGCTGCAAAATTATAAATAACAGAACGTATGTAAAAATTATACATTAAATTTGGAACATATTTAATATATAAATTACTTAAAAAGAACGATTGTACTTTTATTAAGCTTTTAACCCCGATAAAAAGAACAAATGGCCGCAGAACAATATACCGTCGATGAAAAAGACCTTTCCATACTCCGGATTTTACAGAAAGATGCAAAGCTGAGCGTCCGTGATATTGCCGCAAGGATCAACCTCAGCCCTACTCCAACCCATGAACGGATCAAGAGAATGGAAAAGCTGGGCATCATCAGGGAATACACCGCAGTAGTCGACCGGAAGAAGGTAAATAAAGGAATGATGGTGATCTGCATGATCGCGCTGAATGTCCACAACAAAAAAACCGCAGGGCATTTCATCGCAGAAGTAAGCAAACTGAAAGAAGTGGTGGAATTTTACAACATCAGCGGGGATTTTGATTTCATGCTGAAAATCCTGGCTCCGAACATGGATGAATTTCACGAATTTTTCGTCAATACCTTATCCGAAATTGAAGGCATCGGCCAGACGAAAAGTATTTTTGTGATGAACAGCATTAAGGAAAGTTCGCAGATTTTGTAAAGGCATTTTTCATATACTTAAACATTATAAATTAATGTGAACCCGGGGTAAAACAAGGTTTAAAAGGCTGAAAGAAGGGAAGCTGGATGATGGAAGTTTCTCTTAAAGCTAACCTCATTTAAAATTTCTCGTTATTTTTTTATTTTTTTAATTGTTAAATCACTGGAAACAAATTAAATATTACCAAATTCACGTTAAACGAATTAAATTATTAATTCGGAAACATTCTGGACGTTTATTACCATTTAAATACGTATCTTAATTCATTAAAATCATTCAGCCATGCCGTGGAATCCCGAGATTTACAACCAGTTTAAAAATATCCGTTTTCAGCCGTTCTTTGATCTTGCAGATCTCATTGCGGATGACCAATCGATGAAAGCGATCGACCTGGGATGTGGGACGGGTGAACAAACGGCCATTCTTGCCGAAAAATTTCCGGAATCAAATTTCACCGGAATCGATTCTTCGCCGGAGATGCTCGAAAAAACTGACGACTTTCAGCATGACCGGCTCCAATTTAAGCAAATGACTACGGAAGAAATTCTGGAAAGTGACGAACGCTGGGACCTTATCTTCAGCAATGCCGCCTTGCAGTGGTCTGACCGTCATGAAGAATTATTCCCGAAACTGATTTCAAAATTAAATCCGGGAGGCCAGCTGGCGGTGCAGATGCCTTATCAGCCCGGAAATACCCTGAATCAGATTTTATCCGGTCTCGCATCGGAAGAGCCTTTCAACAGTCAATTGAATGGCTGGAACCTCCATTCTCCGGTTTTAACCCTGGATGAATACGCCCGGATCCTTTTTGATAACGGCATCAGAGAACTCAGTTTATTTCAGAAAGTATATCCCATCATCGCAGAAGAGCACAAAACCCTGTTTAATTTTATTTCAGGATCGGCATTAATTCCTTACCTGGAAAGGCTTACTGGAGATCAGCAAACCATTTTCACCACCGAATTCAACAGGAGGATTGCAAAAGCGTTTCCGAAACTCCCGGCGATTTATTCTTTTAAAAGGATCCTGATGTACGGACGGAAAATACAGGAGAAAACAGATTCCGGGAATTGTGAAACCGATATTTAAGTAAAACATCCCTGCTTCAAGCTATAAGCTTGATTTCTACGCTCGTTTACATTAATCAAATAAAGTGGACATCGCATAACATTTTATCGAATCCATTCTTGCCCATAATTCTGAAAAAAAAGGCTGAACCGCTAAAACTACCATAACGGTTGCTATAATTCCTATTACCATTATGATCCTGTAGGAAATATTGAAATTGTTCCTGAAATACTTTTTATCAATGATCAAACAGCCAATGAGCGGGCATAAACCCATACACCATTTCAGATTTGCCAGCAACGGCAGTCCGGTAACCGTAACGTCGCTGCGGCTCATGATCTCACAGTAGAGGTGGTTTTCCCACCAGTCCGAAACGATATATCCTACTGTTATCAGCAACAATACATTCAGCATCAGGCTTATTTTTTTTCTTTCGGCAGTCTTAACGTTTCTGTTTCGTTTCTCATCAGCATTGATGCTTTTCAGCGTTAAAATATAAGAAATAAGGAATATTCCGAAGACCCAAAGAAAAATATTATCATACGTAAGGGTAGTAAATTCTGCGGCCCTCAGCTGTGGAAGACCTTTGTATACCTGCTGAAAGTCGGCGGACGAAGAAACCATAAAACATTTTCCCTGCATTGCCAATATCGCTTTCGGCAACTGCAGAAACATCATGATCCCATAAAGAGCGGCTGCTAAAAGGATACATGTGTCTTTCACTATTCTTTGTATCATGTTAGTTTTTTTTTATGTTTTGTCTTTGTTTCTTATATTCTTCCCAGTCGAATTTCTCAAGAAATTCCAGTGCCGCTTCCACACCTTCCAGAAATAAGGCATCTTTTTCTTTTGGGGTAAGATTGAAGTTCAGCCAGTTGATTTCCGTTTTGTACACTTTGATTTCAGAAATGCAGTACTTTTTATAGAAGGGATTAATGGCCAGGAAAGAATTGTCCTCATTACTCCGGATGGTGTTGATGATCTGCCAGATAAAGCTTCCGAAAGAAATATTTTCCTTGGTGTCAATGCCATCTTTTACCCTTTTCTCAATAGGTTTTTCATCCACAATCCGGGCTCCGAATATCGGCAGTCGCGGGATGCTAATTTCGTTGTTATGAAACAGGTTGATCGGGAAATTAGACAGTGAACCTCCGTCGATCAGGATCCCATGAGATTTTATGCTTTTTCTGTCTTTACCTTTCCAGGTTTCCCAAAGAAACGAACGGTCTCCTTCCTGACCCACCATTTCATTATAGGTTTTAAAAATCTTGGGCTTGAAGAAAAAGGGGATGGCCATGGAAGACCTTACGTATTTGGCCGGATTATTATTTTGGGCTTCATCCTCTCCGAAATACAGGTTTACCTCCTTTGGCAGAACAATCTTGCACTCATTGTAAATATCTGTGGTTACAAATGAATAATCCGTTTTCAATTTATTATAAGCAGGCTGTAAGGAATCTTCAGATTCTAAAGTAAGGACCAGGTTCCCTTTTTCTGTACAGGTATATTGTCTGGTCTCCGGATTCAGCGTAAAGGTAAGTTTTGCTTTTTGATCCAGCTGCTCCTGGTCTTTCACCCCAAATTTTTCAAGCTCATTTTCCAAAAAACTTTCAAAGGTATCCCCGGGATTGATTCCGAATTTATTGGTGGTGAACTTCCCGATCAGCGAAACGATATATCCCGCCCAGAGTAAAAAGATCAGCATAAAAATGCCGTACACCACCTTTCCTTCCATCCCCACGTGGCTGAGGACCGGCAGCGGAAAAAGCACCAGCAACAGCAGCACCAGTGTGATACCCAGAAAGTTCATAATGAGCCCTTTACCTCTGAGAATAAGCTGCCTAAGAAAAATATTTTTGGTATCGACAAAACCTTTGACATCAAATCTTTTCTCGTCAAAAACCAGATCGTAAAGTTCCGGGCTTTTAGGCTCATTCTTTTCGCCGATCGCCGCCAGAAAAAGTGTATTGATAGCACCTGCACTGGTCCCGGCCAACCGCAGAAACCGGATACCCAGGTATTCCAGCACAAAGGTATATCCTACCAGTGAATATCCGAGTACAGCACCTCCCTGTTGTACAAAATCCACCCAGTACAGCTTCCTGCCGCCTTCCATGGAAGTAATGTCAGAAAACGATTTTCCCTTTTCTGAAAGTTCGTTAATCCTTTTCAAAAGAGTGCCTTTATCTTCACTGCCCTTAAAAGTATAGGTTCCATATAAGGACAGTATTTTATCAAATTTTTTGTTAATTTCCATTTTATGTTTCGATGATGATTAGTTTTTGAGAGTGAATTTTTCTTTTTCTTACAGACCATTAGGTAGTTAAACCGATTCAAGTATTTTCAGATCCTGAAAGTGTTTTGAATGGAGAAAGTCAGAGAAGCTGAGTATTATAGAAACGGAACGGCAGATGCCGTCATCAAAGTGATTATTGAAATTCTGTGACCGGTAATAAAACAACAACGTTTATGAAAATTGGCGAAGGCGCATTTCCCGGAGTATATAGGATGGCCATTAAGTGTTTGGTATTCATGGTATTTAGTTTTCTATAAAGTTAATAAATAATTATTTTCACTGGCAACTTTTTTTGGAAATTTGTACTGAAATTTAATATGCAATGAAAAAGTTGTCACATCTTTTTTCTAACCTGGCTGGACAGGCAACCGTTTTTTTATCCTGTACTCACTTTTAATAAAGGATAATAATATACTAGTCTATACCAAAATAATTAAACAACATCTTGAAAACTTAATCAGCATCAATCTTCTGATGCTATTTATTGTAATAAAAACGGTTTTTTAAACCATAAATATCATAAGTTACTAACATATATCAATAACGGATCAGTAACAAAAGTTGGGGAGAAAAAGATAAAGTGTTATTTTTGTTGAATGTCTGGTGAGAACGAACTTTTGAAATTACTGCTTCCCGAATATTTAATTTCCCATTTCGAGATTGTCCGCT
>CAJYXJ010000032.1 GCA_913778085.1 uncultured Chryseobacterium sp.
ATTAAAGAGGGTTTGGAACAGATGTCAGGTAAGAAAAAGAGGGTTTTTAAAGGTTTAGGAAAAGAAAAACCGTAAAGTAAGAAAGGAAAACAGGCATGGAGTGAAATGAAGACGGAGAAAATATTGCGGGATGTCTTTAAGAAGGAAGCCCGCCCTAGCCCGGATCGAAGCGGTTACCCCACAGCGGAGTTGGGAAGCGTTGGCAAGCTATGGGTTTGGTGAGGGAGTGCATCGGAGAAGGCCGGCGCGAGGAGTAGTAGCGAAGAGCCGGATTAAGCTCCTGAGAAAAATAAGGGGTTGGAGGGTTTTAGAGTTGGAGAGTGAGAGGGTTGGATGAATAATACCGGAGGGCAAGAAGAATCAAAATGATGTTTGAGCGTGAAGGAAATCATGAATAATTTAAAAGAAGTATTCTCTATTTACTACCGTACCACTTTTTAATATTGATGATTACTCATATTAATCTGAATAAAATCGCAACTTAAAAATAATTTAAAATTTAGAAAATCGTTGCTTCTTTCTAAACCTCTCCTTCAAAAATTATTTTGTATTTAATAAAGAGGTTAAAAATTTTATCCTCATTAAAATATTATGCGAATTTTTAATAAAACCCGTTAATTATAATTTTTCTACATTTACGCCAAACACGAAAAAATGCTGATCAAAGTTTACGGAAGTGCCATTCATGGCGTTGCGGCACAGACCATTACCATTGAAGTGAATGTAGATACCGGCGGTGTAGGCTATCATCTGGTAGGCCTTCCCGATAATGCTATCAAGGAAAGCAGCTACCGGATTTCTGCGGCCCTGAAAAATACAGGCTTTAAAATTCCCGGTAAGAAAATCACCATCAACATGGCTCCTGCAGACCTCAGGAAGGAAGGAGCGGCATATGACCTGAGCATTGCCATCGGCATTCTGGCCGCCTCGGATCAGATCATGGCAGAAAATATTCATGAATACATCATTATGGGCGAACTATCACTGGACGGTACCTTGCAGCCGATCAAAGGTGTATTGCCAATTGCCATCCAGGCGCGGGAAGAAGGTTTTAAAGGAATTATCCTTCCCAAACAGAATACCCGCGAAGCAGCTATTGTCAATAGCCTGGACGTTTATGCCGCAGAAAACATCAAAGATGTCATCGATTTTTTCAACGAAGACAAACCTCTCCCAAAAATCGAAGTGGATACCCGAAAAGAATTTCAGGAGAAAATCAACGATTTTCCATTCGATTTTTCTGAGGTGAAAGGACAGGAAACCGCAAAAAGAGCGATGGAAGTAGCCGCCGCCGGGGGGCACAACATCATTCTGATCGGCCCGCCAGGAAGCGGAAAGACCATGCTTGCCAAAAGGGTACCGAGTATACTTCCGCCGCTAACACTAAAGGAGGCTTTGGAAACGACAAAAATTCATTCGGTTGCGGGAAAGATGGGAACGGAAACTTCTCTTATGACCGTACGCCCTTTTCGGTCGCCGCACCACACCATCTCCGATGTGGCTCTGGTAGGTGGCGGAAGTTACCCGCAGCCCGGAGAAATTTCACTGGCCCACAACGGGGTCCTGTTTCTTGATGAAATGCCTGAATTTAAAAGAACGGTTCTGGAAGTCATGCGCCAGCCGCTGGAAGACCGGGAAGTGACTATTTCAAGAGCACGGTTTACCGTAAATTATCCGGCAAGTTTTATGCTGGTGGCCTCCATGAATCCAAGCCCAAGTGGCTTTTTCCCAGATGATCCGAACAATACCTCCTCTACTTATGAAATGCAGCGGTATATGAACAAACTTTCCGGACCGCTTCTCGACCGCATCGACATTCATATTGAAGTGCAGAAGGTAGAATTCGAGCAGTTAGCGGAAAGAAGGAAAGGCGAAAAAAGCGAAGACATCCGGAAACGGGTACTGATTGCGCGCGAAATACAGCGGGAACGCTATAAAGACCTAAAGATCAGCTACAATGCACAGATCGGACCAAAAGAGCTTGAAAAATTCTGCCGGCTGGATGAAACCTCATTCAGCCTGATTAAGATGGCGATGGAAAAGCTCAACCTTTCGGCACGTGCTTACGACAGGATCCTGAAAGTCGCCCGTACCATTGCAGACCTGGAAGAATCAGAAAGTATTTTATCACACCATGTTTCGGAGGCGATTCAGTACAGGAGCCTGGACCGGGAATTCTGGAACGCGTAAGGGCGGATTGTCAATTGTGAATAGTCAATAAAGCTTCGCTTGTCAATTTTGTTTAAAATTCATCATTAATTTTCATTCTTTCAAAATTTAATCCGAGTTTTATTGCTTTAAGAATTTATATATTCACTTATCTGCAATAGCAACCAGATGTTGCAAGATGTTTACGATTTATTCAGTACTCTATTAAATCAGGAAAAACATATCTATTTGTTTCCTTATTATAGAGGACATTAATAGGAGGAACACTCATATTATGATTTTCAAAAAACCATTTTCTAAACATATAATACATTCCCTCCGGTTGATAATCGCACATATTATATTGCAGTTTTTTTATAGAAAAAGTTACTGGAAATATTTTTATATGTTGAACTATGCTTTTTATTCCAGCCTTTAGATATCCAAAAGAAATATGATCTATTACTTGATCATTTAATTTTAAATATACTGAGGTAATACTTCATAGACATCACCCGTATCTTCACTGAGATCTGATAATTCTTTTATTTCATAAAATATAACTATCCCCCAACTTGTTTTTACTATTGTTAATTTATTCATTCCTTACCCGTTTTTATTATTAATATATCTTTATGAAAATAATATTTTAAATTCATCATTCACTTGCAAAAGCAAAATGCACCTTCCGCTATAATTTTTTTTAAATTAAAATATAATACGTCGAGTTTTGTCGCATCGGGGAATCATGTTTGCCTACAACTTATCAATTTGCATGAAAACATCTGTAGAAATTTTGGGGGATCATTCAGAACCGGAGCAGCCGACAGGTTTAAACATTATATTGTCAAAAGAACTGGCGCCCCTTGAAAGTATAGTAGCCGTTATACGGTTTCCTGATATTAAAAATAATTTCAGATTTCTTATTATAGAAAATGACAAAGGGCAGTCTGCATGCTTTTTATGGCAGCAGAATATCATTTCGTCTCCTTCTGAAACAGGATATTTCAAAGAGGTTATGAATGACTTGGGCGTTACGGTTCATCACAGTGCAGATTCCATCACCATTATTAATGGAGGTATAAAGCAATTCCTGAATGCAAAATTAGACAGATAGTTATTGATCTTCAAATTCCCCTTTTACCTGCCAGAATCATCGTGATCATCTTGGTTTTCCGGGCTTCCCTGGTTTCCGGGTTTTTTGCCTCTTCAATCCAGCGTATGTATTCTTTTTTATGGGTATAGCTCATGTTTTTAAACAAAGCCTTCGCCTCCGGATTTTCATTGAAAACCAAAGCAATATCATCTGCTATTTCTACGATCCGCTCCTCTTTATCTTCCAGTAAAGATACCGAAACCTCATCGCCGAAAGTCTTTCCCAGCTGTTTTCTGACTTCCTGCGTCAGAATTAAGAAGTGACATTCGGATTTCATTTTTGCCAGGCTTCCGCGATATTCGACTTTCTCATCAAAAATGGCCTTAATTTTCACCTGTCCCTTTTTATTGAACAGTTCCTTGGTAGAAAAAGGAAATTCTACAAAAGCGGCATTCATTTTTCCGTTTTGTTGTATGATGGCTTTAAATTGTACAGATTCTGTTTTCATTAGCATATAGTAATATGATCAATTTGGAACTTTTATTCTTTATATATTCAAAAGAACGACTAAAAATAAAACAATTTCAGCAATAAAAAACCGCGAAAGTTATCTTTCGCGGCCCTTATAATAAATCGGTGAAAATATTATTTTTTCTTTCCTTTGGCAGGTGCTGCTTTAGGCATTTTTGTTTTGGTATCGGCTGGTGTGTTTTCATCCTTTACCAACTGTAATTCGTCGATCAGTCTTCTTGCACCGGCATATTTGTCGATCGTCCAAAGAACGAAACGAACGTCTACGTTGATGGTTTTCTGCCATTCAGGTTCGAAAACGATGTCTCCGCTTAAAGCTTCGCTGTTTCCGTCGAAGGCGATCCCGATCAGGTTTCCGTCGGCATCGATTACCGGAGAACCTGAGTTACCACCGGTAATATCGTTGTTGGAAAGGAAGTTCACCGGCATATAACCTTTTGCATCGGCATACTGTCCGAAATCTTTCAGGTTGTAAAGATCGATCACTCTTTGCGGAAGATCAAACTCTTCGTCCCCTTTCTTGTATTTTCCTACAAGACCGGTCATGTCCGTATAATAGTTATCGGTAATCCCGAAATAATTTCTGTCTGATCTGATAGGCAATTTATCAACTGTTCCGTACGTCAATCTCATAGTAGAGTTTGCATCCGGATAGAATTTTTTCTCAGGCATCGCTTTCATCAGTCCTGCCAGGAACAATCTGTTGTTTTTTGCGAAATTATCGTCGATCTTCACGAACCTTTCTGCAGAAGCTCTTTGGTCGGCTACGATTCCGTTGGCAATTTTCCAAAGCGGATCGGCATCCAGTTTTAGAGCATCCGGGTTCAGCATAAAGTTGGTTGCAGATGTTTTGTTTGCAAAAATGGAAGAATACGCAACGTTGGAAAGGTTGTTTGTATCAAGCCCCATAATAGTTTCAGAAGCGACATCTTTGTTTACTCTTTGCTGGTAAAGGTTTACCATAGAGTTCATCATTTCGCCTTCCAGTTTGGTATTGATGTTTTCATAGGCAGCTTTCAGGGCAGCCTCCACTTTCGGCTTCATGGCAATTCTTCCGGCCATATCCTGTTTGGCATATGCCTGCAGAACACTTCCTACCTGTAAGGCCAGGGTGAAATATTTGGAGTTTCTTGAAAGCTGGGTCATGTACATTCTTTCCACATTGCGGTCTGAGGTCTGCTTGTAGTAGATCCCGATATTTTCAAGTACATTTTCATTTTCCGCTACGTTGGCAGGCTGTACCGCCCATGTTTTGAAACGCTCTTCGATCTTCTGCTTGTCTGCAATGGTTCCGTTTTTAATAACGGCATCAATGGTCCCCTGTCTGTTTTTCCAGTAATTGGCCACGGAAGCATATTGGGAAGCATAGTTCAATTGTGTTCCTTTATCTTTATCCATATACTTCTTCATCACATCCATGGCAAGCTTGGAAGCTTCTACCCATGCCGGATAGTCTTTGTTTACCATCTGCTGGATCCCATAGGAAGTCAGGTAACGGTTCGTTCTTCCCGGATATCCTAAAATCATCGAGAAATCGCCCGGCTTTACGCCTTTAAGAGACACCGGTAAAAAATGCTTAGGCTTCAGAGGAACATTGCTCGGAGAAAATTCCGCAGGATTTCCTGCCGCATCGGCATATACTCTGAAAACCGTAAAGTCTGCCGTATGTCTCGGCCATTCCCAGTTATCGGTATCTCCACCGAATTTCCCTAATGCGGAAGGCGGAGCTCCTACCAAACGGATGTCTTTGTAATCCTGGTATACGAAATAGTAGAACTCGTTTCCATTGAAGAAATCCCTTACGACTACCGTATATTTTCCATTTTCAGAGTTTTCAGACTGGATCGCTTTTGTTTCAGCGTCGATCACGGCTTTACGCTCTGCAGCGGACATATTGTTATTCAGTTTGGAATTGATTCTCTGGGTAGCATCATCCATTCTTACCAAAAATCTTACATAAAGATCTTTTGCATTGAATTCGTCTTTTTGCTTCATGGCCCAGAACCCGTTCTTCAGGTAATCTTTTTCCGGGGTGGAAGCAGCCGCCACGGCACCGTAACCGCAGTGATGATTGGTAAAAATAAGACCCTGGTTGGAAACGATCTCTCCTGTACAGAAGCCTCCGAAGCTCACGATGGCATCTTTAAGGCTTGAATTATTGACGGAGTAGATTTCTTCCGGAGTAAGATGCAATCCTTCTTTTTGCATGTCTACCCCATTGAGTCTTTTAACGAGCATTAACAACCACATTCCTTCGTCTGCCCGCATCTGGACAAAGCTCAAAAGGAAAGTGAATAGCAGTAATATTCTTTTCATTGTATAAAATAATTTTTGTGTCGCTAATTTACTAATTTTTTTACTGTTCAGCGTCCGTGATGGTATGAAAATGGATTAAAGGCGTTTATGAAAAAAATACAGCTTACCGTTTTGTGCATTTTGTGCTTGGGTTTTATCCTGAACTGTTCTTCCGCAGCCCTTACAAACCCACGGCTTAAACGGGACTGGATGTTGGTCTCCTTTAAAAATTATACTAAAGAAGACCTGATCCGGAACCAGGCGAAAATCGATCTTACCGCTTCCGCTGAAAATGGAAAAATCAGAGGCGGTGCTTTTGCGGGGTGCAATAAAGTGTTTTTTACCGCCGCATTTAAAAAAGACGGAACCGTCAAATTTTCCGATATCGGCTCAACACTGATGGCGTGCCAGGATATGAAACTTGAACATGATTTCGTCAAAAACTTCGGGACCATGCAGTATTTTAAACTGGAAGGACATTTTCTGATCCTGAATGACAACCAGGGAAATACTATGAAATTTATTGCTTCCGACTGGGATTAATGTTCCTGACGTATCATTCACCCCGTATTTTAATGTGAACCCGCAATAAAAGCCGTATTAACAGGCCTGAAGAGAGAAACTGGATGCCGGAAATCCCTCTTATTAACATTACGAAAGGTATTAATTAAAACAACTATAAATACAACGGCGAAGAGTTGCAGGAGGAATCGGGAAGATCACAATTAAGTCCTTTATTAACGTATTTCCCGTTTATATCAATAAATAACAAAAAGCCCCCGCACTCTATCTGCAGGGGCTAATTTCATTTAAAAACTTCCTTCCGGAAAGCATTTGATCCATAAAAATCAATCCTTTGGAATCGTTTTTCTGATCTCCTGAATCGTCAGGGTGCGGCTGGAAAGCAGCTTTTCCTTACGGTCCTGTGTAACTGGTGTGCTTTGCTGCTTTTTTACCGGCAGTCCTTCTTCTGAAGCGAGCCTGGATGCAGATGGTTTTTCAGCAGCTCTTTTACGGGCTTCCTCCATCATTCTGGTTTCTAATGCCTTAGATTCCTTGTAATGAACAGCTTCCTGGGTTTGAGCTTCGGAAGCTTTTCTGTTTTCCTGGGCATAGGCATGAAGGCCACAGGCCAGGAAAAGGGTGATGTATAGTGATTTCATGGTATTTTTATTTAATGCTTACTAATACTTTTATTTTACCGGTTTCCGGCTGATCGTAATCCTGCAGCGCTTTTCCGATCACCTGCCCTATTTTTACTTTCTTAGGATTGGCTTTCATGGCAACGCCGGGTTGTGAGGAAGTAACCAGAAGATCTCCTCTTTTGATCTTCCCGCCTTCCAGGCAGACTTTTGTGGGAATCACGCCGATGACACCCATCGGAACCTTACCCAAAAGCTCGGAATCAATATTTTCCTCCGTTAAGAGAACACCCGGTTTTGTGGCATATACGCCGGCTACCAGAGTGGAATAAGGTTTTGAGGATTTTTCTACCGTCCGGTCGGCATCGGTGGAGATGATCAGGATATCGCCCGGCTCGTAGGCGGAAGTACTGCCTTCCACGTCAAAAGCTTCGGCTACGTCTGCCCCGCTGTTCTGGGTTCCCCCGTTGAAAAATGCCGTTCCCGACTTATTGATCCGTGCCACATTGGCATTAGCGCTCTGAAATACGGCAAGGTTCCCGGCCGATCCTGTATGGTTGACCAGTAAGGCACTTCCCGTTCCTGCATTGGCTACGGTTAAGGTAGACTGTGAACTGGCGGTATTGAAATTCCTGAAATATCCTGCTCTTCCCGTACTGAAAACCGGGGTCCAGCCATAGATCGCATTGCCGCTGCCATCGATGGATGCTTCTACCCCATTGCCGCTGCCTCCGGCATTGGCCGTGATCCCGTTTCCGCTGCCGTCCGTAAGCGCCAGTACTGCAGGCCCGGTACCCGACGTACTTCTCTGATAGAACAAGCCGCCATAGCCTCCGGTTCCTATGGACTCCCCATATACTCCTGCCGTTCCGAAGTTGGCAAAAATAGAATTTACCTTTCCATGCACGGCTGCTGATGTGCCATTGGTATTATTTACGGTAAAATCAGAGGCATTTCCATTGGCGATATTATATACTTCCAGCGTGGTTGAAGTATTGTTGCTGTTCACATTCTCAAATTTTCCGGCCTTTCCGGTGCTGCCGTTCACGCCGATCTGCCCATAAACGCCGATTCCGTTACCGGAAGTATTGGTGACGATGAATCCGCGAACGCCATATCCCCCGCCGTCGTTTCTTCCAACCACCGCTCCGGCAATATCACTGGTATTCCGGCCGACAATAGCCTCTCCTGCCCCATTGTTATCGCCTACGATTCCGGCTGAAACTTGTGATGACGTTGCTCCATGAATGGCATATCCGGTTCCAGACGTACTGGAAATCCCTTTTCCGGTTCCTGTCGTAGAAACATTCATCACCGTTCCGTTTCCTACTGTACTGGCATTAAGCACATTATTGTTGTTGGTGGCATTTAGGATCGAAATACTTGCGGCAATCCCATTGGTACTTACCGCATTAAGGCCTGTCCCGGTATTGCTGTTGCCATACAGTCCATAACCGGCGCCTGTTGAATTTCCGTAAACCCCGATCCCGGAAGGATTTACACCGTAAACGCCCCATCCCGATCCATCCTGGCTTCCGTACACTCCGATTCCCAGTCCGCCCGTTCCGCTGTTGCTTCCCCGAACGGCAGCAGAAAAGCCCCCGGGGGAAGTATTGGTCACCATTCCTCTCACGGCAGCAATATTTGAAGTAGTGCTTGTGTTTATTCCTTCAAGGGAAACCCCATCTCCATTATTGGTTAATGAAAATAAATTTCCGGCATTGGTAAAAGTATTGACGTAAGGAATGGCAAAAGCAGTTCCCCCGTTTATTCCGCCTGCCGATTTGGCAAACATGGCGTACGGTACGCTCAGCAGCTGGCTGGTTCCGGTGATGGTATAGGCCGTTCCGCCCGTAGGATCGGTTTCCGTTTTTAAATAATAGCTGCCTGAAGGCCAGTTGATTGTATTAAATGTTCCTGAAAGAATCGTTCCCGTTCCCAGCTCCATCGTTAAGAGCCCATTTGCATTGGTGCTTCCCGTAAGTCTTTCCGAATACACTACCGTACCTGAAGGCGAGCCCTGTAAGACACTCACCCGTACGCCGACGTTCTGGTTGGCCATCACCTGACCCCCGGTATTCCGGATGATGGCCTGATAGCTCATTTTTTCGGGAGCCTGTGCAAAAGCAAGCTGCATACCCAGCAAAAGTCCCGATGCCAGTACTATTTTTTTCATGATGATTATTTTTTAATGATTTTAAAAGTTTTTATGTTTTTACCTTCCTGATTGATCCTGATCAGATACATGGCCGAAGGCAGCCATGAGAAATTGAATTCCGATCGGGATCGGCTGATCTTTTCCGTTTTGATCAGTTTACCCTGAGCATCGAACAGCTGGTATTCCGAACCTCTGAAATCCTGCGTGGTAAAATCCAGGTACAGGTAATCTTTAAAAGGATTCGGATACAGCAGAATTTCTTCTTCGGATGGATGTGCCGCTTCGCCGGTAGCCAGTGTTGTGATTTCGTAGACCTGCTGCACCCCTTCGGATACCTGCCGGCTGCTGCCCTTCACAAGATAGGCGGCCTGGCCGACGCTATAAGAAACCGAGCCGTTGCTTCCCGCAGCATTTGCTCCCGTTGCCAGTACTGCCGATTGCGCTTTCAGCAGGGAAACGGGGACGAGAGCCGATATAAGAAAGAAGCATTGCGTAGCTATTCTTTTCATATGAAATCTGTTTTTGGTTAATGTTTTAATTAAATTAAGGAGCGTTCTGTGTGGCTAAATTACCATATCCTTCAGGCGGATATTTTTAAAATAGACGAACGACCGAAAAAATCGACCAATGACATCTGATAAAATGCTATCTTCGTGGAAATAACACATTATGATTGCAAGATGTCTACTTTTTATACTATTCTTGCCTTTATCGCTATGGTCGCAGGAATTTTCAAAGCTTGAAAATTTTAAATCAGAACTTAAAAAGAATATTTCTGAAGAAAAACGTTTTGCCCTCCAGCAGAACCTCATCGATATTTACCGGATCTACAATCCCGACAGCTGCCTCTTCTACACACAGAAGAACCTCGCCCTGATCAAAAAAAACGGATGGAACTCCCAAAAAGGAAAAACACTGCTTGGCCTTGCCAGTTACTATACCGAGAAAAACAGTACTGCTCAGGCCTACCGTTACAATAAGGAATCAACGATCATCAATCTAAAAAACAAAGATGAATATGTACTGGCCGACAACTATTATATGTTCGGCCGGCTGGCCCACCAAAAGGGAGAACATGCGGAAGCGGTCAGAAATTATCTGAAAGCCGTCGACCTGGGAACGAAAAGCAAAAACCTCTGGATCGTCAATGCCGCCTACCGAAGTCTTGCTTTTTTATACCTGGACGAATCCAACAGGGAAAAAGCATACGAAAACATCAACAAGGCCCTGAAAGTCGCCGGAGCATCCCATTCTCAGGAAGCATTGGGGTTCTGCCACGGTGTCCTGGCGGAAATCGAGAGAAGCCTGGGAAAACCCAAAGAAGCACAGGTACATTTTACCAAAGCTTATGAATATTTCAGAAAAACGGAAAACGAGTTCGGGCAGGCCTGGCTGCTCACCAACTGGTCATTACTGGACGTCGATCACCTGATGAAAGGTTATGGAATGCAGCAGCAGGCCCAAAAGATCTGGGATAAAATCTCACCCAGTCATTATATGTCGGTCGCCAATCACTATAACATGGCTTTTTCCTATCTTGAGTTTTATAAGCAGTACGAAAAATACAGGAGCCAATTGAAATTGAGCAAAAGCCAGCTTTTGCAGGAAGCCGAAAAGGAATTTGCCATCAGTAAAAAGATCGCCGCCGGTAATAACAACAAACAATGGGTCATGTTCAATTATGGCGGATTATCGGAATTGAGCAGGCTTAAAGGTGATCTTGACGGCTTCGCGAAGAACTTCCAGGAATATTATACGACGAGAGATTCCATTTATTCGCAAAGCCGGAAGAACGAAATGGCCAAACTGGAAAGCCAGAAAATCGTTGAACAGAAGAATAAAGAAATCGCCCTCAACAAACTCATTATCAAAACCAAAGAAAGAGAAAAACTTTATTACCTTTTCGGACTCCTGGCCTTTCTGATTATCGGGATCCTGATGTTTTTCCTTTACAGGCAGTCGAAGAGAAACAGCAACCGGCTCGAAAAACTGAATACCGAGCTTGATAAGGCCAATAAAACCAAAATGCAGTTCTTCGGAATTCTGAATCATGACCTGCGGAGCCCGGTTGCCGGACTGATCCATTTTCTCCACCTGCAGAAAGAAGCCCCTGATATGATGGATGAAGAAACCAAAAAACGCCTTGAAAATAAAGTAATCAACGCATCTGAAAATTTACTCCAGCAAATGGAAGACCTCCTCCTCTGGAGCAAAGGGCAGATGGACAACTTTGCACCGGAGATCAAAGAAGTTCCGGTAAGTGTTGTTTTTAAAGATATCGAAGAGAGTTTTTCCTGGGTCGAAAATATCCGCTTTCAGTTTGATTTTCCTGAAAATATGATCCTACTTACCGATAAGGAATACCTTAAAACCATTACCCGGAATTTAACTAATAATGCCGTTAAGATTTTGGAGCAAAAAGAGGGTGAAAAGACCATCCTCTGGAAAGCGTATTCGGAAGGACAAAAAAATTACCTCAGCATCACCGACAACGGCGAAGGGGCTTCAACCGAACAGTTCAGGGCTTTGTTTGATGACCGTGTAACAATCGGGACCAAAAAAGGGCTTGGGCTTCACCTGATCCGCGACCTGTCAAAAGCCATCGGAATGGCTATTGAAGTAAAGACCGAAAAAGGCAGAGGCAGCACGATTACCTTAAGTTCCGAAAAAATCTAAATTGCTTTTGTAAGCCCTGCCAATCGGAAGTTTTACCTGATGCACCAACTCTACTTCATGGGTATTCCTGCTTCGGATCAGGTGACGCGGAACAGCATAACTCCGGTGGATCCTGACGAAAGAACCGAAATCGCTTTTATTGAGCATACTTCCGATAGAATCCAGGATGCAGTATCTTTTTTCGGAAGTTACAACCCGTGTATAATCCTTCAAAGCTTCCAGATAGAGGATATCGCTTATTTTAATCCTGGAAATGTTACTGCCCTCTTTGATTTTAATGACATTCTCCCCGATCAGCGTATCAAAGTTTTCCGATTTTTCCTTCATTTCAAAAAAATCGAAAAGCTTCTGCATAGAATACCGGAAGCGTTCTGATTTCAGGGGTTTGGTCAGAAAATCAAAAGTATCGACCTCGAAGGTATCGATGGCATATTCGGGATGTGAGCTGACAAAAATACAGGCCGGGATTTTCTGACATATCTTACGGAACTCGATGCCGCTCATCCCGGGAAGATCGATATCCAGGATCAGAAGATCTACCGGGAGATGCAGATGGGGCACGGCTTTTTCCGCAGCCTCAAAAGAGCCGACCAGCACGAGATTTTCAAACTGCCTGATCTGCTGCTGAAGGACAAGCCTGTCCAGCTCATCGTCTTCAATAATCATACATCGGATACTGCCGGTCATCGGAATATTAGTTTTAATTATAAAGTGTAACGGTTATGTTTAATGATGCGGTAAAGGTATTAAATTTCTATAAATCAATATTATCCTCAGTATAAATTAATCTTAATCCGAAGAAATCGGTCTATAAGGCTAAAAAAGATGGAGGTTGAATTTTTTCTCTTTGGGGTTTCTACCAATTCATTCAAACAAAGTTGATTCAGGATCAATTCCGCTACCACAAAAAATCGTCTTGTTTTTTTTCATGAAAAATGGTATCTTGTAAGTCTTACAATATACAGATAGAATTTAATGCTAGAAAAGAAAGAACATAATTACGAAAAGGCCGTTTTGGTGGGTGTGGTAACGCAGCATCAAGATGAAGACAAGCTTCAGGAATATATGGACGAGCTTGAGTTTTTAGCCTTTACGGCAGGAGCTACCGTAGACCGCCGTTTTACCCAGAAATTAACCCAGCCGGATTCCAAAACTTTTATCGGAAGCGGAAAAGCGCAGGAAATAAAAGAATATGTAAAAGAACATGCCATCGGCACCGTCATTTTTGATGACGAGCTCTCCCCTTCCCAGCTGAAAAACCTGGAACGGGAAATGGAAGTGAAAATCCTTGACCGGACCAACCTGATCCTTGATATTTTTGCCCAAAGAGCAACAACTTCCTACGCACGGACACAGGTAGAATTAGCGCAATACCAATATTTGCTTCCGCGACTGACCCGGATGTGGACCCACCTTGAGCGTCAGAAAGGGGGAATCGGGATGAGAGGACCCGGTGAAACGGAGATCGAAACCGACAGACGGATCATCCGCGACCGGATTTCCTTACTTAAAGACAAGCTGAAAACCATCGACAAGCAGATGGCAACCCAGAGAAACAACCGCGGAAAGGTAGTGAGAGCCGCTTTGGTGGGCTATACCAACGTAGGAAAATCTACTCTGATGAATGCTTTATCAAAATCTGAAGTTTTTGCTGAAAATAAATTATTCGCAACGCTGGATACGACGGTGAGAAAAGTGGTAATCGGAAATCTTCCCTTCTTATTAACAGATACCGTAGGATTTATCAGGAAGCTGCCGACCCAGCTGGTGGAATCTTTCAAGTCTACACTGGATGAAGTTCGAGAAGCGGATCTCCTAATCCATGTGGTGGATATTTCCCACGAAAGCTTTGAGGACCATATCGATTCCGTTAATCAGATTCTGATGGAGATTAATGCCCATCAAAAGCCGATGATCATGGTTTTCAATAAGATCGACGATTTCAGCTACCAGAAGAAGGACGAAGATGATCTGACGCCTTCCACAAGAAAGAACATTTCCCTGGAAGAATGGAAAAATACCTGGATGGCCAAATCCAAATATCCGACCGTATTTATTTCGGCACTGACGAAAGAAAACTTTCCGGAAATGAAGAAGCTGATCTACGACGAAGTCATGAAGATCCATATTTCAAGATTTCCTTACAATGACTTCCTTTTTGAATATTTCGATAACGACGAGGAAGAAGAAAACCTAAAAGAATAGATGAAATATCACTTTTTCCTATTACTGATTTTCGTTTCGGTTTTCGGTTTCAGCCAGAAGCCGAAAACCGATCTTAAAATGATCGAGAAAGATCTGAAAAACGAAAAATCGCCCTATAACTACGAGAAGCTTGTTTTTAAATACAAAGCGTACCCGAGGTCGCTGGATACCATTGAGGCCCAACATCTTTATTATGGAAGGAATTTCAAGAAAGATCCCGTGCTTACTACCGATGAGGATTTTAAGACTTTAGCGGAAGCCTTTAAAAGCAATAATTTCCAGGAATGCATCCGGCAGGGAAAAATTCTTTACGATAAAGACCCGACCAATCTGGATATTCTCCTCATCCTTCTAAAAGCCTATGATTATCAGAAAGACGGCGATAACTTCATATACCATCTGAGCCAATTCAGAGCTTTAACCGACGGCATGAAATCTTCCGGCGACGGCAAAACCGAAAAGACACCGTATCTGGTAAATTCCGTGGGTGACGAATATATCCTGCTGAATATTCTGAATCTGGGGCAGGGTTATACGAGAGGATCAAAGTCTGTACGGGACGGCATTCTCGACATTTGGGAAAAAGAAAACAACAAAGTTTATATTAAAGTACTTTATATTGATTATTAAAAATTTAAATTAAAAAAACAGCTTAGTGGAATTATATTATTCATTTTCAGCTTTAATCGTCTTAGCATCCATATTTTCATACCTCAATTACAGATTTCTTAAACTTCCGAGTACCATCGGAATTATGGTAATTGCCATCGTAGTTTCCATATTCCTGGTTTCGTTCGGGGAAACGGTTTTACCGAAAACCTACGGCCACCTTCATAACCTGATGACCGGCATCGACTTTACCGAAGTCCTGATGGGCGCCATGCTTAATTTCCTGCTTTTTGCAGGGGGAATCCATATCAATATTAATGACCTTAAAGAACAGTTTTTACCGGTGGTCATTTTCTCTACGGTCGGCGTTGTTATTTCTACCTTTGTAGTGGGTTTTGGGATGTATTACCTGCTGCCGTTCGTCGGTCTTCCCCTGCCGTTTATTTATTGCCTGCTGTTCGGGGCGCTGATCTCTCCTACCGATCCCGTAGCCGTTCTCAGTATTCTGAAACAGGCCAATGTTTCAAAATCCCTGGAAACGAAAGTGGCCGGAGAATCGCTTTTTAACGATGGGATGGCAGTTGTTGTTTTTACCGTCGTATTACAGTTGGCCATCGGAAAAGAAATAGATCTTACCGTGGAAAGTATCGGACTGCTGCTGCTTAAAGAAGCGGGTGGCGGAATTTTATTAGGGGTCGTTTTAGGATGGGTAACATCACGGCTGATGCGCGAAGTGGATGATTATATTATTTCCGTGCTGGTAACGCTTTCGGTAGTGATGGGTGGTTATCTCATCGCCAGGCAGATGCACATCTCAGGACCACTGACGATGGTTGCAGCCGGACTGTTTATGGGGAACTTCAATGTAAAATTCAAAATGAAATCCATTACCCAGGACTACCTGATTAAATTCTGGGAGCTGATCGATGAGATCCTGAATGCGGTGCTGTTTCTTTTTATCGGCTTTGAATTGCTGATGATCAAGGATTTAAGCCATTTTATGATTCCGGGGCTGGCAGCCATCGTTATCGTATTGCTGGCCAGGGTAATCTCCATCTGGGGACCTACGAAATTTATGAAGCGGACCTTCAGCCCGCAAACCGTTAAAGTATTGATCTGGGGTGGAATCCGCGGTGGAGTTTCCATTGCTTTGGCGATGTCTGTTCCTAAAAACGAATACAGTGAAATTATTCTGAGTATTACATACTGCGTAGTTGTATTTTCCATTATTGTTCAGGGACTTACGATTGCAAAAGTTGCCAATCCGAATAAAATTGCCATAGAGGAAGAAAAACTGGAAAGTGTTGCTTTAAAAGAGAATAAATAATTTAAATCAAATGCATCCGCTATCTAAAAATTCTACCGTTAAAGAGATCAGGGAAGCGTTAGCAACTCTGGCAGTTCCTGAAAAAGCACAGTTTTTCCCGAAATTTTTTAAAACGGGAAAAGGGGAATATGGCGAAGGAGATCTGTTTCTAGGTGTAAAAGTCCCGGATCAGCGGCTGGTGGCCAAAGATTATTATGCAAAAATTTCACTGGAAGAATTAAGCGACCTCCTTTCTTCCGAATTTCATGAGCACCGGCTGACGGCCCTTTTTATTTTGATTTTAAAATTTGAAAAATCAAAAGATAAAACCATACAGGAAAACATTGTTGAATTTTATATGAACCATCTTCAGCACATCAACAACTGGGACCTGGTGGATTCAAGCTGTTACAAAATACTGGGCCGGTACTGTTTTGAAAATCAACGGGAAGACTTGTTAAGAAATCTTTCGTATTCCGAGAATATGTGGCATAAAAGAATGGCCGTTGTCGGAACCATGCATCACATTAAAAAAGGATCTTTTGAGCCGACAAAAGAATTTGTGACGCAGAATTTAAAGCATCCCCACGACCTGATGCATAAGGCCAACGGCTGGCTGCTCAGGGAAATGGGACAGAAGAATCCAAAGGAACTGATCGATTATTTAAACAGACATTACCGGGAAATGCCGAGGACCTGCCTGAGATATGCCATTGAAAAACTGGATGAAGACCTGCGGCAGGATTATCTGAAAGGCCGGATCTGAAAAATTACACCGTTATGAAAAACTTTATTAAATATTTTCTTCTCTTGCTGCCGCTGTTACTGCTGACCAGCTGTTTCGATATCCTGGAAAAGGCAAACGTAAAAGCAGACGGCAGTGGCGAATATACCGTTATCCTCAACGCGAGCAAAAGCAAAACCCGGCTGGCCTCCATTTCAAAAATGGAAACCATCAACGGGAAAAAGGTTCCGAAAAAAACGGAACTTGAAGCAAAGGTCAGTGAAGCGGCTAGGATTTTTAAAGCTACGCCAGGAATTTCCAATGTAAAGACCTCGATGGATTTCGATAATTACATCGTTAAGCTCACCTGCAATTTCAAAAGAATCGAAAACATCAACGCCGGGCTGGAACAGCTTAAAGTGAAAAACATTATCGGCAAAATGGTTCCCACGCAGATTTACAGCCAGAATATGGCCGGCAAATCATTCACCCGGAATAAGATCAATACCTTCAGAAGCGATTACGATAAAATGAGCAAGGCGGATAAGGAAATCTTCAACGATGCCCGGTATATTTCCGTATTGCAGTTTGAAAACCCCGTGAAATCCCAGAGCAATACTGCCTATTCCATTTCGCCCAACAAAAAAGCGGTGAAACTGGAGTCCCCTGTATTGGATCTTATCCTTCAGAAAAAACATTTACAGAATACCATTCTCTTTCAATAAATTATAGTAAAGCCATGAAATCTTTTTTACAAAAAATACAGCTTTTTGTTTTCCTTTTTGCAGGATTGGCCACCATTTTTGCACAGCAGCGTATGAAAGTTCCAAAAGACATTCTGTTTTATATGGAAATCAACGGCAAACAGCTGGACAGGAAAGTGAACTGGGAAAAATTCAACCCTTTCCTGCAGGAAGTTGCCAAAAAGGGCAAAGCAAAACCGAACTGGACGGACTACTCGAAAACCGGGATCAAATATGATGCGACGCAATATCATTATGCGGTACTCAATGACTCCCTGCAGGCTTATACGGCACATTTCATTCTGGATAACCCGGGAAAATTTCAGGAGTTCATCAATTCCGTAAAAAAAGAGGGGCTTGAAATTACCAAAAAAAATAAATACTCTTATGTAAATCTTGATAATGATGTGTTCGTAGCCTGGAACGGACACCATGCCGTCCTGAAGACCATTAATTATAATAAACCGTACGACTGGGAAGATGATATCGACCTTGACAGTGCAAGAGCAATAATCGACAGTATTGCGGCTGCCGCTACGGACAGCCTGTATGCAGGACCGCAAACGGATAGTGTGTATGTAGAAAAAGCTTTCGACTATAAGGAAGAAATAAAATACCTGAAAGAGGACATCAAATCCCTGCAGGAAAACATTAAAGAAAACAATGCCGAAATTGCCAGGATGCAAAAGGATATTAAATACCTGGAAAAGCACCATCAGTATCCTGCAGAGAAGAAAGGATCCACTGACAAGAATTATTCTGAAAAAGATACCGAACCTCTTCTTCCACCCATGCCCGACGATATGGAAGAAGGCGATCCTGAAGAAGACGAAATGTATCAGAAAGAGCTTGATTCCATGAATATCGAAAAGTTCAGGATGGAGAAAAAGCTTGCCGAAGCTGCCTTTGACGATTATTTCAACTCTGCTCCGGAACTGGAAGTCCCGGGTGAAATGACGGCTTACCGTGACGGAAATTCCGATGTTTTCGTTTACTTAAATTATGCGGGAATAATGAGAAACGGGGTCTATGGAAGTATGATCAGGCGGTATGAATTCGGGCAGTTCTTTACGAATTTTTACAATTCGAACTATTCCTACAATCTGTATTTTGACAAGGACAAAGTAAGACTGGTAAATAATTACCGGCACAACAACCCGGAAATCCAGAAGAGCATTGCTGCAATATACAAGGGAAAGAAAAATAAAAAACTGACGGCCCTGATCAATGACAAAAGCGTGGGCTACTACGCCATCAACGTAGACGGAAGTAAGTATTTCGATATGCTGTACACCTTCCTGAAAAGCTCCGGAGAGACGGATTACCAGAATGAAGCGGAACTGATCATGGAGACCATGAAGATTGCTTTGGATGAAAAGGCCATTGCCAAAATCGCACCCGGAAACGGCATTTTCGTGCTGAACGAACTGAAATCCAAAACCGTAAACTATACCGATTTCGAATATGATGACGATTTTAATGAAAAGGAAGTTCAGAAAACCAAAGAAGTGGTGATGCCGGATTTCACCTTTGCTTTTGCAACGGAAAACGAAGGCTACTGGAACCGCATCTTCACTTTGCTCACCACTAATAAAAAAACGTCGAAGAATTTTTCTAAAAACGGAAACTTCTATGCATTTAAAGATGAAAACAGCCAGGGCTATTTTGACCAACTGTTTTTCACGGTAAAGGACGGTATCGTTTACGTAACCTCATCACCGGATAATATCCGGCCGAAGAACCAGTCTGAAACGTCGAAAATGTGGGCAAAAGATTCGGCGAAGCATCCTTCATCGGGAAGGTTTGACATGCAGAAGCTGCTGAGCGGACTGGAAAAAGAGTTTAAAAGCATACCGGAAAAGAAAACGCTGAATCTCATCCGGAGAAATGTAGGCGAAGTCTATTTCAAAACGGAAGCAAAAGGCAATACCATAGAAACGGAAGTCCATTACCAGATCCGGAATTCTTCCGAGAACAGCCTGATGTACTTCTTTGACCTGTTCGACGAGATCTACAAAATCAACGAATCCGAAAAGAAAACGCCGGTCCTGTAATGAAAAAATACATGGCCCTGATTTTCCTTCTGATCGCAGCAACGTTTTATTTTGTGTTTTACCATCAGGATAAAACGTTGAGGCTTGTCCCTGAAAATACGGACATTCTTATACTGATCGACACGAAAAAATGCACGCGGCAATATATTTCAGGAATTCTCAGGCATCCTTCATTGATAACGGAAAAAAGCAAAGCCGGCGGTGAATCCGTATCTTTATGGGACAGCGGTTTAAAGGTTCCTGATTTTGTACAGGTCTTTCACCTTAGAGACAGTCCGCTTTCCCAATGGTACAGTGTTTTTGAAATTAAGGATGAACAGGAGCTTTTTAATTATTTGAAACGGCAGAAATTCCTCAGCATCGGAAACCAAACCTTTAAAAAGGATTTTATTTCCCTGAAGATCTCAGACGGCAACTGTCTGATTGGAACTTCCGGTTCCGCTTTTAGAAGTATTTCCAATTCTATCAAGTCAGGAAAAAACGATTATCAGGCTGATTCCTTTATTGACGGCAGTACGGGAAGCCTTTCTTTCATTTCGGGACCAAGAACCCGTAATTTCTCCATTGATCTTCATGATGATGATATCGAGCTGAAGAATGCATTTGGTGAATATCATGCAGATCCTGTCCTCGCAAAGCTTGCAAGCAGGAACGTATTTCTTGATGCTGAACTGGATTCGGAAAATATCAACCGGATCGCACAGCTTTTCAGTACGGATTTTACCAGGTCCGGAATAGGTTCGCTCCGGGCTGCAGCACGGCTTGAGCTGGTAAACGACACGATTATTACCTACGGCTACGATGACCATTTTAATGAAATTGAAAAAAAGACCGTTCAGAAGATCGTGCAGCCCAATTATGCCATTGTCCTCCACTCCACTCATCCCGAAAAAGCAATCCGCTATTTCCAGGAGAAGAAATGGATGAATACCCGGAATGAGTTTACGGCGATTCCTTTTCAGCCGAACAAGGTTATCGAAAATAAAAATGCTATTGAAATAATCTCAACACGAAATCCGGTGAAGCTACCGCTTAAAATGAAGACAAATTATGTTTTCGTAAAGAACAATCCGTTGTTGTTATCCGGATGGAAAACAGGATCGCCGGCAGAAAAGAAGATGATCTCTCAGCTGGAATACTTTTTTTATGCAAACCGGAACCATGAGTATTATGTAAAATTACAGTTCAAAAAAGGGAAACTTCCCCTGATTTTAAGGCTGTAAAACAAAAACATCATTTACAGTTTTATATAAACCACAAAAGTCACAAAAGACAGAAAGGCTGCCTATTAAAGTTAAAATTATAATACCGTGAATAAGCACACAAAAGTTTTAAAAATCTTTGATTTTTAATCTCATGTGATCTAAAATATACGCAAAGCCTGGAACTAAAAAATCTTATGTACCTTATCTTTTGTAACTTTCAGTCTGCTGTTAAATTATCCGTTCAAAACCCTTATCTCTATGGATCCTTCAAATATTGCTTTGCTTAAAACAGGCACCCACTATTTCCTGCATTTCGTTTTTCCGGTATTCATTGCCCTGATTTTCTACCGGGAACACTGGAAAAAAGTGTACCTGATCCTGCTGGCAACCATGCTGGTGGATCTCGATCATCTTTTTGCCACTCCCATTTTCGATCCGGACCGGGCTAGCGTGGGATTTCATTTCCTGCATTCTTATTATGCCATTGCGGTGTATTTTTTGATGCTGTTTTTCAAAGGAAATATCCGGATTATCGGTATCGGGCTGCTGTTCCATATGCTGACGGACCTGCAGGATTTTTATTTGTGGCAGCACTGATGCTTTAACCATAACAGCTACAAAAGATATTCATAGTGCATAAAAAAGCTAAATGCTGTATGTCATGAAAAGTGCACAAAGGTTTTTAAAAATCTTTGATTTTTAATTTATGCCCTTGCTGTTACTGGTTTTTAGGAACCGTAGAATCTGAAATAAGTTTCTATTAATATTTCCTTCAGGTATTTTAAAAACCATTGATTTTTTGTATTTTACAAAGGCTTATGAATTTAAAAGAACTTTTACATTATACGTATATTTTCCCGGTTCTGGCCGTGGGCTATTATTTTTCCGGGCTGATGGGAACGGGCGTGGTATTCGATATCATTGCAGGCATTTTATTGACGGGCAGCGTGCTTTCGGCGGTGCACCATGCTGAGGTGGTTGCTCACAAAGTCGGGGAACCTTTCGGTACAATCATCCTGGCCCTCTGTATCACCATTCTTGAAGTGGCGCTGATTATTTCCCTGATGGTTGCCGGAGGAGAACAGGCCATTACGCTGGCGAGAGATACGGTTTTCGCGGCAGTGATGCTCATCCTGAACGGGATCCTGGGCATCTGTATTTTGGTTGGCGGCGTCAAATATTACGAACAGTTCTTTGCGAGGACTTCTGCCACTACCTATCTGGTGAGTATCGTTTCGATCCTGATTTTAACGCTGGTGCTTCCGAATTTCACGTCCAGCGTCAACGGACCTTTCTACAACCAGGCCCAGCTGATCTTCGTATCGATTGCCTGCCTGGTAATTTACGGAGTATTCCTGATGGTTCAGACCATCCGGCACCGGAATTATTTCATCACGCCGGAAGAACATCCCGAGGAGCATTATGCGCCTTCGGTAAAAAAGACAACAGTCAGTTTTATATTTTTAGTGATCTGCCTGGCGATTGTGGTGGTGATGGCGAAAGGGCTTTCCTCCACCATTGAAGATATGGTCCAGAGTTTAGGGGCTCCGAAATCTTTGGTGGGCGTCATCATTGCAGCGGTCGTATTGCTTCCGGAAGGCGTAGCGGCAATCCGTGCGGCGCGCAGCAACCAGATCCAGTCGAGCCTCAACCTGGCGCTGGGTTCGGCACTGGCGAGTATCGGCTTAACGATTCCCGCGGTTTCCGTGGTTTGTATTATGTACGATATCCCACTGGTTCTCGGACTGGATAAAAAAGATGTGATCCTGCTTTCCCTTTCAGTATTCATCGTGATGCTCTCCTTAAGCCGTGGAAAAACGAACATCCTTTACGGAACGGTATTGCTGGTGAACCTGGCCGCTTATATTTTCACGGTGATTGTGCCTTAAAGGTTAGAGGCTGGAAGAGGAAAGCTAGGTGAAGGAAGTTCCCGGTTAAGATTATTATTGGCTGTCTTAATGTGAACTGGAGGGATAAATCGTAAAAAAAGAAAGAAGCCGGATGCAGGAAGTTTCTTTTAACAGAACTATTATCAATGGTGTTTTTTGTTAAAGGCAATCTGTTTTAGAGCCTGTTTAAAAATTAGAATAAAAAAAGAGTAAGGATTAAAAACTGGAAAAAAATTGCCATTTTAAGGTTGCAAAACAAAACGTCAATGTATTCAACCGATCTAACCCAAACCCAGTGGCAATTTATAAAAAAAACATTAGAATTTGATGACAGGAAACGAAAACATGATCTGCGTATCATTTGGAATGCAATCAGCTATCTTGTAAAAACAGGCTGCCAATGGCGGATGTTACCTTTAGACTTCCCTAAATGGCAGTTGGTTTATTATTACTATTCAAAATGGTCTGATCTGGAGGTTTTTGATGTTTTATTATCCAGGCTCAGGGAGAAAGTCAGGATGAAAAGGGGGCAGAATGCAGCTGCCAGTCTTGGTATTATGGATAGCCAGAGTGTACGCTGGGGAAACAACCGCTCTCTTAATGGCTGGGATGGAAATAAGAAAGTAAAAGATATCAAAAGGCATATGGTTGTTGACAAAAATGGATTTTTACTCGCCGTCATGGTAAGCGTAGCCAATGTGCATGACAGTAAAGCGGCTGTTCTTCTGATGAAAACACTGGGATACCTGCTTATTCCACTACAGTTAATTCTTGCAGACGGAGGATACAGGGGCAATATTATTGAAGAAATAAAGACTAATTTTAATTATGCTATCGAGATCGTTATGCGTAGTGACAGCAGGAAGAAAGAGTTTAAGCCCGTACCGAAAAGATGGATCATTGAACGCACTTTCT
>CAJYXJ010000033.1 GCA_913778085.1 uncultured Chryseobacterium sp.
ATTAAAGAGGGTTTGGAACAGATGTCAGGTAAGAAAAAGAGGGTTTTTAAAGGTTTAGGAAAAGAAAAACCGTAAAGTAAGAAAGGAAAACAGGCATGGAGTGAAATGAAGACGGAGAAAATATTGCAGGATGTCTTTAAGAAGGAAGCCCGCCCTAGCCCGGATCGAAGCGGTTACCCCACAGCGGAGTCGGGAAGTGTTGGCAAGCCAAAGGTTTGGTGAGGGAGTGCATCGGAGAAGGCCGGCGCGAGGAGTAGTAGCGAAGAGCCGGATTAAGCTCCTGAAGAAAAATAAGGGGTTGGAGGGTTTTAGGGTTGGAGAGTGAGAGGTTGGATGTAGGAAGGTTGCAGGGTTAGGGGTTATTAGACAGAGTCGAGGGAATCTGAGATGATATAGATAAGCAATCTGTCGGTAAATTGATAAAGAATTTCATTTAAAGGCAAGTATTCGAACCAGAAAAAATTTATCAAAGTAAGGCAATTCCTATAAGCCTCCAACAGTTAAAAGAACCGCTTAATGAAAAGTTTATACGTATAATACCCGATGAGGCAGCCTACAGCATCTGCCACGACATCCAGAGTCTCCATGGATCTGCCGAGGCCCATTTCTTCCTGGAGAATTTCGGTGAGGAAGGCATAGATCAGGATGATCTGAAAGAAATAATAAAACCTGAGTTTGGGAAAAGCTGCCATAAAGCAAAAACCCAATGCCGCAAATATGCTCAGGTGAAGTACTTTGTCGATACCGCTGAACATAAACCAATACTCATAGTTTTCCTGCCCTGGCTTGAGGAGCATATAAGTAAGAAATGCCCAATAAATGGGCAAAATCTTACTGAATATTTTTGAAAGGTTATCCAATGATTTCCTGGTATTCTTCGGCAGAAAGCAATTCTGACTGATCGGCACCTTCAGCAACTTCCAATTTGATGATCCATCCATTTCCATAAGGGTCTGAATTCAACAGCTCCGGCTGGTCTTCCAATTCTGAGTTGAATTCGATTACTTTTCCTGCAATCGGCAAGAATAAATCCGAAACCGTTTTTACAGCTTCTACACTTCCGAAAACGGCACCGCCTTCAAGCTCATCATCTACCGTGTCAACGTCTACATAAACGATATCGCCGAGCTCGCCCTGAGCGAAGTCTGTAATACCGATGGTAGCGACGTTTCCTTCGATTCTGATCCATTCGTGATCTTTGGTGTACTTTAATTCTGATGGTGTGTTCATTTCTAATTTTTTATTTCTACAAATGTATTCAAAATTACAGAAGCTTCAAATATCGTGCACAAAAAAGTCCTTCAAAATTTGGAGGACTGTTGAATTTATTTTTGTTCTAATTAGAAAGTTCCTGAGTTCCCGAAGGTAAACGTTGCGGAAATCCCTGCTCTGATTGTTGAAAGTGGGAATGCCGTTGATATTTTGTATTTGGAAGTCATTTGTTCGTAGAAAACCCTCAGGTTAAGATTTTCGGAAACATTGTAATCTGCCGAAATTTTAATATTCAGCAATCTCTGTCCTCCGGTAATCTGAGAATCGTCCAGCAGGATATTGGTGATACTTGTCTTGCTGTCTCTGAGAGAGAAATCTCCCCTGATATTCAGATCACTTCCTTTAGCTTTTCCTCTTCCGCCAACATTGGTCATTCCTAGCCTGAAGTTTCTGATGATATACCCTACCCTTACCACGTATTCGCTGTTTGAATCTTCCGTTAAAGTATGGTTTACCAATCCCAGCAATAAAGTACGCAATCTGTTGTACTGGATCCCGAACTGGATGTTGTTCCTCATCGTCATGTCCACTCCGATCAGCGGGGAGAAGTTCTCAACGTAGCCTACCTGAGCAAAAGTAAACGGATTGATGTAATCATCATTGATATCCCTCTTTGTGGCATCATACGCATTCAGGCTGTTGAAATAATCTATACTCGACTGGATTCCCGTTGCGGTATAAGTGGCCTGATAGGAATGTAAAAGGTCAAACTTCGAGAACTGCCCGTTGATGATCGGAACATTCCTCAATCCGGAATAGGTAATCTTCCAGTTTGGAATCGGAAGCCCGGCTTTTCTCGGATTGCCCATCGCCTTCGGTGTCTTTCCTTCTACCGCAGCCCTGAATGCAGGAATCAGGATGTACGCATTGGAGATTCCGTATCCGTCTTTAAATCCGTCAGGCTGCAGAGCACCCGGCATCTGCTGGGATAACAGCTGTGCATTCTGCCTGATGGCCTGATAGATCGCCGCTCCATCTTTAAATGCCGTCTTTAACAGAACTACTGAATTGGAATATGTTACAAAATCATTGGCGAATGTATAATTCGGATTTGGTATTCCTGTCACCGGATCCCTGTAGTTAAACCCGGTGTGGGTAAAGTTCCGGTTGTAATTATGAAGTGCGCTTACATCAATCCTCAAGTCGTTCATCGGTATGATCTGCAGATTGGCCCGGAGTTCTCTTGTCGACATACGGACATAAGGGTCCGTCATGAAATCGGAATCACTTACCCAACCGTTTTCCATTACCGTTCTTCTGATGTCGGCCTGTGAACCGAAAAGGAAACCGATGGTAGGACCGCCTAAGGTCTGCCCGTACCCGTACCAGTTCGGCGCGGATAATAATCCCGGAAGCACGGTCCCGTTGTTTTCGGAATAATTGATATCCAACTGCTTCATAGATGTTAATAAATAGGCCATGCTCTGAAGCGGAGTCAGTCTATTCTTAAATTTAAACTTTTTGTAAGCATACCGGTTTTTCTCCCACTGCTGGGTATATGCATTGTTCAGTGAATCTATTTCCTGCTTACGTTTCTGAAGTTTCGCAGAAATATTTTTAAAGTATTTAAACTGACCGAAGAACTTGGTAAAGTCCGCCGTAGCTGTTGCCTGGATGACATTGGTATTCTGACCTATTGATCCCAAGCTTCCATCCGGGCTAGACAGGAGCACAGTAGATCTGGCATTCCAGTTATAGGTAAATCCATAGCCCAATTCCGCATCAATAAAATCCAGATACGGAAGATACTGGAACGGCAGTTTGTAGTTCAACTGAACCCTGTGGTTATACAATACCGGTCTTCCCGCTCTGAATACATTTCCAAAGATCGAAGTGTTGTCCATGGTATTCACATCCACATTATCATTCAGCGTTCGGGTTGCAGAGTTGATTTCGAGTTTCAAAGATTTGGTAAAATTAAATCCTAACCCATACTGCCAGCCGAAATAGAAGTTCCGGTTGCGGAGTGCGCCAAAATCGTCCCCGTAATTCCCATTTAAGATGGCATCAATATTTCTGAATTCAAGCTCATTGTAATTTCTGTCGATTTCGGTTCTGAAGGAGAATCTTGTCGGAATCGGATTGAAATTAAACTCTTTTGCCCATCTCAGGTACTTCGTTGATTTTGCCGTGTCGCTGATCATTTTATTGAACGGACGGATCACCCAAGGCTTAAAGGTATAGTTGTAATCGATGTACCCTCTCAGATACTGTCTGTAATTTCTCTTGGTATAAATATCCCTGAAATAATCGTCATTGTAAACCGCCGTTACCGATACGTTTTCGATATCATAGAACTTCGGCTTTCGGTTCGGATTCATTCTTTCTTTGTGCATATTCACCACCCCGATGCTCCTCTGCTGGGTATAGGTTCGGGCTACTTTTTTAAGCTGGTCTTTGTTAGCCGCTTTCTTAAACTCGACATCGGTATCCAGAGGGTTGTACTTCGGATCTTCAATGGTTTGGGAATAAGAATAGTTTACCGGAATTTTAACCCCGCTCTTCGCCGGGAGGAATTTATCTACATTGACGGCGGTATTGATACTAAAAGCCGATTGGGTCGACTGTGTTCTTTCTGCCGGCTTTGAATCGATGTTTCCAAAACCGACTGAGGTATAAGATGCACTGGTATTCACCGTAGCAAAATCACCCAGGTTAAAATTCAGGCTGGCGTTCCCGGCGTACCCTCCGTCGTTTTCAATTTCAGAAAGACGGATTTCGTTTACCCACAAAACTCTATCGATTGCGGTAGCAGTTCCAGAACCTCTATCAAATCCGTTTCTAATACCAATTACAATTGTGGTAATATTTCCTAAACTAGGTCGTCCCTTGATGTAAAGACTTTTAAAGGTATTTCCAGGATCGAAAACCTCATCTTTTAGCCTCTTTATAATATCGGTAGGGTATTTTTTATCTCTTCTGATTTTGGCATCCACGAAGTCCTGGATATTCAAGTCTACATCATTTTCCATCGGCCAGATTTCCATCGGAGCAGTTGCATTTGTCGGAGTAATCTTTAATGAAGATTCATATTCATAATAGTTGTCCGTTGCATCACTACCGAAACGGATGAAGAATTTAGTTTTCTGATCAATTTGCCCAATATTCGGATCTGTGCTTTTCGGATCTGTATGAGTATGTACAAAAAGTTTTAGTTTTTTATATCTTCTCATATCTAAAGAAGTATTCTTAAATACACCTCTTGCCTCAGAAGGAGGAAGAGAAGTAGCTTTTAAATATAATGAAGCTTCATTTTGTCTTTGGGCACCTGCATTTCCGCTTAATACCTGTCGGTCAATTCCCGGAGGCAATACATAAGGTGGCTGGTTTAAAGCATTCTCTTCAATATTTACACTTCCGACTTCAAAATCATTATTAGTAACTGATATCGATCCTTCATCTATTGTACCTGTTCCTGTAGTCGCAAGATTTTTAGGATACTTTCTCCAGTCCGAGCGTACAAGATCCATGGTTCCGAATCTTAAAGTGGAAGTCTGGTCGAAACCTTTTAGTAATAATCTGGCAAACCGTACATTATTCAGGATGGAAGCATCGTGATCTCCTGCCGTTGTTACATACTGTGAAACCGGGATCCTGAACAAATACCATTTTACCTGCGAAGTCTGCCCGTTCTGGAAAGTCGCCTGAACGGTTTTCACATCAACGATATTGTTCTGTCCTAAAGCAAGGCTTCCCTGGTCTAAATTCACCTCATACTGGTTATAGCTTTCGGTCTGGTCCAGGTTATAATCTTTATTGATGTCTTCCGCATCCGGGGTTTGGGAAGCTACTTCCAGTGAATTGCTCTGGGAGTTTCCTTCCGGTCCTCTGAAATATTTATATCGCTGAACAAGAGACGAAGCCTGGTTACCGGTAAATTTATCGGACATATAGAATACGAAATCATCCACCGCCGGGTCATTGATATTGGTTACCGGGTTTACGAATGTATTTCCAAATAATGCAGATTCCTGGTCTGAGCTTAAACCGTCATACCCTAAATCCTGCGCCGTTCTGTCGGCGCCTTCGCTTGAGAACGCGTATAAGATCGGCGGTTGTTTTGGCTGTGTTCCCCAATTGGAAGTCGTGGTTACAGAAGGTGCGGAAGGCGTCGGCAATCCGTTTTCGTACTGCATCTGTCCGTCTTTCAGTACATCCTCGGAAACATTACCCAACTGTAACAACATTTTCGGTGCGGTTCCTAAAGTATTTCCATCGGCATACGGATCCATCATCCAGAATTCTACGTATTCGATATTGGAATTGACGAAGTTGGAGACGGTAATCGGTCTCATGATCCCTGCCCATCGTTGCGCTGTCGCTTCTGATACCGGGTTTGAGTTGTACGGTCCTTTTTCCGCCGGATAGTAAGAGATATCGAATGTATTGGTAAATGTCTGTTCACCTGCTACGAAATCCCTGTTATTAAAGATCTCGGAAAACTGTACCCTTCTGGACGCATGGTTGGAAACCGACTGCGGTGTAATCCCGTTCGGTGCTTTTCCGCCTACGCCCCAGAATCGAGGATCGATGTTGTACCATGACAACAAACCTCTTCCATATCCTTCTGTTCTATCGTTATTTTTACCGGCTCCAAAAAACAGAGGATCTCCCTGGTTCTTCTCCGGCTTTGAAGCTAAGCTCCATGCCGTCGGTTCTTTCAGGGTAATTTTAGAAGTGGTCTGTTCAAAATCATCGATATAGGATTGGTCATTGATTCCTTTGTTTAATCCCGGAAGCAGGTAAGCTGTTTCCATCTTGAAGTTTAAGTTCGAAGGCGCTTCGGTATTGACCAACGGAATTTTATCGGTTAACCTCGTCAGGAACGGCAGCTGATTGTTATACATCAGGTTGATTCCCGCCATGGTATTGTTTACGGCTTCCTGACCGTAATTTACCTTCTGGGTAAGCGGCGATTCGGAATAGTTGACTACCGTTCCGCCCAAAATAAAGTTCTCGTTGAATCTTCTTTCTAAGTTTAATCCTAAAAATCTCTTACGTTGGGTATT
The DNA here is from genome assembly GCA_913778085.1 of uncultured Chryseobacterium sp. Classification (GTDB taxonomy): domain Bacteria; phylum Bacteroidota; class Bacteroidia; order Flavobacteriales; family Weeksellaceae; genus Chryseobacterium. The sequence goes on from CAJYXJ010000033.1 coordinate 6,282, forward strand.
AAATGTCAACTGGTTTTCCAAGGAAATATTGATGGCCTGACCGGACTGTTTCACCTGTTCGTTGATGATCGTCACGGTTCCCAGCATATAGTCTACGGTATAGTCGATCCCTTCGGTCAGCTGAACCCCGTTAGCTGAAACTTTTACGGATCCCTGCGGAACGTTTACGGCGCCTAAAGAAATCCCCTGCCCCTGCGTTCCTTTATAACGGCCTTCGATGGTGTACCGCTGGGCCAGGTTGCTTGAAGTAGCCACCTGCTTCTGCTGGGTGTAAAGATCCGAGAATACATACTGCGGATCATTGGTTCCCAGCAAAGACTGGATATAATTCCCGAAGGGCTGTGCTTTTGTAAAGATCACCCTTCCGGTTTCCGGCCGGATGGTGATTCCGTTGACAAAATCGAAGATCCCGTCTCCGGTGGTTCCTCCGTTCTGCTGTAAATCGCCATTGGCATTCAGTCGGTCCCAGTTGAGTAATTTGATCAAAGGAACATTGTTTATCTGCGGGTTATTGGCCACCGGAAGATAATTTACCTTACCTCCGGACTGCGGATCCCTGTATAAAACATTCAGGATAAATCCGTCACGGTTTACCTGCCCCGCATCCAGTGAATAGATATTCTTCATCATCAGGTCCCACATCGGGGAAGAAGTCTTCACCGTAGTGTTCGGCTTTAATAATTTAGCGACCAGCACTGTACTTTCTTCGGAGAATTCCCCTACTTTGTACACCTGGTTGCTGCCGTTTACGGTATAAGAGAACGACACCGCCAAAAGCTGGTTGTCATTTAATTTCTGATTTAATGAAATGTATCCAAGCTGTGGCTGCAGGATATATTCGTTGGTATTTAATCTTCTTGCTTTTTTATTAAAGATAAACTGTTCCCCATCCTGATACGTATCGGTCCCACCTGTTCCGCCGAATGCTACCGGAAGGGTTGCTCCCTTAATCGCATTATAAGTGGTACTGGCATCCCGTAATCCGGGTAAAGCATTCACTGCAGAATACAGACCGAATCCTGGCTGGTCGTTATTAGGAAGCGATCCGGGAGCATCCCCCAAATCCCTTATTCCGACAATACTTTTCTGGTACTGCAAATTGCTGTTTCCCTGGTCCAGTACCCACACCTCCATTCTGGTGATGCTGATCTTGGAATTAATCTGAGGATAGTTTAATAAAGCATTGTCATAGCTGTTCAGGAAATAATGCCCTAAGAAATAGTGCTGGTTGTCTTCGTAATCAATCGCATTGAGCTTGAAGGTATTCATCACCCCACCGCCCTGAACGGTAATATTCCTAGCCTCTCCCTGCTGCTGGGAAAGGACAACGGTTCCATAGGTTTTTCCTAACTGGAACTCGGTTTTCACTCCGAATAACGATTGAGAACCGCGTATCAGACTGGTTGACAACGGCATATTTACATTACCGAATTCTACTCTTTTGATGATTTTGTCTTCTCCACCGGCATTCGGTTTATCCACATCATTCAGTCCTTTCTGCTGAAGGTCTTTCCAGCTTCCTTTGGCCTGCCAGACAAGATTCATCCTGTTTTCAAATGCAAAACCGCTCTGGGTATCGTAATTGGCTTTCAACTGAAGATTTTCTCCCACTTTCCCCAATAAACCCAGCTGAATCCTCTGATCGATATCAAAGGTAAAACTGGTCCTGTTCTGAGGCAGGATCAGCGGGTTGTCGATCTTCTGGTACAAGCCTGCAAAGTCAAATGAAGCATATCCTGAAGGAATAATTTCGATCTTATTGCTTCCGAAAATGGTTTCAAAAAGCCGGTTGTTGATCCGTAAGGAAGGAATCAAGCCTTTTCTTGCCGCATCACTTTTATCTTTCCGGAACATTAAGCTGTACCGGTCGGATTTTTCTTTATAATAGGCTTTGGTTTGGGCCGCCATCATGAACTCCTTGTAGTCTTCGGGAGACATGGCCGTAGGTGGTCCGGTTATTGTATTTCCTACTTTGGGATATACGAAATACATCCCGGTTTTTATGTCATAATAGGCTTCATACTGCGTAGGATCCGCCAGTTCGTAATCTTTCTTGATGATTGCCGTATCCTGTACCTGTGCCGCAGGACGCCGCTGGGCAAAGGTGGTTACCGAGACCAACAAAAATGACAGGAAAAGAAATAGGTTGAGGTATTTATAATTTGCCACCAAATGTTAAATGTTTTTTAAGATTTGTTTTACCAACGCTTCGACCGAAATGTCAGGATCTTGTTTTATGATTCTATCTGCAAGTTTCTCACTCATCCGTTTCGGGATGCCCAAAACTTCTAATGCAGATAACGATTCTTCCTTCACTTTATTATTCGCAATGGTGGAAATGTTATCTTCCGGATTGCTGAATTTCTGTACTTTATCCTTAAGATCCACAATGATCCTTTCGGCAGTTTTTGCGCCTATTCCTTTGGCCTTCTGAATGAGCGCACTGTTTTTCGACAGGATGGCCGAAGCAATCTCCTCCAGGGTTAGGGTGGAAAGTAATATAAGAGCTGATACGGCCCCAACTCCATTAACGCTTATTAAGAGGTTGAACATTTCTTTTTCCGAACGGGTCTTAAATCCGAACAGCAAATGCGCATCCTCCCGGATAATCTGCTGAATATAAAGTACGGTTTCCTTGTTTACAGTGAGGGTTTGTGAGGTCATGAGGCTGATACCTACATAGTAACCAACGCCCTGAACATTGATCACTGCGTAAGCAGGCGTAAGTTCCTGAACAATGCCTTGTAGTGAAAATATCATTATTAATTTTTATAGCACCCCAAATATAGCAAATTAAACTAACTCTTGTTTTCATTTCATGGACGAATGATTTTTAACTTAATTTTTGATTGTTTATTAAATAAATTCCATAAAAATAAAAATGGTCAGAAATTTTCTTCTGACCATGAATCTGGATTTTATTTTTCACTTGTTTATTATGACCTAACGCAATTCTGCCTATTCCGGAGAAGATGATGAATTACTAAATTATCTACACCTTTATTCCTTCGAAATTTCTTTCCAAAGTTCGACAAGGTTTTCTGCATATCTTCCCATGACAGGAATTGCTTTTCCTCTTTCTATTTTATAGTATTTTTCAGGAAATTTGAATTTTTTCATTTGTGCAATTTGTTCTTCGGATGGATTTTTTCTGGTTTTTAATATATCAAAAGCTACCGATTGATCAAAAAGAATATTTACCGGTGGAAATTGATCTGACTTATAGTAATCTTCCATATACGTATCGACAGGCATTGCCCATCTTCCGTCTTTTGTTTTATAAACAGGAAAAAAATCATCTTTAATTAAATCACCACAATATTCTTCTACAAAAAGCAAAATATAGTCATAATTTCTGAAATCATATTCATACATACTATTATGATCATAAGCACTAAAAGTGATTTCCGAATCAGGATAATGTCCTGCATATTCCTTTTCAATTTCATATCGGGCCTTATACTTACTATCTAAAGGAGTCTCGCAATATACAGATTGATCTATACTCTTTACCTCTATTTTCTTTCCGACAAAAGCATATATTTTAGAAGGCTTCTTCTGGTCACACCTTTTATAAAGAATACAGGGTGCAGGTGCTAAAGTTACTATGATGTTATTTTTAATGATGTCTGCAACTTTATATTTTTGTGTCGTATATTTTGGCTTATAAAAATATAAGGTATCGGTAAGCTTTGCTGTGATCGTATAATTTCCATCAGGAAAATCAGGATGGGTACTAAAATTTTTTATAAGGTTTTCATACTTTTCCCTATTCTCATTAAATTTTTCATCCTTCAATGATTGATGCCAAAATTTTCTTACCGTATCATTTACTGCAATACCGATGATATTGTTAATTTTTAAGGAATCTTTTGCAATACCCCGAACAACTACCGTTTGGGAATGACAGAATATTGTGAACAGGATACCAGAAATAAAAATTGTTTTTAAAAATATGTTTTTCATGATATGTTTGCTTAAAAAGCCTCCGAAGAGGCTTTTATTATTGTTTTGTAAATATCAGATTACTTGTCTCGGGTAAGTAAATCGTAGTATCCGCACCATTAGGGCAGTTTAGATTTGTGAGGATAACACCCTCTGGTTGATATCTCCATTTTATGTGCGTTGTATCTACTAGCTGCAAATCGACATCTCCCCATCCATATTGACAATCACCTCCTTGATATATGAAAGATACAAGATTTTGATTAGGAAAAGTCCCAATACTCTCAATTCCAGATTGAGCTATTGGTAAATTCATTGTATTTTTTATTACTGTCCCTTGGCCATTTTTTATACTGTAACGAATAAATAGTACATCTTGATAATACATATGTGTTCCTATTTTTATATAATGATGGTCGATTTTATCTACTTTAATTATAATTTCTTTATTATTGAATATAGTTTTCCAAGTTCCAATAAAAGGCAATAATTCATTATTAATATCTTTTGAATATGCATTATTTGGAATTGTACGAAAATCCGTATCTAACGGATATATTTGTTGCCCTTTACAAGGAAAAGATAATAGTATGATCGACAATAAAAATATAATTTTCATCTTGTGTTTGGCTAAAAAGCTTCCGAAGAGGCTTTCATTATTGTTTCGTAAAAATCAGATTATCTGTTTCAGGTAAATAAATTGTTTTATCCGCATTAGCAGGGCAATCTTCTCCTATCGAAGTGCTGTTGGGTTCATAATCCCAGGATATTTGAGTCGAATTAATTTTTTTTAAGGTTACCTTACCCCATCCAACTCCGCAGTTAGTTCCATAATAATATAATATTACAGAATTTTCGTAAGGCCTTGTACCTATACTATATAATTGATTTGAAGAACCGTTTTGCGTATTCTGTAACACCAACCCACTTGCATTTTTTACAATATATTTTACTACTAGAGCATCGCGATAAAATTGTTTGTTAACTCTTTTCTCTAATTTATTTTCCTCTTTTATTATGAACAATGTAATTTCATTGCCTTGAAAATTGGCTTTATAAGTTCCTATATATGGATTTAATTCACTGTTTAAATCTTTGACTTGTGCATTATTAGGAATATTATCTAGAGCTGTATTCATTGGCAATATTTGCGCTTTACAGGAATTAACTATTGTAATTAATCCTATGAATACTATAATTTTATAAATAAGTTTTTTCATATAAATTTTTCTAAATTAAATTTTATGGACAAGGTGTTGCTGTTGTGTGCGTTCCTGCAGAATTTATAGTTATATTATTAACGGTTCCATCCTCTTCAATACGTTGTAATAAAATTTTATTACTTAAGTTCATTGCTTTTAAAGTATCAAAGAATAGTTTTTCTAAGCCCTCATTTGTTATTTTTCCTGAACTATCTATATAAGTTGTACCATATATACCTGTTTTATCCGTTAAGTCAAATATTCTATTTTGATAATCAATATTAAAATTATCCAAATCTGTTTGTGAAAAACTTGTTAAAGAATCAGTATAACTACCATCAAATCTTATAATATAGTGATATATCTTATAACCTGCAGGACAACCGGCACAAGTTTTCTTCACAATCATCCCAAAATAAGCATTTTTATGTTCTCCTGTTGGTTGCGCCTTTGCAAATGCCAACAAATTATTATCGATATCCGGCGGTGAGTGCATAGCTATCCCTGTGGGCGTATGGTTATGATAGCCTCCCTGGTATCCGGCTTTCACTCCCAAATCCACTTCATGTTTTCCTCCGCTGATATATCCTGTTACTGTACCGTCTTTTTTAGTTTTAAATCCTATTTCTCCTTTACTCAACGATTTATTTTTAAGACTGTCTAGTTTAGTTTGTACTTCTGGATTGTTAAGCAAAGCTTTTGTTTTCTCGCATGGATCATCAAGATCATCAATCCCAATATTTCCCCCATTACCCAGACATCCCGGAGCTAACCTGTAAAATACGGTATTCATAGCACAGGGATCCACAGGCGGCTGCGGCCCGGGAGTTCCGCCGCCCCCACACTCAGAGCATCCACCGCCGGGTGACGAAGGAAAAGGATCATAATCTCCTGTTATGATAATTTGATAAGAACATTCAGTATGTCCGCATTTTGTGCATCCATTCGCAGCATCACAGGCTCCTGTACCATGATGCGTACAATGAAGCACCAGTACACAGGATTCTATAATGATTATTTTACCCG
>CAJYXJ010000034.1 GCA_913778085.1 uncultured Chryseobacterium sp.
TTTTGTCGCATTGCTGTCATAGCTTTGCAGAATAATGATCAGCTTGATATTAAATTTATTTAATAAATCTTTTGATCGTGAAGTAAAAACTCTATTTTTGTAAGAATTAAAAATTAATAAATTTTAACACTAAGAACATGAAAAGACTCTACATGAGCGCACTTACCATGTGCACGGTTCTGGGCGTTTCGGCTCAGGAAGTGGTCTGGCAGAAAGACATCCGATCCTCGACGCAGGATTTCCTTTCGCAGGTAACCACAACGATCGACGGGCAATACCTGATTTCGGGCAGCAGTATCCAATCCCATACCGTTTCTTCGGATAACAAGCAAAACAACGGCTACGATTTCCATGTGGTAAAACTGAACCAGCAGGGCGAAGAAGTCTGGGAAAAATATTTCTCCGGAAACAATCACGATTTTTTATCGGCTACGGTAAATACGCAGGAAGGAGGATACCTTCTTGCCGGAACCTCCTACAGCGCTAAAGGCCTGGACAAAAAGGAAGAGTCCAAAGGCGGAAGCGATTTCTGGCTGATCCGAATCAACGAATTCGGCGATGAGCTGTGGCAGAAAACCATCGGCGGGGCTTCGGATGAAGAAGCAAGAGCAGTGATCCAGACGACGGATTTCGGATTCTTTGTAGCGGGAAACACCACCCTTCGAGAGCCTCAGGGTACTTTCCATGGCTATGGATCGAAAGATGTTCTTATCGTAAGGCTTGATAAGAATGGAAAAGAAATTTCACAACTTATTTTAGGCGGAAAAGGATTGGATGAAGTGGAGAAAATGATTCCTACGCTAGATGGTGGGGCCTTGTTAGGGATCTACTCAAGAAGCGGGGAAGCATTGGGAAGCGGGAAGCTGCAGACCGGAAGTACCGCACAGCCTGCAAATCCATCCCCAACCGCCAGAAGCTATCAGCCAAAAGCCAGCCGCAATTACGGGGAAGGCGATTACTGGATCGTTAAGCTTTCCAAAGAGGGCAAGGTGGAATGGGAAAAGAATTTCGGCGGAACAGGCGATGACCACTTAAGAACCCTGGCCATGACATCCACCGGATATCTGATCGGCGGAGAATCCAGATCGGAGAGATCCGGGAATAAAACCGTCGGTATAGAAGAAGGTAGTGATTTATGGCTTGTTTCTTTAAACGCAAAAGGCGAAGAAATCTGGCAGAAATCCTACAATTTCAAGAACCGCGATGTTCTGATGGGAATGAGTGTTTTGCACGCTTCCGATGACAAATCAACTAAAGGAATCCTTCTGGGCGGCTACACGCAGGCGGAAGGAAGAATTGAAACCGATGATGAAAAGTTCTGGATGCTGTACCTGGATCAGAACGGGAATGAACAGTGGAGAAAACATGTCAAAGGCGAATCCAGCAAAAGAGAGGAACGGCTTTCGGATATTAAGCTGAACCGTGACGGTTCGATCATCCTGGCCGGCACCAGCGCCGAGGAACTGGGCAAAGAGAACTGGAAAATCGTGAAGCTGGGCGATAAGCAGATCGACCAATTGATCGAGAAGCAGGATATTAAGATCTATCCGAACCCGGTGAGTGATTATGCGTATGTAGAAATCGGGCTGGATGCGGGAAGCGGGAAGTTGGGTGAAGGCCCTTCGAGAGCCTCAGGAGCCGACTTTTTCGCGGAGATTACGGTGTATGATATGGGCGGAAGACAGCTTCAGAGTATTAAAACAAAAAACAAAATAACCAAAATTAACACGCAGCCGCTGGTTCAGGGGGCTTACCTGGTGTCTGTGAAGACGGATAATGGGAAAACGGCAAGTGCGAAACTGATTAAAAAATAAGAACAGCAAATAATGAAAAAACTATTTTTTTTATACTTCTTATTTTCCATTAAATATTTATTTGGACAAGCTGAACCCAAAGGGGTCAAATCTCCTGATGCGGCAGCTTTAGAAAAATTTGGAAAATTTGGTGTTAGTCTTTCAACAGGTACTGTAGATATAAATATACCTCTACATGAAATTCAATTGCAAAATAATCCTTTAAATTTATCTTTAAATTTTGATACTTCAGGTCTTAAGCTTGGTGAGCCTGCTGGTATTTCAGGAATAAACTGGACTTTACAACAGCCAGGAATTATCACGAGAACAATCAATGGGCATAATGATGAATATAAATCTCAAGACCATTCAGGTTCTCGAGGTTATTTTTTCTTTTATGATGCCTTAAATTATCCGAATCTTGAAACTCAACAGGGATTAGATAATTTTGATAATTATTTAAACAATGTTAATAGTCATCCTAATTATATACCAGAAGATTTACAACCTGATGTATTTAATTTTACAGTTTTGGGTAAGAATGGCAAATTCTTTTTAGGCAATGATGGCATATGGAAAGTTCAGTCAGATCATAATTTCAAGATTATTATTAATGAATCTGATTTCATCTTACCTTTTAATTATTACCCCCAAAATAGTGGTCATCAAGTTACAGGAAAAGTCATCGGTAAAATTACTATGGTAGACGATGATGGTAACCGGTTTATTTTCGGTTCAGATCATAATTCTATTGAATTTTCTGTAGGCGGTTTCTTTAATCAGAAGATGGATAGAATAAATTCTACTGCATGGTATTTAAATGAAATGAAAGATCGTTTGGGGAATACTTTATTTATTTGCTCTTATATGAGGGATAAACCTATTGCACGATTTTATAATAATATCAACAATCCTAATAAGGACTTTCTCTACCGGGCTTTATCCGGAAGTATAATATCGCCGGTATATTTAGAGTCAATAATCAGTAAGAATGAGGAAATTATATTTAATTACGGTAGTAGAAATGATTTGTCATTTGCGAACGAACCAAACATTGAATGGAAGTTTCAAAAAATAAAGACAAATAACGATACAACCGGACTTGATCCTTACTGGTCAGATAAATTATTCTTCCTTTACACTAATTTTAATCAAAACAGTTCATCACAGTTAAATCCCGTTGTGTTCAATAACTGGGCAGAAGCGTCAAAGCTTTTGGGCTGGAAAAAACTGGATAAGATAACAATACGCAGCAATAATATTATAAATAAAGAAATTAATTTTGATTACATAAATAAGCCTGATGAAAGATTATTCCTTACACAGGTAAGATTCAGTAATAATTATTATGTTCAAGGAAACGAATATGATTATAAAATCAAATATAATAATGGAATGGGTTATGAATATAGTTTTGATGGATCGATACCCAATTACTTATGGACAGGAAAAAATATTTTTGATAACTATTCTTCTGAAATAGAAGGAAATAATGATTTATGTTATCTTGATTGTGGAGGAATCATAAATGATGCATTGGTAAAAAAAGGATCTTTATTTAAAATTGTTTATCCTACGGGAGGTTTTACATATTTTGATTTTGAACAAAATATTTTCAGTAGACATCTAAGACAAGTAATAGGATCTTTAAACATTCAGCCTTCATCGAAAAGAAATGCAGGCGGATTGCGCATCAGAAAAATCGTTAATTTTCCAGATTTAAATTCTACTAAAAGAGAAACTATATCATACAACTATCTTCTTGATGATTATAACAGTAGCGGAATTTTAGTAATGGATCCTCAATTTCTAACGCCTACCTATGATTTACCTTGGTATGCTGCATATAATAGTGTCAAAAATGGTGTAAAATTGTCTTATAACGGATCACCGGTATTATACAGTAAAGTTACCGAAGAAAGAAAAAATGATTTTGGTTTACAGAAAACAGAATATTTTTTTACAAATTATGATACTTCTGACTTTTATTTAGATAAACCATGGATATTTAAGCGTTCAAATGATGCTTATTCTGTAGAAAATTTTTTAAATAAATATACAGATATGAGTTTTTTAAGAGGAAAACTTCTTGAAAAAAAAATATTTGACAGCAATAATAATTTAATAATTCATAATAATTACGAATACAGTAGTGTTAGTAACTTCATGGAAAAGTTTGCTTACAGTTTTAGTTGGGGAGAATTTCCTGTAGCATTGAGAAAAATTTTTTACGGAGACTTTTATCTTAGCAAAGAAATAAAAAGAGAGTATTTTGACGGAAAGGAGATAAAAACTGAAACTTTTTATAATAAAACCGATTATCCTTATCAAAATTCAGGTTCACCGATATATAACGGTTCACAAAGACTAAATTTTACTTCGATACTTTTTCCTGATGGTGTAACCTCGAAAACAGAAACTGAATATCAGTTCAATTGTACATCAGGAAACTGTTTCGATGAAGTTTTTGCTTTACCAAAGAAAATAAACAATTCCAGGAATAATCTACTTCTTTCACAGGATGAAATTACCTATAAGCCATTAAATACTAATGTTAATTCCTGGGTTGTAGATGAAGCAAAAAAAACATATTTTAATAATGCAACTCAATCCAGTAAATTAAAGTTTACCCAATATGATGCTTACGGCAATGTAATCGAATATCAGAAAGAAAATGGCAATTATGTCTCAGTTATTATGGATAGCAAAGGGGTAAAACCTATAGCGAAGATTGAAGGAGTTCAATATAATTTATTATCTTCTTATCTTTCGGATATACAAAAGCCATACATTTCTAACAGTACTGACGCTCAAAATAATATTGCAGATCCTGTAAATTATGCTAATAATAAGGATATTGAATTAAGAAGTTATATTACTTCTATGAGGAATAGTATTAACAATGGAATGATTACTTCCTATACGTATGATTCATATAATAGATTAAAAACAATAACTTCTCCAAATGGTATGGTTGAGTTTTATAGTTATGATAATTTAGGAAGACTATCAAACATAAGAAATTCTGATGGGAAAATTTTAAAGGAAAATAAATATAATTATACTTTAAATAATTCTGGGACATATCCCTATCTTCTCGAAGAAATAACAAATGATGAAACTAAATTTGCTTATTTAAGGAATAACTGTAGCAATGGACAAATAGGAGATGTATATTATTACACCATTCCTCAGAATAAATATAAATCTCTCATCAGCGCTATTGATTTAAATAGCCAAGTTTTTAATGATGCGAATCAAAACGGTCAGAATGAAGCCAATTTATATGGTAATTGCCTTAACAGTTCAGGAAACAGTTTGACAGGACTTTCAACTATTCAGCTTCATACATCAGGATTATATTTAAACGGAAATACAGTATCTGGTTATTTTGCCTTCACTCCAGTCAGTATAAATTCACAAACAGGTTCATATATTGCGAAACTTTCCGATAACCTGATTCCCACAGCCGAAAGATATTATTCTTATCAGGAAACAGGAAATAATGTTAACCGATATTGGAGCTTCGTGATCAGAACCGATGGATACATTTATGCTATTGCCAATGGTACTCCTTTAACCACTTCTTCATCCATCGGTATAAACTCTTTTCAGTATCAAAAATAAACTAAAACCGATGAAAAAGATATTAATACCTATAGGGACCATCCTTTTACAAGGATTTGCTCAAGCCCAGCTTACTAACACAGAAAATTATGTTCAGTCCAGAACCTATCTGGAACCGGTTACTGCTTCAAGCTCCACGGCCAAACAGATTGAGACGGTCCAGTATTTCGACGGGCTGGGACGGCCCAAGCAGGTGGTTAATGTAAAAGCTTCTCCGCAAGGGAAAGACGTAGTCACGCCCATTTTATACGACGGATTCGGAAGACAGGTCCTGGATTACCTTCCTGTTCCCCAGCAGGGAACAAATAACGGAGCCATCTACTCCCAGCAAAATTCCGGATATTTTCCTGTAGGCGACCCTACCGGAATCTATGCGAATGAAAGGCCTTTTTCAGAAAAAGTCCTGGAAAGCTCTCCCCTGAACCGGATCCTTCAGCAGAAGCAGGTCGGAACAGCTTGGGAAACAAAGCCGGTACAGTTCGGGTATGATGCCAATACAACCAGTGATGCGGTAAAAAAATACACCACGGTTACGACTTGGGTAAACAGCGCTACCAATTCGGTTTTGAGCCAAAGCACAAATTACGGGAC
>CAJYXJ010000035.1 GCA_913778085.1 uncultured Chryseobacterium sp.
TTTTGTCGCATTGCTGTCATAGCTTTGCAGAATAATGATCAGCTTGATATTAAATTTATTTAATAAATCTTTTGATCGTGAAGTAAAAACTCTATTTTTGTAAGAATTAAAAATTAATAAATTTTAAACACTAAGAACATGAAAAGACTCTACATGAGCGCACTTACCCTGTGCACGGTTCTGGGCGTTTCGGCCCAGGAAGTGGTCTGGCAGAAAGACATCCAATCCTCGACGCAGGATTTCCTTTCGCAGGTAACGACAACGATCGACGGACAATACCTGATTTCAGGCAGCAGTATCCAATCCCATACCGTTTCTTCGGATAACAAGCAGAACAACGGCTACGATTTCCATGTGGTGAAACTGAACCAGCAGGGAGAAGAAGTCTGGGAAAAATACTTCTCCGGGAAAAACCATGATTTTTTATCGGCTACAGTAGGTACGCAGGAGGGCGGATACTTACTTGCAGGCACCTCGTATTCAGGTAAGGGCCTGGGTAAGGAGGAAGAATCCAAAGGCGGATCGGATTTCTGGCTGATCCGGATCAACGAATTCGGCGATGAATTGTGGCAGAAAACCATGGGCGGAGCTTCAGACGAAGAAGCAAGAGCAGTGATCCAGACAACAGATTTCGGATTCTTTGTTGCTGGTAATGTTCAGAATTCAAATAAAGGTTACGGGTCGAAAGACGTACTGGTAGTAAGACTCGATAAGAACGGAAAAGAGCTTTCGCAGCTTGTTTTGGGTGGAAAAGGACTCGATGAAGTGGAGAAGATGATTCCGACGATTGATGGCGGAGCCTTGTTAGGGATCTACTCAAGAAGCGGAGAAGCATTGGGAAGCGGGAAACCGCAGACCGGAAGTACCGCACAGCCTGCAAATCCATCCTCAACCGCCAGAAGCTATCAGCCAAAAGCCAGCCGCAACTACGGGGAAGGCGATTACTGGATCGTTAAGCTTTCCAAAGACGGTAAAGTGGAATGGGAAAAGAATTTCGGCGGAACAGGCGATGACCATTTGAGAACCCTGGCGATGACTTCCACGGGTTATGTGATCGGCGGGGAATCAAGGTCGGAAAGATCGGGGAATAAAACCGTCGGCGTCGAAGAAGGTAGCGATCTTTGGCTCATCTCGGTAAACTCCAAAGGCGAAGAGATCTGGCAGAAATCCTACAATTTTAAGAACCGGGATGTTTTAATGGGAATGAGCGTTTTGCACGCTTCCGATGACAAATCAACTAAAGGAATCCTTCTGGGCGGCTACACGCAGGCGGAAGGAAGAATTGAAACCGATGATGAAAAGTTCTGGATGCTGTACCTGGATCAGAATGGCAATGAGCAGTGGCGAAAGCATGTGAAAGGAGAATCCAGCAAAAGAGAGGAACGGCTTTCGGATATTAAGCTGAACCGTGACGGTTCGATCATTTTGGCCGGCACCAGCGCCGAGGAACTGGGCAAAGAGAACTGGAAAATCGTGAAGCTGGGAGATAAGCAGATCGACCAATTGATCGAGAAGCAGGATATTAAGATCTATCCGAACCCGGTGGGTGATTACACGTATGTAGAAATCGGGCTGGATGCGGGAAGCGGGAAGCTGGGTAACGAGAAGGCTGAGGCTGAGATTACCCTGTATGACATGGGCGGAAGACAGCTTCAGAGTATCAAGACAAAAAATAGAATAACCAAAATTAATACACAGCCGCTGGTTCAGGGGGCTTACCTGGTGTCGGTGAAAACGGAGGCCGGGAAAAAGGCGAGCGCGAAACTGATTAAAAAATAAAAAATGAAGAAACAATTAATTGTACTACTGCTGAACTTTTTATTTATTACTTATTATAGTCAATCTACAGTTAGTAATAGTAATTTTCAGAATAAAAATATCTTTCCTAGTCCTGTTACAGCAGAATCATATAGTATTTCCAAAGTCGGAAAATTATCCATGGATTTGTTCAGAGGGAAAGCAAATATTAATATTCCTATCCACACAATTAATATAGACGGTGTAACTATTCCCATTTCCTTATCATATAATACAGGAGGAATAAAGCTTAACGAAGTAGCCGGTACCGTTGGCTTAGGATGGTCTTTAAACATACCTGGAACGATCAATCATAGCGTTATAGGCAAAGATGATACTAAAATCAATTTTTTCGATAAGAATATTAATACTTATGCATCTTATAATGGATATGTAAGTCATCTTAGCTATGATGATCAAAGACGTGATAATCTTTGGAAGCTATATGATGGAAATTATGATACCAAGCCGGATATGTACCACTATAATTTGCCAGGTATTTCTGGAAGCTTCCTTCTTAGTTCTAATAATTTGGGATTGACAGTTCCTAATGAAAATATTAAAATTGAATACACTCCGGATCCAGCTATTTATAATAGAAAATTTAGAATAACTGATACTTCAGGAAATCTTTTTTGGTTTTCTCCCAAAAATCTTTCCAGTTCTGAAGATCCAACAAATCCTGTTGCAGATAATATAACATCATCTTTATTTCGCTTAGATAGCCTTAGAACAACCAACAATAAAACCGTTAGGTTTTTCTACGAAAAACAACTTAATTATACTGAGAAAAATACTATTGAAAGGATCTATACTAAAATAGGAGTTGATTATGATCCGGGTAATTTTTATTTTAATTTGCCTCCCTCTTATGAAAAATGGAATACAAGTATAGGAAATTCTGAAAATCTGATTTCCAGAATTGAGTTTCCGGAAGGAAGAGTTGAATTTAAATATTCAAATGATGAAAATGAATCCCTTCCGATCGAAAACGGACAACAACAAAGAAAAGACCTTAATACAAATAATGCTTTTGCTCTTAAAAAAATTGTTGTAAAAGATAAATTTAACCGGATGATATCGGACTACAGGCTTAATTACAGTTATTTCAGTAGTGACAATCCTATAAAAACCTATGAAGACTACAGACTTAAGCTTTTAAATGTATATGATGCTCTGGCGCAAACTTATTATAAATTTTATTACGATGAAAACTATCCGATGCCTGCCCGTAATTCGAATAATGATGATTACTGGGGTTATTTTAACGGTTTGGCAAACAGTTCTTCCATGTCTAATCTCCCGCAAAGAATATTTACCGATAATCCTGATTTTAATCCTGATTTACTGCCTTCTATCCAAAGAAGGGATAAAGCTCCTAATAGTAATTATACTCAGATTGGAGTTCTTAAATCCATAGAATACCCGACGAAAGGCAGAAAAAATATATATTATGAAAATCCATTTACCGAACAGTTCAATACCAGTACTTATTTTATATCTGACGGTATAGGGGATGGTATTCTAAGCGTTGGAAATCCAGCTGACATCTGGACGTATACTGATAATCAGACCAAAACCTTTATCCTGAATGCTAATGATATTCCTGGAAATGGCTTTAGCCCCGCTTTTACATATAGTTTTGGCAGTGGCTGCTTAACTGCTGAAACAGATGGGCCGCAATCAGAACATCCAAACCCTGAAAATGGTGATGCAACGGAATGTTTTGGGAATATTAGGTTTTCTTCACTTAATCATCCGGATCAGGTTAGAAACTTTACCTCAAACGGGCATCTATTTGAAGGAGCTTTACCCATATCTAATTCTAATCTGGAATTTCCTGTAAAAGTAGAATTGTCAGTTAATAGAATGGGATATTGCAACTGTGGAGTAAATGCAGGCTTAAGTTGGCAAAAAGAACTTGTAGTCACAAGTACAACGCCAAATTATTTAGGAGGACTGAGAATTAGCCGGATTGAAGATGTGGATCAAAACAATATATCGAACATTTTTGAATATAAATATGGAAAATTTAATCCTGTTGCTAATAAATTTGAAAATATCTCTATTCTCAAACAACCATTCAACTTCACCCGGATTGACAAGAAAATTTTCAGAAAATTTGATGATCAGGGTGTTGAGTTATTTCCTAGCAGAATTCAGGAATTTTTCACATTATCAAATTCAAATCAGTCAACAAATAGTTATGGTTCTTCAGATATCGTTACTTATCCATATGTAACAGAAGAAAATGGTTTAGGAAAAATATTGTATGAATTTTCTGATAAAGATTCTTCATTACAAAGTATTTTACCTACTGGAGTCGAAAATTACGATGATTGGAAATACGGTATTCCTTTAAATGAAAAATATATAAATAAAAATGGAGATACCATACGGACAGTTCATCATAAATATCAATTTAACCCGATAAAAAATGCGCTTTCTGAATTTAATACTAATGATGTTTCAAAGATTGCCTTTGCATCGGATTTTTTAATTATACCATCCAAAATACAGGTAACTGCTGGTTATGAAGGAGAAATTTTCCAAGTAGAAAATAAGATTAATTTTATAGAGTCAGCTAAGATAGAAAATACGGAAATCATCGAAAAAAATTTTTTAGCTGGAAAAATTGTTGAAAAGAAAATCAATAACGGCTATTCAGATACAGACATTGTTAGGCCCATTAATTTAAAAAATTCATCAACTCTTTTTTCAACAGGCGATACTCAGGAAACCACCTACGCCTATGCCCACGAGAAAAACAACCAGCTGATGATCGATAAAAACATGATCGGCATCCCATTAGAAACCACGACCACTCAAATCATTGGAGGTGTTACCAAAACTTTGGGCAAAACAGAAACTATTTATCCAACAGCACTTCCTACGTCGCAGACCGGAACCCTGGTATTGCCCTTATCGGTAAAATCCTATGATCTTCAAAACACCCCAACAACGGATATCACCTACGACAAATACGACGACAAGGGGAACTTGTTGCAGTATACAGGTAAAGACGGGGTTTCCACAACCATCATCTGGGGCTATAACCAAACCCAGCCCATTGCCAAGATTACAGGAGCAAAACTTTCTGATATTTCCCAGTCATTGATCGACTCCATTGTTAGCGCTTCAACAACAGATAGTGCAGCCGCCCCTGGCAGCGATGAATCTGCTTTTCTTTCAGCATTGGATAATTTCAGAAAGGATTCAAGCATGGCAAATTACCAGGTTACTACCTATTCCTATGATCCGCTTATCGGCGTAAGAAGCATCACCCCGCCTTCAGGAATAAGGGAAGTCTACATTTACGATGCAGCTAATAGATTAAAGGAAATAAGAGAAGATAACCAGTCCGGCAAACTGCTGAAAGAATTCAAATACAATTATAAAAACTAAAACCGATGAAAAAAATAGTAATTCCCATAGGCACGATCCTGTTGTCAGGATTTGCGCAGGCACAGCTTACTTCCACAGAAAACTATATTCAGACCAGGACGTATCTGGAGCCTGTTACTTCCTCTAGCTCCACAGTAAAACAGACTGAAACCGTTCAGTATTTCGACGGGCTGGGACGGCCCAAGCAGATTGTGAATGTTAAAGCGTCTCCACAAGGCAAAGATTTGGTAACCCCTATTTTATACGACGGCTTCGGCAGGCAGATTATGGATTACCTTCCTGTTCCCCAGCAGGGAACAAATAACGGAGCCATCTACTCCCAGCAAAATTCCGGATATTTTCCTGTAGGCGACCCTACCGGAGTATACACGGGTGAAAAACCCTTTTCAGAAAAAGTCCTGGAAAACTCCCCCCTGGACCGGATCCTTCAGCAGAAGCAGGTCGGAACAGCGTGGGAATCAAAGCCGGTACAGTTCGGGTATGATGCCAATACAACCAGTGATGCGGTAAAAAAATACACCACGGTTACGACTTGGGTAAACAGCGCTACCAATTCGGTTTTGAGCCAAAGCACAAATTACGGGAC
>CAJYXJ010000036.1 GCA_913778085.1 uncultured Chryseobacterium sp.
GTAAAATATTTTTTATACCTTGCCAACTATTGGCAGAAAGGTCTGAACTATATGTTTTTATTCGCATTTAAACAATATAAACCCTTTCTGCCTATTTTTAAAAAAATAATTCAAACAGCTTCTAAAATTAATTAACCGATCCCCATTTGAATTAAAACCAAAATCCCCTACATTTGTTATCATGAGACACAACCAACGCGCAGAAAAATTCAGGCAGATTGTGGAAAATAAGTTCCAGATCTACAATTCATTATTTATGAGCCTGCCTTATGATAAAATGACGAACATCGGGATGCTGCTTCCGTTTCTTTGTGAAGAAAGCAAAACCGGTTATGAAGCCGGGAAAACCCCTGAAGAAATCGTCGGGGAATTCTTTAAAAACCATACTGATCTGAAGACCGAAGAGCAAAAGCTCGAACTGCTTTTCAAGATCATCCAGTATATTGAAAGACAGGTGGTTTTATTCGATAGTATTGAGGATGCCGCCTTTCCGAGCCTCCACTCCGAAAGCGACAATGGGACGGTAACCAATATGTACGAACGTTCCTATCAGGATCATAAGCTTGAGCAGATCCGTGAAAAGCTGAAGGATTTTGCCGTGAAAATTGTCTTTACCGCACACCCGACCCAGTTTTACCCTAATTCGGTACAGCGGATCCTGCATGATCTGAGAAATGCAATCACCACGGATTCCATTACCAATATCGATATGCTGTTGCAGCAGTTGGGGAAAACACCTTTCGTAAACAAAGAAAAGCCGACCCCGATCGATGAGGCGTTAAGCATCATTTATTACCTGCGGTACGTGTATTACGATTCCATCGGTGAACTGTTTAACAAAATTAAAACCACTTTCGGAAACGGTCATTTCCATCTTCATGAAGACCTGATCCAGCTGGGATTCTGGCCGGGCGGCGACCGCGACGGAAATCCGTTCGTAACGGCGGAAGTGACTAAAAGGGTAGCGGAGGAATTGCGGACTGCAATTTTAAAGGCCTACTACAATCATCTGAAATCCGTGAGGAGAAGACTGAGTTTCCGAGGGGTTTCTGAGGTGCTGGGACAGCTTAGCAATGAGTTATACACCGCGATTTTCAGAAATGAAAAAATTGAGGCTGAAGACATTATCAAAAGGCTGGACGAAGCTGAAAAAATACTGGTGGAGCAGCATGATTCCCTGTTCATCGATGAGCTGGTGAATTTCCGGGACCGCGTGAAAATTTTCGGAACCCATTTTGCCACCCTGGACGTCCGCCAAGACAGCCGCATCCATCAGAAAGTCATTGATGAGGTATTTGCAAAAATATCAGGAAATACGGAAGCGACAAATGAAGAAAAATTCAATGCTTTAATTGAAACAAAAGATAAAATAAATGCCGGTGATTTCGAGGATATCGTAAAAGATACGCTGCTTACCGTTTCCCAGGTTTCCGAAATCCAGGAGAAAAATGGATTGCGGGGAATGAACCGGTACATTATTTCCAATTCCGATGCGGTAAAAGATGTAATGAATGTGTATGCATTTTTTAAAGTATGCGGTTACGGGGAAGAAGAAATCAATATAGATATCGTTCCGCTTTTCGAAACGATGGAAGGTCTTGCCAATGCTGAAAAGGTGATGCAGGAGCTGTACCGGAATCCGGTGTATCAGAAACACTTGCAGAAAAGAGGAAACCAGCAGACGATCATGCTTGGGTTCTCAGACGGAACCAAAGACGGCGGTTACCTGAAGGCCAACTGGGAAATCTACAAAGCCAAAGAAGTCCTGACCCAACTTTCCGAGCAGAACGGGATTAAAGTGGTATTCTTCGACGGAAGGGGCGGCCCGCCGGCAAGAGGCGGCGGAAAGACCCACGATTTCTATGCTTCCCAAGGAAAAACCATTGCCAACAACAAGATCGAACTGACAATTCAAGGACAGACGATCACCAGCATTTTCGGCAATAAGGAGCAGGCCAAATACAACTTCGAACAACTGCTGACGGCCGGAGTGGAAAATGATGTTTTCAAAAGTTCAAAGAAAGAGCTTTCGGAAAAAGAAAGGGCGCTGATTGCCGAACTGGCGGAAATCAGCTACCAGAAATATTCAGATCTGAAAGCGCATCCGATGTTTGTACCGTATCTTCAGGAAATGAGCACGCTGGAATATTATGGAAAAACCAATATCGGCAGCCGTCCGTCGAAGAGAGGCGCCGGAAACGAGCTTAAGTTTGAAGACTTACGGGCGATTCCGTTCGTGGGATCCTGGGCGCAGCTGAAGCAGAACGTTCCCGGGTTCTTCGGATTCGGGTTTGCCATGCAGCAGCTGAAAGCGGAGGGCCGTTTTGAAGAAGTCATCGAATTGTACAAAGGTTCCGATTTCTTTAAAACATTGGTGCTCAATTCGATGATGAGCATGAATAAAACGTATTTTCCGCTAACGTACTACATTAAGAACAATCCGAAGTTCGGCGCTTTCTGGAATATCCTGTTTGACGAATACAACCTTTCCAAAAATATTATGCTGGAACTCACCGGCTTTACGATGCTGCAGCAGGAAGATCCGCTGTCCCGCAAGTCGGTAAAGATCCGTGAAAGAATCGTATTGCCATTGCTGAGCATCCAGCAGTATGCGCTGATGAAGATCCAGAAAGGCGAAGGCAATCTGGAAGCGTATGGTAAACTGGTGACGCGTTCGCTGTTCGGGAATATCAATGCAAGCAGGAATTCAGCTTAAATTCATGAAAGAACTTCTTCTTGCCATCTCTATTTTATCAATAAAATCTGGCGATGCTTATGAAAATGCTTCAAAATTCCAGATTGAAAATCACTGGCTGGGTTTTGAGCCTGCAAAAACTGAGGAAGTGCTTAGAACAGAAAAAAGATTAAATGTAATCCTGCCTGAAGATTATAAAGCATTTTTGAAAATCTCCAACGGTTTTTCCGCTCCAAATACTGTGGAACCCACCTTTATGAAGATTGAAGAGATTGATTATTTAAATACCATCGATCCTGATCTTGTTAAAATATGGGCCGAAAGTAATAGTGAAGCAGGAAATAATTTAAGAAACAGCTTATTGATTGCGGGGAAGGGTCAGGAGCAATACTTTTTGTTAATTCCTGTTGATAGTGCAAAAGGAAAATGGAAATATTGGAAATTTGCCAACTGGTACCCGGGTGAGCGCGAATATAAAGGCCTTAAAGATTATTTTAAAGATGTTTTAGAATTTTGTGAAGAAGAAAGTCTGAATACCAGCAAATAAAGATTGATCAAAGAAACCCTTCCGGCCCGGAAGGGTTCTTTTTTATTCTTTAATAAATTTCTCATAATACGCCTTATCCTTCGTCTGGATTTTCAGGTAATATACCCCCTTTGGAAAATCCTCGACTTTTACAGACTGTTGGTTGCTGATTTTCGTAATCAGCCTTCCCAGGTTATCATAAACTTCAAGTAAAACGACTTCACTTTCCGACGCGACATTTAGAATGGTTTTTACCGGATTCGGGAAAACAGCCACCTGGTTTTTTCTGACCAGGTCGGATGTGCTTAACACATTATTATAGAATGTTCCGAAATTCAGGATTCCGAATCCCATCTGGTCGGTGTGGTTTGGATATAACGAAGCGGTCTGTCGCAGCCGGTTTCTCATCAGGTCACGGTTCATGGTTGGAAATGCCTGGATTAGGCAGGCCACTCCTCCTGCGGCAATCGGTGTGGCAATAGACGTTCCGTTTACCGGAATGGTTGTGTTGCTTGTATTGGAAACACTGGTCGCGCCTGTTCCTCTTGCTGCAGCATCAGGCTTAATGACTCCGGCGGCATTGGGACCAAAAGAAGAAAAAGTGGATGAAGCTCCTGCAGAATCTACACCTCCGATGGTGAAAACTTTTGCATTATCAGCCGGTGTTACAATATAATGCCATGGCTGGGCACCAGAGTTTCCGGCGGCAATTAATGTAAAAATTCCTTTGTTTACAGCTATTTCTGCTCCTCTTACAATGAAGGAGGTCGTACCGTTCATCTGAGCATAGGTGTAATTGTATTTCGGATCGTCAAAAGTGGAGTAGCCCAGTGAAGTGGTGATCATATCCACACCTTTCCGGTCGGCTTCTTCCGCCGCTTCAATCCAGTAAAGCTCTTCTTCGGGGATTTCTACAGCCGCATTTTCACTACGGTACAGATAAAAATCGGCATCGGGAGCAGATCCCACAAAAGTATCTTGGATATATCCGCCGATGGCACCCAGAACGGCAGTTCCGTGGGTATTGAGTGAAGCGTTATAAATATCGGTACTTTTGGCAACAAAATCGTATCCGCCTTTGATGTGTCCGTTGGTCCATAATCTTGAATAGGCAGATGCTGTGTTTACATTCGGGAAGCCGGCATCGATGACGGCAATCGTCACACCCGTTCCTGTATAACCTGCCAGATGAAGCGGCCTGAGGTTAATCTGGTCGATCTGTGCGGAAGCGCTACCATAATCAAAAACCGTCAGGTTTTTACCAGCCGGATCGGCAGGATTCTGCCATTTGTCGTGATAGGCAATTTTTGTTCCGCCGGAAGCATTTCTGGCAAAGCTTTCCACCGATAGGACGTAGTTTTGTGCCTGAAGCGTTGTAATCTGGGCAGCGGTTGCATTAACGGCCACCCCGTTCAGCCATTTGGAATAGTCCGTTACGGTAAATCCTAAGCTCTGGATATTGTTGATATAGGTTTGTTCAATAGGAGCATCCTGATCGTTGAGGGCAATGCCCATTGATGTCCTGCGATTAAGGGATTTCTGGGAGAGCTCAGACAGCGGATTGGCATAAAAGGCAGCCTTGTTCGGCTTATCTTTAAAAAATACAAAAACGAGCGATGTCTGTGCGAAACTAACAGAATAACCTGCTAAGAGACAAAAGACTAAAGTTTTTTTCATGTATTTATTTTCTATAAAGATAAAACAAAATCAATAAAATTTTTGATAGGATTTTAAATTCCTTATTTTTACAGAAATATTTTTTTATGAAAAAGATCCAAATGGTTGACTTACAAAGTCAGTATTACAAGATAAAAAATGATGTGGATAATGCAGTTTTAAATGTAATGGATTCAGCGGCTTTCATTAATGGCCCTGAGGTAAAGTCATTCCAGAACGAATTGGAGTCTTATTTGGATGTAAAACACGTCATTCCGTGCGGAAACGGTACCGATGCCCTTCAGATCGCTCTGATGGCATTGGATTTAAAAGAAGGCGATGAGGTGATTACTGCAGATTTTACTTTTGCTGCAACCGTAGAAGTAATTCATTTGCTTAAACTTAAATCGGTTTTGGTGGATGTGGATTACGATACGTATACAATTTCAACGGAGGCGATCAGAAATGCGATTACTCCAAGAACCAAAGCCATTATTCCGGTACATATTTTCGGACAATGTGCCAATATGGAAGAGATTTTAAAAATTGCCGAAGAGCATCATTTATATGTAATTGAAGACAACGCCCAGGCCATCGGTTCGGAATTTACATTCTCGGACGGAACCGTAAAAAAAGGCGGAACCATGTCCACGGTTGGGACCACTTCTTTCTTCCCTTCTAAAAATTTAGGCTGCTATGGGGACGGAGGAGCCATTTTTACCAATAATGATGAACTGGCACATCGCTTGAGGGGAATCGTAAATCATGGAATGTACGAAAGATATTACCATGATGAAGTTGGAGTAAATTCCAGACTGGACAGTGTTCAGGCGGCCATTCTAAGAAAAAAACTTCCGCATCTGGACAATTACAACGAAGCCAGAGGAAGAGCTGCCGATTATTATGATGAAGCTTTTGCCGGCCACGAACATATTTTAACACCGAAAAGAGCGGACTATTCTACCCATGTATTCCATCAGTATACCTTAAGAATCCTCAACGGTAAACGTAATGAATTACAGAAATTCCTGACTGAGAAAGACATTCCGGCCATGATCTATTACCCTGTAGCTCTGAGAAAGCAAAAGGCTTATTTCCAGGAGAGCAACGACGCTGATTTTGCAAATACGGATAAATTGCTGGATCAGGTAATCTCCCTTCCGATGCATACGGAACTGGACGAAGAGCAGCTGAAGTATATTGCGGATGCCGTGCTGGAATTTATGAAATAATGAAAAGAATTATATTTAATAGTAAAAAATTATATACTGCTAACCTTTCTGTTAGCAGTATTTTCTTTTTGATTACGGTTCTAAGCCTCTATTTTTTTATTGCGGGAGATGACGAGCGAAAGGACTTAATATTATATGTATGCTATTTTATCATTTACATAAGTTCATTACTCGTACTTTTGTTAAAAACTAAAAAAGCTATTGTTTATCTTAATATATTATATTCTTTTGCAATCGTATTGAACATCATCGATTTTGGTAGTCATTATTCGAAATACAATGATCTCATTAGTAAATATATTTTTATTATTATAGCTACCGTTTTAATTGCAATATTTTCTTTATTAATATACTTCAATAACAAATATCGATTTCGTTTTAATGCATCTGAACTTGATGAAATCGGTAAAATGTAATTTTTCATAACCCTTTGTCAAAGCTGAAAATCTTCAAAGTTTTTTAAACACAAACAATGAAAAATAAAATATTTAAATACAGATCTGTATATTGTTTGGCAATCATTACAAGTCTGCTGCTTTTTCTGACGTCATCATTCAATATCCTGCAGCTTTTTCAGGATTTTAGTCTCTTAAAACTAGTATTGGTTTGTTGTTCGATTATTTTCAGCTCATTTGCATTCATCAATCTGGTAGAAAAATATGACAAGGCTGTCTTATTTCTGAATTTAAGTCTTGTCTTCTATATGATCCTTACAGGGTTCTATTTATTGATAGAATTTTTAAATATTGGAACGCGGGCATTTGCAAATATTTATTTTAAACTTCTGATTGCACAGACTTTGATCCTGATTATTGTAAATCTCTACAGGATAAAACAGTCTAAAGAAACTGATGAGATAGAAAATATAGGACAGACCGGGGAATAAATCATTACATTAAATCTAAAATACATCAGCGGACCGATTTTTGAATCGCCATTCAAAAGAATACCTATTGATTCTGAAGAAGATCCGAGAAATCTGATTATTTACACCCATCAAAATCCGGAAAATTTTCAGAATTATAAATTTTCATCTTATCTTGCGGTGATTTCTAATACGAGAACCAATATTCAGCGTAATAAGGTGATTGAATTGTTCGGAGGTCATGAAAATTTTGTTGAATGTCACAAAAGAGGGTTAAACGAGAACTTTTCAAAGATTTTCAACTTTGAAAAATTATAAACTATAAAAAATGGCAATATTGGTAACGGGAGGTCTCGGATATATCGGCTCCCATACGGTGGTGGAACTTTTAAATAACAACTACGAGGTTGTGATTGTTGACGATCTATCCAACTCTGAAAAATTCATTTTAAAAAATATCGAGGAAATTACAGGAAAAAAACCTGTTTTTTATCCTTTTGACCTGAAAAGAAAGGAGCTTCTGACCCAGGTTTTCGATGCCCATCCGATTGAAGGCTGCATCAATTTTGCGGCATCCAAAGCAGTAGGGGAAAGCCAGCTGAAACCGGTAGATTATTATGAGAATAACCTGTTTTCTTTGATCAATATTCTTCAGGAATTCAAAGAAAGGGGGATTTCCAATTTTATTTTCAGTTCATCATGTACGGTATACGGGCAGGCAGACCAGATGCCGATTGATGAAAATACGCCGCTGAAAATGCCTGAAAGTGTATATGGTAAAACAAAACAGATGGGTGAAGAGATACTGACGGATTTTGCCAAAGCCTACCACAGGAAGATTTCCCTGTTGAGATATTTCAATCCTATAGGTGCGCATCCCTCGGCAAAAATTGGAGAATTACCGATTGGAATTCCAAATAATTTAGTACCTTACGTTATGCAAACGGCGGCAGGAATCCGGGAAAAACTCAACATCTGGGGGAATGATTATCCTACGGAGGACGGAACGGCCGTCCGTGACTATATTTATGTTGTAGATCTTGCGAAAGCACATGTAGCGGCTTTAAAGAAACTGATGGAAGATGAATCCGATGTTGCGACAATTAATATTTTCAATCTCGGAACCGGAAAAGGATCTTCGGTTTTAGAAGTGGTAAAGGCTTTCGAAACGGCTAATGATGTAAAGGTGCCTTACCAGATTTGCGACAGGAGAGAAGGGGATATTACCATTGCCTATGCCAACGTAGACAAAGCACAACGGGAGCTTCAGTGGAAATCGGACACTCCTCTGGAAGAAGCTTTAAGAACGGTATGGGAATGGCAGAAATATTTGGATACGAGAACCATTTAAAACTTTAGATATAAAAAATTTAGATATGAAAACAGAAAGAATAGGTATTACGTTTTCTTCTTTCGATCTGCTTCATGCAGGGCATATAAAAATGCTGGAAGAGGCCAAAACGGTTTGTGATTACCTTATCGTAGGCTTACAGATAGATCCGTCACACGATCGTCCGACCAAGAATAAACCTACCCAAACCATTGTAGAAAGATATATCCAGCTGAAGGCGGTGGATGCAGTAGACGAAATTATTCCGTATTATACGGAAGAAGATCTTCTGGATATTCTGAAATCTTTTGTGATCGATGTAAGGATCATCGGAGATGATTACCTGGACAGGGACTTTACAGGGAAAAAGTATTGTGAAGAAAAAGGAATCGAAATCTTTTATAACAAAAGAGACCACCGGTTTTCTTCCAGCGATCTGAGAAAGAGAATCTATGAAGCAGAATTGGCAAAGCTGGCAAAATTAGAAGCAGCAGAAGCTGAAAAATAAAAAATCCCGAAAGCAATTTCGGGATTTTTTTTGGTACGGAGAACCTGATTACATAGGGCCACCTTGCTGATCGTCTCCGGTTGCATTGGAGTTGATGTCTTTTTTACGTTTAGGCTGATCTACCTTTTCATTGCCTTGTTTGAATCTATACGTCAGAGAAACAGCAAATTGCCTTGGCTGCCACTGCATATAAGAATCTCTTGTAAATCCAGGCCCGTAAAAAGTTGACTGCATTGCTCTCGTATTGAAAATATCCTGAATATTGAAAGATAGGGTTCCGTCACCCTTCCAGATGGTTTTGGAAGCTCCGAAATTCAGAGCATACATATCTTTTCTGTCCACACTCTGTGTTTTCTGTCCTCCTCTGTAAAAGCCCTGAAGCTGAATATTAAAAGTTTTATCGATCTTAATCGTAGAAGTAAGTCTGGCTCTTACTGAAACACCGCTTCCTTCAAAGGAAAGAGGCTCACTTATAAGTGCAGGATCAAAGAAAGTACCTTTGGTATTGTATCCGAAAACATCTACATTTCCAAGGAACTTCAGCCACTTCGTTGTATCCCAGTTGAAGTTGAGGTCAAGACCGAATCGATCGTCACTTCCAATATTTACCGGCTTGGTATGGAAAACGGTAGTTGGTACATTATTGATGAGTTCCTGCTTGTTATAGGTTACAATTTTTACATCATCAGACTGATGTCTGAAATATAAAGTCGGATTAATGGTAAACTTACTCTTGGATATGCTGTATCCGAATTCGTAAGAATCTACATAAGAAGGGTTAAGGTCTATATTCCCGTCAAAAATATTCTGATTGTCGCTGTAGCTTGGATTAGGAATCAGGAAAAAGGACCGCGGTCTGTCGATTCTTCTTGAATAGTTCAGTAAGAACTGGTTGTCTTTCGCAATCTCATAACTTAAAAAGACACTTGGGAAGAGATTGTTGTAATTCTTTTTGGTTTTCTGCGCATCCCCCGCTAAGTTCATGTAATTAATATCAATAGTAGAATATTCATTTCTTAAACCTAACTGATATCCGAGATTGCCGATTTTACTCTTAAACTGTACGTAACCGGCATTGAACATTTCTTCATATTTGGCATTGTACGTATAATCATCAAGATAAAGCATAAATGGCAGGGTAGATGTCTTTTGTCTTACCAGGTTCTGGTAATTATTGTTATTCACATCGATTCTGTAGCCTGCTTCCAACTTTGAATTCTCTCCGATAGGAAGCTCATAGTCGGCTTTACCGATTAAAGTTTTGTTTTTGGTTTTCTGATCGATAAGGTTCTGAAGATCAAAAAGATTATTTTGGGTCTGATTAATATAGCTTCCGTTGTTCGAACGGTTACTTTGTAAGCTTAATGAAAGGGATAGGTTTTGTCCTTTGTCATTAAATTTATGGTCAATACCAAAATCTCCCTGAAAAGCCAGATTGTTATTTGTGCCTAAACTTGTTCTGTTTCTTGTCGTGATGGCATTGTTGAAGGCATAGTTCGTATAATCGATATTTCCGGTATTGGTTCCGTCAAAAGTTCTTACGGTTCCTGATGCATTAATCGACGTTTTGTCTGTAAGATCTACAACAAGACCTCCGGTTGCATTATAGTTATCGTTTTTACTTTTGGAAATAGATTCATTATTTGTTTCTCTAAAATCTCCGGTAGATAAATATGCACTGTTTCTCTGGGTATTCTTAGATTCTCTGTATCCGCCGCCGCCGTTAAGAAACCACGTGAATTTCCCTTTTCTCCAGCTTAAGTTTGTATTTAAATTGGTTTGTGGCAAATAGCCTAAAGTACCCAAGACACTTCCGTTAAACCCTGTTTTCTTGCTCTTCTTTAAAATAATATTTAAAATACCGGCTGTTCCGCTTGCTTCAAATTTGGATGAAGGATTGGTAATCACTTCAATTCTCTCAATCTGGTCTGCAGGAATACTTTGTAACGCATTCGCACCATCGTCGATACCCAAGAGAGCGGACGGCTTACCATTAATTAAAAATTTCACATTGGAACTTCCCCTCATAGAAACCGTTCCGTCGGTCTCTACGGAAACCGAAGGTACATTTTGAAGTACATCCTGAAGGTTTCCTCCTTTGCTTACGATATCCTGCGATGGATCATAGGTTCTTTTGTCCAGCTCCACTTTATAAGGCTTTGTGGAAGGGGCCGTGATTACAACACCTTGAATATCCGCTGTTTTCAGATTGGTAGCACTTTTTTCCGGATCGATAGAAAAGGCACCGATGTTTCCGGCTGATGTAATCTGCTTATTAATGACATTTTTCTGGTAATCGATAGCCTCAATGGTAATATCATAATTACCTGGAGCAAGATCAAGCTTATACTGTCCTTTCTCATCGGTAAGCGCAGCATCACTGAATAATTTGTTGGCTTTGTTACTGAATGTAACCGAAGCATAGGGAACCGGCTGATTGCTCTTGCTGACCACCGATCCTGAAATACCGACCTTCTCCTGTGCAAAAGCGAATGCTGCTGCCGAAAGTACAAAAGTAAGCCCTAAGGTTTTCTTTGTAAAAATGTTAATGATTTCCGTCTGATTCATAAGGGTATTTTTGTGTAAAATCGTGAAAGATTTCGTTTATATTGAGAAGTTTTCAATACTGCCAACTTCACAATATCAAGTATAATTTATTATTTATAGTGTATGTGTCGTTAAAAACAATGATTCGTTAATTGTTAAATTGTTAAAAAAAAGTTAATATGTTTTTATTTTATATTTTTTGAATTCAGCCATTCCTGATAAGCCTTTGCGTTAATCGCATGCTGCTCGGCACTTGCTGTGAATTTGTGGTATCCGAATCTTGCAGGATCGGCACACATAAAAATATAATCGTTCTTTTCAGCATTCAATACCGCATCTACCGAATTTTTGTCCACCACGCAGATAGGGCCCGGAGGAATGCCTTTGTTGGCGTAGGTATTATAAGGAGAAGGTGTAGATAAATGTTTGTAAAAAACCCTTTTGATCTGCTGCTTAAAATTCGTTTGTTTATTAATGGCATAAATAACGGTCGGGTCGGACTGCAGTTTCATCCCTTTTCGGTAACGGTTGAGGTACAGCCCGGCAATGGTCCGCATTTCATCTTTCTTGCCGCCGGACTCTTTATAAACGATAGAGGCCAGCGCATAGATCTGGTCTCTCGTTAAGCCGGATTGCTGTTCCTGTGCTTTTCTTTCGCTGTTCCAAAAGTCTTTGTACTGGTCATCGAACTTTTTAAAGAATTCCTGCGGCGTTACCGTCCAGAAAAAATTATAGGTATCGATAAAAAAATATTTCTTCAGGTCTTCTGCATTATTATACCCTTTTTCGGCAGCAATCTTATTAAGATCATTTACAAATTGAAGAGAATCCTGCTCCGTCTTTTTGGTCACCCGGCCGATCATTTGATAAACATCCCCGAAATCTCCGATCCTGAAACTGTTCTCGCTCTGGTTTCCGGCTTTGATCATATTTACCAGGTGGGTATTTCCCAAACCTTTCTGAAAATGATAACGTCCAGCTTTGAAATTCTGCGCCAATTCTTTCTCTTGGGCTACCGCTTCAAAAGATTCTTTGTTGCCGACAAACTGGGCCGCAGAATCCAGGATCTGCTTAAAGCTGGCGTTGTGCGGGATCAGAACGTATCCGTCTTTTTCAATATTGTTTCCGTAATATTTTTTATAAAATCTAAATCCAAAAAATCCGCCTACTGCCAGAACGAGCAGGATGACAATGAGAATAGCTTTTTTCATGTAATGCTGATTAATAAAAGTTTTGTTTAATTAAGGTCGATCTTTCCTTTGAAAACCTGTTTTGCAGGACCTTCAAGCCATATATTATCAAAAGCGTTGCCGTTTTTTTGGGCATACACTTTCAGATTTCCGCCTAAAGTCTTAACTTTTACGGAAATTAGATCGTTATTCTGAAGAAAGGTTAAAGCCGAAGCCGTAACGCCGGTACCGCAGCTGTAGGTTTCATCCTCAACGCCTCGTTCATACGTTCTTACGAAGATCTCATCGTCGGTAATTTTTTCCACAAAGTTTACATTGATCCCCTTCTCCTTGTAATTTTCAGAGTTCCGGATGTTGTTTCCTTCTGCAAAAACATTGTAGTTGACGAGATCCTGCACATATTTTACATAGTGTGGCGACCCTGTATCCGTTACCTTATCGTCTCCGTCGTTGAAAATCGTTTGGACATTTCCCATTTTTAATTTGACAATCCCGCTGTGGATTTCGGCTTCGTGTTCACCATCAATGGCTGTAAAGATGCATTTGCCTTCGAAGATGTCCAGGAAAAAAGCAAAGGCTACGGAACAGCGGGCTCCGTTTCCGCAGAAACTTTTCGATCCGTCGGAATTGTAATAATCCACTTCAAAATCATATCCTTCCGCAGTATTGATTTTAATAAGGCCGTCCGCACCGATCCCGAAACGGCGGTTGCAGAGCTTCTGAATATTTTCAATCGACAGGCCGTCCCATTCACCGGAACGGTTATCGATCATCACAAAGTCATTTCCCGTACCCTGATACTTATAAAATTCCATAATTTTTATCCTGATATTTTAATATTTAATTAAATTATTAAAGAAGTTCTGAAGATTGGCCTGTAAAAATCTCAAATAGGAATAAATATCGGAGGATCTTTTAAAAACCTTCCGAAAATCCTCTAAAATTATATAACTGCAAGTGTTACGTAATCATAATTTCCAAAATCATATTTCATACTACTAACTACTGAAGCCTTTTTAAAAGATCAATTCAGAAGTTCTGAAATCTCACCTTTGCTCTCCGGTTACCATTTGGCTTTAATATATGATAATTGTCTTAAAACAAGTTTAATAATCAGACCTGCAAAATTACTATATTAAAAACAAAAACGAACAGTGTCAGGTGTTCGTTTCTTTATTTAAATTGGTTTTTTATCTGAATCCGCCGCTGTTGCTGTTGTTGCCTCTTTGCGGTTGCGGTGAGGGCTGCTGTGGCTGAGGCGAACTGTTTCTGAATCCGCCGCTATTCGAGTTATTATTATTGTTATAATTGCTGTTGGAATTATTTCTAAAACCACCATTGCTGTTATTTTGAGGTCTTGGCGCCGTATTCTGCTGATTTCTGAATCCGTTATTCTGTCTTTGACCGGTGTTCGGACTGCTTTGTCTGAAGCTTCCGTTATTATTGGAACTTCCGTCGTTTACACCGCCTCTGAAACCATTGTTCGGCCTTGCAGAAGTTGTGCCGTTGGCTCCTGATCTTCTTTCGACATAGACCTTTCTTCTTGAGTTGTTATAATTCTGATAATAGTAAGGCATACCGTTATCATAGTAGTAATTATAATTGTTTCGGTAATAATAACCGTCATCGCCCCAATATCCTCCGTTTCCGTAATATCCCTGCGGCGCGTAATAGTAGCCGTTATCATAATACGGATCTCCGTAATTATTTGCATAAGGATCCGAATAGATGGAGCAGGATGCTAAACTTGTAAGTGTAATGACACTAAATGCTATTTTAAATAAATTTTTCATGACTTCTAAAACTTTTTTTCTTATAACTTTTTTTCCACACGGCGTATCCCTGGACCGCCATAATGGTAAATACCAAATATTGAACCGAAGTGATTCCCAGCTCCTTATAAATCATCATCGGAATGCAGATAAAGTCTCCGATAATCCAGAATATCCAGTTTTCAATGCGTCTTTTCGCCATAAACCACATCCCTACCAAAAATATGGACGTGGTAAAGACGTCAAGCCAGTTTCCCCAGTCGAGATGATAAAGCCCAAGCTGCGCCCCTTCCATCGAAAACCTGTTATCTATATAAGGCTTGTAGTAATACACTCCTGTTACTAAGATTAAACTTAAGGCAAAAAGTAAAATCCCGTACAGCCATTCTTTTCGTGAAGCCCAGTTTACTTCTACATGAATATTGTCCTCAGAGCTCTTTCCCCAAAGAATCCATCCGTAAATACTCATTGCCGTGTAGTATACATTGATCATACAGTCACCCAGCAGTCCGAAATTAAAAAGGATATAGACATAAATTAAAGTGGAAATAATGCCTGTGGGATAAACCCAGATATTTTTTTTAATGGAAAAATAGACACTTAAAATTCCGAAGACGGTAGCGGTAGATTCCAGGACGATCTGTAGGGTCGTGTAGGTTTCATAGGGTTTTACGAAGAGATCGTATAGATTCATGAGGTTAAAAATAAGTAAAAAATAAGACAATCGGAAATGAGGTAAACAAAATGAAAATCAGAATTTTAAATTATGAATATTTAAAATTAACGTCGAAAGTTTATTAATAAACGTTAATGTTTATAAATTTTTTATATTTTCGTAAATCTTTAATAAATAATAAAATATGTCTAAAATTTGGACCAAAAAACCGATGAGTGCTTTTGAGAATGATATGAAAAGCAGTCAGCTCAAAAGAGTACTCGGTAAATGGAGCCTTACAGCTATCGGAATCGGAGCTATTATCGGAGGGGGAATTTTCGTGCTTACAGGTACCGGAGCGTATTACCACGCAGGACCTGCTTTGGCCCTTTCCTTCGTTATTGCCGGAATTGCCTGTGTATTTGCAGCATTATGTTACTCGGAATTTGCATCAATCCTTCCAGTAGAAGGGTCGGCCTATGCTTATGCCTATGGAACCGTGGGTGAGATTTTTGCCTGGATCATCGGTTGGGGGCTTATCTTGGAATATGCAATGGGTTCTATGACGGTAGCCGTTTCGTGGTCCGGATATTTCAATAAACTGCTCAAAATGTTCGGTCTTCATCTTCCGGATTACCTTACTTCAGATCCGGCAAGTTATACCGGTGAAGGGTTTTCTATGAACTTACCCGCTTTCCTTATCGTACTTTTTGTAATTTCCATTCTTATTAAAGGAACCAAAGAAGCGGCGAAGGCAAACAACCTGATCGTTATCATGAAGGTTTCAGCTGTTCTTTTTGTGATTATTGCAGGGGTATTCTTTATTAATACAGACAACTGGAATCCTTTTATTCCTGCCGCAAAAATGGTTCAGGAAGGAGAAAATATGAAGGAAGCCTACGGCATCCAGGGAATTATTTCCGGAGCAGCGGCTATTTTCTTCGCGTATGTAGGTTTCGATGCCGTTTCTACGCAAGCTGGTGAAGCCATCAACCCAAAAAAAGATGTTCCGTTTGCGATCATTGTTTCCCTTTTGGTATGTACCGGTTTATATATCCTGGTTTCTCTTGTACTTACAGGAATGATGCATTATTCGGACTTTAATCCGCAAGGTAAATATCCTGATGCGATCAAGGCTCCTGTAGCGTATGCATTTGAAATCGCAGGGCAGGGTTGGGCAGGATACATTATTACGATTGCTGCCACCGTAGGTCTGGTATCCGTATTAATGGTAATGATTATGGGGCAGTCGAGGATTTTCTTAGGAATGTCCAAAGACGGTCTTATCCCTAAAATGTTCAGTGATGTGCATCCTGTAAGAAAAACACCGGCAAAAAGCTTAATGCTTCTTGGAATCGTTATTGCAACGGTAGCGGCTTTCACACCAATCAGCAAACTCGCGGATATGACGAGCTTTGGTACTTTATTCGCGTTTACCATGGTGTGTGTAGCGGTTTGGATCCTAAGAAAGAAAGAACCGAATATGACCAGAACCTTTAAAGTTCCGGCTTTACCCGTAATCGCAACATTGGGAATCTGCATCAACCTTTATCTGATCTGGAACCTGAGCCACGAAGCAAAATATCTGTCCATGGGCTGGCTGGTTTTGGGGGTAGTGATTTACTTTACCTACAGTCTCAGAAACAGTAAACTTCATAAGGTTGGCTACGGCGAAACGTTCAAAGCCGAACAGGAGCCTTTACAAAAAACCGATTTAGATCTATAACTAAAATTAGCTATAAATAGAATCCGTCTCACAACCACCAAGTGAGGCGGATTTTTATATTCATTAAATTCCGGCATTCTTTGGAAAAGAAAAAGTTGTCATCATCATGCAACCTTCTTTCTTAAATTATGGGCTAAAGCG
>CAJYXJ010000037.1 GCA_913778085.1 uncultured Chryseobacterium sp.
CCGTTTTCCCCTGATTTTGTTCAGATAAGATTTTAACAATCTGAACCTCTGTAAATTTGCTTTGTTTCATCTTTCCCAAATTTAAAACTATATTTATATTCGTTTCGGTTTTTGGGGAAGATTACAATAGAGTATCACATATATAAATATTTAACCAGTGAAGAAAAAACTTCTTAATTCGGAAATTTCACTTGAAAAGTTATCCCTTAATAATATTTTAATTGATTCATTTGAATATTCAGATGATAATAACACTAGGAAAATTTTTTTAGCTCGAAACTCATTGATAAATACTAATCAATATGTAGTCAGAGAATACTATAAACAAAATACGACAGTAATTTTGAATTATGAATGAAAATAAATATTTAAGAGTTTTTACAGACTGTTATTTAGTTGATGGAGATAATGGCTATTTAATATATGATTTATCAAGACAAAAACTCCTTTCTATAAGTCAAACTGCATATAATTTACTAAAAGAAATTGATGGAATAAGGATTGATTTTCTAATATCAAAATTTGGAAATGACATAATTAATATAATTGATTATTTCCTTATTGAGGAAATATGTTTTTTAACTGACAGTCCCACAAATTTTCCTAAAATTAGCGAAGATATATATTTTGAGAATGAATGCTATTCAGCTATTTTAGAAATAGGTACTTCTACTAATTATGATTATATTAAAGTAATAAATGAACTTAATCAATTAGGATGTCAAATGTTGATGCTTTCCATTAAATCCGATAGTGATATAACAACAGAGGAAATTTTAAATATTTTTAATGCTACAACAAATTCTTTTTTAAGATGTATTGATGTTGTTGTTCCAAACTCTTTTGAGAATATATTTTCTACGGACTTTTTCAACCACAATATTAGAATTACTTCTGTAACTTTTTTAGGTTCTATGGAATTTAAAACAGAAGAAAATAAGAATTATGTATTAATAAAAAGAATAAAAGATGAAGAGTTAAATTGGACTGAAAAATTTGTTCGTTCAAATTTCACTTTTACTTTGAAGAGTTTTATGGAATCAAAGAAATATAACATTGCTCTTAATCGTAAAATTTGTATTGATGAATTTGGTTATATCAGAAATTATATAAATCATCAAGAGCATTTTGGAAATCTATCGGATACTTCAACTTCAATAAGCCAGGTATTTAGAAGTCCTGAATTTCAAAAAAAATGGGAGGTTAGTAATGATTTAATTGAAAAATGTAAATTTTGTAAATTTCGATATTGCTGTTTTTCCAATACAGATATTCATTATTCCAATGAGAAATGGTATAAAGTTAATTCTTGTCACGATTTTGAATCTGTAAAAGAAAATGCAATATGATTTCTTATGTATAATAAAATAACTTTCAAATAGATTCATTTTGACAAAGTTCCCGTTTTATAAACAACCCGACGCCAAAGATTGCGGTCCCACTTGTTTGAGAATAGTTGCCAAACATTATGGTAAAACCATTCCTTTGGAACAAATCCGTAGCCTCACAGAAACTACCAGAGAAGGAAGTTCTATGTTAGGGCTTAGTAATGCGGCTGAAAACATGGGTTTAAAAAGTTTAGGGGTTAGAATAAACTTCAAAATCTTACAAGAAGACGTTCCATTACCATGTATGGTTCATTGGAATAAAAATCATTTTGTTGTTGTTTATAAAATTGATAAATCAGGAATAGTCTATATTTCTGACCCCAGCTACGGCTTAATCACCTATTCCAAAGAAGAGTTTATCAAATTCTGGATTGGTGAAAACGCTAATGAAAATACCGAAGAAGGCATTGTCCTACTACTAGAAACCACTCCAACATTTTTTAAAAGCGATTTTGAAAATGAGGAAAGCAAAGCAAGTTTTTCTTTTCTGTCAAAATATCTGCTGAAATACCAATCGCTAATTGTTCAGTTAGCGGTCGGTTTATTGGCAGGAAGTTTACTATCCCTTATTTTGCCTTTTCTTACCCAGAGTATTGTGGATGTCGGTATTCAGAATCAGGACATAAATTTTATTTATCTTGTACTTCTTGCACAGGTGATGGTTTTTGTAGGCAGAATGGGAATTGAAGTGATCCGAAGCTGGATTTTACTGCATCTTTCTACTAGAATTAATATTTCTATTATCTCCGATTTTTTTATCAAACTGATGAAACTTCCGATCAGTTTCTTTGATACGAGAATGACCGGGGATATCATGCAGAGAATTAACGATCATCACAGGATAGAACAGCTTCTCACCAACTCATCGCTCAATACCTTATTTTCGTTAGTCAACCTGATCATTTTCAGCATCGTTTTGCTGTTTTATGATTACAAGCTGTTTGTTGTCTATTTGGTTGGAGCGGTTTTGTATGTCGGATGGATTACATTTTTCCTCAACAAAAGAAAAGAACTTGACTACAAAAGGTTCTCTCAGGTTTCACAGGAACAAAGCAAGGTGATTGAACTGATCAACGGAATGCAGGAAATTAAAATGCATAATGCCGAAAAGCAAAAACGCTGGGATTGGGAGTTTTTACAGGTAAAATTATTCAAACTGAGAATAAAATCTCTGTCTCTTGAGCAATGGCAGTCTGTTGGTGGAAATTTTATCAACCAGATGAAAGATATTCTGGTGAGTTTTCTTTCTGCTAAATTGGTTTTGGAAGGAAATCTTACTTTAGGAATGATGTTGTCGGTTCAATATATTATTGGGCAGCTGAACAATCCTCTTTTACAATTAATTGATTTTATTAAACAAACTCAGGATGCCAAAATTTCTCTAGAAAGATTGGGCGAAATTCATGAAAAAGAAGACGAAGAAAATAAAAACGAACAATACGCTAATGAGATTCCTCAGAAAGATATTGAAATCAACAATATGTCTTTCAGATATATTGGTTCAGACCAGTTTGTTTTTGAAAATCTGAGCTTAAATATCCCGTACCAAAAAATAACTGCCATCGTTGGAGCCAGCGGAAGCGGTAAAACTACATTGCTAAAACTGTTAATGAAATTTTATGAGCCCAATGAAGGGGAAATAAAAATCGGGAATACTCAGATGAAAAATATTTCTCCGAGATTCTGGAGAGATCAGTGTGGTGTTGTGATGCAGGAAGGTTATGTTTTTAATGATACCATTGCCAATAATATTGCTATTGGCGAAGATTATGTAGATAAGCAAAAATTAAGGAGATCCGTAGAAATCGCCAACATTAAAAATTTCATAGAAGAGTTACCTTTAAGCTATAACACAAAAATCGGAAATGAAGGTTTGGGAGTGAGCGGCGGGCAAAAGCAGAGACTTTTCATTGCAAGAGCGGTTTATAAATCGCCTGACTATATCCTTTTTGATGAAGCCACATCTGCACTGGATGCAAATAATGAGAAAGTGATCATGGAAAATCTTGAGCAGTTCTTCAAAGGAAAAACAGCAGTTGTGATCGCCCACAGGCTTTCCACCGTAAAACACGCCGATAAAATCATTGTTTTGGATAAAGGAAAAGTAGTAGAGGAAGGGAATCATGCGGAATTGGTTGCTCTGAGAGGAGAATATTACCGATTGGTGAAGAACCAGTTAGAACTTGGAAATTAAGGTATACGTAATGGCAGAAAAAGACATTTTAGATAATATTGAGCTTCGCTCAGAAAGTGTTTAGGATATTCTTACCCAGCCTCCTCATTGGATGATCCGGTGGGGAAATACCATTATATTTTTGATTTTAGTGCTTATTTTAATAATGAGCTACATTATTAAGTATCCTGAATTTGTTCCGGCTCCTATTGTGGTCACTTCCCAGAATCCTACTGAGAAATTACAGGCTACCATCAATTCTAAAATCGAAAAAATCTTTATTAAAAACCATCAGGAAGTTAAAAAAGATCAGGTATTGATGATCATGCAATCCACCGCTGATTATAAAGATGTTTTAGAATTAAAAAAGCTGATGGATTCCATTACTCCGGATCAGCTACGCTCCTTTCCATTGCATGACGCTTCGCGATTTAAATTAGGAGAATTGCAGGGAGACTATAACCAATTCGCCAAAGCCTTTCAGGATGAAGCTTTATTCACAAGATTACAGCCTTACGCTCCGGAAAATTTAGCAGCCAATCAAAGTATCTCTGAGTATAGAAGCCGTATAGCAACACTAAGACAACAGAAAAGTCTTGAGCAGGCTAAATATGAGCTAACCAAGAAAAATTATCAGCGTTCACAGGAATTGTTTAATCAAGGTGTAATTGCGTCCGTAGAACTGGAAAACGAAAAAATAAAATATCTTCAGGCACAGCAAAACCTTCAAAACCTGAACATTTCATTATCTCAAATAGAAGAAGGAATTTCCAATTTAAACAAGACCAAAAGCGGAGCGTCCATCAGTACAGAAAAAGATAGGATTACGTATTCTTCTCAAACCTTACAATTATTTGAACAATTAAGAAAATCGTTGAAGCAGTGGGAACAGAGCTATCTGGTGGTTTCCAATACCGATGGTGTGGCTAGTTTTCAACAGTTTTTTGGGGAGAATCAGTTCATAAAAGCGGGTGATCTTATTTTATCTATTTTACCTAAAAACAAAGAAGCATTAGTAGGAAGAATGCAGGTTCCGGCTACCAACTCAGGTAAGATTGCTTCAGGTGAAAAGGTTTTGATTAAACTCGACAATTACCGTTATCAGGAATATGGGATTATAGAAGGAAAGGTTCAGAATATTTCTATTGCTCCCGATGATAAGGGAAATTATTATGTAGATGTGCTTCTCCCAAAAGGATTGAAAACTTCTTACAATAAAAATCTTACTTTCGATAAGGAACTGAAAGGTAATGCAGAAATTGTCACTCAGGATTTGAGGTTAATCGAACGCTTTTTCTACCAGATGAGAAAATTGTTAGGATATCAAACCTAAAAAATAGATTAATTTAAAAATTAATATTTTATAACTTTAAAATAAAAGCATATTATATGATCGAATTAGTTTTGGCTGTTGCTTTATTTATAATGGAATTGATGTATTCTGTCTTTCATATCTAATAGAATTCAAACAAAAAAGCAGGCATGACGTATCTGCTTTTTGTATATCACAAAACATAATACCGTATATCTTGTAGGTTTAATGGCGATGAAACATTACAATTGATTACTTTCGTTTTCTTCCCATTGAAAGCAATACGTGTATATACAGCAAGGTTTATCTCATCTTTTTACCTGCTGAAAGCAAGTTCGGTTTTCAGAATAAGATTGACAATATCTTGGAATTTTGTATTGCTCAGGACAAACATAAAAGAAGTTTATTTTTTTTCAAAAACTCCGCTGGTCAAAACCAAGCGAAGTTTGTTTTTTTTTAGATTCAACTATTCATTTTACAAAAAGTAAGAAGATACTTTTCAATGGTAGAAATAGAAATACCTTCTACAGGATCATGATTTTAATCATTTCGTACAAAGCAGGAATGAATTTCTTTCTGTCAAATAAAGCTTTTCCTTCCCTTGCTTCGAGTTTTCGGGCTTGAAATTCAAAATCAGATTCCTTCCAGATAATTGCAGTTTCAAGATTTGAAATCCTTTCAACAATTTCTTCATGTTTCAGATTCGGAAATACGGGAGTTCCGACTTTCTTGAAACAAGAACCAGCACCATACTTTCTTTGGGTATAAAAGGATTGCCAATAAACGCAGATGCATCTTTCCCATTTTCAGCTTCTACCGTTCCGAATTCATACTTAACAAAATGAAATTTTTTGCTACTCATAATTTTTTGTTTTTATTTTGGTTAAGAGGAACTTATACGGATTGGAATGTATTTTTCAACAGCATTTTAGTTTTAAAAAATCCTTTTGCAAAAACAAAAGGATCAATAATTTTCGAATCATTAGAACATAAGAATACTTTGTCTTGATATTCCGAAGCGAACATAAGGGTACAGTAATTGTGTTGGGGAAGATACTTTCCGCTCTCATCATGCTTTTGCATAATTGGTCTATAAAAAACAGTTTTTTGCCTGTTTCAAGATTCAGGAAAACCTGTAAATAATCCAGATTTTGTTCCTGTGCCAGTTTTCTGGTGTACATATAAATGTCACTTATTTCCTGTTCACTGAGTTTATCGCTTACGCCACTCGTAACATAAAATGATCCTGAAAACAGGTAATTCTGGATCATGCACAAAAGTTGGGGAGAAAAAAGATAAAGTGTTATTTTTGTTGAATGTCTGGTGAGAATGAACTTTTGAAATTACTGCTTCCCGAATATTTAATTTCCCATTTCGAGATTGTCCGTTTTGAAGAGAAAGACAAACTGCTGCATATTTACTTTGAAGAAAAAAGTACCGTGCCCAAAGAATTCTCATCTCTGCATTTACAGTCCAAAGGCTTCCATGATGAAATCACGGTGGATGATTTTCCCTTGCGCGGAAAGTCGGTGAAGCTCCATATTAAACGCCGCCGGTGGACCGATGTAAAATCCGGTAAAGTTCTCCAGCGAGACTGGAACCTCATTGCCAAAGGAACCCGCATGACTCAGGATTTTGCTGGGTTCTTAAAAAAAATCTGCCGATACTAACGCCCTTTCCTGCAAAACCATTGGTGATCTGTATGGCCTTGACGGAAGGAAATTCCAGCGGCAGTACAAAAAGAAACTCAGCGATTTTAAGGACTGGGA